>CBFHTU010000011.1:0-74291 GCA_965658825.1 Yoonia sp.
GTCGGGTCTGCGGCTGTGGCTGTGTCATGCGGCAACACCGGCGGCTTGATGGCGATCTCCATGCTGCGCCTGCGCAAGGCCGAAGGCGTGAACCGCCCTGCCATCGCCTGCCTGTGGCCCTCGCGCAACCCGGCTGGCTTTAGCGTGATGCTCGATGCTGGCGCCGATATTCGTGCCGATCAGGATGATTTACTGACCTATGCGCTGATGGGGGCCTCCTATGCACGCAACGGGCTTGATATCAAACGGCCACGCGTTGGCCTGCTGAACGTCGGAACCGAAGAACATAAAGGGCGCGCTGAACTGAAGGTCGCCCACGAGTTGATCGGCGCGGCGGCAACCAAAGGCGATTACGAGTTCATCGGATTCGTCGAAGGCGGCGATTTGCCATCCGAGCGGGTCGACGTGATTGTGACCGACGGCTTTACTGGCAATGTGGCGCTCAAAACAGGCGAAGGCACCGCCAAACTGATTTCGGGGCTCTTGCGCGAATCCTTGATGAAAACGCCGTTTTCGATGCTTGGTGCGCTACTGGCGCGCGGCTCTCTTAAGCGTTTGCAACAAAAAATCGACCCCCGTCGGGTGAATGGCGGGGTCTTTCTCGGGTTGAACCAAACGGTCGTCAAAAGCCATGGCGGCGCTGACGCGACAAGCGTTGCAGCCGCGCTTAACCTCGCCTACCGCCTTGCCCGATCCGGCTTCTCCGAGAAGTTGGCGGCGCGGGTTGCATCTGCGGCTGCACTTGCCCAAGATACAATTCACGATGGCCCAAATCTAACCGCGGAAAAATAAATATGACACGACGCGCAGTAGCCATAGGCGTTGGGCATTATCTGCCTGAACGCGTTGTTCCCAACGCAGAGTTCGAAAAAACGCTCGACACAACTGACGAGTGGATCAAGTCGCGCTCGGGCATTGAGCGCCGGCATTTTGCGACGCCCGGTCAAACCACATCCGATCTTGCGGCGCGTGCGGCACTTGCCGCTCTGGAAATGGCGGGCCTGAAGGGCAACGACGTTGACGCGATTATTCTGGCCACATCCACTGCCGATTTGACCTTCCCGTCTTCCGCGACGATGGTGCAGCATGCGATTGGCAACACCAAGGGCTATGCCTTTGATATCCAAGCCGTTTGTGCCGGATTTACCTTTGCGCTCAGCAATGCCAATGCATTGATTGTATCTGGTCAGGCCAACCGTGTTCTGGTGATCGGGGCCGAAACATTCAGCAGGATTCTGGACTGGACCGACCGTGGCACATGCGTGCTGTTTGGTGACGGTGCCGGCGCGGTCCTTCTTGAGGGCCAAGAGGGCAACGGCACAACTGAAGATCGCGGCATTCTGTCGACCGACCTCAATTCCGACGGGGCCTATCGCGACCTGCTATATGTCGATGGCGGCGTCTCGAAACAAACGACAGGTATGTTGCGCATGGAGGGCCAGGAAGTGTTCCGCCACGCTGTCGAAAAGCTGGCCGAAACGGCCCACACCGCGCTTGATAAGGTCGGGCTGACGGCGGACGATGTCGATTGGGTTGTCCCTCATCAGGCCAATATCCGGATTATCAAATCCACCGCCCGCAAGCTTGGCGTCGGCATGGACCGTGTGATCGTGACCGTGCAAGACCATGGCAACACCTCTGCGGCTTCTATCCCACTGGCCCTGTCGGTCGGTGTGCAAAATGGCCAGATCAAAAAGGGCGACCTGCTTGTGACCGAGGCCATTGGCGGCGGCCTTGCCTGGGGTGCTGTTGTCATCCGCTGGTAGCGGAAACACCCTGTTAAGACCATCGTTCAAGTCCTTGTTATTGACTCTGAATTTATGTCTCGCTTATGCTTGATCAAATTTCAGGGGATGGATATGGCTGATAAGACATTAACGCGCATGGATCTGGCAGACGCCGTCCATAGCCAGGTAGGACTATCACGGAACGAGAGCGCCGATTTGGTCGAGAGCGTCTTGGGGCATGTCTCCGATGCTTTGGTCAATGGCGAGACCGTTAAGATCTCATCATTCGGCACCTTCTCGCTGCGCGAAAAAGCGGCGCGCGTGGGCCGAAATCCGAAAACAGGCGAAGAGGTGCCAATTCATCCTCGCCGCGTTTTGACCTTCCGTCCGTCCCACTTGATGAAAGATAGGGTCGCTGCGGGCAACAAATAGGACCATTTTGCATGGCCAAGTCCCGCGACGCGTTTCGCACCATTAGTGAAGTTTCAGAGGCTCTCGATACGCCCACGCATGTGTTGCGTTTCTGGGAAAGCAAGTTTGCGCAAATCAAACCTGTGAAGCGCGCCGGCGGGCGTCGCTATTATCGTCCCGAAGATGTGGACCTGCTCGCGGGGATAAAAACCTTGCTGCACGAGCATGGGATGACGATCAAAGGAGCTCAAAAACTTCTGAAGGAACAAGGCGTTAAGCATGTCTCGGCCCTTGGTGCGGTCTCGGAGACCTATCCAGAGCCGCAAGACGCGCACGTCGTTTTGGCCCCTGAGACCGAGGCCACGACCGCTCCAACAGCAGCGCCGCCAGTCGCCCCCCCTGCGCCCAAACCCGCCGTCGTGACCGCCGCGCCTACCGCAACGGTGTTGAAACGCTGCGCGATTTTGGCAGATATCGCGATCCCAAATCAGATCATGATCCAGAAGAATGCGACCAAGATTACGCCATTGATCGCGCGGCTAGAAAGCCTGCGTGATGCGATCCGCGCCCAATAGTGATTTGGGTCTTGCCTGCCGCAGCAATTCGGGTATGAACACCGCCAGTCGGGCTATAGCGCAGCCTGGTAGCGCGTCCGTCTGGGGGACGGAAGGTCGCAGGTTCGAGTCCTGCTAGCCCGACCAAACAATGCCCGCTTGCGTATCTGCGCAGCGGGCGTTTTTGTAAGCCCGAAAGGACGACACAATGACACATTCCGGCGTTTTGGCTGATCATCAGATTCGCGACATGATCGCGGAGGGCGGCATTTCAGCCTCCGTTGCGATTGAAGACGGCCAAATCCAGCCCGCGAGCTTGGATTTACGCCTGGGCTCAACCGCATACCGTGTCCGTGCCTCTTTTCTTGCGGGGCGCACGCGCAAAGTCACCGAACGCCTTGCCGACTTTCAAATGCACGCGATTGACCTGACCGAAGGTGCCGTGCTTGAAAAGGGCTGTGTCTATGTCGTTCCACTCCTCGAAGCGCTGGCCCTGCCCGCTGGCATGACGGCTGCGGCCTCTGCCAAGTCCTCGATTGGCCGTCTTGACCTGCTCACGCGGATCATCACAGATTACGGCGTCGAGTTTGACCGCGTGCCTGCGGGCTATTCCGGCCCGCTTTTTGTAGAAATCTGCCCGCGCTCGTTTTCTGTCGTGGCCCGCATGGGGCAAATGCTCAACCAGATCATCTTTCGTCAGGGCAAAACGATGATGTCAGACGAAGAACTGCGCGCCCTGCATGCCCAATCCCCCATCGTGTCCGGTGATCCGGTGATCTCCGACGGGCTCGGATTCTCCGTCGATCTCAAGCCTGCCTGCGGCACCCTCGTAGGGTATCGCGCCAAGCCCCATACCGGCGTGATCGACCTCTCCCTGCTGGCCCATTACGACCCTGCCGAATATTGGGAAGAGGTGCATAGCAAAGATGGCTGGATCATCCTCGACCCCGGTGCATTCTATATCCTTGTCAGCCGCGAATCGATCGTGATACCGCCGATGCAAGCTGCTGAAATGGCACCTTATTTGGCCATGGTCGGCGAGTTTCGCGTGCATTACGCGGGCTTTTTTGATCCGGGCTTCGGCTATGCGGCCGCTGGTGGCGCGGGCTCTCGCGGGGTGCTGGAAGTGCGCTGCCACGAAGCCCCGTTTGTGTTGGAGCACGGTCAGGTCGTCGGACGCCTCGTCTACGAGCATATGAGCGCAATGCCTGCTGCCCTTTATGGCCAAGAGATTAAGTCCAACTACCAAGGCCAGGGGTTGAAGCTGTCAAAGCACTTTGCGCACCCCTAAGCGGCCTTTGACGCGCGCAGTCGAGCTGCATGCACAACCCGTTCCTGCCTTTTTCCTTTGCCTCATAGAGCGCCAGATCCGCTCTTTTGATTGCATCTTCGGGGCTTGTGTCCTGCGCTTCAAAGAAGGCGCCACCAATGGATGCCATCGTCTGATAAGGTAATTTTGGCATGGGGATGCAGTGCAACTGCAACCTTTGTCACGGCCTCGCGTAGCCTTTCGGCGGTGGCCCTTGAGGCATCCCAATCGATGTCGTCGATCAACATCAGAAACTCCTCGCCGCCCCATTTGTCCGAGGCGTCCTGTGCACGCAAACACGGGGCCAACATATTGCGTATCGTCGCAAGCACGCGATCCCCCTCATCATGCCCAAACCGGTCGTTGATCTTTCTGAAAGGATCAAGATCGACAATCATCACGCATTGCGAACGCCCAATGTGGCGAAAGTTGCGCCAACGGCAGGATAGGTCGTCCGAAATCCCATGGCGGTTCAACGTTTTGGTGAGGCAATCCTGACGCGCAACCTCAAGCAACTTTCGCGCCATTCTGCGACGTGAGGCATCCACTTTCTCATGAAACATCCCTGAACCGATTGCCACCGCGCAGATGCAGAAGACCGTCACACCAAGGCACCACGAAACTGACCGCCGTATCTGTGCCGACATGGCCAAAACGGGCGATTTGTGCATCGATTTTCAACCCAAGCACCAAACGTGAGATTAACAGGACCGTGATGAGGGTGATCAAGCCAGACAAAACCAGAGTTTCGCCCCGTGACACGCCGATGATAGCACGGGAGCGGATCAAAAAAGCTGCAAGAATAAAGATGGCGTATGCGGTCAGCGGGTGCGTCAGTGGCACAGACCGCGACGCAGGACCACCAAACAAGGTGAGAGAAAGTCCGAGCAGTGCACACGTAATCGCGACACCAGCAAAGTATTTCCGCGCTGCATGGCGAGAAAGATATAGTGCGACCGCGTACCAATCGTTTCTATCGAAAGCTTCAAAATTTGCACAACCAGATCCTCTTGATCTACCTCTTTTGGATAGGGCGCATATGGCAAGAAGAGTCTTAATTTTGGCCGTGATAGATAAAATTTTGTCTAATTTCTAATCGTCTTCGAACATTTCAACCTGATCGTCATCATCGTCGTCGTCAGCCTCGTCAGTTGACTGTCCAAGTTGCGAAATACCAGGCGGCGGCCGGTTTTCGAGCAGACCAGCGGCACGCAGTTCCTTCAAACCCGGCAAATCGCGGGCATTCTCAAGCCCGAAGTGGTCGAGGAATTCTTGCGTCACAACAAAGGTCACAGGCCGTCCGGGCGTCATGCGGCGGCGGCCAATGCGCACCCATTCCATCTCGATCAACTGGTCAATCGTGCCGCGACTGACGGAAACCCCCCGAATCTCTTCGATTTCGGCGCGCGTTACGGGTTGATGGTAGGCCACAATTGCCAGCGTCTCGATGGCGGCACGCGACAGCTTGCGGGTCTCGACCGTTTCTTTTTGCATCAAATAACCAAGGTCGGGGGCCGTGCGGAAGGCCCATGCATCGCCGATCTTGATCAGGTTCACACCGCGCCCGTCATAACGCTTGCGCAGGTAAACCAGCGCCTCGGCGGGGTCGCAGCCATGCGGCATCCGTCCGATCAATTCGTGCACCGTCACAGGGTCTGCGGTCGCAAACAAGATGGCCTCCACCATCCGCTCTTGCTCGGCCATGGGCGGGGCCTCAAACAGGCTTTCATTGTCAGGCTTAGCCATCACGCGGCTCCCTTTTGCGGATCTGGATGGGAGAAAAGGTTTCCCCCTGTCGAATGTCGATTTTGCCCTCTTTGGCAAGTTCAAGCGAGGCGGCAAAGGTCGCCGCCGTAGCCGAGCGGCGCTTGACAGGATCAAGCTCCCAGCCTTCGGGCAAGTAGCTCACGATATCCGTCCAATCGCCCGCAAATCCGATCAGCGTGCGCATCCGCGCCAGCGATTGCTCCATCGTCATCACCGAATCGCGGTCCATCACAAAGGGGCGGAAGTCGTCCTTCGTGCGAATGCGCGCATAGCCCTGCATCAGATCCAGCAGCGTCGCGGTATAGGTGACGCGGCGCACGCGCTGCACGTCTTCGGTGATCCCACGGGCAAAGAAATCGCGGCCCAATTGATCGCGCGCCATCAAATGGGCCGCCGCATTGCGCATCGCCTCCAACCGCTCCAACTGGAAGGCAAGATGCGCCGCAAGCTCCTCGCCCGACGGCCCCTCTTCGGTCGGATCAGGTGGCAACAGCAAGCGGGACTTCAAAAAGGCGAGCCAAGCGGCCATGACCAGATAATCCGCTGCCAATTCAAGGCGCAGCTTTTTGGCCTGCTCCACAAAAGCCAGATACTGTCGGGCCAAGGCAAGAATGGAAATCTGGCGCAGATCAACCTTTTGGGTGCGCGACAGGGTCAAGAGCAGATCAAGCGGCCCTTCAAACGCGCCCACGTCAACGATGAGCGCTTCTGCAGCAACCCGTTCGCTGACACTGATCGTGCCGTCCTGAAAGTCCTGATCGGTCACTTGGTCCTCACGCCAGAAGCGCTTCAAGTTCCGAAACTAAGCCCGCAATGTCAATCTTTTCGGGCGTTTTACGCTGGGCCAAGGCCCGTTCTGCGCGGATCATCGCCTGAGGCGTCATCGCGCCAGAGGCCACGACGACCGCGTCCATCTCGGCTGCATCTCCGTTGCAATGCAAGGCAATGTCACAACCCGCCGCGATCGACGCCGCAGCCCTTTGCGCAATCGTACCAGACAAAGCCTCCATCGAGATATCGTCCGTCATCAAGAGCCCGTCAAACCCGATATCTTCGCGGATCAACTGCATCATGTCGGGCGATGTCGTCGCGGGCGCGTTGGGGTCAATATCAGCGAACACAATGTGGGCCGTCATGCCCATCGCCATGTCATTCAACGCCTTGAATGGCGCAAAATCGCGCGCTTCCAAGGCGTCACGGGCCACCGCCACGGTCGGCAGGTCCTTGTGACTATCGACACAAGCGCGGCCATAGCCGGGAATATGCTTGAGCACGGGCAAGACCCCGCCTGCCAGAAACGCATCGGCACAGATACGCGCGGCATCAACCACGGTGTCCACATTGGCACCGTAGAGGCGGTTGTGCAAAACGGGGTGGGTCTCATCTTCGACGAGATCGGCCAAGGGCGCGCAATTCACGTCAATGCCCACATCAAAAAGTTCCTGCGCGATCAAACGGTTGCGCACCCATTGCGCGCGCATCGGATCACTTGCGCGGGTCATTTGGTCGAGCGCTGGCAGATACTCCCGCCAATGCGGGCTGCGCATCCGTTGCACGCGGCCCCCCTCTTGGTCGATCAGGATCGGGGCCTGCCGCCCGACGGCCTCACGCAGAGAGGCGGTCAGATGTTTCAGTTGCTCGGGCGTGTCGATATTCCGCGCGAAAAGGATAAAGCCGAACGGATTGGCCTCGCGAAAAAACGCCCGCTCCGATGGCGTGAGCGCAAGTCCAACGCATCCGAGAATAGTAGCGCTTTGAACCACTTAGCGCACCACGACAGGGATGCAGTCCACATTTTCGGCAACCATCGCGGCGCAGAACCGGCGCGCATCGCTCAGTTCGACAAAACCTTCGGCGCGCAGGCGGTAGAACGTCTTGCCCCCCGAGGTTGCGGCCTGAATGACCCGCGACTTGCCAACGAGCACCTCGCCAAAGCGTTCATTAAGACGGCGCCATTCGGCGTCTGCCACATCAGGCGACGGGAAGGCACCCAGCTGGACCAAGTTGGTGCCAGCCGTGAAATCTGCTGTTGTCACCAATGTGTCGGGCTGCGCAGGCGCGAGGGCCGCAGCCAGAGCCGCTTCAACGGCGCTGTCATCCGAGACGGCGGTTTGGGGCGTCGGGCGCGCCGTCGGGCGCAAAGACACTGTCACGACACCGGCAGCAGGTGCCACAGCGGCGGGCGCGGGTGTCTCTTCATCAGCCGGCGCGGCAACGGCCAACTCTGGCGCCGTATCAACACCTTGGAACAGATCCTGCAAAGGCGCAGCCCCTGTCGCGATTTGATCGGCGAGCGCCAGAATATCGTCTGTAGACAGTGGCGCATCGACCAGTTGCGCCGCATTCAACGCAACAGGCATCGCAACCTCGGTGGACACGACCTGCCCCAGCGGATCAACGACGGCCATCATTTCAGCGGCCTCTGCCATGGGCTGCGCCTCGAGGTCTTCATCGGACAAGCCCGATGTTGGCGGCGCCAATGCGACGGTATCTTCGGGGGCTGCGGCAACACCGATGGCCGCAACTTCATTAACGGAAAGCCCCGTATGCAAGGTCACCTCACCGCCCGGATTATCGGGCAGCGCGCGCATTTCTCCTGCCATCGCACGCACGACAGGAATACCCGTCACATCGCGCACCACAAGCTTATAGCCCCAAACGCCAACACCGATCACCAATGCACAAGATATTGCTGCGCCTGCATAATTCACGAGAGCGCCGGCGCGTGCCGCACCGCTCAAAGGGGCTGGCCCCTGATCATAAACCGCCATGTTCGCCTCACTGCCCGCGCCACTGCTAACGTCGGGTGGGTTGCCTCAATTACACCCCCCGTGATGGCACGCTTTAGCGCATCTCTTCCGCGGGGGTCACGCCGAGAATACCAAGACCGGAGGCAATAACAACAGAAACGGCCCGAATAAGCGCAATTTTCGATTGTGTTGTGTCATTGTCACCGTCTTGCAAGAAACGCAGGCTGAGGTCGTCATTGCCGCGATTCCAAAGCCCATGCAGATCGGACGCCAGATCATAGAGGTAAAATGCGATCCGGTGCGGCTCGTGGCTTTTGGCGGCGATTTCAACCAGACGCGGCCACTCCGCGACCTTCTTGGCAACATTGATTTCGGCGTCATGGGAGGCTTTGGTCATATCCGCACCAGCGAGAGCCGCGTCAGAGACGTCAACGCCCGCCTCAATCGCCTTGCGCATGACAGATTTGATCCGCGCATGGGCGTATTGCACATAAAAGACGGGGTTGTCCTTGGATTGCTCCGTCACCTTGTCGAAATCGAAATCGAGCGGCGCGTCGTTTTTACGGGTCAGCATATGAAAACGGGTGACATCCTTGCCCACCGCATCCACCACGTCGCGCAGGGTCACAAATGTCCCTGCCCGCTTGGACATTTTGAACGGCTCGCCATTCTTATAGAGTTTGACCAACTGTGTCAGCTTCACGTCCAAGGGCACCTTGCCATCAGATAGCGCCGAGACCGCCGCCTTCATCCGCTTCACATAGCCGCCATGGTCGGCGCCGAAGACGTCGATCAACTGGTCATAGCCGCGCTGCACCTTGTCGTAGTGATAGGCGATATCGGGCGCGAAATAGGTCCATGCGCCGTCGGATTTTTGCACCGGACGGTCCACGTCATCACCGTGGGCCGTCGACCGGAACAAAGTCTGTTCGCGCGGCTCCCAATCGTCAGGCAGCTTGCCCTTCGGCGGCTCAAGTGTGCCACGATAGATCAGGCCCTTGGCATCCAGTTCGGCGATTGCCTTTTCGATCAGGCCCGTGCCGTAAAGCGATTTTTCCGAATAGAAGCTGTCCATCACGACACCCAATTGGGCGAGGTCGGCGCGGATCATGTCCATCATCTTTTCAGTGGCAAAGAGGCGTATTTCTGCGAGCCAGTCGTCCTCCGGGGCCTCAAGATATTTATCGCCAATCTTGGCCTTCAGCTCTTCACCCACTTCAATGAGGTAGTCCCCGGGATAGCTGCCTTCAGGCCAGTCAACGCTCAGGTCATGGGCCTCTTGGTACCGCAGATAGACCGACCGCGCGAGCACATCGACCTGTGCGCCGCCGTCGTTGATGTAATATTCACGCGTCACGTCATAGCCCGCGTAATCCAAAAGGCTCGCCAGCGCATCGCCGAAAACAGCGCCACGGGTATGGCCGACGTGCAGCGGGCCTGTCGGGTTGGCCGACACATATTCGACCAGCATCTTTTGATTCTGGCCCAATGTAGAACGCCCGTATTTAGGGTTCGTAATCACGGCCTTGACCACGCCTTGCCAGACATCCTCTGCCAGTTTCAGGTTCAAAAAGCCTGGCCCTGCCACTTCGGCAACGGTCACACGCGGATCCGCCAGCAGCTTGGCTGCGAGAGCTTCGGCGATCTGGCGCGGGTTCATCCCCGCAGGTTTCGCCAGGACCATCGCGGCATTGGTCGCCATATCGCCATGGGCCGCGTCACGCGGTGGCTCGACTGAGACCGCGCCCATCTCAAGCCCCGCAGGCAGCGCCCCTTCGGCAACCATCGCATCAAGGCAGGTGATCACAAGACCACGAATATCAGCAAATAGGTTCATGTCAGGCGTCCTTTGGTCGGCTTTTGTAATTTGGTTTCATGTCGTTTAGCACGGCCAGCCGCGCGGTCAATGTCAGGCGTCGGCTGGCGGTTGAATGTTCGCCACTTCAGGGGCACTTTGCGGCGGGCGCATGGCGATAATCCGCACGCCTGCGGCCCCTTTTACGTCCTCGTCGCGCCGGATGAAAGAAATCACGCCTTTGGGCGAAATCCGCGCGACAAGTTTACTCTCTGCGCGCTCGGACCGCCATTTTTCGAAGGTGAATTCCTCGCTTAGCCGCGTCACGCGGAAGGTCCAGCCGGCACGCACCAAGCGGTTCATCCCCTCATGGGTTTCCTCGGGGCCAAATTTGCGCCCGCCAAGGGTCCGTGGCAATTGATGTCGCGCACTCTCGGTCTTTTCGCGCATGACTTGATACACATTGTCACGGCCAAATTCCGGCGCAAGGTCGGTGGCCACCAGCGTGTTGTAGGCGTCATTGTTGGTCGCGGCGATCAGAGTGGCATAGCTGACCAGTTCCAACCGCTGCTCTGCGGCCTCCGACAGGATGTCCCCTGAAAATGTCTCGATCCCCGATGCGCGCGCGGCACGCAGATTGCCAAAGTTCGGATCGGCCATGAGCACTGGCACCTCCGCCTTTTTAATCGCCTCCGCGAGGGCCGTCGTCCACTCGGACCCGCCAATCAGGATAACACCAGGCGTGTCCGCCCCCGTCAGCCCCAGAAAGCGGGCGAAAGGAGCGAGCGTAAACCCGTGCAAGACCACCGTGACCGCTACCAAAACAAAGGCCAAAGGCCCGATCAAGGCCGCATCGGCAAAGCCCAAATGCAGCAAGCGCTCGCCAAATAATCCCGCCACGGCGACCAGCACAACGCCGCGCGGCCCTGTGAAGGCAACCAGAACCTGCTCGCGCAACGGTATACCTGATCCGAAAAGCGCGATGAAAACGGTGATCGGACGCGCCACCAGAATGACCAACCCCACAAAAATGACTGCGCGCAGATCAAGTTTCGCCAAAGCGCTGAAATCGAGCCCCGCCGCAAGCAGGATAAACACCCCGGAGACCAGCAACACAGTCGCATGTTCCTTGAAGCGGCGCAGCTCTTCGTAGCTAGGCAGATTGGCGTTGGCGACGACAATCCCCATGATTGTCACGGCCAAAAGCCCGCTTTCATGCAGTACATGATCCGAGACCCCGAAAATCAGCAGCAACAGTGAAAACAGCACCGGCACCTTCATAAATTCAGGCACCCAGCCCCGCTTGAACGATTTCGCAAGACCGTAACCTGCAGCCAATCCCAAGCCCGTGGCAAAGCCGATCCCGACTGCCAAATCCCAAACGGCCTCTCCCGTCGTCGTCGCGGTGTTCAAAACCAGCACAACTTCAAAGGCGAAAACCGCGGCCAAAGCTCCGATGGGGTCGTTCACGATCGCTTCCCACTGCAGCAAGGCCGCGGGCCTGCGCGACAGCCGTGCCGTGCGCAACAAGGGCGCAATGACCGTCGGGCCTGTGACGATCATGATGCCGCCGAACACTGTGGCACTTTCCCACGATAGCCCTGCCCCATAGCGCAACGCCAAGGTTGACATGAACCACCCCAAGGGCGCCCCGACAAAGACCAGCCGCCGCACACCTTTCACCGCATCTTGCAGCGAATGGAAATTGAGCGTCAGCCCGCCCTCGAACAGAATAATCGCCACCGCAATCGAGATAATCGGCCCCATCAACGGCCCGATGTCGCGGACGGGATCAAAAATGCCCAGCACTGGCCCCACGATAATACCCGCGAGCAACATCAGCACAATTGCGGGCATCCGCAGGCGCCACGCGAGCCACTGCGACCCCACGCCCAAGGCCCCCACAAGCGCGAAGGCCATCACTGGCGCCATTGCGTCTACTGCTGTCTCAACTGCCATCGATGACTCCTGCAGGGATTTCTTCCCCGCCAATAAGCCGCTTATGTTCCTGAATAGCAAAGCGGTCCGTCATCCCCGCAATATAATCCGCCACAATCCGCGCGAGCGCGGTTTTGTCGGGCGCGTCAGCCACGTCCTTGCGCCATTGCTTGGGCAATTCATCGGTGTTTTCCATGAAGAAAGGGAACAGATCATTGACCATTTTGGTAACGACGATCCGCATCTCGATCACTGCGGGCGCACGATACATCCGCTCGAAAAGAAACTGCCGAATAACCTTCAGGTCGGTCCAAAGCGCTGGCGAAAATTGCACCATCATGCGCCCCGCGTGGCGGATGTCATGCACGGAGTGCGGGTCAAACGCCGCCAGGTTACGGCTGCTGACCGTGATCACATCCTCGACCAGCACGCCAAAGAAACGCCGCAAGGCTTCGTGTCTGCGCCGATAATAGTTGAGGTCGGGATATTTGGCATCAACCCGCGCAAAGCAATCCTTCAAAATCGGCAATTCTGCCAGTTCATCGGTACTGAACAGCTCGGCCCGCAGCCCGTCGTGAAGGTCGTGGTTGTTATAGGCGATATCGTCGGCCAAGGCGGCGGCCTGTGCCTCTGCGCTCGCATGGGTGTGCAATTCAAGATCATGGCGCGCGTTGTATTCGGCCAAGGCCCAAGGGATGTCGCCCGTCACGGGGCCATTGTGTTTGGCAATACCCTCTAGTGTTTCCCACGTCAGATTGAGCCCGTCCCACTCCGCATAGTGCCGCTCCAGATCGGTCACGATCCTGAGCGCCTGCGCGTTATGATCAAAGCCGCCATAGGGCTTCATCAGCGCGTCCAGCGCCTCTTCGCCTGTGTGACCAAAGGGGGTGTGGCCGAGGTCATGGGCCAGCGCCACAGCCTCGGTCAGTTCCACATTGAGCCCCAAGGCCGCCGCGACCGTGCGCGCAACCTGTGCCACCTCGATCGAATGGGTCAGGCGCGTACGGAAATAATCGCCCTCATGTTCGATGAACACTTGGGTCTTGTGTTTCAGCCTGCGAAATGCGCTCGCGTGGATAATCCGGTCGCGGTCACGCTGGAAAGGCGAGCGGAAATAGCTCTCTTCCTCTGGATACAGACGGCCGCGCGCATTAGCGGGGTCCGTCGCGTAGGGGGCTGCCATGGTGTAATGCCCTTTTTGCCTGTCTTGTCGAATTTGCCTCAGCTACCTATATTGCAAATGTAATCAAACTGTAAGGCTCGCAAAAATGTTGACGCTTCCCCCGATCGTAACCCCGCGCGCATTTGAACGGCTCGCCGAAATTGGGGCGGCCGCGCAAGGCAAGGCACTTCGCGTTGCTGTCGAGGGCGGCGGATGTTCGGGGTTTCAGTACGAAATTGACCTCGACGAACCAAAAGAAGACGACCTGATTCTCGAAGGTGCGGGCGAAAAGGTGCTGATCGATAGCGTATCCCTGCCCTTTTTGGCCTCTGCAACCATCGACTTCAGCGAAGAGCTGATCGGCGCCCGGTTTGTGATTAACAATCCGAACGCCAGCAGTTCATGCGGTTGCGGTACATCATTCTCGATGTAACCAGACCGCGCGATTAAAGAGATCTTGCCGTGCGGAACGATACCAAACGGCGGGATTTTTCGTCCCACAGATCCAGACTCGCACATTTAAAGCTTTCCCAGATTGTCAGGCGGCTTTGCTCCACCAATTCCTGGTGGTCGCGCAAGACTTCTGGCAGGCGGTAAAACGGGATGCGGGAGTAGAGGTGGTGCACATGGTGGATCCCGATATTGCCGGTGAACCAACGCAAGACAGCGGGCAGATCATAGTGGGACGATCCGTGCAATGCGGCCTCATGCAGATCCCAATTCTCATGCTTGTCCCAATGGGTCGTCTCGAACTGGTGCTGCACGTAGAACAACCAAACGCCGATCGACGCGGCCACAAGGGTTGTTGGCAAGAATACCAAGAACACGGGGCCAAGGCCAAGGAACCAGTAGATTGTGAACAAGGCCGCGGCTGCCACAATATTGGTGCCCATCGAACTCACCCAATACTTCGCGCCCGACTTCATCAGACCAAGCGGAATGCGGTTTTGCAGCAAAAAAAGGTAGCTTGGCCCCAAAACGAAAAGAGTCAGCGGATGGCGGTAAGCACGATACTGCAACCGTCCCCATAGGCCGCGCGCTTTGAATTCTTCGACCGTCAGGGTCATCACATCGCCGATTCCACGGTGATCAAGGTTGCCTGCGTGACCGTGGTGGATCGCATGGGTGCGCTTCCAGACATCATAAGGGGTCAGGGTCAAGACACCCAATGCCCGCCCGATCCAGTCGGACAAGGTCCGGTTGGCAAAGTAGGATGAATGCCCGCAATCATGTTGAATGATGAACAAACGCAACAAAAACGCTCCGTTGAGCGCAGAGATCAGGAAAGCGGCAACATAGCTGTATTGCAGCGCCCAGCAAGCCGCGACCCAAAGTGCGAAAAACGGAATCACAGTAACCGCTAATTCAAAGCTCGACCGCCATGTGCTTGGGTTACGGTATTTTGAAAGATCCGCAATCCACTCGCGTGCAGATTTCGTTTCAGGTGCAGGTGTCATTAACATAGATGTAGCCGCTCATGGTTATTCTTTGCGCTGTCGATAAAGCACAAAAGGGTTGATGCAAAGTTTATTTATGATCACCGGCAAACACATCATCTTGTGGGTCTTGCTTGCACCAATCGCCTTATTGGGGCAAAACGATCCGAGAGCTGGGGGATGCCATGAAGATTGCGACGTTCAATATCAACGGGGTCAAAGCCCGCCTTGAGGCGCTGACGCAATGGCTGCAAGACAGCGCGCCTGACGTGGCAGTGTTGCAGGAAATCAAATCCGCAGATGAAGGTTTCCCCCGACAAGCCATTGAAGACCTTGGATATAATGTAGAAACCCACGGTCAGAAAGGGTTTAACGGCGTTGCAATCCTGTCGAAATTTCCGCTCGAAGATGTCACGCGCGGCCTGCCAGGCGACGCGACCGACGAGCAAGCCCGCTGGATCGAGGCGACCGTTGTGAAGACAAAGGCGCTGCGGATCTGCGGGCTTTATCTGCCAAATGGCAATCCGGCGCCGGGACCTAAATTTGACTATAAACTGGCGTGGATGGCGCGGCTATATACCCGCGCCCAAGCTCTGCTCGCGAGTGAAGAACCGGCTCTAATGTGCGGGGATTACAACATAATTCCGCAACCCGAAGACGCCGCCCGCCCTTCGGCTTGGGCAGAGGATGCCCTGTTTCGTCCCGAGAGCCGCGCGGCTTTCCGCCGAATTGTGAACCTTGGCTTCACAGAGGCCTTTCGCGCGCGACATGCTGACGCGGGTCACTATTCTTTTTGGGATTACCAAGCTGGCGCATGGGATCGCAACGACGGGATTCGGATCGACCACTTCTTGCTCACGCCACAATGCGCAGATTTGCTCAATGATTGCTGGATCGAAAAAGACGTGCGCGGCCGCGAAAAGCCTTCTGATCATGTCCCTGTTTGGGTGGATTTGGCGCTTTAGGCTGTCACATCGTGATCGTAGAGCCAGCTGAGGCGGTTCAAAAAGGCGTTTGGTGCAACTGCGCCGAGCACCTTAAGACCCGCAAAAGCGACCGCGCGCTGCACATCTGACAAATGATAGTTCCGCGCGTTTGCATTTGCCGCTGCAATAGCGCGCATGACACGGGATTTTCTTTCCTTTTCAAAAGACTGCAATCCGTTTCTCATGCCAAAATCACAGCAAGACTGGGCCAGAACATAGGCATCTTCAATGGCCAGATTTGCACCCTGCGCGAGAAACGGCAATGTGGGATGCGCCGCGTCGCCGATGATGGCCGCCTTACCCCCGACCCACGTCGCAGCGACAGGGTGACGAAACAAGCCCCACAAGTTCACGTGTTCGACCTTGTCCAAAATGGCCCGCAGTTCGGGGGCGGCCCCCGCAAAAGCGGCGCACAAATTGCCCGGATCATCCGCATGCGACCACCCCTCTGCCGCCCATGCGCTCCGCTCCTGAACGGCGACAATATTCAGCCGCCCCCCTGTGAGCGGATATGTGACCACATGCTGATGCGGCATCATCCAGATCCGCGCCTCGGACGCGGCTTCCTGCGGGACAATGGCGCGCCAAGCAACTTGACCTGTAAAAAAAGGCTCTGCTGCCCCGTTCAAACGCGCGCGCAACCCTGATCGCAGCCCCTCCGCCCCGACCAACAAGTCATGAGGTGGCAGATCGTCGAGATCAGGCACCTGCCCCAATTTGACGACAGCCCCTGCCTCGCTCGCAGCCTCGGCCAAGACGTCAATCAAGGTCGCGCGGTGCAGGAAAAGATAGTGCGGCGACTGCTGCGACAGATCAAACCGCGTCACGGCCCGCCCGCTCACGCCGTCCATCGGCACAACGGCCTGTGCCACAATACCCCGCGCGACAAGCGCATCCCAGACACCAAGCGCCTGCAAAGCGCGGCCTGCATTCGGGGTGATCTGCAAACCTGCGCCCACTTCGGTCAGGACCTGCGCCCGTTCAGAAACGCAAACGCTGGCCCCTTGCTTTGCAAAGGCCAGCGCTGCTGTCAGTCCTGCGATCCCGCCGCCGATAATCTCAACGTGGGGCGTTTTCATATCAATCGTCGCGGTGTACTTTTTCGCGGCGCTCGTGACGCTCTTGCGCCTCAAGGCTCATGGTCGCGATCGGGCGCGCACCAAGGCGCTTGAGCGAAATCGGCTCGCCCGTGATCGAGCAATAGCCGAACTCGCCTTCGTCAATGCGGCGCAACGCGGCGTCAATTTTGCTCACCAACTTGCGCTGGCGGTCGCGTGTGCGCAGCTCAAGCGAACGGTCGGTTTCTTCGGACGCGCGGTCTGCGATGTCCGGAATATTGCGTGTCTGATCTTTCATACCAGCAACAGTATCGCGGCTGTCTTCCAGCAATTCTGCCTTCCAAGTCAAAAGCTTAACGCGAAAATACTCAAGCTGGTTTTCATTCATAAATGGCTCGTCTTCGGCCGGACTGTAATTTTCTGGCAAGAAAGAATCGATCTTCATCTTTGTTCCCTTACGTTTGTCGGTGCCCGTAGCTTTGGTAGTCTGAGACATCGTTCACCCCTTATTTTGCGGCACGTTTACTCCTTCATCTCCGCACTGTCACCCCCCTGTTTGATGTGAGCGCAAACAGTTGAACTGCCCGATAATCCCGCATAGGTTCCCCCAAAGCTAACCGAGGACAAAATCATGCAATTTCAGGGCACAGAGACCTATGTCGCCACCGACGACCTCACGATGGCGGTCAATGCAGCGGTCACACTCGAGCGTCCATTGCTTGTGAAAGGGGAGCCGGGAACGGGAAAGACAGAACTTGCGCGGCAGGTCAGCGCGGCCCTTGGTTTGCCGATGATCGAATGGCACATCAAGTCCACAACAAAGGCGCAACAAGGCCTTTATGAATACGACGCCGTGAGCCGCCTGCGCGACAGCCAGTTGGGCGATGAAAAAGTGCATGACGTCGCCAACTACATCCGCAAGGGCAAGCTGTGGCAGGCATTCGGGGCCGAGGGCAAAGTCGTGCTCTTGATCGACGAGATCGACAAGGCCGACATCGAATTCCCCAACGACCTGCTGCAAGAACTCGACTGCATGGAGTTTCACGTCTACGAGACAGGCGAGACGATCAAGGCCGTGCACCGCCCCGTGGTGATCATCACCTCGAACAATGAAAAAGAACTGCCCGACGCCTTCCTGCGCCGCTGTTTCTTCCATTACATCAACTTTCCCGATCAGGACACGATGCGCAAGATTATTGCCGTGCATCACCCCGACATTAAGGAGCAATTGCTGACGACGGCGCTAACGCAATTCTATGAGATCCGCGAAACGGCTGGCCTGAAGAAGAAGCCCTCGACATCAGAAGTCCTTGATTGGCTCAAGCTGCTTCTGGCCGAAGACCTGACGCCAGAAGACCTCAAACGCGACGGGGCCAACGCCCTGCCGAAACTGCACGGTGCGCTTTTGAAGAACGAACAAGACGTGCATTTGTTTGAGCGTCTCGCCTTCATGGCCCGATCTGGGCGCTAGACATACGACAAAAGGGACCTTAAACAGCGGCGAGGGTTCAAAGCACCCGCCGCTTGCAGGCCACGGCCATGGTGAAGCTTTGATGAGACGTCTCAACTGACTTCAGCTTTATGCGGTCTGTTGGCAATGCAAGCGCCCAACGCGAAATCCGCATCTAACTGAAAGATGTGAAAGATGACTAGTCTCCCCTCACTGGATGCGCTCAAGGCGCAGGCCAAAAACCTTCGCAACTCGCTTGCAGCCACGGGCCACGCGATCAGCCATGCGCAATCGCTGGAGCTTTTGGCCAAACAACGCGGGCATCGCGATTGGAACACGCTTCATGCCGCCGTCGGCAATGCGCCGCAGCCTCTGCACTTAGGCCAACATGTTTCGGGCTTTTACCTTGGCAAAGCCTTCGCGGGCAAAATTATCAGTATCAGCGACATTGGTCATGGGGAGCGGTTCCGCCTGACGCTCCGCTTTGATGCCCCTGTGAATGTGTCGAAATTTGACAGCATGGTGATTGAGCGCGTCCAAGTGAATGCGACCGTGGACCGGCACGGTCAAACCGTAGAAAGGACGTCGGATGGCACGCCGCATTTGACGATCACCCTGCCCTAGCGCAAGAATCAAGGCCTGAGCGTGTGACGCCACATTTCAAGTCACACGCTCAGGTTGCCATGCAGCCCAAGATTCCCGCTCACCACATTTAGTGGAAGCCAAACGTAGACCTACAAGGCGCGCGCGTCTTTCGTGCAACGCATGGCAGGTAATCCATTATTTTCCCAGATTCCCCCATGCAAAACAGCATTAAATAAAGGTTAATCACCCCGTTCCCGTCGCGCATCAAGCAAATGCCTTAATCGTGTCAAAGAGGAGCCGCAGTTCAATGGCAGGTTGTTCTGACGTAAATGAGGAGTGCAGGTTTGACCAAGGCAAAAATGCCGGTCGATATCCGTCCAAATCGCGCCGCAACTTGTGCGGTACGGCGGAGACTGGTGACCGAAGATAAAATGACCTCGGGCACCTTGGTGTCTCGGCCGGTTGGCTTGTGGACGGCGCAGGGCCGGCGCGGGTCGCAGCTGTCTCAGACTTGCGGGGCGGCTCAATGAACCGGTTTGCCGCTTTTGCTTTGTCTGCAATGGTGTCTTGTGCGCCCGTCCCCCAGGAGATGCCGCCCAGCAGGGCCATGACGATGACCCAATCTCTGCCAGAGATGAAGCTGTACTCGACCAACTATGTGGCCCCGATAAGCCGTGGAAACGCGGAAATGGCAGAGGATTTCCTCGATCTGTCGTTTCGCATGGAAAGCGGGCGCAGCGTGGCGCAATTTACCCGCTTTGAAGAACCGATCACCCTGCGCGCGACAGGCCAGACCAACCCGACGATGATCCGTGATTTGCAGGAGGTGCTGTCGCGGTTGCGCAATGAGGCCCGAATAGACATTACTTTGGTTTCGGCAGGCCAGCCCGCCAATATCACGATCGAAGCCGTGCCGCGCGCAACAATGCAAGCCGCTGTGCCCTCTGCTGCCTGTTTTGTGGTTCCGCGCCTGACAAGCTGGGCCGAATTCAAAATTGCGCGGCGCACACCGCAGGTCGATTGGACGACCTTGACGCGCCGCGACCGCGCCGTGATTTTTGTACCCGCCGATGTGGCCCCGCAAGAAACCCGCGACTGTTTGCACGAAGAGCTGGCACAAGCGCTCGGCCCGTTGAACGATCTCTACCGCCTGCCCGACACGGTCTTTAACGACGACAACATTCACGCGGTTTTGACCGGCTTTGATATGCTCATGCTGCGGGCTTATTATTCACCGGAATTGCGCAACGGGATGTCGCGCGGCGAAGTCGCGACGCGGATTCCGGCGATCCTTGCCCGTCTCAACCCTGCAGGGGAAATGATCGCGAACCAACCGCTCAATGATACATCACGCGACTGGATCACTTCCATTGAAACTGCCCTGCAAAGTGGTGCACCCGCCACAAAGCGGCGCAACGCGGCCCAACATGCCATCGCCTTGAGCCGCGCCTTTGGCTGGACAGGGACGCGGGCCGGCTTTGCGCAATACGCATATGGTCGCTTGCAGGTCGGCAACGACCCCTCAAGCGCATTGGCCGCCTTTAATGCCGCCCAGCTGGTGTATAGCGCAAGCCCCGTGACCAAAATCCACGCCGCGCACATTGCGGTCCAGCAAGCCGCCTTTGCGCTGGCTGCGGGTGACGCGGAGCGTGTGATCCAGTTGTCGGACGCTTATGCCAATACCGCCAAGCAGCATCAAAACGCCGCACTTTATGCTACGTTATTGATGTTTAAGGCAGAAGCGTTTGAAATGCAGGGCAAGGTCGCACAGGGCGAAAGCCTGCGTATGGACAGTTTGGGCTGGGCGCGCTACGGATTTGGCTTGGATAAAAACGTGCAGGCCCGCCTCAACGAAATCGCAGGTCTTGCCAAAAGATAGAAAGCGAACTCCATGATATATCCCCTCGGTGGTCTTTTATTTGGGGCAATTCTGGGGGCATTGCGCGCCAAAATGCGGGGCGGAACAGGCTTTGACCTGCTGCAATGGGGCGCTGTCTTTGCGATGATTTTCGGGCTAATCGGGCTGTTTATTCTGGTGTTCATCGAACGCGCAGCCATTTAACCGCATGTTCCTGCCGTTCTTTGACAATTTGCGTAGCGCCGGAGTTCCCGTCTCACTGCGCGAATTTCTGGCCTTTCTTGAAGGGATGAAGGCCGGATTGGCGACCTATGACATCGACGCCTTCTACTATCTCTCGCGCGCAATCATGGTCAAAGACGAGCGTCACCTCGACCGCTTTGACCGCGCCTTTGCAGCCACCTTTTCAGGGCTGGAAGCAATCCCGCAGCAGGCCGTCTTGGACGCTGTCGATATCCCGCAAGACTGGCTCGAAAAGCTTGCTGAAAAGCACCTGAGCGCCGAGGAAAAAGCCGAGATCAACGCCTTGGGCGGCTTTGACAAGCTGATGGAAACGCTCAAAAAGCGCCTTGAGGAGCAAAAAGGCCGTCACCAAGGCGGCAGCAAATGGGTTGGCACCGCTGGCACCTCTCCTTTTGGCGCTTACGGCTACAACCCCGAAGGTATTCGCATCGGACAAAACGAGAGCCGCCACCAGCGCGCGGTCAAGGTCTGGGACAAGCGCGAATTTCGCAATCTTGATGACAGTGTTGAACTAGGCACCCGTAATATCAAAGTGGCGCTCAAGCGCCTGCGCAAGTGGGCGCGTGACGGGGCGGCTGAAGAACTTGATTTGCATGAGACCATCCGCAAAACGGCGGAAAACGGATACTTGGACGTTAAAACAAGACCAGAGCGGCGCAATGCCGTGAAAGTGTTGTTGTTTTTGGACGTCGGAGGCTCGATGGACCCGCATATCAAAGTCGTGGAAGAGCTGTTTTCGGCGGCCAAATCCGAATTCAAGCATATGGAGCACTTCTATTTCCACAACTGCCTTTACGAAGGCGTCTGGCGCGACAACCGTCGTCGCTGGAACGCGCAGATGTCCACGGCAGAAATCCTGCGCACCTATGGCCGCGATTATAAATGCATTTTTGTAGGCGACGCCTCTATGTCACCCTATGAGATTGCCTATGCCGGCGGCGCAAACGAGCATTATAATGCCGAGAGCGGTGAGACATGGCTCACCCGCGCGCGCGATCAATGGCCCAATCATCTTTGGATCAACCCGCTTGACCAACGCTATTGGCCCTACACCCAATCGATCAGCATGATCCAAAGCATCTTTGGCGCGGACCGCATGGTGCCGATGACATTGTCGGGGATCGAGCGCGGCATGAAAGCCCTCACATAATGGACCGTCTCAGACACCTTTGGCTTCATCACAGGATTGTTCTGATTGCATTTTTCGCTGTGCTCTGTGCGGTGTTGTTCTTTGGTGCCAAAACAATCACATCCGCAATCTATTGGATGGACCCTGCCCATCAAGACCAAGACATCGCCCCTTGGATGACACCGCGCTATGTTGCGCATTCTTATCAGTTGCCACCCGAGGTGCTCGGACCTGCCCTTTTCCTCGACAAAGACGCGCAGCCGCACCGCATGTCATTGGGGAAGATCGCGGCGGACAACGGGATGACACTAGAAGACCTGCAAATGCGCATCGACGCCGCCGCAGAAAAGTGGCGCGCGGAGCAAGATGAATGACCGACGTCATCCTTGCGCTTGTCGCCGATTACGGCGTGCCAATTGTCTTTTGCGTGACATTTCTCAGTTGCCTTGCCCTGCCCGTCCCGTCCTCAATTCTTATGCTGGCTTCAGGCGGGTTCGCGGCCTCGGGCGACCTGTCCCTCGGCGCGGTGCTCGCTGCCGCATTCTTTGGGGCCGTCATTGGCGACAACTCCGGCTACTGGATCGCGCGGGCATCTGGCGACAGCATGGACCGCTGGCTGGAGCAACATCCCAAACGCGCGGCCCTGCGCCGTAAGTCCGAAGCCTTCATGGAGAAGTGGGGCGGCTCATCGGTGTTTTTCTCTTGCTGGCTCATGGCCCCGCTTGGCCCATATGTGAACTATGTCAGCGGGCTGACGCGCTTTACTTGGGTCCGCTTTGCCCTTTGGGGCGTTGCCGGCGAAATCGTCTGGGTGAGCCTCTATGTCGGGCTTGGCTACGCATTCGCCGACAATGTCACCTCAATTGCCAGTATTCTGGGAAACGCCAGCGGCCTGATCAGCGCGATCGCTGTCGCCGTTGGCCTCGGCCTCTGGCTTTGGAATGTGAGCAAGCCGCGCATGGACAAACGACGTCAGCCACCCCATATCTAAGTCATGTTGAAATATACGCCCATACTTTTGGCCTTGATCTATGGCATCGCCATGTACCGGTTTTCGGTCTGGCGGACCTCCAAAGAACTTGATGCCAACTCTACCGAGCTTGCGGACCCCGTCCTTCAGACACTCACTGAAGACATGGCGCGCGCGCTTGATCTGCCACGCATCAAGGTTCACATCTATGAGATCGACCCCGTAAACGGCCTTGCAGCGCCAGACGGCCGGATTTTCATTACCCGCGGCTTCTTCAACAAGTATCGCATGGGCGATGTCACTGCGGCTGAACTTGCCTCGGTTATTGCGCATGAATTGGGTCACGTGGCCCTTGGCCATTCCCGGCGCCGTATGATCGATTTTTCCGGTCAGAATGCGATGCGCACGGCGATAGCGATGGTGTTAAACCGAGTATTGCCGGGAATCGGAATGCTGATAGCCAATGGCTTGATGTCGCTACTCGCAGCGAAGCTGTCTCGTAACGATGAATATGAAGCCGATGCCTACGCCACGGCTTTGTTGATCAAATCGGGGATCGGGGCCGATCCGCAAATCTCCCTGTTTCACAAGCTAGAGAATCTCAGCGGAGGCCGCGGTTCTGCCGCGCCAGCATGGATTCTGAGCCATCCAGTCACGACCGAGCGGATCAAGGCTGTTGAAGCGAATGCGAAGAAATGGAAGCTGCGGTAAAGCAATTTTTCGTCGAAAAATCGATAAATCCAATTTTCGACGAAAATTGGCTAAGCGAGCGCTTTGCCAAAACGAGGCAGGCGTGCCTTTTTCATCAGACTGCGCATGGCCCAGTCTACCTCTGACATCTGGCGCGCTGTGGCCAATACCTCGGATGCAACCTTGTGCATGCCGGCTGGGCATTCGTCCAACATCCGGCAACAAAACCCGTCCGGATCAAATCGCGCGATCCCCTCATCCGACAGTGCATCACGCGGAAAATCCTTTGCATTCATTGTCAATATACCGTCACAAGAGCCGGAAATCGCCGCAGAAAATACATGAATATCGTCGGGATCTGGCAGCCAAAGACGCGCGGCAAGCCCTTGATGCACCGGAACAATAGCGCGCGGAAACGACACCCCAAGCATCGCAATTTCGCTACGGGCGAAAAGCTCGGCCTCAGCGCCCAGCTTCCGCGTTGCACGCGCCCATTCTTCCAATATCCGCTCCGACCACTTTGGCTCGAAAAGACCCAGCGAGGCTGCGCCCAAAATGACCTCGCGCATGACCGTCGGGTAGAGGACGCAAGCGTCGATCAGAACCCTCATAGCCGAAAGAACACAGCCTTCAAATATCCGCTTTCCGCCAAATGTGGCAACAACGGATGGTCAGGACCAGCATAGCCGGTATGGATGACTTGGCTCCGGCGTCCTGCACGCCCGATACCGCGCGCGGAGGCATTGCGGAATTTCGTCAGATCAGCCGCGTGCGAGCAAGAGCAAAGACCCAGATAACCGCCCTCTTCCACCAAAGCAGCCGCCAAACGTGCCACGCGTTCATAGGCCCGCAAACCGGCATCCAACGACTTGCGCCCAGGTGCAAATGCCGGCGGATCACAAATCACGACATCAAATTTCACGCCGTCTGCCGCCAAGGCTTCGAGCACGGCAAAGGCATCCCCTTTGCGCGTCTCGAAATTCTTCGACACGCCCATGGCTGCAGCACCAGACTCTGCCAGTTCCAGCGCAGGTGCAGAGCCGTCAACAGCCAGCACTGACGCCGCGCCATTGGCCAGAGCGGCCAAGCCAAAGCCGCCGACATGGCTAAACATATCCAACACTCTTGCACCCTGCGACAGGCCCGCAGCAAAGGCATGGTTCGGGCGCTGGTCAAAGAACAGGCCGGTTTTTTGTCCACCCATCACATCGGCCATATAGACCGCGCCGTTCATCGGCACCTCGATTGGGGCGGTTGGAGCGACGCCACGAATAACATCCGTTCGCTCTTCCAAGCCTTCCAATGACCGCGCACGCCCCGTGCCGTTCATGATGACCGTCGTCACACCAGTCACCGCGATCAGCGCATCGACGAGCGGCCCGATCAACGTATCGGCGTAAGCCGCGTTTGGCTGGACAACGGCCACATCGCCAAAGCGATCCACCACAACACCTGGCAGCCCGTCAGCCTCGGCATGCACAAGCCGGTAAAACGGCTGGTCATAAAGGCGGGCACGGTGATCCAAGGCGCGTTTGAATTTCGCTTCCAACCAAGCTTGATCAATCGGCACATTAATGTCGCGCTCAAGCATGCGGCAGAAGATCTTGCTTGCGGGATTCACTGCGCAAAGGCCCATCGGCGTGCGGTCAGCGTCCTCGAGAATCACGATGCTTCCCGCCACCAAACCTTTGGTCCGGCGATCGGTCACAACTTCATTTGCATAGACCCACGGAAAACCGTGGCGAATTGCGCGGGCGTCGCCTTTAGGATTGAGGCGGACAACGGGATATGCGGTGTTTTCCATAACAGCCTCCTACCTCTATTCATTTCGGTGTGAAAGATGAGATGTTGTCGGGGCCCGATAATTTGCGGCGGCATCCTTGCGCTCTTTGTTGCCGCGTTTTGCTTTTCGCCGTTGTTAGCGCTAACGTGACATGGTAAGGCACGCCAAACATTACACGGAGAGACACATGGCCGTTCACAAGACAATTCAGGCAGTCACTGACCGCATCATCAAGCGCTCGGAAAAATCCCGTGGCGACTATCTTGACCGTATGAACGACGCAGCAGGCGAGGGCCCGCGCCGCACGCATTTGACCTGCGGCAACCAAGCACATGCCTATGCCGCGATGGGCCAAGACAAAAGCGTCCTTGCGACCACGCAGCAGCCCAATATCGGCATTATCACCGCTTATAATGATATGCTCTCCGCGCATCAGCCGTTCGAGCATTACCCCGACATCATCCGCAAAGCCGCCCGCGCGGCGGGTGGCACGGTGCAAGTCGCAGGTGGCGTGCCTGCGATGTGCGACGGCGTGACCCAAGGCCAGACGGGCATGGAGCTTTCGCTGTTTTCGCGTGACGTTATTGCCATGGCCGCAGGCATCGGCCTGTCACACAATGTCTTTGACGCCGCGATCTTTCTTGGTGTTTGCGATAAAATCGTGCCAGGCTTAGTTATCGCCGCAGCTACTTTCGGCTATATCCCCGCGATCTTCCTGCCTGCTGGCCCCATGACCTCCGGCCTGCCAAACGACGAGAAAGCCAAAGTGCGCCAGAAATTCGC
This sequence comes from Yoonia sp., assembly GCA_965658825.1. Classification (GTDB taxonomy): domain Bacteria; phylum Pseudomonadota; class Alphaproteobacteria; order Rhodobacterales; family Rhodobacteraceae; genus Yoonia. The sequence continues at coordinate 26,385 of CBFHTU010000011.1, forward strand.
TACGGGCGAAGTCGGCCGCGAAGAACTGATGGCCGCCGAAATGGCATCCTACCACGGCGCGGGTACTTGCACATTCTACGGCACGGCCAACACCAACCAGATGCTCATGGAATTCATGGGGATGCACCTGCCTGGCTCCTCGTTTGTAAACCCGGACAGCGGTATGCGGGACGCGCTGACCACACGCGGCACCGAGCAAGTGCTTGGCAACACCGCGCTTGGCCAGACTTTCCGCCCGACCTCTGCGATCCTGTCTGAGAAAGCCTTCGCGAACGGTCTTGTCGGGCTGATGGCCACAGGTGGCTCCACCAATCTCGTGCTGCATCTGCCCGCCATGGCGCGTGCGGCGGGTGTGATCCTCGATTTGCAGGACTTCTCTGACCTGTCGGAGGCCGTGCCGTTGATGGCGAAAGTCTATCCAAACGGCCTTGCAGACGTGAACCATTTCCACGCAGCTGGCGGTCTTGGATTCATGATCGGGGAACTCCTGAACGCAGGCTTGCTGCATGATGACGTCGAAACCGTCATGGGCCACGGCCTTGCGCAATATGCCCAAGAGCCAAAACTCGTGGACGGCGAAATCGCCTTCACGGCGGGCACGACCAAATCGCTGAACGAGAAAATCCTGCGCCCTGTCTCGGACCCGTTCAACCATCACGGCGGGCTGACCCAACTTGCAGGCAACCTCGGGCGCGGCGTGATCAAGACCTCTGCCGTTGCCGAAGAGCGCCACATTATTGAGGCGCCCGCAAAAGTGTTCCACACCCAAGAAGCCGTGAAAGCCGCGTTTCAGGCTGGCGAATTGGCACAAGACACCGTCGTCGTCGTCCGCTTCCAAGGGCCGAAATCCAACGGCATGCCCGAATTGCATGGCCTGACCCCGATCTTGGCCACAATGCAAGACCGCGGTCTCAAGGTCGCCCTCGTGACAGACGGGCGCATGTCTGGCGCGTCTGGCAAGGTGCCCTCCGCGATCCACGTCAGCCCGGAGGCCGCCAACGGCGGGCCGCTCGCCTTTATCCAAGATGGTGACATCATCCGCTTAGACGCAACCAAGGGCACGATCGACGTGCTCGGCGTTGATCTGTCGACGCGGCACCCCGCCACGCCAGACCTTAAGGGCAATGGCAACGGCGTCGGCCGCGAACTCTTCCAAGTCTTCCGCGACAATGTTGGCCTGTCATCCGACGGCGCTGGCGTCTGCATCTAACCTTAAGGAACACTCCAAATGACTCCGCAAGAAGCCTCCGCAAAAAGCCGCGAAATCTGCCTATTGGCCCCCGTCATCCCCGTTCTCGTTGTTGATGATGCGAGCAAGGCAGCCGACCTCGCGCGCGCATTGGTCAAAGGCGGCCTGCCCGTCCTCGAAGTGACATTGCGCACCGCAGCTGCCCTCGACGTGATCCGCGAAATGGCGGGCGTTGCTGGTGGCATCGTCGGAGCGGGCACATTACTTACGCCAAGAGACGTGGAAAACGCAAAAGCGGCAGGAGCCACATTCGGCGTTTCCCCAGGTGCCACCGACCTGCTTCTTGATGCATGTGAAGCCAACGAGCTCCCACTCTTGCCAGGCATCGCGACCTCAACCGAGGCCATGCGACTGCTTGAGCGCGGCTACACAGTGCAGAAATTCTTTCCTGCCGAGGCCAACGGCGGCGCACCAGCGCTCAAGGCGATTGGCGCACCATTGCCGCAGATCAGCTTTTGCCCCACTGGCGGCGTGAGCCTCAAAAATGCAAATGATTACCTGTCGTTGTCCAACACGCTTTGCGTTGGCGGCTCGTGGGTCGCCCCCGCAAATCTTGTGGCCGCTGGCGACTGGGACGGTATCACAGCCCTCGCCGCCGAAGCGGCAAGGCTACCACGCTAAAGCACGACCCGGGCGGCGCGCCCCCCGCGCCGCTTGGGCTCACCGCTGGCCACCAAGGCTTGCGACAAGACCTGCTTCATCGGATGATCGGTTGGCTCCTGCGCATATTTTGCCAAGAGCGCCGTCACCTCCGGCTTCGCGTCATAGCCGACAGGCATGCTGAGCGCCCAGTCCAAGAAAATCGATCGGCATTCACTTTCCGTAATGCCATCAATCCGAAACGATTCCCGGATCAGCCCCTTCGGGTCATGTGGGTCGCGTGGCTCGGCCATCTGTTCGTCCTACTCCGCCAATTTGGCGCTAATTACCGCATCCGCTGCTTTCGCAGCGTCTTGCATGCCTTCTTGCAGCTCTGCCATGCGCGCAAAGCCCGTTTCGCGCAAGATCATGTTGCGGCCCCCCTCACCCAATTCCTCGGGAATCAAAGTGCCGCCCGTCAACAAACGCGCAGCCGCCTGCATACGCCAGAAAAGCCCTGACGCGTGGGCAATTGCGCTTGCATCTGCGGCACTCAACAGCCCGGCTGCGACACCTGCCGCCAATTGCGACGCCCCGTCACGGGCAGGGCTCCCTGCACGCAAGGCTATCGCCTGACAAATCAGCTCGGTATCTTGCAAGCGGCCTGCCCCGATCTTGGCGTCCCAATCGCCCTGCGGTGGCTTGGCCTCGGCAATCCGCGCCCGCATCTCGGCCAGATCCGACATGACCGTAGGCCCTTGGCCTTTGGCAGCCAGAATATTGCGGCGAAACACCTCGACGGCCTGCGCAAGCGCTGCATTGCCAACCACAGGCCGGGCACGGGTCAGTGCCAGATGCTCCCAGGTCCATGCCTCATCCATTTGATAAGCCCTGAAGGCATCCAAAGAGGTGGCCACAGGCCCCGCACGCCCAGATGGACGCAGGCGCATATCCACCTCGTAAAGCCGCCCCTCCGCCATCTGCGCGGTGAGTGCGGTGACAAGCGCTTGCGTCAGCCGTGCATAGTACATCCGCGTCACTAGCGGCCTTGGCCCATCCGACGTGTCCACCCCATCGGCGTCATAGATCATGATCAAATCAAGGTCGGAGCCCGCATTGAGCCGCTGCGCTCCAAGACTACCCATGCCAAGCACCACCGCGCCCTTCCCCGGCATCGGCCCATGTTTGCGGGCAAATTCGGCGAGAACCATGGGCCACATGGCCGCGACGACGGCATCGGCCAAATCGGCGTATTGCGCCCCGCTCGTATCTGCATCAATCAGCCCGCGCAGGTGATGCACGCCAATGCGGAAATGCCATTCCTTGGCCCAAAGCCGCGCCGCCAAGAGTTGCGTCTCATAGTCGGGACAGGCGGACAGAACCTGCGCCAGCTTCTGGGTCAAAACCTCTGGGCCCGGCCACGCGCTAAAGAACGTGCCACCGATCACGGCATCCAGAACCCCCGCATTGCGCGAGAGATATTGCGCCAGCGCAGGCGCGGTCGCCGCGATATCCACGATCAACTGGGTCAATTGCGGATTGGCCTCGAACAGCGAAAACAATTGTACACCTGCAGGCAAGCCCCGCAAGAACCCGTCGAACTGCAACAAAGCCTCCTCCGGTTTTGCCGCTTCCTTCAGACGGGCCAGAATTTCGGGCATGAGGCGCTTAAAAATCTCTTCCGCACGATCCGACCGCAAGGCCGGATAGGTCTGCCACCGCGCCGTGACCTCTCGGCCCCAGTCATCAGCAAGCGGTTTGGGCGCTTCAGGCGCAAAGAAGCCTTCTGTCGTCTCGTGTACTTCCTCCAGCCGCGCGTGCAATTCGGCCCGCAAGCCCGCAACGTCGCGCCCCATGAAGGCCGCCAAACGTTCAAAGCCTTCCGCCGATTTCGGCAAGGAATGGGTCTGCGCGTCGTTGATCATCTGCAAACGGTGTTCCACCTCACGGTGAAATTTATAATGATCATATAAGGTTACGGCGTCATTCTCAGGCACCCAGCCCGCCTTGGCAATTGCGTTCAGGCCGTCTTCGGTCCGCCGTTGGCGCAGGCTCTCGTCGCGCCCGCCCGCAATCAATTGCCGTGTCTGGGTGAAAAACTCAATCTCGCGAATGCCGCCGCGCCCCAACTTCATGTTATGGCCCTCAAGGACTAATTTGCCGCCCAATCCCTTATGATCCCTGATCCGCAGCCGCATATCATGGGCGTCCTGAATGGCCGCGAAATCCAGATGTTTGCGCCACACAAACGGACGCAACGTCTTGATAAAGCCTTCGCCCGCACTGGTATCGCCTGCGCAAGAGCGCGCCTTGATATATGCCGCACGCTCCCATGTCCGCCCGACGCTCTCGTAATAACGCTCGGCCATTTCCGTCGAGATACACACAGGCGTCGAATTGGGGTCGGGTCGCAGCCGCAAATCGGTGCGAAACACATAGCCGCCTGCCGCCACATCCGACAGGATCGCGGCCATCTTGCGCGTCACGCGGATAAAGCTGGCGCGCGCATCGTGGAAATCATCCGGCTCAAATCGGGTTTCATCAAACAGCATGATCAGGTCGATGTCGGACGAATAATTCAACTCGCCCGCCCCCATCTTGCCCATCGCAAGGGCGAATAATCCGCCTGCGGTTCCGACGTCATCCGCGCCCATCCCCGGCAGCTTGCCGCGTCTGATTTCGGCGGCAACAAGCGCCTTGATTGTCACATCAACCGCCAGATCGGCCAGATCCGTCAAGACTTGGGTCACCACCTCCAAGGGCCAGACGCCGCCCAGATCGGCCAAGCCCGTGATCAGCGCAATCCGCCGCTTTGCTTGCCGCAGCTGCTCGGGCAGATCCTCCAATGCGACCTCTGGCAAAGCTGCAAAGAGCGCGGCCACCGCGGCCTCCGGATCATGCACGGCCTCGGACAGCCAGCCTCCCTCACGCGACAAAAGCCCTGCCAGATAAGGGCTACAGCCCGCGGCCCCCGTGATCAAAGGGACAAGCGCGGGATCAAGTCCCGGCACATGTGACAAGGCATCCGCACCGATGGCGGGATCAAACGGGCGCGGCTGGCGCGTGATACGATTTGTAAAGCTCATGGGGTAACAATGGCATAAGGTGCGGTCTGGTCAATCGGCCAAACGCCTGTAAACTCGAAGTTGTTCAAAAAGGATCACTCATGAGCAAAAGTCTGGCCCGCGTGATGGACGCGCTCAAAGCCGCCAAATGTGCCGCCCTCGCCATGGAAATGCCTGCCGAGACCCGCACAGCGTCCCAGGCGGCTGCCGCCGCAACCTGCGACATCGACCAGATCGCAAAGTCGATCATCTTTGCGGGTGCAGACAGCGGTGCGCTTTACCTCTTCATCACCGCAGGCGGCAATGAGGTCGACACAGATAAGGCGGCCGCTTTGGCGGGCGAGCCCTTGGGCCGCGCGCATCCGGGTGTCGTGCGCGAGAAAACCGGCTTTGCCATTGGCGGGGTCGCCCCTGTTGGGCATCTGGCCCCGATCACCTGTTTTATGGACCCGCGCCTGACCGATTTTGGTGTGATTTACGCCGCAGCGGGCACGCCAAGGCATATTTTCGCCATTGAACCACAAGAGCTTTCAAAAATTTCGGGAGCACAAGTATCTGATTTTAAATTGCAATAAAAGTAAATGTAAAAAACATTTACATTAAGTCTTGCGCACGAGCGAGGGTACCCCAATATCTGTAATGTGAAAAACATTCACATACACTCAACAGTAACCCAGGAGCCCGTAATGAACACCGCCTCAGCAACCCCTTCTTCGTCGATAACATATACGGCACGTCGCCTTGGCTTTTTCGCCCGCGCGGAAGGCTGGCTTGACGAGCGCGGCAAAGGCGCATGGATCGCCGCAACGGTCCTCGGTTTCATCTTTTTCTGGCCGGTTGGCCTTGCCCTTCTTGCCTATATGATCTGGAGTAAACGCATGTTCAACAAATCCTGCAATCGCAGCCACCGCCACTCTGCCCGCCACATGACGCAGTCGTCTGGCAACACCGCTTTTGACGCCTATAAGGCCGAAACGCTGCGCCGTTTGGAGGAAGAGCAAACCAACTTCGAAGCCTTCCTTGAACGGCTGCGCGACGCCAAGGACAAGGCCGAGTTCGACCAGTTCATGGATGACCGTGCAACAGATGCGCCAAAGTCCAAGGACGACGCCGAGAACGAGCCCGCCTAACCCTCTCCCTGCGGGGTGGCCCCTGACAGGGCCGCCCCAGATCTCTTTATTTTGCAAGAAAGCCCCGACAATGACCGTCTCCCTTGGCCTGCCCGACCCTGCCACCAAGCCCCAGTTCTATGAAGGCGTGCTGTTGAAACGTGCTGCCGCTTGGGGCATTGACGTGGTGCTGATTGGCGTCCTTTGCGTGATCGCCGTGCCCTTCACCGCCTTCACCGCGCTGCTCTTCTTTCCGTTTCTGATGCTCGTGGTCGGGTTTTTCTACCGCTGGTTCACAATCGCAAACAAATCCTCGACCTGGGGCATGCGGTTGATGGGGATCGAGTTACGCGACCATGACGGCCTGCGGCTCCAGTCAGGCACTGCGCTTGCACATACGGCTGGCTACACCTTTAGCGTTGCAATGGCCCCGCTTCAACTGATCTCGATTCTGTTGATGATCGTAACAGACCGCAAACAAGGGCTTATCGACCATCTTTTGGGAACAACCACGATCAATCGCCCAGCCTATTAACCCTCTTGTAATGGGGGGTTGTTTTTGGTGGGGCGCTTGTTAGTTTTCGGTAATACATCGGAGACTTAACTTGCGCCACACTCTGCCCATAGCGCCCCAGTTCTATGTGACTGCGCCCCAGCCCTGCCCCTATCTGGACGGCAGGATGGAACGGAAGTTATTCACTGCGCTGCAGGGCGATTCTGCGGCCAAGTTGAACAACAGCCTGTCAAAACAGGGCTTCCGCCGCTCGCAAAACGTGCTGTACCGTCCGTCTTGTGCAGATTGCGCCGCTTGCATGTCTGCACGGATCAAGGTTGCCGATTTCACCCCGACCCGCAGCCAGAAGCGCGTGATCAAAAAGAACGCGCGGCTGCAACGTCGTGCCACCTCGCCTTGGGCTACAGAAGACCAATACACGCTCTTTCGCGAATACCTCGAAGGCAGACATGCGACGGGCGGCATGGCGGATATGGATATGTTCGAATTCGCAGCCATGGTCGAAGAAACCCCGATCCGCACGCGGCTGATCGAATATACCGAGCCATCAGAAACAGAAGCGGAACTGAGCGCTGTTTGCCTCACGGACGTGCTCGATGACGGACTGTCATTGGTCTATTCCTTTTTCAATCCCAGCTTGGTCGGCGATAGCCTTGGCACATATATGATCCTTGATCATATTGAAATTGCACGCGAATTGGGGCTGCCTTACGTCTATCTGGGCTATTGGGTGCCGGGCAGCAAGAAGATGGGCTACAAAGCGAAATTCACCGGACTTGAAATCTTTGCCGATGAAAACTGGGTGCCCTTGGGCGATCCCGAGAGCTATGATGGGGCGCTGCATCCGCTGTCGTCCCCGCCGATCGCAGAACAAGTGGCGCGCATCAATTTGCCAACCAGCCGCAGCTAGCAAGGCCGAACATCATGACCGATTTCGTGGCACTTTTGGGCACCAAGGGCGGCCCTGCCATTCGCCCGAACTCAACCATGCCCACCGCACACCTGTTGCAATTAAGCGGGCAAACCATTGTCGTGGACTGCGGCTTGGGCGTCAGTCGCGGAATCGTGGATCAGGGGTTCGACCTCAAGCACCTAAGCCACATCTTTATCACGCATCTGCATTCCGATCACTATCTGGAACTCGGTCCGATGCTGCATACGGCATGGACTGCGGGGCTGAAGACACCTGTCACGGTTTACGGCCCCAAAGGGATTGATGCCTATTGGCAGGGATTTTTGCAGTCGATGAAAGCAGACATCGACCTGCGTATCGCCGATGAAGGCCGCCCCGATCTGGGCGGATTGGTCACGATCGAAGTCATCGATCCCGACCGGACGATCACCATTGGTGATATTGCGGTCAGCGCCATGCGCACGATCCACCCGCCGCTGGTGGATTGCTACGCGCTCAGCTTTAAAACGGCGGCGCGACATGTTGTCTTTTCAGGGGATACCGCGTTTTGGCCGCCTCTGGCGGAGTTTGCGCGTGGCGCCGATTTGCTGATCCACGAAGCCATGCTCGTGGCCGCGCTGGACGCGTTGATGGCCCGTATCGGCAACACGGACGACAGATTGATGACGCATCTGTTGCGCTCACATACACCGGCCGAGGATGTCGGCCGGATTGCGCAAATGGCGGGGGTAAAGGCTTTGGCGATCAATCACTTGGTTCCATCCGACGATCCGGCCTTTGGCCCGCAAGACTGGGACGACGCGATCAGGCAAACGTGGCAAGGCCCGTTTCATCTTGGGCGCGACGGGCTCCGCATCCCGCTCGACTAAACAAAAAAGGGCAGCCCCGAGGCTGCCCTTTTTTCGTTTATCAACGCACCGTTAGTTCAGCAAATTTGGCACGATCGTCACAAATCCGGGCACGAGTGCCAGCAACAACAAGCCAGCAACCTGAATGGCGATGAACGGGATCACGCCGCGGTAAATCTGCCCCGTGGTGATTTCCTTGGGTGCCACACCGCGCAGATAGAACAGTGCAAAGCCGAATGGCGGCGTCAGGAACGACGTCTGCAAGTTCACTGCAATCATGATCGTCACCCACTTTGGATCGAAGGTGCCGCCATAGATGACGGGGCCGACAATCGGGATCACGATGTAGATGATCTCAAGGAAGTCGAGCACAAAGCCCAAGACAAACAGCACCAGCATGACCAGCAAGAACACCTGCCATTCGTTGTCAAACGAGCGCAAGAATTGCTGGATGTAATGCTCGCCACCAAACGAGATCAGCACAAGGTTCAAGAGCTGCGACCCGATCAGAATGGTAAAGACCATCGAGGTGACTTTGGCGGTTTCACGCACGACAGGCGCCAGAACGCCCCCTGCCAGCAAGATCCAGCAGCTCCACAGCAGGCCGAACATGCTGAACAAGAACGCAGCAAAGGCCACAAGAAACGCAATCCGGTTCTCCAGCAGCACGACCTCTTGGCCCATGCGCATGTCGAAATTGGTGCCAACCAACAGCATGATCGCAATCGCCGCGGAGGTCCAAAGCACCAGTTTACCGGAGCGCTGCTCGTCTTGCAGCTTGCGGTAAGCGGCGAGCAAAATCGCACCACCCGCCCCAAGGGCCGCCGCAGGTGTCGGGTTCGTGATCCCCCCCATGATCGAGCCAAGCACCGCCACAATCAAGACCAGCGGCGGGAAGACCACGCGCAAGATCTCGTTGCGCGCCAGCATACGCGCAGCCGCCTTAAGCCCGATAAAGGCGATAAACAACGGGATCGCAATCAACAGCGTGGTTTGTCCCGGTGTTGCAATCGGGCTGATCAACACGACATCCACTGCAAGCATCAGCAAGACGCCCATCGTACCCACCAAGAGCGGACGGTGGTCCGCGCTTGGGGCCACGCCGCGCGCAAAGGCCAAGGTCAGGCCGATGAGCAGCGCGAAGATCGAAATACCGGTCCCGATTTTTGGCGCATCGGCGATCCGCTCAAGCACCAAGGCTGCGCGCTCTTCTTCGCCAAGCTCGCGGGCCTCGGCGACACCGCCTGCCGCGGTGATCGCGGCTTGTTCGGCAAGCGCTTGCGCCCACTTCTCCTCGCCGTGCAGCGCCTGCATGGAGGCCGCGCATTCTTCACCCACATTCGTGCGCAGGCTCGCAGTCTGGCCAGAGTCGGTGTAGCTGTCCACAATCACAGACTGGCTGCCGACGACGCCCACCTGGCCCAAGACGACCAGCAAGGCGATCAAGCCCACAGGCACGCCCAAAAGCCACAACAGACCTTCGTTGCGGGTGATCACTTCGCCTGATTTGCTGCCGCCCATCTGGACCGCAGGGGCCTTGGACGGGTTCAAAAGCGCATAGCCAAAGGCATAGGCCGCATAGAGGAACGCCAGCAAGATACCGGGCAACAGGGCCGCTTGGAACAGTGTCCCGACGGAAACAACCGCAGGCTCGCCCAAATAGGTCAAAGCGTCCGAACAGCCCGCAAGCCCCGCGCGCTCTTCTTGCGCCGCAGAATAAAGGTCGCCCGCCAAAGTACCCAAGAGCACGATCACGATAGAGGGCGGAATGATCTGCCCCAAGGTGCCAGAGGCCGCGATCACACCTGTTGAAAGCTCGGGGCTATAACCGTTCTTGAGCATCGTCGGCAAAGCGAGCAACCCCATGGTGACGACCGTTGCCCCTACGATCCCTGTCGAAGCCGCAAGAAACGCCCCCACGATCACGATCGACACGGCCAGACCACCTGGCAACGGGCCGAAGACCTTCGCCATTGTGGTGAGCAATTCATCGGCAATCTTGGAGCGCTCAAGCACGATACCCATCATGACGAACATCAACACCGCAAGAAGCGTCTCGATAGATTGCCCTGCAAGCACCCGCTCGTTCATCCGGTTGACCAAGAAGCCGATGTTGCGATCAAGCGCCTGTTCCCAGCCTGCGGGGAACAACTGCTCTGCCAGTCGGGGCAGCTCGGGGTATCTGAAATGCGAAATCGCATCGGGCCGCACGCCCTGCTCGATCAGCGCATGAAACGCCTCAGAACCGGTATCGACCGCCATATGTGTCAGCATCCCCGCACTGTCCAACGCCGCGATAATCCCAAATGAGATCACCGCAGAGCCGGAGATTGCGAAGGCAACAGGGAAGCCAGAGAGGATACCGGCAAAAAGCGTCAAGAAGACGATAATAATCCCGATTTCGACGCCATCTATTCCGAAAAGCATGATTAAACCCGCCCTAACTTAATGAATTTGTGCTGCGCGCTCGGCGGTCGGATCGCCAAGGACATCTTTATCAAGGAAACGACCTTCACTGGCCGGCCCCTCTTTGAGCTCGAGGTAAGAGCGGTAGAAAAACGCGATTGCCTGCAAAACGACCATCAGGGTGAAGGTGATCAGCAGGATCTTGAACAAGAAATAGGCGTTAAATCCGTTGGGCGAGAAGCCGATTGTCTCGATATTCCAGCGCAATGCGCGGGCTTTGTTGAGCAACTGGTCGAGAGAATCCGACGCCGACGGATTCGGCACCACAAGGCTGCGCCACAAAAAGAACCAACCATAAAGCCATGTGATCATGGCCGCAGGGATCATGAAGATCATCGAGCCGACCATATCGATCACGCGCTTGGTGCGGTAGCTGACAACCGAATAGACAAGGTCAACGCGCACATGACCGCCTTGAACAAACGTGTAAGTAGCGCAGAGGCAAACGATCATCGCATTGTAAAGCTTGAGTTCTTCGGACCACCAGCTCACGTCTTGTGTAAAATTCAGGCCAAATCCGATCGAAATCTCGGCCACTGCAAAGACGCGCTGCATAAAGATGATCAGGATCTGCTGAAGCACCATGAGCAAGCCCGCCCATGCGAAAAAGCGGCCCACCTTATTGGCAAAGCCTTCAAGCCTGCGCACGCAGGCCCACATGAATCCGTTCGAGATCAGCCCGATGAGAGTGACGATCAAAAAGATCATCAACAGCACAAAGAACAACTCGATTGACGTCCCGTAATAGATGAACCGCATCAGCGATTGTTTGATCTCGGGGGTCTGCAAATCCTGATTGATGTACGGCACCCAAGCGAGCCATTGGCCCGGATGTGTGACGGCATAACCGAAGTTGTAGAAACTCTCGATGATGTTGGCAAAGAACCAACCAAAGGCGTTCCCGCCCCATGCTTCGACCAAATCCATGGCCTGCCCCCCTGAAATCGAATGTCAGATACCCGCAGTTCGCCTGCGAAAATGCGCGGGGCAGCACAATCGGCCACCCCGCACAATATTGGCCTTAGCCCATGACGCGGTCACGCTGTTCGCGGTACTTGCCTTCGGACTTCTGGATCCAGGAAGACGACGCAGCCATCGATGCGTTGTAAGACGCGCGCAGACGGTCATAGATGTCGTCGCCAGCATACTGGTCGAGTGTCTCTTTTGCGGCCACGCCCATTGCGTCCCAAACCGTGTCAGGGAATTCCAGAACTTTCACGCCGCCAGCCTGCAAACGCTGCAATGCCGCACCGTTGTTGTTCATGAACTGTGCAAGGTTCCACTGGTGAGCCTCAGCGGATGCGATCTCGATGATCTTCTGGTGCTCGACAGACAGGCTGTTGAACACGTCAAGGTTTGTCGCAACAGACAGACCGGCACCTGGCTCGTGCATACCAGCGGTGTAGTAGAACTTGGTGATCTCTTGGAAACCGGCCTTTTCATCAGCCCATGGGCCAATCCACTCTGTGCCGTCAATCGCGCCAGACGCAAGCGCCTGATACACTTCTGCACCTGGAAGGTTCTGCACGGATGCACCCATTTTGCCCAGCGCTTCGCCGCCAAGACCTGGCATACGGAACTTAAGGCCTTGGAAGTCCTCTGGACCGTTGATTTCTTTAGAGAACCAGCCACCGGACTGCGGGCCTGTGTTGCCGCCCAAGAACGACTTCAGACCAAAGATCGAGCCGAGCTCGTCATGGAACGCCTGACCTTCGCCGTGGTAATACCAGTTCATCAATTCCTGTGCGGTCATGCCGAATGGAACGGATGTGAAATAAGCGTAACCTGGGTGCTGGTTCACAAAATAATAGTCCGCACCGTGGTACATGTCAGCCTGACCAGAGGTCACGGCATCAAATACCTCGAATGCGCCGACAAGCTCGCCTGCAGCCTTCAGGTCAACAGTCAGCGAACCACCGGTCATCGCTGTGATTGTATCGGCAACGCGCTGCGCGGAGTCGTGTACACCAGCAAGACCACGGCCCCAGGTTGTGACCATTGTCAGCGTGCGGTTGCCCTGCGCGTAAGCAGGTGCAGCAAGCCCAGTTGCGGCTGCTGCTGTGCCACCAAGTGCCGATTTTTTCAGAAAAGAACGACGATCCATATTTTTTCCTCCCATTGGAATTCACCCGCGACCAGAAGCGTCTGATTGCAGGCAGATCATTTTCGCGTAGGGCGACCCTAGCGTGATGGCTGGAATAGGCAAATACGTAGTACTGCGTATAAAATCGATTTTTTGTCGGGATTCTTTACCAATTTGACCAAGTGTCATGCGCCAACATGGAGAGTGACCACGCGCCTTCTGTGCGAGCGCGTTTGATTCGGCGCTGATTCTTCCTTAACGCTGTCGCTATGAAAGCGATTCTCACCTACCTGCGCGACCGGCTTGAACTCAGCTATGGGCAAAAGGTGTTTTTGCTAGCCTCCCTGCCCCTGATTGTCGCGGTGGCGCTGATTTCGGTCGTCGTGACCATGCAGTCGCGTGCGCTTGCCGAGCGCGAGATCAAAGCGCTTGAGACCCAGCTCATTGAGGCCAAGAAGGACGAGTTGCGCAATTACCTTTCGATCGCGCGGACGGCCTTTGTCAATATTTACGGGCTTGCAGGCCCCGATGACGCGCAAGCCAAACTCGCCGTTACCCAAGAGCTGTCTTCCATGCTCTATGGTCAGGACGGATTTTTCTTTGTCTTTGACTATGACGGCAATAACCTCGTGGCACCGCGCCAAACCTTTCTGATCGACAAGAACTGGACCGGTCTGAAGGATATCAACGGCGTGCCGATCACCGACGAGTTGATCCGGGTTGCACGCGAGGGCGGCGGGTATCATAGCTTTGACTGGCCCAAGCCATCGACGGGTGCCACAGAGCGGATGATCGTCTACGTCAACGGGCTGCAAGACTGGCGCTGGGTGGTTGGTACCGGCATCTTTATCGGGGACGTGCTCGATACGGTTGCCGCCTCGCGGGCCGATGTGGAAGCACGGATCAAACGCACCTCCCTCTATATCGTCGGGATTGCGATTGCGGCGCTCTTGGGCGTGTTCCTTTCCGGCATGGTGCTGAACCTGCGCGAGAGGCGGCTGGCCGATGCCAAACTCAAAGAGCTGACCCAACGGATCATCGACACCCAAGAAGAAGAGCGCGGACGTGTCGCGCGCGAATTGCACGACGGGATCAGCCAAATGCTTGTCGGTGTGCGCTACGCGCTGGAGCTGTGCAAGCGGCAGGTCGGGCTTGGTGATGCACGCGCGCCCGCGACGCTGGGTAAAGGGATCGACGGGTTGGGCAGTGCGATTCAGGAGGTCCGGCGGATTAGCCGCGATCTGCGCCCCGGTGTGCTCGATGATCTGGGCCTCGGCCCGGCGCTGAAAATGCTGACAGATGATTTCTCGACACGCACAGGGATCAGCACACATTTCGAAACGGTGGTTTTTCGCAACCGTCTTGATGAGGAAGCCCGTATCGCGCTCTACCGCATCGCCCAAGAGGCGCTGACCAATATCGAGCGGCATGCCGAGGCCAGCCGTGTTGATGTCACCCTCAAAGGACAGCGCGACGGCGGCATGCTAAGGATCTCGGACAACGGCAAAGGCATGATCTGGCAGCCAGCGGCACGCTCGCAACGGCGGGCGGTGGGGCTGGGACTGCGCAATATGCAAGAACGCATTGAACAATTGGGCGGGACGATGCAAATTACAGCAGCCCCCGGTAAAGGCACCAGTATCGCCGCACTTGTCCCCCTCACCCACATGCTTCGTCCCGAAAACAAAAAGGCCAGCACATCATGACAACGCGCATATTGATCGTCGATGACCACCCGATGGTGACAGAAGGCATCCAGTCGATTTTGGAAACCTATGAGGACATCACGGTCGTCGGCTGCCTGAACAACGGGCAGGACGCCGTGGACCAATTCGAAGGGCTGGACCCCGATGTCGTGCTGATGGATCTGAACATGCCCGGTCTTTCAGGGCTGGCCGCCACCGAGATCATGCTCGAAAAACGGCCCGACACGCGGATTTTGATCCTCTCCATGCACGATAGCGCCGAATATATCTCCACCGCTCTGCGGCACGGGGCCAAGGGCTATGTGCTCAAGGACGTGCCGACCGAAGAAATCAAAACCGCCATCGATACGGTGATGACGGGGGCGCAATATTTCTGCAATGGCGCCGCAACCGCGCTTGAGCCCACAACCAGCGACGGGCGTGAAACGCTGACAGGACGCGAACAAACCGTGCTGCTGGAACTGGCGATGGGCAAATCCAACAAGGAAGTTGCGATCAACCTCGACATATCGGTGCGCACGGTGGAAACCCACCGCAAAAACATCAAACGCAAACTGGGGATCAATTCCACCGCAGGGCTGACCCGCTACGCGCTTGAACACGGTGTCCTGCAAGGGACCGGTGTCTAGGCTGCGGTCACATCCGCGTTCTGCGCTGTCCACAAAAAAGAACGCGCCGCAAGGCGCACATCTGGATCACGCCCATGATGCCCGCGACAACGCTGGTTTTCTTGGCCCCGCGCGCAGGGGCGTCGGCGTTCGTGCACAGTCCCCCCACTTGTATTCCGCCCCCATGCGCATAGGTTCACCCCTAGAAATCAACGAGGATGCCAATGACAACTTTTACCCCCCCCAAGGTCTGGACATGGGACGCTGAAAACGGTGGCGAATGGGCCAAGCTTAACCGCCCCATCGCTGGTGCCACCCACGACAAAGACCTCCCCGTCGGTGAACACCCGCTCCAGCTCTACTCAATGGCCACTCCTAATGGCGTGAAAGTTACCGTCATGCTCGAAGAGCTGCTCGCCGCAGGCCATCCCGCCGAATATGACGCGTGGCTGATCAAAATCGGCGATGGCGACCAGTTCGGCTCAGGCTTTGTCGAGATCAACCCCAACTCCAAGATCCCCGCCATGCGCGACCATGAAACCGGCTCGCGCATTTTTGAGTCCGGCGCGATCCTGCTGTATCTGGCCGAAAAGTTCGGGGCCTTCCTGCCCGCCTCCGGCCCAGAGCGCACCGAGGTGCTCAACTGGCTGTTCTGGCTGCAAGGCGCCGCCCCCTACCTTGGCGGCGGCTTTGGCCACTTCTTTGCCTATGCACCCGAGAAATTCGAATACCCGATCAACCGCTTTACGATGGAAGCCAAGCGCCAGCTTGACGTGCTCGACCGCCGCTTGGGCGAAAGCAAATACTTGGGCGGCGACAATTACTCCATCGCTGATATGGCGACTGCGCCTTGGTATGGTCGCGCGATCCAAGACAAAGGCTACCCCGGTGCGGGCGATTTCCTTTCGGTGCATGAATATACCAATGTGATCCGCTGGATGGACGATATCTCGGCCCGCCCCGCTTATCAGCGCGGCGCCATCGTCAATAAGACATGGGGCGAAGAGACCGAAAAACTCGCCGAACGGCATAGCGCCGCCGATATCGACGCCGTACTCAAAGGCTAAGTAAAATATAAATGCACCGCCCCCTTACAACATAGGGCGGTGCACCACATCTCCACCAGAACACGCAAGGGGATGGGATCGAAAATGCTCACGTATATTATGCTCGCGGGTGGCCTCTTGGGGCTGTTCTTGGGCGGCGACTGGCTTGTCCGCGGCGCAAGCCAGATTGCGGCACGTTTCAATGTGCCGCCCCTGATTATCGGCCTGACGATCGTCGGCTTCGGCACATCAACGCCCGAACTCCTCGTCTCGCTGCAAGCTGCCTTCAACGGCCTCCCTGGAATCTCCATTGGCAACGTGGTCGGCTCTAACACCGCCAACATCCTGCTTATCCTCGGCTTAGCAGGCATCATCGCGCCCCCTATCGCCGATTTCATGAAAATGCGCCGTGACCTGTTCTGGATGCTGGGCGCGGCCCTCGTCATGCCGGTCATCATCGCCTCTGGCGACATCGGACGGATCGAAGGTGCGGCACTCATCTTAGGCCTCATCATCTACCTCGGCGTCAGCTTTCGCGCCATGCGGAACGACCCAACCGAAGCCCTTCCCGCAGGCATAAACCTCCTTCACGCAGTAGGCTTCACCGTCGCAGGTCTCGTCGCCGTCATGGTCGGCGCAAACTACCTCGTAGAAAGCGCAACCATCATCGCGCGGCAGTTGGGCGTATCAGAGGCCATGATCGGCCTGTCGATCGTCGCTGTCGGTACTTCGCTTCCCGAACTGGCCACTACAGTCGCCGCAGCGATAAAAGGTGAACGGGAAATTGCACTGGGTAACATCATCGGCTCCAACATCTTCAACATCCTTGCGATCTTGGGGCTAACAGGGCTTATCATCCCAATTCCCGTCGATCCACGTTTCATGTCTTTCGATGTGCCAGTCATGATCGGGGCTACTCTGCTGACGCTTGGGCTTATTTACGTACGGGGCGAAATCTCTCGGATTGCGGGTGGCCTGATGATGATAGGCTACGTCGCCTATATCGCCCTGGGCGCGTCGCTCTAAAAATAAGGGGTGAGACACCGCACCATGAAAGAAAGTTGCGAAAAACCATCATTTCGCGACATTTTCTCCACGCGAAGTGTTGACCCTCTCCCAGCCATTACCTAAAGTCTGCACACACGAAGGAGCACCTGATGATCAATGTCGTCATTCCAGTGAGTATAGCGCGCATGGGCCGGTAACGGTATCGCCATCAGGTTCCCATGCGCCCCCGCCACAATCGGGGGCTTTTTTGTGTGTAAACGAAGTGAATGTCTAAGAAGGACGGAAAAAATGTCAAAAGCCATGACCGGCGCAAAAATGGTAGTTCAAGCTTTGGTAGACCAAGGCGTGGACGTCGTCTTTGGATATCCGGGCGGTGCCGTCCTGCCGATCTATGACGAAATCTTTCAGCAAAACCACATTCAGCATATTCTGGTACGCCACGAACAGGCTGCCGTTCACGCCGCCGAAGGCTATGCCCGCTCGACTGGCAAACCTGGTGTGGCCCTTGTGACATCTGGCCCCGGTGCGACGAATGCTGTGACGGGCCTGACCGACGCGCTGATGGACAGTATCCCGATCATCGTTCTGACGGGCCAAGTGCCAACCTTCATGATCGGCTCTGACGCGTTCCAAGAGGCCGACACCGTTGGCATCACCCGCCCCTGCACCAAGCATAACTGGCTGGTCAAGGAAACCGACGATCTGGCCCGCGTCCTGCACGAGGCCTTCCATGTTGCAACATCCGGCCGCCCGGGTCCCGTTCTGATCGACATCCCCAAGGATGTGCAATTTGCGACCGGAAAATATACCGAGAAGAAGGCGCGCAAGTCTTACTACCAGCCACAGGTCAAGGGCGACATCACGTCGATCACCGAACTGGCTGCCGCGATGGAGAAAGCCAAGCGCCCGATTTTCTACACGGGTGGCGGCGTTATCAACTCTGGCCCTGCGGCCAGCCAATTGCTGCGCGAACTGGTGGCGGCTGCCAACTTTCCCGTCACCTCCACGCTGATGGGCCTTGGTGCCTATCCAGCCTCTGGTGACAACTGGCTGGGGATGCTGGGGATGCACGGGCTCTATGAAGCCAATATGGCAATGCACGGCTGCGACCTGATGATCAACATCGGCGCACGCTTTGATGACCGCATCACGGGCACGCTCGACAAGTTCAGCCCGAATTCCAAAAAGGCGCATATCGATATCGACGTTTCCTCGATCAACAAGGTTGTGCATGTCGACATCCCGATTGTGGGCGACGTGGCCCATGTTCTCGAAGACCTGCTGAAGGTCTGGAAGTCGCGCGGTCGCAAAACCAATGCCGAGGGTCTGTCCAAATGGTGGGACCAGATCAACGAATGGCGCAAAGTGGACTGCTTGAAGTTCAAGCAGGACGGCAAGATCATCAAGCCGCAATACGCGCTTCAGCGTCTTGAAGCCCTGACCAAAGGCCACGACCGCTATATCACGACCGAAGTCGGCCAGCACCAGATGTGGGCTGCGCAATACCTTGGCTTTGAAGATCCGAACCGCTGGATGACATCTGGTGGGCTTGGCACGATGGGTTACGGCTTCCCTG
Organism: Yoonia sp.; assembly: GCA_965658825.1. Classification (GTDB taxonomy): domain Bacteria; phylum Pseudomonadota; class Alphaproteobacteria; order Rhodobacterales; family Rhodobacteraceae; genus Yoonia. Next base: position 45,155 of record CBFHTU010000011.1, read on the forward strand.
CATCCGTCGGCGTGCAGATGGCGCACCGCGATGCGCTTGTCATCAACGTTGCTGGCGAGGCGTCTTGGCTGATGAACATGCAAGAGATGGGCACGACCATGCAATACGGCCTGCCCGTCAAACAGTTCATCCTCAATAACGAGCGTTTGGGTATGGTCCGCCAGTGGCAGCAACTCTTGCACGGCGAGCGCTACTCGTCCTCTTGGTCCGAAAGCCTGCCTGATTTTGTCAAACTGGCCGAGGCGTTTGGTGCCAAGGGTATCCGGTGTGACGATCCTGCCAACCTTGATGACGCAATCATGGAGATGATCAACTACGACGGTCCGGTTGTATTCGATTGTCTGGTCGAGAAACACGAGAACTGTTTCCCGATGATCCCGTCAGGCAAACCGCATAACGAGATGCTCTTGGGCGACGCGTCCACCGAGGGCGCGATCCAAGGCGCAGGCCAAGCGCTCGTGTGACACCTTCGTGCATAGGCCAGCCCCAAAGGTGCCGGCTTATCACACCCCGCAATATCAAGATAAAGGGACGCAAAATGTCTCCACTGAACATCAAAAAAGGCTCTACCAGCCATTCCGCCTATAACCTGCATTCGGGCTATGGTGACGTAACAGAACGGCATACTCTCGCGATCCTTGTCGAGAACGAACCCGGCGTTTTGGCCCGTGTGATCGGGCTTTTTGCGGGGCGGGGCTATAATATCGAGAGCCTGACCGTGGCGGAAACCGATCACGAAGGGCACAGGTCGCGCATTACCATCGTGACCTCGGGCACGCCGCAAGTGATCACCCAGATCAAAGCCCAACTTGGCCGTATCGTGCCCGTGCATGAGGTCCACGACCTCACCGTCGACGGCCCTTCTGTCGAGCGTGAACTGGCGCTGTTCAAAGTGGCAGGAAAAGGCGACGCGCGCATTGAGGCTGTGCGTCTTGCCGACATTTTCCGCGCCAATGTGGTCGATAGCACTTTGGAATCGTTCATCTTTGAGGTGACAGGCACCTCCGAGAAGATCGACGCCTTTGCAGAGCTTATGCGCCCGCTTGGCCTTGTCGAAGTCGTCCGTACGGGTATCGCGGCCCTGTCGCGCGGCAACTAAAACTGCGCGCCGCGCGCCCCGCCCGTTTCAACGGGCGGGGCGCGCGTCATCTCTTAGCCGTCTTGCGCGGGCAAAAGCCCCGCATCGATCGCCATGGCAATCTCGTCGGAATCCAGCAAACCGTCACTATTTTCGTCCATCACGGTGAATGCGTCGGTCGACAAGTCAGGCATCACTGCCAGCAGTTCTGTATAGCTGTAATTCCCGTCCCCATCCGTATCAATCGTCAGGTCTTGTGCGATCGCTGGCAAAGAGATCGCAACGAGCGGTGCTGATAGCAGCATATTACGAAGTTTCATATTGTGTCTCCCGTGTATCGAACGAGGCAGGATCGCCTCTGTTAGACACTGACCGAGGTCATCAACACAGCGCGAGAGCGAAGCATCGCGCCCCTGTTTTCGGGCGCCCAGCTGCCGGTTTTTCCCGATCTGATAGGCCAATCTAGGCCGTATTTTGACGGGCTATATTTTGAGCAAAATACCACCGGACTTCAGCCAATAACCGCTCTACAAGTTTCCGCTGATCTGTGGGCATAAAAAAGCCCCGCCGGCGAGTTGCCAGCGGGGCCCTTGTTCAGAATAGATTATTTTGCTGCAACCAAGAGGCCAGCTTCAACCGCAGCAGCGATTTCGTCTGCGTCGAGCATGCCGTCCAAGTTGACGTCCATGGCGTCAAATTCTTCTTGGGTCATTTCAGGTGTTGCGACCTGAAGTTCGACCAAAGAATAAGCGGAATCGCCGTCTGTATCGATGGCGGCATCCTGAGCAAACGCGGGCACAGCCAAAACAACAAATGGAAGTGCGATCAATGCGTTACGAATGGACATTCAAGTTCTCCTAGAGAGGGTTACGAAGCAAAATCGCTTCATGGCCGCAGCATTGCGCTCATTATTTTGAATTGGCGAGAGAGATTTTGCGGGCGCGCAAAAATAACATTTTTGCTCCGATTTTTGGATCAAAAATCGGCTGCTTTTGGCTCAATGTCGCCCTGAAAAAACAATTGTTCCGGCGCACCCTTTTCAAACCATTTCGCACTCCCCATTTGGTGTCGCTTGCATCTGATCCTATGTCGCCCGCGGGGCGTGATTTTCTCGAATCAGAGGTCTAGGATCACCGGTGCGACGCATTGCAACGGAGGTAAATCCTATGGCGAGAGACGAACTACAGACCGACCTTTCTATTGTCCGCCAACCGGTGGAAACGGCGCAAGGTTTGCCCAATGCTCACTACATTGATGAAGGGGTCTTTGAGGAAGAGAAACACGCCGTCCTCTTTGCCAATTGGGCGGGTCTCGCAGTTGCCTCCGAGGTGCCCGAGATTGGCGACGCCAAACCGATCGAGTTTCTGGGAATACCGCTGCTGCTTGTGCGCGACCGCGCCGACAAAGTCCGTGTCTTCCAAAACACCTGCCGCCACCGTGGCATGATCCTCGTCACGGAACCCAAAAAGATCGAGGGCGCGATCCGCTGCCCCTATCACTCTTGGTGCTACTCGACGGCAGGCAAGCTTGTCAGCACGCCCCATGTCGGCGGTGCGGGGTTCAATACCCATGAGGCGATCAACAAGGATGATTTGGGCCTAATTGAGGTCCGCTCGCATATCTATTTCGACACGGTCTTTATCAACATCGACGGTCAGGCCGATCCCTTTGAGGTCGTCCATGCCGATCTTCTGGGGCGCTGGAAAGAATTCGACCAGCCGATGTATCACGGCGGCGCGGATAGCTGCTTTGACCTTGAGGTCAAAACCAACTGGAAGCTTGCCGTCGAGAACTATTGCGAGAGCTACCATTTGCCGTGGGTGCACCCCGGCCTCAACAGCTATTCCCGTCTCGAAGACCATTACCACATTCAGGAACCGAACAAATATTCGGGCCAGGGCACGCTGGTTTACAAACAGCTCAAAGGCCCCGATGACGCGGTGTTCCCCGACTTCAAAGGCTTGGATGAAAAGTGGAATACGGGTGCCGAATATGTGGCGATTTATCCCAACGTTCTGCTGGGCGCGCAGCGTGATCACTGTTTCTCGATCGTTTTGCAGCCCAATACGCTGAGCAGCACAACCGAGCATATCCACCTCTATTACGCAGAACCGAAAACCTCGGAAGATATGCGTAGTCGCAACGCCCACCTGTGGAAGACTGTGTTCGAAGAGGACATCTTCGTCGTTGAAGGCATGCAAAAGGGCCGTCACTCCCCGCTCTTTGACGGCGGTCGCTTTAGCCCCGCGATGGACGGGCCGACCCACAACTTCCACGCTTGGGTTGCGGGCAAAGTGCAAGAGCATCGCGCCAAACAAGAGGCATGAGCGATCTCAACGACGCCATTCTGGACGCTCATGCGCGCGACGACGGTCGCGCGCTTGTGGCGCTTTATACCCGAGCGGCGGACGAAACCAATGACATCGACACCGCCTGCTTTTTCCTGACCTATGCCTATATCTATGCATTGGAATTGGGGCTGGCTAACGAAGTGAGCCTCTATGCGCGGCTCGATGCCCACGGGCGCGTCTGACCCCTTGCCCCTGCTTTGATCCCGCGTCACTGTGGCGGGCGAGCAGGAAAGGACGCGCGCCATGGCCCCACGTAAGATCATTATTGACACCGACCCCGGTCAGGACGACGCGGTTGCGATCCTTCTGGCGCTGGCCTCTCCCGAGGAGGTCACAGTTTTGGGTGTCACGGCGGTTGCGGGCAATGTGCCGCTGCCGCTCACACAGATGAATGCGCGGATCGTGTGCGAATTGGCAGGCAAGCCGGAGACGCTGGTCTTTGCGGGCTGCGACGCGCCGCTCAAACGCAAGCTGGTCACGGCCGAGCATGTACATGGCAAGACGGGGCTGGACGGGCCAAAGATGCAAGACCCGACAATGCCCCTGCAAAGCCAGCATGGTGTGGACTTCATTATCGAGACACTGCGCAACCATGATGCGGGCACGGTGACGCTTTGCCCCCTTGGACCGCTCACCAATATCGCAACCGCCTTTGAGAAGGCCCCCGATATTATCGAGAAGGTGCAGGAAATTGTCCTGATGGGCGGCGCGTATTTTCAGGTTGGCAATATTACCCCAGCGGCCGAGTTTAACATCTATGTCGATCCGGATGCGGCCAAAATCGTTTTTGCTTCCGGCGTCCCGATTGTGGTGATGCCGCTCGACGTGACCCATAAGGCGCTCACGACCCGCGCCCGCGTTGACGCGTTCCGCGCCCTTGGCACAAAGGTGGGCGATATGGTGGCGGCCTGGACGGATTTCTTTGAGCGGTTCGACAAAGAGAAATACGGCTCCGAGGGCGCCCCGCTGCACGATCCATGCGTGATTGCCTATCTGATCAAGCCCGACCTGTTCGCGGGTCGTCATGTGAACGTCGAGATTGAAACGCAGTCCGAATTGACCCTTGGGATGACCGTCGCCGACTGGTGGCGCGTCACGGGTCGCAAACCCAACGCGCTGTTTATGGGCAGCCTGAACGCCGAGGGCTTTTTTGCCCTGCTGACAGAAAGACTGGCCCGCTTATGAGCACCGCAATCAACCTTGGCGGCCCTGCCGATGACGAGCGGCTTTTGTCGCTGATGGCCCGCTACCACGACGAGCGCGGCTTGGATTATGATGACCTGCACCGCGCGAATGTGGCGGCCCCGCTGCTCGAAGGCTCGCCTTTGGGGGCTGTCTGGCTCATTGGCCCGCAGCGTGCGCCTTTGGGCTATGTGCTGGTCACATTCGGCTGGTCTGTGCGCCTTGGCGGGATGATCGGCTGGGTTGAAGAGGTGTTTATCCGCCCCTCGGTCCGCAATCGCGGGATCGGGACGGAGGTGCTCCATGCGGTCGCTGTCTCGCTTGGGCAGGCGGGGCTTCATGCGTTGCAGGTCCGCGTCGACGACGATGCACGACTGGCCAGCTTTTGCAAAAAAGTCGGATTTACCCATACCACAGATCAGCGGATTATGACGGATATGCTGCCTTAACCCGCTTGGGGCGATTGATCAGGATGATACCTATCGCGACAAGAACCAGTGCACCGATCAGGTTCGGCCCGACCTTTTCCCCCAACAAGAGCCAGCCAAGGCCGACGCTCAAGACGGGTGACAAAAAGCTGAACGATGCCACGCCGCTAGCGGGGTAAATCGACAAGAGCCAGAGCCAGAAAATGAAGCCCGCGCTGACAACCACGACGATTTGGAAGGCCAACCCCCAAAGATGTATCGGGGCCAGATCGCGGATCAGATCGCCGTAGAAGAGCGACGCGACCAGCAAGATCGGGGCGGACACGCCGACTTGCCACAAGAGCTGCATTTCGGGGCGGACTTTGGACAACGGAGAGGCTTTGGCGAGTAAGGCGGTCACTGCCCAGCCGATTGCCGCGCCCAAGGCCGCCAGATCGCCCCAGATATTCGCCTCGCCACTGTCGCGCGCAAGGATTGCCCACGCCACGCCCGTAATCGCAAACCCCAGCCCCATGGTCTTGCGGGTCGTGAGCCTGTCGCCTGCCACAAAGACATGTGCAAGGATCGCCATCCACAGCGGCATGGAATAGAAAATCACGCCAGACCGCCCGACGGTGGTGAGATCAAGCGCGACAAACAAGCACATGAATTCAAATGCAAAAACCGTACCGGTAATGACCCCGAACAAGGCGGATTTCGGCGGAAACTGCAACGGAATGCCGCGAACCCGCATCCAGAGATAAATGCACACCACAGCCCCGGCCGAGCGCACACCCGCAAAGAAAATTGGTTGCAGCCCGCCATTGGTGACCTTGATCACAACTTGGTTGAAGGCCAGCAACAGCGCAAAGCCGGTCAGGGCCAAAGCGCCGAAAGTGTCAATTTGGGGTTTGCGTTCCATGGCGGCAAGGGACATGGCACGGCGCATGGTGTCAAGCGCCGAAATGACCGGCCCCTTCGCAAGTCCGCAAAAGGGCCAGATCGGGATTTACTCGGTGACGCGCACCGCAACCATTTTGTCGGCTGCGCCGATCACGGCGCCATTGGCCCCTGTGCCCAGCTTGATTTGGTCCACGATATCCATGCCTTCGGTGACTTCGCCGACGACAGTGTATTGACCGTTCAAGAAATCGCCCGGTGCAAACATGATGAAGAACTGGGAGTTCGCAGAGTTCGGGCTCTGGCTGCGTGCCATGCCGACCGTGCCACGCGCGAAGGGTGTCTCGGAGAACTCGGCAGGGATATCAGGCAGGTCAGACCCGCCCATACCTGCGCGGGACGTATCCTCGCCCTTGCCAAATTGCACGTCGCCCGTTTGCGCCATGAAGCCTTCGATCACGCGGTGAAAGACAACGTCGTCATAGTCGCCAGCCGCGGCAATCGCCGTGATCTGTGCGACGTGCAGCGGTGCCAAATCTTCGAAAAGATCAATTGTGATCGTGCCATTGGCCTCGCCTGCAACGTCAATCTCCAGCCCTGTTGCCAGCGCAGGGCCGGCAACAAGCACCAAAACAGCGGCCAGCTTAAACATCTGCCGCAACTTTCACGGAGATCATGCGGTCAGGGTTCGCAGGTGGCTCGCCCTTTGCGATGTTGTCGACGTGCTTCATGCCAGAGATCACATTACCGTAAACGGTGTATTGGCCATTCAGGAAATCATTGTCCTTGAAGTTGATGAAGAACTGCGAGTTGGCAGAGTTCGGGTTGGCAGACCGCGCAGCGCCCAAAGAGCCGCGTGCGTGCGGGATTTTAGAGAATTCTGCTGGCAGATCGTCCATGTCGGAGCCGCCTGTGCCTGCACGACCCGGATTGTAGTCTTTTTCCATGTTCGCGTGCTGCACGTCGCCGGTTTGTGCCATAAAGCCGTCGATCACGCGGTGGAACGCTACGTTGTCATAGGCACCAGCGCGGGCCAGCTCTTTCATACGTGCAGTATGGGCGGGAGCCACATCCGGCAGCAATTGGATAATCACATCGCCGTCTTTGAGCGTCATGATGATTGTGTTTTCTGGATCTGTAATCTCGGCCATGTTGGGCTCCTTTTAGGTATCGCGTTGCCCAGCTACATATGGCGCAAAATGGCGATTGCCAAGGCGCGAGGTTGACCTGCCGCTGCATCTGCCGCAATGAAGAGCAAAATTCAGCTCGCTTGGAGATGCAAATGGCTTGGAAGACACTCGACGATATGGACCTCGACGGCAAGCGCGTGCTGGTCCGCGTGGACATCAATGTGCCGATGGAGGATGGCGTGGTCACGGATATGACCCGCATTTCCCGCATTGCCGATACGGTTTATGACATTCAGGACGCGGGCGGCAAGGTCATCCTGATGGCCCATTACGGTCGCCCGAAGGGCAAGGTCGTAGAGGAAATGTCCCTGATCCATATCGCGCCATTCGTGGCCGACGAGTTGGGCGTGCCTGTGACCTTCGCCGATAGCGATTACCGCGACGCGGTGAAGGAAATGGTCGATGACGAGGTTCTCTTGCTTGAAAACCTGCGCTTTAACCCCGGTGAAGAGGCCAATGACTCTGAGTTTGCCAAGCGCCTCGCGTCGCTTTGCGATGTCTATGTCAACGATGCCTTTTCCGCCGCACACCGCGCGCACGCCAGCACAGAGGCGATTGCAAAGCTGCGCCCGTCTTGTGCGGGGCGTTTGATGGAAGAGGAACTCCGCGCGCTTGAGGCCGCTTTGGGCACGCCCAAGCGCCCTGTTGTAGCCGTCGTCGGCGGGGCCAAGGTTTCGACCAAACTTGACCTGTTGGGCAACCTTGTGAGCAAAGTTGACCATCTGGTGATCGGTGGCGGCATGGCCAATACATTCCTTGCAGCGCAAGGCATCAACGTCGGCAAATCGCTTTGCGAACATGATCTGGCCGACACAGCCCGCGAGATTTTGACCAAGGCCGAGGCCGCTGGCTGCGAAATCATCCTGCCCCGCGATCTTGTTGTCGCGCGCGAGTTTAAAGCGGGTGCCGCACATGAAACGGTCGCCCCTGACGCCTGCCCTGCGGATGCAATGATCCTGGACGCGGGCCCTGCGACGGTCGCCTATATCGAGGGCGTTTTGGCCAAGGCAAAGACCCTGATCTGGAACGGCCCCTTGGGTGCGTTCGAGATTGCGCCCTTTGATGCGGCGACAAATGCGGCGGCACTGGCGGCGGCCAAACTGACCAAAGCGGGCAAGCTGACGTCGGTGGCGGGCGGCGGCGATACGGTTGCGGCGCTCAACCAGGCGGGCGCTGCGGCAGATTTTACCTATATCTCGACCGCTGGCGGCGCCTTCCTTGAGTGGATGGAAGGCAAGGAATTGCCCGGCGTGGCCGCGCTCAACACTTGATTGCGCTAACGGTAGCGTAACCAGAATTGTGTAAAGAATATCAGGCTCCTATGAACATCTTAACAGGATTTCATAGGAGCCTTTTGATATGGTCGACCAAGCACAGTTTGAGCAAGTTCGTAACGGCAAAGGCTTTATCGCGGCGCTCGATCAGAGTGGCGGCTCAACGCCAAAGGCCCTCGCGCTCTATGGGATCAACGGCGACGCTTACACCAATGACGACGAAATGTTCGCGCTGATGCACGAGATGCGCAGCCGCATCGTGAATGCGCCCGCTTTTACCGGCGACAAAGTTGTCGGCGCCATTCTGTTTGAAATGACAATGGACCGCCAGATCGGCGGCAAGCCCGCCGCGCAAAGCCTGTGGGAAGATCGCCGCGTTGTGCCTTTCCTCAAGGTCGACAAGGGGCTGATGGACGAACACAACGGCGTGCAGCTGATGAAGCCGATCGACGGACTTGATACGCTTTTGGCGCGCGCAGTGAAAGCTGGCATGTTTGGCACCAAGATGCGCTCTGTGATTAACGCGGCAAATGCCGAAGGGATCGCGGCCGTTGTCGCTCAACAGTTTGAAGTTGCCGCACAAATCATGGCCGCGGGTCTGGTCCCGATCATTGAACCTGAAATCAACATCAAGATGGCCGACAAGGCAGCCGCCGAGCAGCTTTTACTGGCCGCACTGATGGAACAGCTCGACGCCCTGCCCACCGACGCCCATGTCATGTTGAAGCTGACCCTGCCAGAGGTGGCCAATGTCTATGCCCCTTGCGTCAATCACCCGCGCGTTGTGCGCGTTGTGGCGCTCTCGGGCGGTTACGCACGCCAAGAGGCCAACGCACGGTTGGCCCAAAACGCAGGAATCATCGCTAGCTTCTCACGCGCCTTGACCGAAGGACTGACTGCCCAGCAAAGCGGCGCCGAATTTAACGCAACAATTGCGAAAACAATCGACGAAATCTACGCAGCCTCGGTCGCGTAACCGTCGTTTCTGCCTTTTTTGTTAGTGTTTGCGCAGTTTGGGGATTCACAAGGCGAATCAAATATGCGATTCTCTTCACTAGCGACCCGTCAGAGGTGGCAGTGAGGCAAAACAATGATCCGACACTCCCGCCCGGCGATGGGCACTTTACTTTATGTCAGTGGCGCCCTTTTACTGGGGCTCTATTTCACCTTTGCAGCCGTGCAGGGTGATTATGGCGTTTTCCGTCGGATCGAGGTTTTGGCCGAGAAAAAGGCGCTCGAAGTCGAGCTGGAGAAGATCGAGATGGAGGTTGCCCAGATGGAAAATCTGACGCACCGCCTGTCCGACAGTTATCTCGATCTGGATCTGCTTGATCAGCAAGCCCGCGATGTGCTGGGCCTGATCCGGTCGGACGAAATCGTTATCCGCTAAGCGAAACGCAGCTATGCATGTGCCGGTTTACTTGAGGTAAGATTGGCTCTCGCAATTCCTGACGCGCTGGTGTAAAGATAGTTTAATACTAAACTAAATTTACTTTCGTGTTGGAGGAAATGCATGTCAGCCAAAAAGGCAGATGCCAAACCGAACGTCTCGGCTGAAGAGCTGTTGGGACATTACCGTGAGATGCTGTTGATTCGGCGCTTTGAAGAGAAAGCAGGCCAGTTATATGGCATGGGTCTCATCGGCGGTTTCTGCCACCTCTACATCGGCCAAGAAGCCGTTGTTGTGGGCCTTGAGGCCGCAGCAGAGGAAGGCGACAAGCGCGTCACATCCTACCGCGACCACGGCCATATGCTGGCTTGCGGCATGGACCCGAAGGGCGTGATGGCCGAGTTGACAGGCCGCGAAGGCGGTTATTCCAAAGGCAAAGGCGGCTCCATGCACATGTTCTCGAAAGAGAAGCATTTCTACGGCGGCCACGGCATTGTCGGCGCACAGGTGCCACTGGGTGCGGGCCTTGCGTTTGCGGATAAATACCTTGGCAATGGCCGCGTGACGTTTGCCTATTTTGGCGATGGTGCTGCCAATCAGGGCCAAGTCTACGAGACCTATAACATGGCCGAGCTTTGGGATTTGCCGGTCGTGTTTGTGATTGAGAACAACCAATATGCGATGGGTATGAGCGTCAAGCGTTCGACCAAATCCAATACCCTTTGGGAGCGCGGCGCGGCTTACGGCATTCCTGGCGAAGAAGTGGACGGCATGGATGTTCTGGCCGTCAAAGAAGCGGGCGAACGTGCGGTCGCACACTGCCGCTCTGGCAAAGGCCCCTATATTCTGGAAGTGAAAACATACCGTTACCGTGGTCACTCCATGTCTGACCCTGCGAAGTATCGCACACGCGAAGAAGTTCAAAAGATGAAAGACGAGCGCGATCCAATCGAGCAAGTCCGCGACATGCTTTTGACGGGCAAATACGCCACCGAGGACGACCTCAAGGCGATTGACAAAGAGATCAAAGCCATCGTGAACGAGAGTGCTGAATTCTCGAAAACCAGCCCGGAGCCTGATTTGTCAGAGCTTTGGACCGACATCTATGCAGACGCGTAAGGGGATTTAAGAACATGGCTATTGAAATTCTGATGCCCGCCCTCTCCCCCACAATGGAAGAAGGCACGCTGGCAAAATGGTTGGTCAAAGAAGGTGATACCGTCTCAAGCGGTGACATTCTGGCCGAGATCGAGACCGACAAGGCGACGATGGAGTTCGAAGCGGTTGACGAAGGCGTGATGGGCAAAATCCTGATCGCAGCCGGCACCGAAGGCGTCAAAGTCAACACGGCGATTGCGGTGTTGCTTGAGGACGGCGAAGACGCCTCTGCCGCTGTTGCGTCTTCTGCACCTGTCGAGGCTGCCGCCCCTGCTGCGGCAAAAGCACCAGCCGAGGCAAAAGCACCTGTTGCAGCATCCGTGCCACAAAGCCCCGATTGGCCTCAAGGCACCAAGATGAAGCAAATGACCGTACGCGAAGCGCTTCGCGAGGGCATGTCCGAGGAAATGCGCCGCGACGAGACTGTTTACCTGATGGGTGAAGAGGTCGGCGAATACCAAGGTGCCTATAAGATTTCGCAAGGCATGCTTGACGAGTTCGGACCCAAGCGCGTTGTCGATACACCAATCACCGAGCATGGTTTTGCAGGTATCGCTGTGGGGTCCGCGATGGCTGGTCTGCGCCCGATTGTGGAATTCATGACGTTTAACTTCGCCATGCAAGCCGTTGATCATATTATCAACTCTGCCGCCAAGACGCTTTATATGTCCGGCGGTCAGATGGGTGCGCCGATGGTGTTCCGTGGTCCAAACGGTGCCGCGGCCCGCGTCGGTGCACAACACTCTCAGGATTATGCGGCATGGTATATGCAGATTCCGGGCCTGAAGGTTGTGATGCCGTATTCGGCCGCAGACGCAAAAGGTCTGATGAAGACCGCGATCCGCGACAACAACCCTGTGATCTTCCTCGAAAACGAGATCATGTATGGCAAGACCTTCGATGTGCCTGACGTTGAAGACTTCACCATTCCGTTTGGCAAGGCCAAGATCGAGCGTGAAGGGTCAGATGTCACCATCGTCTCCTTCGGGATCGGCATGACTTACGCGCTGCAAGCTGCTGATAAACTTGCACAAGATGGCATTTCGGCTGAGGTCATCAACCTGCGCACCCTGCGCCCGATGGACACCGAAACCATCCTCACCTCTGTGCGCAAAACCAACCGCTGCGTGACCGTCGAAGAAGGTTGGCCGCAAGGCTCTGTCGGCGGCTATATCAGCGGCGTGATCATGCAAGAGGCGTTCGATTACCTCGACGCCCCTGTGATCACCTGCACCGGCAAGGACGTGCCAATGCCCTATGCCGCCAACCTTGAGAAGCACGCGCTTTTGACCACCGATGAGGTCGTCGACGCCTGCAAAAAAGTAACTTACCGTTAAGGAGATAAGAGCATGCCTACAGAAATTCTGATGCCCGCCCTGTCGCCAACGATGGAAGAAGGCACATTGGCGAAATGGCACGTGAAAGAGGGCGACACTGTCTCCTCTGGTGATATTCTGGCCGAGATCGAGACCGACAAAGCCACGATGGAGTTCGAAGCTGTAGACGAAGGCGTCATCGGCAAGATCGTCATTGCGGAAGGCACCGAAGGCGTGAAAGTGAACGCCGTCATCGCCGTGTTGTTGGAAGATGGCGAAAACGCCTCTGACATTGGCGCGACCACTGCGGCAGCTGCTGCGGCGGCGGCTCCAAAGGCAGAAGCCGCCCCTGCCCCTACGGCCGCCAGCCCTGCCTCTGCGGCACCTGTCGCCAAAGACGGCAACCGCATCTTCGCGACTCCTTTGGCGCGCCGCATCGCAGCGGATAAAGGTCTGGACCTCTCCGCAATTGCGGGCTCCGGCCCACATGGCCGGATTGTAAAGGCTGACGTCGAGAACGCGACGGCTGCACCGAAAGCGGCTGCGGCTCCTGCTGTTGCGTCTGCGCCTGCGCCTGCTGCGTCCATGGCGGCTGGCCCGTCCACGGACGCTGTGATCAAAATGTATGCGGATCGCCCGTTCGAAGAGGTCAAACTCGACGGCATGCGCAAAACGATTGCAGCCCGTCTTACCGAGGCCAAGCAATCCGTGCCGCACTTCTATCTGCGCCGCGACATCAACCTTGATGCGCTGATGAAGTTCCGCGCCCAGTTGAACAAGCAGCTCGAAGGCCGCGGCGTGAAACTGTCGGTCAACGACTTCATCATCAAGGCCTGCGCGCTCGCGTTGCAGCAAGTGCCGGAAGCCAACGCCGTTTGGGCGGGTGATCGCACGTTGAAGTTCACCAAATCCGACGTGGCGGTGGCCGTGGCGATTGAGGGCGGCTTGTTCACCCCGGTCTTGCGCGATTCCGAGATGAAATCTCTCTCTGCCCTGTCGTCCGAGATGAAAGACTTGGCCACACGCGCCCGCGACCGCAAACTTGCGCCGCATGAATACCAAGGCGGCAGCTTCGCGATTTCCAATCTCGGCATGTTCGGCATCGACAACTTTGATGCGATCATCAACCCGCCACATTCGGCCATCTTGGCCGTAGGTGCTGGCGTGAAAAAGCCGATTGTCGGCGCGGATGGTGAGCTGACCGTCGGCACCGTGATGTCGACGACATTGTCTGTCGATCACCGCGTGATTGACGGGGCGCTGGGTGCTAATCTGCTCAATGCAATCAAGGACAACCTTGAAAACCCGATGACAATGCTGGCCTAATCGCCTGATATTAAAATAAAAAAGGCCGGGCAGAACGCCCGGCCTTTTTCGTTCCCGCATCGGAATTTACTTCTCGTGCAGGATTTGGTCCATCGTCAAGGACGGCTGCGCGCACCCTGCCTCGCCCACGATCCGCGCAGGGACGCCCGCGACCGTTTTCATCGGCGGCACGGCCTGCAGCACGACAGAGCCCGCCGCGATGCGACTGCAATGACCGATCGTAATATTACCAAGCACTTTGGCACCTGCGCCAATCAACACACCGCTTTCGATCTTCGGGTGGCGATCATCATGCTCTTTACCGGTGCCGCCAAGCGTGACGGAATGCAGCATAGACACATTATCACCAACCACAGCAGTTTCGCCAATCACAATAGAATGCGCGTGATCGATCATGATCCCTTTGCCAATCTTGGCGGCGGGGTGAATATCAACGCCGAACACTTCGCTGACGCGCATTTGGATAAAATACGCCAAGTCGTGACGTCCCTGATGCCAGAGCCAATGCCCCAAACGATAGGCTTGAATGGCTTGAAAGCCCTTGAAAAACAAAAACGGCTGGATCAGGCGCAAACAGGCCGGATCCCGATCGAGGATCGCCACAAGATCCGCACGTGCCGCGTTGGCAAGTGAGGGGTCCGACGCAAAGGCTTCATCTGAAATTTCACGCAAAATCTGCTCTGACATTTCCGCCGATGACAGCTTCATCGCGATCCGGTGCGCCAGTGCGGCCTCAAGAGAGTCGTGATGCAGAATGCTGCTATGGACCATACCGCCCATCAGCGGCTCGGATGCGACGGCCTTAGTTGCCTCGTCACAAATTCTCTCCCAAACAGGGTCAATCTTTGTAAGTGTCAGTGGAGAAATGGCCATCTTTTTTCCTTTCGGTCACTGCCTTCCTACCCTAGATAGGGCTCCACTTCCAATATTAAACCTGTGAACATGCCAATCACACACTTTGATGTGATCCCACGGTGATGAGCGCCTGCACCACCGCGTGCAAGCACATAAGATAATTGGGATCACACCGGTCCGGCATTGGGGCCTTGGGCCAGTCCTGACAGGCCGCTCCAAGTGAGCCGTTTCCATAACGGGCATGGGCGCGTCCAGTCTTTTTGCGATATTTGTCCGCCGTCTGCGCCCGAACGAGCAGGGTTTCCATCATACCGACCCGCTGCGCATCCGGCGCAACCATAAGCGTGCGCGCCGCAAGATTGAGATCGCTCAAATGAACCGAGCGCATCAGGTCACTGCTGTCACAAGGAGCGAGCGCGCGGGCCCCGCCCCGAAACGGGCAGAAATCTGCGCGACCGAAATCTGGTATTGCCCTGCGACAAGATCACTTTGGCGCGCCGCGTTTTCATAAGCCCAAGACGGCTGGGTCGTGGTGGTTTGCCGCTTCACCAAGCCGTCCTGCACAATCGTCACCTGATAAAGCTCGCTTTCTTCACCCAGCGGCACGTCATTGTTGCCCCAGAAATCGCCGTCAATACGCGTCGCTCTGATCCAAGAGAACGCATGGGTTGTGCCCGCCTCTTGCTGGCTCAAATGCGTGACAGGATAGGGGCGATAGCCGTTCCCCTTGAAGGCATGCACCACATGCCGGAAGCTGTTTGCGCTGATCGGCTGCTTGGCCGGGCCGTAACGGTAATGGCGCTCAAGCCCCCGCGACGCCGAAGGAATCGTGATTTGCTTGGGCTTGCCGTTCATGACCACCACAAAAGAGCCGGCTGGCCAGATGTCTTGGATCATCGCAGTCGTTCCTGCTTGCCCGCGCAATAGCTTACTAATCCCGAACAAACGTGTGCCTGTTGGTTCGGCCTGCGCAAATTGGATGATTTCCCAATTGTCAGGCGTGCCGTCGCCAATCGCGAGCGTGTTCGCGCCCGAGAAAACATCCGACGGATCAACAGACGACAAAGCGCCGCTTACAAGCTTGATCTCGACACTTTGCTGCCTGTCCCAAATACCCGTGGGACCGCGCAAAAGCGGTGTTTTGAGAACCCCGACCGTCGCCCGATTGCGCAGCACCTCTTGCAAGAGATAGTCACTATCGCGCGGACTGCTATAGAGCGCCACCGACCCCGGCCAAGGCCGTGCGGTTGGTGCGACATAAGGCTCGTGCGGTGTCTCGTCGCCTGTTAGCAAGGGCAGATCCAGAAACAGCATTTCAACAGGTGTTGGCCCGACATGCGGTTGCAGCGTCGCCCCCTCCTCATAAAGCGCTTGCGGCACATAGACCTGCGGATCGACACGGGAAGCCTCAACAAGGCGTAGCCCAGCTTCCTCCATCCGGTCAATCCGGTAGAGCCCCTTGTGATCACGCAGATCGAGCTTGACCACATCGCCCGCAACCACTTTGTTTTGCGAGGGTGGCAAGGCAAAGGCTGCGCCATCGGTGGCCAAACGGGCCTCTTGCAGCCATCTTGAAACTGCCCGAGCGCCTTCGCCCCGTGTCAGGGCCAGTGGCACTTCGGAACGGGCAACCCCATGGGTTTTTTCATCGGGTTGAACGGCTTCGCTCACGCCCGCCGCATAGTCGGATTCGGCATCAACATAGCCGATCTGAACGCGGCCCGAAACCTCGGCACTCGCCGCGCGCATCAAGGTCACAGGTGCCGCGCGCGACGGATCAAGCGCCAGCTCGGCGTCGGTGACAACATGATCCGGTTTGCCATCGCGGTTCTCGAATACGAGTATACCGTTGCGTTCAATCGCATCGAAACCATAGGTCAACATCAAGGGCTGCAATGCCGCGCGTGCCGTCGTGACATCATCGATGACATAGCCACGCACCAATCCGTAAAGCTTGCTCACGTCAAAACGGGTCACTCCGGAACGCCTGCAGATATCTGCCACGACATCCGCCAAAGTGCGTGCTGAGACCCGCCCGTTCAACCAATGCCCCCGCGCGTAGTTGTCGCCGTCAGACCACAAAGATCTGGTTGCTGGAAAAAACGGATAAGGACGTGCATCCCATGCCCAAACATGTGCACGGGACATATCGATCATGCGGCCGCCATATTCGATTGAAAGCGGGTTGTTGCTTGCCTCGCCGTAGAAATCGATCATCGCGCGCAAATATTGCATTTGGATAAAATCGTCTCTCATCCCATTGGAGTAAAACGGAATAAGAGATTCCGATGATTTCGGATCGAGGAATTTGTTAGGCTGATTAGTGCCTTTGTCGATCGCTGCACACCCAAGCTCTGTGAACCAGATGGGCTTGCTCTGCGGGACCCACTCTGTGGGCTGTGCCGCTCGCACGCCGTCAATCCGGTTATGGTGCTGATGTGTCCACCAGCCTGCAATGTCCTTATAGCGCCAAACCCACGGCTCCTCGTCGCTGTCCGTGATCGTGGTGCGGATTTGCGCGTCGCGTGCCTCTGGCGAATGGTAATACCAATCGTATCCCTCGCCGCCTGCGATATTGCTGCGCAGGTAATCAAGGTTGTAGATCGATCCAGCCCCTGCATCACTGTGATGATCGCCGTCGCGCCAGTCGCTGAGCGGCATATAGTTGTCGATCCCGATGAAATCGATATTCGGATCGGCCCAAAGCGGGTCGAGATGGAAGAGTTTGTCAGCGGTACCAACGGGCTGGTAGCCATGGTATTCAGACCAATCGGACGCATAGCTGATCTTGCAGTCCGGCCCAAGAATGCTGCGGACATCGGCGGCAAGGGTCTTGAGCGCCTCGACGAATGGAAAGGTCCCGTTCGCGCCGCGAATCTGGGTCAGGCCAACCAACTCCGACCCGATGCAAAATGCGGTCACGCCACCGGCCACGGCACAAAGATGGGCATAATGCAGAATAAACCTGCGATACCGCCATTCCGACGGTCCCGAATATGTGACCACACCGTCTGCCACGGCAAAATCCGCAACCGCGGCTGTGCCCATAAAGCCTGCTACTTCCGCCGCAGCCGCAGATGTGGCATCGGGCGTGCCGTCTTGCTGTGGTGAAAGCGATGTCGTGATGCGGCCACGCCAAGGCAGCGTCGGCTGGCCTGCATTGCCCGTCCAAGGATCAGGCAAGGTGTTGCCCGACATCTGCTCCATTAAGATAAACGGATAAAAGACTTGGTCGATCCCGCGCGCGCGCATGTCGACAATGGCTTCAATCACAGAGGCATCTGTGGGCGTGCCGCCATAGACGGGACGGTCCTCAAGCAGAGGCACAACGCCAGCCGTACTGCGGGTTTGCCCGCAGACGCGCCACGGCATGTCATTGCCATCGACACCGACCTGCTCGACCTTGGGTTCGATCGTACAAGCGTCACAGCGCAAATCGCTTCCAAACCACGAGACGACCAATACCGACGAGCGGCACTGCGGCATCTCCCCCGTGAAAGCATCCAGCGACGTCTCAAGGTCTGTACGCCCTGACGGGGAATTCACGTTGATCGCGACCTTTTCGCCGTATTCTGCTGAAAGATAGACTGGCGAGGTCGCGAGAGAATATTCGCCCGTTCCTGGGATCAACGCCACACCGCGCACCTTGCGGGCGACATCCGCCGTCAGATCGGAGGCGCCAGCTTCCGCAGGATGCATCACCTCAAAGGTGAACTGCGGCACACGGTTGCCAAATTGCGCAAGCGCCAGATCCTCGAGAACAACATAGGCCGTGCCGCGATACGCGGGCACGTTTTCGGTTCCCTCGACCGCCACGATCTTTGGATCAGCGGACTGGGTCTGCGATCCCTTATAGAGGCGCATGTTTAAATCCGACGGCGCGATTTCCACACCATCCGCCCAAATCCGACCGACATGGGTGATCTCGCCCTCGCACAGGGCAATGGCCAGACTGACACTATAGGAATACTCGGTGGTGGCTTGGGATGGCCCCGCGCCCTTGCCGCCGCCCGTCGTCGTTTGGCTTTCCTTGAACTTGGTCGCCCAAATCACCTGCCCCGGCAAGCGCATACGTCCGTAAACTCGCGAAATTGCGGTCCCCTCGCTGGCCCCCGTCAACCGAAAACGGTCAATCCGGCCCATTTCGACAGGCTCGCTCCCCGACCCGAGTAAACGCTGGTCGATGAAGCGCCCAAGCGTGGCCCCCGCCGCACGTCCTACCGTCGCCATCGACAGCCCCATAACGGATCCGCCAATAGAGCCACCAAGGGCCATGCCTGCTGCTGAAAGTACGATAGTTGCCATGTGAATAAGTCCTTATCGAAAAACGAAATGAGCGACGATGCGACGTCGCCACGGCTCTGAAAGCGGGCTTTCGACAACGCCGTGGCCCGTATAGGCGTGAATAAAAGTGGGCTCGGCTCCGCATTTGACGGCGACCCCGAGATGCTTTGCCACCCCGCCGCCGCGCATCCGGAACAAGACAACATCACCCGCCAGCGTTGTCGTCCGCTTGACAGACCCAAGGTGGCGCGAAGCCGCTGACCAAAGCACCTCCGCTCCCTGCGGCTCTGACCAATCGGCCGTATAGGCAGGAACGCGCTCCGGCTCGGCCCCGTACAGCTCGCGCCAAATGCCCCGGATCAGACCCAGACAGTCGCAGCCGATCCCCTCGCGCGAGGCCTGATGGATGTAGGGGGTGCCAACCCAACGGCGCGCAATGTCCACGACAACGGCGCCGGTCATCGGGTCAAGCTTCCGCCGTCATCGTCATCCTCCGACCGCGGC
This sequence comes from Yoonia sp., assembly GCA_965658825.1. Lineage (GTDB taxonomy): Bacteria > Pseudomonadota > Alphaproteobacteria > Rhodobacterales > Rhodobacteraceae > Yoonia. The sequence goes on from CBFHTU010000011.1 coordinate 64,370, forward strand.
ACACTCATCAGCCAGTCATCGCCCGGAATGTCGGGGAACCCCTGAAAGTTCAGCAGATTACCAAACTTTTCACGGCATGTTTGCGCGCGTTTGTCACAGCCAGCCGTCAGGCGCACGCTATCCCCCAGGGCAATCGCGGCGGGCATTGGGCGCCAAAGGGTCAAAATACGTTCCGTCCCGCGGGTCTCGTCTTTCTTGATAACGGCCTGCAACCCCTCGGCCGGGCCAGAGCGAAACGCAATAACGCCGCCCTCAAACCAGCGATCCGTATAGGTCGCCCCAAGGGTCATAGTCAGGACCTGCCCGTCATCAAGCGCCAATAGCGTCGCATCCGCGCGAAACTTCAGATCATTGGCGTTCACTTTGCATCCGGCATCCCCAAGAACCGCACTGCAGGTGCGCAAATAGGACCGGCCCTGCGGCTGATTGAGCAATTCCGTCAGCCCGCGCAACTCGGCGCGGTACGTCCCGGATTCGCGGGTAATCTCGCCAATACTGCCGATAAATTTCACTTCGCGACGGGTCACATCGTCCCACTGGACAAGCCAGGTCGTGACCTCGGCGTCATCATAGCGACCCGCCTCAATGTCAGCCTCCGTGATTGCCTCAGCATTCAGAACGCCCAACGCTTCGGAGTTATTGACCGAAAGGCCCGTCGTGCTGGTCAGGGCTTTTGCAGACAAGCCGCTTTCGGGCGTGAATGTCACATCATCGAAAGACAGGCGACGGTCATGGTCCGTGAATCCCAAAACGCGGCCATCGCTGCGCCGCACTGACCAGCAATAGCAGACATGCGTGGCACCAGTTGCCAGATGGGTATTGAGCGCGGCCACAGTCATAGGCGCACCTCAATCACCGGCACATTCGGCGCATCACCTGCACGAAAGCTCGAAACGGAGGTCTGAATCATATCCGTGTCAAAACGGACTGGCACGTCGAACTCGAATCCGGCGCGCACCTCCGCACCCAAATCGGGCGGATGCGGAAAAATAACCTCACCCGTCGCGAAGTTGACCGTATAGTCGATCGTTTCCTGCAACTCATCGCCACCAATGGCGACACGTACAGTACCCTCTACTGGCTTCGTGATCGGACGCACATAACGCGCGCCTCCCGAAACATAGGTCTTGGTCAGCTGGATCACCTTTGTCTCTTCGTCGCCAATCGCAATAAGCTGATCAGATGAGACTGGAGCAGAAAGCGGCATACATGACTTGTAGTCCCCCCAATCCTTCCAGCGAAACCCGTGCAACTGGCCTTCGCGCGCCTCAAAGAATGCAACGATGGTCGCCACATCATTCAAAGACCGCAGGCCAACACCCGCATCATAGCGCCTGCGCGAATGCGCCCAAGGCGTATTGCGCTCCTCAAACCCGTTCGAGAGCGTCACGATCTCGGTGCGCCGCTCTGGGCCGCCAACAGAGCCAAAGCTAAGCGCGGACGGAAACTGAACTTCATGAAATGCCATATCTAGGCCTCCCTGTTACCGGTTACGTTGACCACGGCCCAATGCACGCGCCATTTGGGTGGCGATCTGCCCCTGACTGCGCTGGAAACCCTGCACATCGGGGGTGGAAATATTCATGGTGACGTTGACTGTGTTGCTGCCCTGCGCGCGCACACCCAAACGGCCATCAGCGCCACGCGACAACGGCATGATGGCCTCTGGCCCCGCCTCACCCATCAGGCCCGTGCCGCCGCGCATCGGGAAGGTCATCGGTCCGTCCAGAACCCCACCCCGCGCAAATGGCATCACGCGACCTTGCGAAAATGGTGCACCGTTTTCATAGGGCATCAGGCTGGAAACCGCGCTATTGACGCCATTGGCAAGCAAGCCGCCAAAGTGGGTCATCACCGGGTTAATCGCCGCAGAATAGGCCGTATCGACCATGGCCTTGGCGACAACACCCAAAGCATCCGACAGCTTTAGCCCGTCAAAGACCAGACCGTCAAAGGCGCGCCGCAAACCGCCCGAAAACCCGCGTTCAAGATTGCCCAAGTCGCGCGTTGTTTCGCCGAGGGTGCCTTGAATGTCGCGCAATTGATTGTCGAACGCTGCCGTCATTGCAGTGGCATCGCCCAATGTGCGCTCCAAGGCGCTCACCTCACTATCCAGCGCGTCAATTTGATCTAATCCATTCATTCTCACCCTCCTTGGGTATCGGGGTAGCTTTGCTGCAATTCCTCAAGACGCGACCGCCCCATCGGTAAAAGGCGCGTCTCAAGTCCAAGCATCACTTGCAGCTCGGCGGGCGTCAGCGCCCAAAATTCAGCGGGACGTAAGCGCAAGACGTGCAGGCCCGCCCGCAATAAATTCGGCCAGTCCATTGCGATCTCACTTGGGTGGGGTGAAGGCGCGCACAAGAAGCGAAGCCGCCACTTGTGCCGCGCCAATAGCCCCGCCCGCAATATCGGCCCGCAGCAGGTCTGCGGCCGTACCGGACCAGCCACCGCCGCGCAGGCCCGCCACGATCAACGCCATCACATCGCGACTGGTGAACTTCCCCGCTTCAAAGCGGGTCACCAGATCAACCATGCTATCGGCTCCCATCGTGGCTTCCATTTCGGCCATCGCGCCAAGCGTCAGCTTGCAGCTATGCGGCATGCCGTCGATCACGATCTCGACCTCTCCTGCGAGCGGATTGACCATTTAAAGCGCCGCCGTGAAGATCAGCTCGCCCGCAGATGCCAGCGACAACTCATAGGTGGCTTCGCCATTATGCGAACCTGCGTATTCGATGGACGTGATCTGGAACGGGCCTTCCATCGTGCCAAAATCTGGTACGATGACTTGAAAATCAGGGGTCAGGCCGTCAAAGAAAATCTGACGGGCACGCTCATCGGTATTGGCATCCTTAAAGACACCAGATCCCGAAATTGCGGCTGTTTTCACACCCGCACCAGAGAGCAATTCACGCCAGCCGCCGGTGCTTTCTAGCGACGTGACATCGACAGATTCAGCGTTCAGGCTGATCCGTGTCGCGCGTAAACCTGCGGCGGTTTCAAACAGGCCATCGCCCGTCATATCAATTTTGACCAAGAGATCTTTTCCGTTCTGGGCTACCATTGCCAGCACTCCTTAGGTTGAAAATGTGGTTATTCGTCCGCGACACGCGCGCGGAAAACGAGATTGATTTGGCGGGTATCACCGGTGCCGACCCTCGCCGCTGTGGCTTTGTAAAACGCCAGCGACAAAAGTGTGCCGCGTGTCAGAGCAAGATCCGCGTCGATCAGTGCGTCCGACACCGCTGCCGCCACCGTCTTGGCCTGCGCAAATCCTGCAACATCCGTGACGACCGAAATCGTCAATTCGTGCAAGGCACCTGCGCCCGTCTTGTCGGAAAGGTCTTTCACGACCTCAGGCCCGAGCGCGACATAGAGCGACGGCAATGCGCCAGAGGGCAGCGCGTCGAAAATGTCTGTCCCAACAAGGGAAACCAAATCAGGATCGGTGAAAAGCTGTTGATAAACAGCCGTTTGCAGGGCTGCTGATACGCCATAACTCATGTGACAGTCTCCTCAACTGCATGACAGGTCAGATAACGGCCCTGCGTGCCGACTTCGGCAACGGCATTGATCGTGTACAACCGCCCCTGTCCGCGAAACCGTTGCCCCGCTTTGGGACGTGACGGCGACGACACCGGCGCGGCACGCACCGTAATGCGCAAGGCGACACGACTGATCGCTGTGCCCGGAGCGGATGTTTCGCGCCCTGTGCTGGCCTTGATTTCGGCCCAATGGGCACCAAGCACCGTCCATGCCTCCAGATATCCTCCCGACCCGTCAGGGGTTTGGGTTTGCTCTTCGAGAAACAGATGACGGTTCAACTGGGGGCGCTTCATGAGCGGCCACCATCAAACAGGCGGATGTTGCGGTAGCGCTCGATCAATGAGGACACCCCAAACGGCATTGCCTGACCCGACGCAAAATGATCATGCCGGAATTCGTAGTAATGCGCCGCAAGCATCAAAATCGCCTGTGCCAGATCGGCAGGCAAATCCGACCACTCGGGGCCAAAACCTGCACTCATGTGAATACGGGCAACGCCGCCATGCGGGATATGGGGCAGCGATGCACAACGCGCCACCAGCTTCGGGCGGTGCATATCTTTGACAAGATCATAGGCCTCGCTCGAAATCAGGGTCTCGCCACCATTACGATCCAGCAACGCGACATCGATAATTGCGGACACAGGAGCCAAAGGCAGCGGCTGGAAAGACGCATTGCGCCAAGCGGTCAATGACAAACTAAAAGTCCGCTCAATCGTGATCTTGCCAGTACGGGCCTCGATTGCGGCCACAGCCGCGCGCAAGAAACCCTCAAGCAGGCCGGATTGCATTCCATCGTCGGCAAAGCCGGACCCCATGCGCATATGATCTTGAAATGTGGCGACCGGCAGAGCCGATAGCGGCACGGTGGTCTCTTCGACTAACATCATGGAACACTCCAAATAAGTGTGTTTACGGCCATTTGTGACCAAAGATCCGGATGCGCAGGTCGCAAATTGCTCGATCGGAAGGGAGCAGCTAGACAACTCGCGATCTTCATGTGCGCATCCGGGTTGGCGCCACCCCAGTGGAACAGCGCCCATTCAAAACCTGCTTTACGCGGTTCCGAACTTCAGTAGCTTGATCGCAGCAAAGTCGCTGACAGCACCGCCCACGCGCTTGGTGGCGTAAAACAGCACATGCGGCTTGGCAGAGAACGGATCACGCAGGACACGCAGATCCGGACGCTCGGCCACGGTGTAGCCTGTGCCGAAATCACCAAAAGCAATCGGCGTTGCGTCAGTTGCGATATCGGGCATGTCTTCTGCAATCAGCACAGGATAGCCCATCAATCGGGCAGGCTCGCCGGCGGCAAGGCCGTCAGACCACAAGAAACGGCCGTCATTGTCCTTGAGCTTGCGGATCGTGCCCGCGGTCTTGGAGTTCATCACGAATGTCGCATTCGCACGATATTCCGCGCCCAACGCATAGACGAGATCAACAATCGCGTCGCCGTCCGAGATACCGCCGAGAACACCTGTCACCGCATAGCCAAGATTGCCCCACGCCCAAACGTCATTGTCGACTGTCGGGTATGTGAGAAAACCCTTTGGCTTATCAATGCCGTCGCCACTGACAAAAGCAGAGGCCTCGGAACGGGCAAACTTGTCGGCAATGCGGCCCGCCAGCCAGCCCTCAATGTCAAACGCAGAGTCATCAAGCAAACGCTGGGAGGCCTTCGGCAGTGCAGAAAGCTCGTGCAGCGGGATTGAAATACGGTCGATCTGTGGCGTTGCTGTCTCAGTGACACCGCCCACTTCCGTTGCCCAACCGGCACCCATTTCGGTGTGATCCACCAGCACGTCAAACGACGTCGCATCCACATTCACCACATTGGCAATCGCGCGGATCGAGGCAGTGGAGGACAGCGTGCCCTTGATCGTATCAGCCGTCTGCGGGTCCACAAGGTAGCCGCCGTCAGCGGCAACAGACGTACCAAGCGCCTTACCCTCAAGCTCAAGGCCGCGCAGGCCGTCATCATCGCCAGACCGCAAATAGGCAGCAAACGCCTTCTGGTGCGGTGCATCCTGGTGCGCAGAGGCAGCCAATGCAGGGCGGCTCGTCATCATAGTTTTACGGTCCAGCTTGTTCATCCGGTCATCCTGTTTTTGAAGTTTGGCATTAATGCCGTGGGAAAAGTCTTTGAAATCACTCATGAAACCGGAAATCGCGGTTTTGAGCTCGTCAGCCGGAGACACATCTTCCCCGACCCGAGAAATCAACTCAGGTTTGCTCATCAATCGGTCCTCTTGATGGTGTTTGGGCGGCGGTTATTTCCGCGCCATGGTGCGGCGCGCGTCGTCAAACACAGCGGCCATCTCACGCAATGTCTGTGCGGCGGGATCATCACCCTTTGCACCGACACGCGCATCAGGAAGCATCGGAAAGGTGACCAAAGACACCTCCCAAAGCTCCAACTCCGACAAAAGGCGTCCGCCCTTGCCATCTTTTCGGGATTTGACGGTGCGGTATCCGATGGAGAGACCATCTATGGCCCCCGCCCCGATCAACGCCGCCGCCTCTCGGCCCCGTGAAACTTCTGTCAGAATGCGGCCCTTGACCCACAGCCCCTTGGCATCCTCACGGACCTCATCCCAGACACCAATCGGTTCGGACGGATCATGCTGCCACAGCATCTTGATCGAGGCACCGCGCTTGGCGGATTTGCGCAAAGATGCGGCATAAGCCCCCGTCTCAACCGTATCGCCACCCTGATCGGCGCGGCCAAACAGCGAGGCATACCCCTCGATCGTGGCCCCATCAACGACGACAAGATCACCGCCCAATTGGCAAAGTTTATGTTCCAATGTCATGCGTTACTCCGCTTTCAATGCGCCGCGAGGGCTTTGACAATTTCATAGACGAGCAGGCCGAACCCACCGCAAACGATCATCCAAATCTGCCACTCAAGGCGTGACACCATGAATTCAATGCGCCCCAGCCGCACATCCAGTTGTGCGAACCAAAAGTCCGAGATTGGCGCAGGCCTGCGCGATAGGTCACTACCGGGCAGATCAACAACTTTATTGACCATCGCCAACCTCCAGAACGGGCAAGCCCAACAAGTTGCGCTTCTCGGCATCGGTCAGGAACAGCGCGTCACTCACGCGCCGCCACTGGGCCTCGCGCTCGGCACTCAAGGCAGGAATCTGGTCCAAGTCAGGGCGCAAGCTGATCCGCTCTCCGGTGAAATCCGACAACCAATCCGAGATCGCGCCCAAAACACGCGTCGCCAATGGCAAGACCGTCAGGCGGTAGAAGGCGCGGTTCGCCTCTTGGTAATTGGCGTATGTCGCATCACCTGGCAGTCCGAGCAACATGGGCGGCACACCAAAGGCGATTGATATCTCACGCGCAGCCGCTTCCTTGGTCTTTTGGAACTCCATATCAGACGGAGAGAACCCCATCGGCTTCCAATCCAAGCCCCCTTCCAAAAGCATCGGCCGCCCCGCATTGCGCGCACCTTGGTGCTGCGTCTCCATCTCCGAGAGCAAGCGATCATATTGATCTGCACTCAGCGAAGACTGACCATCCGCGCCCTTGTAAATAATGGCACCGCTGGGACGCGCCGCATTGTCGAGCAAAGCCTTCGACCAGCGCGAGGCCGAATTATGCACATCAATCGCGCTGGCCGAGGCCTGCATCGGAGAGAACCCATAATGGTCATCCTGTGGGTGGAAACTCTTGATGTGGCAAACCATCGTCTCGTTAGGGGCCACGGGGAAACGATGCTTGCGACCGTTCACATTATACTCATAGGCCATCGGCCAGCCGTCCGGACCTGGGACAATGCTCATCCGGTCAGAGCGCAGTACATGCAGCTCCACTGGCAAGCCCTCGTCTCCTACGCCTTCCAGATACCCGTTGCCCGTAAGCAAAAGCTGACCGTAAAGCGCCTCAAGCACCTCCGCTCGACCCTGTGCGGCATTGGGGCGCGCCAACAATGTCTGGATCGGATGCGCCTCATAGCGGCGCTCTTGGTCCTGCAAAATCAACGGGAGTGCTGCAGCAGCCTCCGCAATGATCTTGACGGCGCGAAACCCGATCGGGTTGCCCGTAAACCCGCTGCGGGTCAAAGAGACCACATCACGCGGGCTCCACGCAACACGGCCTGCACTTGGCCAAGCAATTGCATGACCTGTGGCCGATGCTTTTGCTTCCGCAGGTGCGGCAGTCGCGGTGTCTGGCTTTGGTCGGTTCAGAAATTCAAACATCAAACACTCCTTGATCCAACAGCCCCAACTGACTGTCGTTGATCCTTGAAAACAGTTTTACCCAATGAAAGTTACGAAGCTCGAACAGCACCGTGCGGTCCGTCACGCAACAGCTAGCCCAGAATGCGGACACGTGGCGCCGACCACGCCTTTGCGGGGACAATCATCAAATCATGCAGCGCCCATACAAGCGCATCGACGCGGTCAGGCGACCCGCGCCCTTCAAATCCGCCCGTCGTCATCTGGCACATCTGGTCCTCCAAATCAGCCAAGCCGCGCAAATGGCGCACACGGCCCTGCTCATAGAGGGCTGCAATGGGTTCGGCGCGCAGCACCTTCCCCTTACTCGCGCGCACCGCACGAAACGGCACCAAAGGCGCTTCCTGGCGCAAAATCGTCTCCACCATCTCGCCGCCCTGATTGACCTCCGCGACCAAGCGATCCGCCCCATGCCGGTCCATCGCCGCGATCGCAGCCCGCGCCCATGTGTTCGGCGAGGCACCGCTTACCGTCGCATCCTCAATGACGTAGGCGACCCAATCTTGTGGCGGGCCCTCCATCGCGATGCCGCAAACCACAATGCCACAATCATCGGACGTCTTCTGCCCCGTCACAGGCGGATCGACAGCAACGACGATGCGGTCCAGCTTCGGCAACGCATGCACCAGAACCTTTGACAGACTGGCATGTGTCCACATCGCGCCAGCCACATCAGTGAGCAACTCTCCAGATAGCTCCTGCCGCCCCAACCGCGTGCCTGCGTAGCGCGCCTCCATCTCCGATAAGAAATCGGCAGCCAGATTGGCACGGTTCGCGCGGGTTTTGGCATGGGTCTTGACCGTCGAGGAACGCGCCAACAACTCCTTGAGCGCATTGGTGTTACGCGGTGTTGTTGTGACACAGGCTTGCGGCGCGTCACCTAAGCGCAGGCAAAACTGGATCATATCCCACGCATCAACTGCTTTGCGCCACTTGGCAAACTCGTCCACCCATACGCCGTCGAACTGCGGACCGCGCAATGCCTCATGATCTTGCGCCGAAAAGACCTGTGCCGTGGCTCCGTTGGGCCACTCCAGCATCCGGCGTCCGGCGATCCATTTCGGGCGGTGCGCTTCAGGCGAAATCGCAATGATCCCGCTTTCACCGAAAACCATCACCTCGCGGGCCTGCTCATAGGTCTCCGCGATCAGGCCAATGCGGCGCTTTGTGCCCTGCTCGACGCCTTCTCTGACCCACTCGGCACCAGCGCGGGTCTTCCCCGCGCCACGGCCGCCAAGGATAACCCAAGTACGCCAGTTCCCCTCGGGGGGCACCTGATGTGGCATCGCCCAAAAGCTGAACATATAGGGCAACATCTCCAATGCTTTATCATCAAGGCTTTTTAGGAACTTCTTTTGCTGCGAGCGCGGAGCGGATGCGATCAAGCTTGCTCCCGATATCAGAGCGGACCTTTTCGAGGTCTTTTTCGGTGGTTTGTGTGGGGTGAGTGGATTTTTCAAGAAATGCCTCCTGTGCTTTCAGAACGGCGAAATGCACCGACTGAAGTTCTACCAATTTTGTTACAAGTAACTTGGGGGGGTATTCGTTATCCGCCTCCGTAGCCGCGATCATCTGCTCTAAGACGCGCGATATACGGAGGAACAATCGTTTCAATGCGGCAATGCGTTCGACATCACTTTCAGGGTCCACGCCTGGACGAATCAAAGATTTTTTCATTAATTTTAGACCTGTATGGAAAGTCTCCGATACAGTGAGGACAATAAACCGCGCCAAAATTTCGCGATCAGGCTGTCTCTAGCGTGCCCCTCTTTGTAGCGCAAAAAAGGTTAAAAGTCAAATAGATAGGGGCGCACCATCGTCCGCCCCATTAACGTTTCTGCAAAATCTAGGCGCGAAAATTATCCACCATCTGCCGCGGCCTGCTCGGCTTCGATCTTGCGCCACGCCTCAACATTGCGGTTGTGCTCTGCCAAAGTGACCGCAAAGGCATGCCCGCCGCTGCCATCAGCCACAAAGAAGATATACTCCGTGGTATCAGGGTCCAACGCGGCTTCAATGCTCGCACGACCAGGGTTGGCAATCGGCGTCGGCGGAAGGGCTGGAATAACATAAGTATTCCAAGGGGTTTCACGGTCCAGCTCACTGCGACGCAAACCACGG
>CBFHTU010000012.1:0-74098 GCA_965658825.1 Yoonia sp.
CACTTGTTTTCGTCAGCTACGGAGCCTGCTGCTACTGTGTAAGACAAGCCAGATGCAGTGCCCGAAACTTTACCAACGAAGTCGGAGTCTGCCATAGCCAAACCAACAGTCATCGCACCAACAGCAGCAGTGACACCTACTTCGATGTCAGCTTTTGCTACTTCTGTAGCACCAGCTGCGAGTGGCATAGATACGAACAAAGTGCCAGCGCCCATTGTGTAGGATGCAGACACACCAGCAGCGATACCTTCATCGCCATCACCGATTGCAATGGTGTCGCTTACAGCTTCAAAAGCTGCGCCGTGAAGATCCTCACCGAATGTCAAGCTAGCAGTGTCGGAAGAGAGCGTGATGGAGCCAGCTGTTGTCGCTGTCTCGGCGTAGTTGTCTGTTGCAATGGAGATCGAAGTTGAAACAGTCAAGCCGTTGTCCAGATCTGCTGACATTGTCGCATCAAGATCTGCGTCAGTATTGAAGCCACCAATGGAGTTGTACTCTGCACTAGCGCCGCCAGAGAAAGAAACAGATGTGTGACCGTCAGCAGCAGCTGCGCCAGCGAAAGCGACCAGAGCTGTTGTTGTAAGAAGAATGTTTTTCATAGTGTAAAACCCTCGTGTGTTTGTGCATTCCCAAGAATGCTAGATTGGACCAGCATTGAGGCTGTAATTGCGCCTATCCCGTCTCACACTCAAGGGATTTGGAATGCAAAACGGGCGGTGTTTCAAAAATGATGCATCAAGGTCACACACTTGATTTGGTGTTTTGGCCCATGACAACTGTTAAATTACAGCCTATTTCGTGTTTATAGGGCAAAGAGTAGTAATATCAGGAGTATATCATGACCTTGGAAGCAATTCGCACGGCGGTCGCAAATTCGTGCCAAAAAGCTGGGCGCGCGGTAGATGATGTCACACTGATCGCCGTTTCAAAGGTACAGCCGAATGCGCGCGTGGCTGCGATTCTGGATCAAGGGCACCGGATCTTTGGCGAAAACAAGGTGCAAGAGGCGGCCGGCAAGTGGCCCGCTTTTCGTGAAATCTACTCTGGTATCGAATTGCACCTGATTGGCCCGTTGCAAACCAATAAGGCACGGCAGGCCATGGAGCTTGCCCAAGCGATCCATACGCTTGACCGCCCGAAGCTTGCGACAACGATTGCGCGTTTGGCCCAAGAGATGGGAAGTTGCCCCGATTTGTTCATTCAGGTGAACACGGGCGAAGAGGACCAAAAGGCAGGCTGCCTGCCCGCTGAGGCCGATACTTTCATTAAGGACGCGCTGGCGATGGATCTGCCGGTGCGCGGCCTCATGTGTATTCCGCCTGTGGATGAGGAGCCATCATTGCACTTTGCGCTTTTGGCCAAGATTGCTGCGCGCAACGGCCTGAAGGGGCTGTCGATGGGCATGAGCAGCGACTTTGAAACCGCGATTGCCTTCGGGGCGACCCATGTCCGCATCGGCTCTGCAATCTTTGGTGACCGTGTTTATGAGCAGTGACTATAACCCGCCGCAAGAGCCGCTCGCATTCCTGCACGACGATCACGAGGTCGTTTTGGTCAATAAACCCGCGGGCCTTTTGTCGGTTCCGGGCAAGGGTGAACACCTATCTGATTGCCTGATGGCGCGCGTCAAGGCGGTGTTCCCGACCGCACTCCTTATACATAGGCTTGATCGGGACACCTCGGGTGTGATGATTTTCGCGCTGACCCCCCATGCGCAGCGCCACCTTGGTCTGCAATTCGAGAAGCGTCAGACCAAGAAAACCTATATCGCCCGCGTTTGGGGCGAGATGGCCGAAAAGACGGGCACCGTTGATGCGCCGATCATTGTGGATTGGGAAAACCGCCCGCGCCAGATGATTGATTTCGAGAACGGGCGGTCTGCACAGACCGACTGGAAAGTCATCCGCGCCAAAGATGGCGAAAGCCGTGTGCGGCTGATGCCCAAAACGGGCCGCTCGCACCAGTTGCGCGTGCATATGCTGTCCTTGGGTCACCCGATCTTGGGCGATCCGTTTTATGCGACAGGTCCCGCACTGGATTACCCGCGCATGATGCTGCATTCCGAAACCCTGCAATTCCGCCACCCCGACGGCGGGCAGGGCATGCGGATCACCGCCAAGGCACCGTTCTAAGCGAAGAACGCCTCAATCGCCGCGACTTCGGATTGCGCGATCTCATGGCCGCCCGCGTGCCAATGCAACGTCACATCCGCGCCCTGAGCGGTCAGATAATCCACGAAGGCCTGCGTTTGCAGCTTTGGGCAAATTGGATCGCGCTCTCCCGCCGTGATCAGGATGCGTTTGCCACGCAATGCAGGTTGCGGGGCTGGGGTCCAAGGGATCAGCGGATGCAAAAGCACCAGATCGGTAAAGATGTCGGCATCATGGAGAGCAACAGTCGCCGCGATATTCGCGCCATTGGAATAGCCAAGCGCAATCACGCGGCCCGCATCCCCCGCTTCCTTGCGCACGAATGCAGCCATCGCATCGCGGCGCAGTGCAAGGTCGTCCATATCGTATAGACCCTCGGCCATTCGCCGGAAATATCGCAGCGCACCCCCTTCTGATACATCACCACGGGGCGAGGTGACGTGTGCAGACGGGAAAAGCTCTTGTGCAAAGCCATGGAACTGCGCCTCTGACCCGCCTGTCCCGTGAAAGGTAAAGACATGTGTGCTGGCGTCGTCGCCGCGCGTCCGCTTGGCTGCGTAACTCATGCCAGTGGCTCCAAATGGCGTTCCAACTGTGCGCGCAAATGCTCGTGCTGGCTTGGCAGCTTGAGCGCTTCGCCCAGATGCGCGGTATCCTCGTCGCGGTCAAAACCGGGTTCATTCGTGGCAATCTCGAACAACACGCCAGCAGGGGTGCGGAAATAGATCGCATAGAAGTAGTCCCGGTCGATCACTGGCGTCACTTGATACCCTGTATCAAGCAGGGCCTCGCGCACTTCCAACTGCCGCGCACGGTTTTCCACCGCAAAAGCGATGTGGTGTACGGACCCCGCAGAAGACCGGGCTTGTGGCACACCTGACAGCGTCTCCAGATCAATCACATTGGCCGCGTTCCCGCCCGGAATGATGAAGCGGGTCACGTTGTCTTGGGTGTCGAACTTTTCATATCCCATGAACTTGAGGAGCTCGGCGGTCGCACCATCGTCGACAATGCGCATATCAGCCCCCTGAAAGCCGCGAATCCCCATCCCGGCACTCACGCCATTGCCCGTCCAAGGCGTGCGATTGTCATCAACCTCGACCAGCGCAAAACGCTCGCCGTCAGGGCCATCAAACAACACCCGGTCCTCGCCAAAGCGGGCGTCTTTTTTAATATCGGCAACCTCGAACGTCGCAAGCCGATCCGCCCAAGCGCCGGTACTGCCCTTTGGAATAGAGAAAGAGGTCACGCCAACCTCACCCACACCGCGTTTGCCGCGCGCGGCATTGGCGAAGGGAAAATAGGTCATGACGGAACCGGGTGTGCCGACCTCGTCGCCGTAATAGAGGTGATACACATCAGGCGCGTCAAAATTGACGGTCTTTTTCACACGGCGCAGGCCAAGGACGTTTGTAAAGAAAGCGTTGTTTTCGGACGCACTACTTGCCAGCGATGTGACGTGGTGCAGGCCTTTGATCTGTTTCAGCATAGCGAAGCTCCATAAACTGGTTTTGCCATCTATATCATTTTCGAAAATGCGTGAAATAGTCAGGGGCGCACGGATTTGGTGCGCCCCTGCACATGAGTTAGTCGATCGACCACGCAGAGATCGCCTTGGACTCGAGATATTCCTCGATGCCCCAGACACCGCCCTCACGCGCACGACCCGACAGCTTGACCCCGCCAAACGGAGAGCCAGCAGCGCGAGATTCGCCGTTCATCTCGATCATGCCAGCCTTGAGCGCGCGCGCCATGCGGTTGCGCTTGGCGCCATCAGTCGACTGCACATAGTCGGTCAGACCGTAAGGCGTATCGTTCGCGATACGGATCGCGTCAGCTTCATCCTCAAACGGAATGATCACGAGAACAGGGCCGAAAATCTCTTCCTGAGCGATCCGCATGTCGTTGGACACATCGGCAAACACCGTCGGTTTGACGTAGAAACCACGGTTCACGTTCTCAGGCAGGCCTGTGCCGCCCGCAATCAAACGCGCACCTTCGTCGATGCCCACTTGGATCATGCCTTGGATCTTTTCCCACTGCGATTTGTTCACGACAGGGCCCATATGCTTGCCAGATTCAGTCGTCGGACCGACCTTGATCGCTTGTGCAGTTTCAGCAGCTTGGGCGACCGCCTCGTCATAACGAGAGCGCTCCACAAGCATACGGGTCGGTGCGTTACAGGACTGACCAGAGTTATTCATGCAGTGGCGCACGCCGCGAATAACGGCCTTGTCGTCAGCATCCGCGAAAATCACGTTCGCGCCTTTACCGCCAAGCTCCAACCCAACGCGCTTGAGCGTCTCGGCGGCAGCTTTGGTAATCAAACGACCCGCGCGGGTAGAGCCGGTAAAGCTGATCATCGCGATATCTTCATGCACGGAAAGCTGCGACCCAACGCCGGGACCGTCGCCATTCACAAGGTTGAACACGCCAGCAGGCACGCCCGCCTCATGCAGGATTTCCGCAAAGACGATGCCCGACAATGGTGCTTCTTCAGAGGGTTTCAACACCATCGTGCAGCCCGCGATCATCGCAGGAAACACCTTGAGCGCGATCTGGCTGATCGGCCAGTTCCACGGGGTGATCATCCCAACGACGCCAATCGGCTCCATCAGAATCCGGTCGGTCGGCGCATGGTCGCCAAGGGGGCGGTCCCAGTGAATCTGTTTGGCCGCTTCCAAGGCGTCCTCAATCGCCCAAGGCATGCAGGGTGCTTGCGAGCCATGGGCCAGATCATGCGGCGCGCCCATTTCCATGCGGATCGCCTCGGCCATATCGTCGGCGCGGGTCTGATAAACCTTCATCACGTTTTCAACGTGACGCACACGCTCGGACACAGGCAAACCAGCCCATGCAGGAAAGGCAGCCGTCGCCGCAGCAACTGCCGCATCCGTATCGGCCTGACCGCCGAGCGAAATCGTTGCGACCTGCTCTTCGGTTGCGGGGTCGATAACGGGGTAATCGCGTGGGACAGCAGGAGCCACCCATGCGCCGTTGATATAGAAATTGCGGTGAGTAATCATTGGGTCGCTCCGTGCCATGTGTTTTGCGCATCGTGACATTGCGCTGCCTGTGGTGCAAGCGCCCTAGTAACCCCTTGCCCAGCGCACTTGTAATTGAATTGGCGGAATTCAACTGAAGGAGTAGCGCTATGAGGCTGCGCATTGACGATCTTACCGTCGAATCTGGTCAGGGCAGGCCGACTGGATGGCGATAACTGTGCCAGACTGTTGCGCTGTTCAAACGGCTGCGTCGGCCCAGCCCTCTCCGGAAGCCTGTAATCGTCGGAAGTTGCCGCATTTTCTTTTTCGGAATGACTTGTGTCAATTTGGCGGCTTCTTGCCAGCCTATTGTCTTTCATATGGTGGATACCGCCATAGGCGCCGTCAACCTGTCGGCCTTACTCATGAAAGAAAGGATAAAATGATGTTAATTCGTACAATTGCTATCGGTGGGCTTGCCCTCGTTTCTCTGGCATCCGTCACATCTGCGGAAAGCTATTTCGTCTGTATGGGCAGCCTGCCGACGGACGCTATGCTCGAACTCGGGACGATCACATCCGATGGACCAGGTGTCGTCGAGATCTATGACTACCGCCTCGGTGAAAAGGGCAAAATGCTCGGGTCTTTTGAGGTCAACGAAGGCGCAAATCCCGATGTCCGCTTTGACCTTGGAATGCCTCCTCTTGGTGATTTGCTGGCGATTTTAACTGTTAACGGTGAGGTAGTTGCATCCAATGTCTATGACGTCTGTGACTAGCACCCGCCGCACGCGCGGGCTGCTCGGATCGGGTGACCCGCGAGATCGTGGCGATTGCAGGACGAACTTGTCCCAAAATACGTCCTTCAATGCACGCGAAAGGTCCGCACCCTCAAATCACGGGATCACACGATATTGCGATGTCGTTCAGCGCTACTGGTCTTTGCAGAGCGTGGTGGAAAAATTCCGCTGTCTATGCCTCAATCCCAAACGGCCATACAACGCAACACTTCGCAGTTTTGCTGCGGCATCCGCGATGATGGTCGTCTTGTTCAGTGGAACGGCAGCTCTGGCGGATGACGATGAAGACAATAACGACGCCATGGCGCAGGTCATGCCATTTGGCTTTGGTAACTTCGGCAGCATGCATATGATGGCGCTCCCGATCGACCAAAATGCAGATGGAATCGTGAGTGAGGCGGAAGCTTCGCAACACGCAAGCACGGGGTTTGCGTTGTTCGATGGTGACGAGGATGGCCAGATTTCCGAAGGCGAATATCTGGATAGCGCGACCCCTCCTATGTTTCGTGGGCGGCAAAATGTGGAACGACTTTTCGTGAATCGGAAAGCGCGGTTCAGCGCGATGGATGCCGACGGCGACACGACGGTGACGTTGGCCGAATTCATGGCGCATGCCCAGACAAGCTATGAAGCGGCTGACGCCAACGCAAACGGGGTCGTCAGCGTTTGGGAGTTCCGCGCCCAGCAGAATCCGTTCTGAACAACCAATGAAGGAGATCGATAATGCAACAAATACTTTGGATGACCCTCATTGGAGCAAGCCTCGCCTCGCTTCCGGCATGCGAAAATCTGACACCCGAACAGCGCACTGTCGTTGGTGTCGCGGGGGGCGCCGCTGCCGGATTGGTGACGGCGGACCTATTTGATGCCAATAAGGATTGGCGTTTGATTGCCGCACTTGCAGGGGCTGCGGTAGGCACGCTCGTTGCGCAAAACGATGTGACGCAACAATGTGCATATGCACGCGGCGACGGCACGTACTTCCTTGCAGATTGTCCGTGAATGCTTGGCGCTGCCCGAGAATCGCACTGCAAAAGGCCCCTGCAATCGCGGGGGCCTTTTGCGCTAGCGGGTCAAATTTTCCAGCCAAGACCGACCGAATTTTCCTCGAAATGGTTTATTTGAGGCCCGGATTAGCGAAAACCTAAGGTCTGCTTCTCTAAAAGGTAACTGATCTTGATGCAATTTGGCGTCCGACCCAAGGCGCGGCACAATTTTTGGACGGCACATGGCTACCGCATTTAACGTTTTCTATTTGGGCACCGGACCGTCGCTCGACCCGACCGAGTGGAACACGACAACCGAGAATGCGAACGCGATTGTCGGCAATACCTATGACAGCTTTGGTGACCCGTTGGTCAACCATATCCAGACCTTATCCCCTGGGTCGGGCGGCTTTAGCGGCGGCGCCAGTTCAAACGCTTATGATATGAACAACAGCGCCAGCAACGGAAAATTCACGCTGGACGGCGGCCCTGATTATTCCTTCGACGTAATCGTGATTTCCAACGTCACAATCGCCTATACCGACGGCATAACGGCCACGATTATGGCCACTGTTTTTCAGGATACGGCGGGCCGGCTCTATCCGGCATCAGGAAATACCAATAATTCAGATCAGGGCCCGATGGCGCAGCGTATGGTCGACCCTGAGGCGCGGGTCGAGCTATCCGCTTTTCCCTGCCGTGTTCACTCTACATGCCGATAAAGGTGCCGTTACGCGGTGCTATGACGAAACCGCACGCGCGTTTCTGGCCCGCAAATTCACTGTGCCGCAATTCCGCGAGGGGTTGAGAATGCGTACCTAAATGCGCGCTGATGAGCTCAGCGCGACACTTTTTAGAGTATTACCACGCGGGCAATCCGCCGCTTATTTACGGCGGGTATTCCCTCTCAGAAGATATAGACTTGTGTCCCCACAGGCACCATATCGTAAAGCTGGGCGACATGTTCGTTCGTCAGTCGCACGCAACCAGACGAGAAACTTTTGCCAATGGTCTCTGGCTGCGGCGTGCCGTGAATACGGTAATATGTATCGACGCCGCCGTCATAGAGATAAAGCGCGCGGGCCCCAAGCGGGTTGCGCGGATGACCACCAGGCAAGCCAGTGCCACGATATGGGCCGTAAAGTTCAGGTTCCAGATTCACCATATTTTGCGTCGGCACCCAGCTTGGCCATTCGGCCTTGCGGCGAATCGTCAAAACGCCAGTGTAATTGCGCCCCTCGGCCCCTAAGGCGATCCCGTAGCGCATCGCACGGCCGTTCCCCAAGGTCCAATAGAGGTGATAATCTTCTTTGATCACATGAACCTGCCCTGCAGGCAGGTCAGGGTTTACATCGACCTCGGTCGGGAGAAACTTGCGCGGCAAGCGAACCGTCGCAAATGCTGGCGCTGCCAACAGGCTCATAGCGGCCGCAGCCACAAAAGTGCGTCTCTTCATTGTCATACTCTTTTGCCTCAAAATGACTCGTTTAAACGAGACTTATTGCGGTAAAGTTAACATAAATGGCGCGTTTGGCATATCCGCTGGGTGCAAATCCTCGCATATGAGGAGTTTTTGCATCACCCGAAGACCCCCTCCGGTGTTTGGTCATAACGGCGGGCACATCTCCTGATTTGGGCAAGACCCAGAGCCCCGTCGCAAGTGCCCGGTTTTGGAACCATCGCATCCGCGCGGCGGCATAAGACTGGGGAGGCGGAGAGCGCGAGCCCTACGTTCGGCCTCTCGGATGCAAAAAGCCCCAACGTTTCCGCCGGGGCTTTTCCCGTTCAAAAGGGCAGAGGATTTACTCCTCGTCGCCTTCCTCTTTTTTCGCTTCTTCGCCAGTTGCCTGATCGACGACTTTCATGGACAGGCGAACCTTGCCACGATCGTCGAAGCCCAAAAGCTTGACCCAAACTTCCTGACCTTCTTTGAGAACGTCGGATGGGTGGTTCAGGCGGCGGTTTTCGATCTGGGAGACGTGCACCAGACCGTCGCGCTTGCCAAAGAAGTTCACGAATGCGCCGAAATCGACGAGCTTCACAACTGTCCCTTTATAGATTTTGCCTTCTTCTGGCTCTGCTACGATGGAATAGATCATGTCGTAGGCCTTTTTGATGGCCTCGGCGTCGTTGGATGCCAGCTTGATCACACCGTCGTCGTTGATGTCGACTTTTGCACCCGACAGTTCGACGATTTCACGGATCACTTTGCCGCCAGAACCGATAACTTCACGGATCTTGTCGGTTGGGATCTGCATGGTTTCGATCTTAGGAGCGTGAACGCCCAAGTCTTTCGCGCCTGTCAGTGCCTTGGCCATTTCGCCGAGGATGTGCAGACGGCCAGCCTTGGCCTGCTCAAGTGCTTTGGCCATAATCTCTTGGGTGATACCCGCGATTTTGATGTCCATTTGCAGCGACGTGATCCCTGCTTCAGTACCCGCAACCTTGAAGTCCATGTCGCCAAGGTGATCTTCGTCACCCAGGATGTCGGAGAGGATCGCATACTGACCATCTTCTTCCATCACGAGGCCCATAGCCACACCAGCGACCGGTGCTTTCAAGGGAACACCAGCGTCCATCATGGACAAGGAGCCACCGCAGACAGATGCCATCGAGGATGAGCCGTTCGATTCAGTGATCTCGGACACAACGCGGATTGTGTATGGGAAGTCGGTTGCCGCAGGCAGAACCGCCTGAAGCGCACGCCATGCCAGCTTACCGTGGCCGATTTCACGACGACCTGGGCCAGATACACGACCAACTTCACCAACAGAGTATGGTGGGAAGTTATAGTGCAGCATGAAGTTAGATTTATACATGCCAGTCAGCGCGTCGATCATCTGCTCGTCGTCGCCAGTGCCGAGTGTCGTCACAACAAGACCTTGGGTCTCGCCGCGCGTGAACAATGCGGAACCGTGGGTCCGTGGCAGGATACCTGTCTCGGAAACGATTGGGCGGATGGTGTCGAGAGCACGGCCGTCGATACGCTTGCCGTTCTTCACAACGTCGCCGCGCAGAACAGAGGACTCGAGCTTCTTAAGTGCTGGGCCAAGGTTTGCGTCTGCTTGCTGCTCTTCGGTCAGGGCTGCAATGATGTCGGCCTTGGCAGCAGAAACTGCACCAGTACGCTCTTGCTTGTCGGTGATCGCATAAGCGGCACGCATTTTGTCTTCGCCAGCGGCCTTAACAGCAGCGGAGAGGTCAGAGTAATCAACGGGTTGGAAGTCGAACGGCTCTTTGGCGCAATCTTCGGCCAGATCAATGATCAGGTCGATAACCGGCTGGATGCTGTCGTGCGCAAACTTCACCGCACCAAGCATTTCAGCCTCAGAAAGCTCATATGCTTCGGATTCAACCATCATCACGGCGTCTTTTGTGCCTGCAACAACAAGGTCCAAACGCTGCTCCGGGTTCAGGCGCAGGTTATGCATGTCGTCGATTTCAGGGTTCAGGATGTACTCGCCATCAACAAAACCAACGCGGCAAGCAGCGATTGGGCCCATGAAAGGCGCGCCGGAAATTGTCAGTGCAGCAGACGCCGCGATCATCGCAACCATGTCTGGATCGTTGACCAAGTCGTGCGACAAAACTGTACACATAACAAGGACTTCGTTCTTAAAGCCAGGGACGAACAACGGGCGGATTGGACGGTCGATCAGGCGGGATGTCAGCGTCTCTTTTTCAGTCGGACGCGCTTCGCGCTTGAAAAAGCCACCTGGCACTTTGCCGGCAGCATAATACTTTTCTTGGTAGTGCACTGTCAGGGGGAAGAAATCCTGACCTGGCTTTTGGGCACGTGCGAATGTCACGTTGGCCATAACGCTGGTTTCGCCCAGCGTGGCAATGACAGAACCGTCAGCTTGACGGGCAACCTTGCCTGTTTCCAGTGTCAGCGTCTCTTCGCCCCACTGGATTGATTTCTTAACTTCGTTAAACATCTATTGTTTTCCTTTGGGCCGCAGCCCTTCGTTTTGCGTAGGGGGCGTATTCCCCCTCATTCCGGTATCTTGTTTGGCGCTGGAATGCGGGCGCCTGTCTTCTCAAGATGGCTGGGCCATACAGTATTTGAGGGCGCTTGGGAAGCGTTGTGATATCGCGCCGCATCGCTGGCGTAGGGAGTCATTGCCACTGCGTCGCGGCTTCATCCAAGAACCAGTCAAATAAGTCGGTGTTCCAAAGGAGCGTACTTTCTGGATATGGCAGTCCCGCCACCTTTCGCGGGTAGAGAGCCGCAATGGCCTTTTCCGACCACTCCAAATGCCCAAGGCGGACTTCGGTAAAACCCGCCGCTGCAAGCAGGTTAAAAATGCGCCGCAAGGATTGCGGAGGTCCGAGAATCTCGAAGTCGTCATAGATGCGGAACATAGCGGACAGCGCGCGTCCCAAATCCAGATCGTTTAGTGTCGCCACTTGCGCGGGATCATCAAGAGCGAATTGGTCACTGTCCATCAGCAGGGCGCAATTTTCCGGCCCATCCGCGTCCTGTTTGGCGAAGCCACAAACCTTTAATGCGTCGGTCGCGCGCGCATAGCTATCAACACCCCCGTCACTGAGGACAGAGCCGGCGGGAACAACGCCATTTTGAAGGGGGGCCAGGGTCTCGGACCTGCGATCAAAATCCAATTTGTTGCTCAGCGGATACAGAAGTTGTGCGTAATATCGGCAAAGCCCGACCAAGAGGCCGCGGTCGGCAGGGCTCAATGGGTCATGTTTCATTTGCATCGCTGGCTCCGCTCATTCCGTTGCCTTTACGATAGGACGGGCATTCAGATTTGCAAATGATCGCTTGCTAAAATGGCTATATGTTCCTATTTTGTTCTAAAATATAACCCAAGGAACACCCGATGCTGGATTCAGAAGAGCCCGCCGTCAAAATGCACTACATCTGTCAGACCTATGTGATGAAACAGACAGGGCGGCAGATGAGCCTTCAGGTGGATAAAGTGCTGGAATACAAATCCGCCGACCAAGCTGAAGAACGCGCCGAACGCGAGGCGCGGCGTGAAGGCTGCGCGGGTGCCGATGCCTATATGCTGCTCGAGGACCCGATGTCTGGCGAAGTGTCAGAGCCAACGTTTCTGGCGCGCCACGGGACGGTGCCTGAGGTGGAGGGGGATTAGGTTCGAATGCCTCATTGTTGGATGGCAACGAAGGTTGTGCAGACTTTGGCGTTGTTATAAAGAAAAGGCCGCCCAAATGGGCGGCCTCTTTGTGTCTTGAAGCCCGAAGGTCCCTGAAAGCCACCCGAGGAACAGAAGTCCCAAGGAAAACTCTAGACGGTACTTCGTACCGCAGGGTTTCGTGGCTTCGAGGATGAATGATGCACGCATAACGTACCTCCCATATCTCGTGCGTACGTACCCTTATGGAAGTCACATGGACCACTTGCCGACTTTTTCTCTTTTTTCTAAAGTCAGATGCCGCCGGCTAGTGTCACTTTGTCGGTGCCCAGTGTGGGTGTTGACCTCTAGTCGGTAGCGGATCTCAAGTATTTCAAGGGACCATGACGAATTGGTGACAAATTTCAGATGACCTGATTGTCACCAAATAGTTTAGGCTCAATGCGGGCAAAATTTGGCAAAAATCTACCCCACCACCGCATACCGCGCCTTCAATAGCGCTTCTTCGTATTCCCCTGCCGCGTCGCTGTCGTAGACGACTCCGCCGCCGACGTTCAGACGCACAGTGTTGTCATCAAAACAGGTGAGCGTGCGGATGGCGACGTTGAAAGTCATGGCCCCGTTGGGGGCGATCCAGCCGATGGCACCGCAGTAGGCACCGCGCGGTCCTGCCTCAAGTTCATGGATGATCTGCATGGCCCGAATTTTCGGCGCGCCTGTGATCGACCCGCAGGGGAACAGCGCACGGAAGATGCCGGTGAGGGATGTTCCTTCGACCAGTTTGGACGTAATGGACGAGGTCATTTGGTGCAGCGTCGCGTAGGTCTCGACGGCAAACAGCGCGGGCACTTTGACCGATCCGACCTCTGAAATCCGGCTCATGTCGTTGCGCAAGAGATCCACGATCATCAGGTTCTCGGCGCGGTTTTTCTCCGACCGTTGCAGCCATTTCGCGAGGGCGGCGTCCTCTTCGGGCGTGCCGCCACGGGGTGCTGTGCCTTTCATCGGGCGGGCGGTGATGTTGCGCTCTGCGTCGATGGAAAAGAACAGTTCGGGGGAGCGCGACAGCAGCGCGGGACCGCCAAGGTCGACCAACGCGCCGTGCGGCACGGATTGTTTGGCGAGCAGGGCGGCGTAGAGTGCGTCGAGCGACCCTGTCCGTTCGCAATGCAGCGCAAAGGTCAGGTTCGCTTGATAAATGTCGCCCGCCCCGATGTAGTCTTTCACGGTGTCGAATGCGGCGATGTATTGGGCGAGTGACCAAGCAGGTTCGGGTGCGGTGAGCGTGGCCGTGTCGGTTGCGGTCATCTGCCTGCCTGTTGCGGGGGCGTCGAAAACGCCGAATTGCAACAGGGGTGTGTCGCGGGTAGCGGGCATCAGACCGGACAGTTTCTGCGAGAACATATAGCCAAGCTCATAGCTGGCAGCCCCCGCGAGCCAATGCCCCTCTGCGCGCGCCTGTTCCATTGCAGCAAGCGCCGGTATGACTTCGTCAGGCGTATCGGCACCGATCACGCTCAGGGCGTTGTCAAACGACAGCCCCGCCCCTTGTGGTCCGTTGTCGAAGTATACGCGCTGGGCCAAATGGCCTCTCCTTAGAAGTCTGCCGCGATCCGCAGGTCACGCAGAGGTTTCACCACTGTTATCGCATGAGCGTAGATAGGGTGAGCCTTATATGCGGCAAGTGCTTCGTCGCTTGCGAACTCGCCATAGACGATCACGTCCACTTCCGAGGACCAAGTGTCGCCCTTGGTGTTCTCTCGCACTTCGAAAATCTCGGAATGCGGTATTTTGCCAAGCTCGCGCAGGCCAGCGACGATCTTAGGAATGTCCGCCTTGTCCTTGGCGCTAAAGAACACGATGTGGCGGATTGCGGGTCGGTTTGTCATGAGCTTTGGACCTTTTGTCGTCGATGTGCGGCTCAAATCACATTCGGCGCTGCCAGACAAGATGACGCCTTATCGCAGCTTGAAGGATGCGGACGCGCCTGATCCTTGATCAGAGGTAAAGCGCACCTCGTTACCGCTGGCCTCGACCAGCTGGCAGTTATAGGGGATCGGGTCTCCGCCCCATGCCATCTCTCGGCAGAAATAGCCATCGGCCCAGCGCCATGCACCGCTGACGTCCCAGCCAAGCGCATCCCCCGCGATTTCGCCCTCGGGCGTGACCTGCAAGGTGATCCCGTAGAGCCTGTTTGAAAGCGACTTCCCCGCGATGAGCGCAAGAAACGCCCCTTCGTCAGTGATCCTGTCGAGGGCATGTGCGCTCAGCGGCGTAAGCGTCACGACGGCGGCAAAAATGATGCGGATCATCGTCTCTCTCCTAAAGGACGTATGTAGATTACGTCTGATCATCCAATTTGGTTCACTTTTGCTGAATAAGCCCGCCCATCCCCGCAAAAAACGCCGCTTGGTGCCACAATGGGCCGGAATCGCGAGTATCAAGACGGCCCCCACCGCTGCGCCCAACCCACCATGTCGGTTATGCGCATACGCATCACAAGCAGGAAGCTGATGCTAACGGGTGCCACCAACGGAGCCCCGCCATGCAACCACGCGGGCGGGCCGATCAATTCCTCCGGTTGATGCGCGCTGATCGCGGTTGCCATCAAGCAAGCCGGAGCATGATGCTCTCAGAGACCGAGAACATCCATCATGTCGTACTCTCCGGGCGTCTTGTCTTGGCCCCAGAGAGCGGCCTTGAGGGCGCCGCGCGCGAAAATGTTTCGATCCGTTGCCATGTGGCGCAGGATGATCCGTTCGCCAGCGGCGGCAAACATCACGTCATGCTCACCGACAATATCGCCACCACGGATGGCGGAAAACCCGATGTCGCCGCGCCTGCGCGCCCCAGTGATCCCGTCGCGACCGCTGTCGGAGACGTCCTTGAGGGCCACGCCCCGCCCAGCGGCGGCAGCTTCTCCCAACATGAGCGCTGTGCCAGAGGGCGCGTCGACCTTGTGGTGATGGTGCGCCTCGATGATCTCGATGTCGAAATCTTCATCGAGGGCTTCGGCGACTTTTTGGGTCAGCTTGGTGAGCAAGTTCACGCCCAGCGACATATTTCCTGCCCGTACAATGACGGCATGACGCGATGCGGCACTGATCGCCTTAAGGTCGTCCTCTGACAGCCCCGTGGTGCCGATCACATGCACAGCGCGTGCTTGGGCGGCAAGCCCGGCAAAGGCGACGGTGGCGGATGGGGCGGTAAAGTCGATGACAGCCTGCGCCTTTGCAAAGACTTCGAGCGCGTCGTCAGTGACGGTCACGCCCATCTCGGCTCCACCCATCGCGGTGCCAATATCCAGACCAACCCATTCGTGGCCCGTGCGCTCCAGCGCGCCGATAAGGTGGCACTTGTCCGAGGCCATGACCGATTTGACCAGCATCTGCCCCATACGGCCAGAAACGCCAGTGATTACGATGCCAGGTGTGTTGGTCATGGTTTAGTCCTTTATGCATATCTGAGACGTGTATAGGCGGTTTCGAGGTGTGCGGTAAATTCAAAATCTCGGCTGGTTGGACGAGAAGAAATCCGCAGCCCGCGCGGCTGTCATGCGGCTCTTTGCAGCGGTGAAACCTTGATCCTGATCAATGTTGCGGCTGTTGTTCTGCCCTATGCAGCCACAAATTGCTCATTCAAAGGACAGGCGATGAACTGGAACGACAAGCTCGACGAGACCCGCAAGGGGTTGCGAAACCTGAATGGTGCCATCCCTGAAATTGCAGCCGCATTTGGCGGGTTGGGTAAGGCGGTCAAAGAGGGCGGGACGCTTGATTTCAAGACCAAGGAGCTGATCGCGCTGGGCATTTCGATCTGTATCCGTTGCGAGCCGTGTATTTCGCTGCATATTGCGGCCTTGGTCCGCGATGGTCTGACCCGCGAAGAATTGGGCGATGTGCTCGCAATGTCGATCCAGATGGGCGGCGGCCCCGCGATGATGTACGCGGCAAAGGCGCTGGAATGTTACGACGACTTGAGTGCGGCGGCCTGAGAGAAGCGGCCCTTTGCCACGCGATAAACCGCCGCTTGGCAATTTCACTGCAAGGCATTACATGGGCGGTATGGCTAAGAACACATCAAGAGACGGGCGCGCGCCCACACAGCGTATGTTGAAGGTCGGCGAGATGATCCGCCGTGACCTTTCGGCGATTTTGCAGCGTGGCGAAGTCCATGACCCCGAACTGTCCCGCTTTATGCTGACAGTGGGCGAGGTACGCATGTCACCTGATCTGCGGATTGCGACCGCCTATGTCCTGCCCTTGGGCGGCGAGCAAAAGGAAGAGGCGCTTTTGGCCCTGCGTAAGAACCGCCACGAGATCCGGCA
Organism: Yoonia sp.; assembly: GCA_965658825.1. Taxonomy (GTDB): domain Bacteria; phylum Pseudomonadota; class Alphaproteobacteria; order Rhodobacterales; family Rhodobacteraceae; genus Yoonia. Next base: position 16,367 of record CBFHTU010000012.1, read on the forward strand.
CTTGGTGGTGAAGGGCGGCTCGATGAAGCACGCGCCTGAACTGCGCTTTGAAATCGACGGCACCTTTGACCAAATGGACGCCACCCGCGCACTTTTGGCCGAAAGCCACGTCAAGCAGGACTTGGACGAGTGAAACGCTGGCTGTTTTTGGCCCTGATCTGGGCCAGCCCAGCTGCTGCTGTCACCTGCGAAGACGTTTACTTTGAAGACAAAAGTTTTACGACCTGCAACGTCGATATGACGACAGAAGACTTGCGCCTGTTTTTGCGGGATGCGGACGGGAATATCCTCGGCAACTTCCGGAATATCGAGGCTACCCTTGAGGGGGCGAGCCTGCCGTTTGCGATGAATGCTGGCATGTATCACGAGGACCGCGCTCCCGTTGGCTATTTCGTCCAGAACGGTGCCGAGGTTATGCGCGTTGTTCCCAACGCCGGGCCGGGAAACTTTGGGCTGCTTCCCAACGGGGTATTTTGCATCAACGAGGGTAGCGCTCAGGTTTACGAGACTTTGGACTTTATCGACACAGCGCCAGAGTGCCGCGATGCGACCCAATCCGGACCCATGCTGGTGATCAACGGCGCATTGCACCCGCGGTTCCTGAAGGACGGCACCTCGCGTTATGTCCGAAATGGCGTTGGTGTGAGCGCGGATGGAAAGACGGCTATTTTTGTGATCTCGAATTCACTGGTCTCGTTTTACGAATTCGGCAGCTTTTTCAGGGATGTGCTCCAGACCCCGAATGCGCTGTATTTCGACGGGAAGGTGTCGCGGTTGCAGGCCATGTCTTTGGGGCGCTCCGACCTCGGCTTTCGGCTTGGCCCGATTGTCGGGGTTGTGGAATAGTTGACGCCGCAGGGCGCTGCGGATAGCAGGCCCCCTCGTAACAGGATTTAGGTGAAGTATGGGACGCAAGCGCAAGGGCCGCGATATTTCGGGCTGGGTGATCGTGGATAAACCTGCGGGGATCACGTCGACGTCGGTGGTCAACAAGGTACGCTGGGCGCTCGACGCCAAGAAAGCGGGCCACGCAGGCACACTTGATCCAGAGGCAACAGGCGTTTTGGCCGTGGCCTTGGGTGAGGCTACAAAGACGGTTCCCTATATCACCGACGCGCTCAAGGCTTATACGTTCACTGTTCGATTGGGGCAGGCGACGAATACCGACGACGCTGAAGGTGAAGTGATCGCAAGCGCTGATCTGCGCCCGACAGATGATGAGATCAAAGCCGCACTTGGATCGTTTGTGGGCGATATCATGCAAGTCCCACCGCAGTTTTCGGCCGTGAAGGTTGACGGCGTCCGCGCCTACAAGAAAGCGCGCGACGGCGAAGAGATGGATCTCGCGGCCCGCACGCTTTGGGTCGAGGAACTTCTGATGGTGGATCGGCCCGATGCGGACCATGTGACGCTTGAAATGACCTGCGGCAAGGGCGGCTATGTCCGGTCAATTGCTCGCGATTTGGGGGAGGCGCTAGGTTGCTACGGCCATGTTCTGAGCTTGCGCAGGATTTGGTCAGGGCCGTTTGATGTGGCCGATGGTGTGACACTGGATCAGGTGGATGCATTGGCGAAAACGCCGGAACTGGACTCCTATGTGCTGCCGTTGGAACTGGCGCTGGGCGAGATGGAGCAGGTGGTTTGCCCTGATGCGAGCATTGTGAAGTTGCGCAACGGCAACGCGGCGCATGTGATCGGGTCTGGCTTGGAATATGATCAAGAGGTTTGGGCGTCATATCAAGGTAAGCCCGTTGCGGTCGGCAACTACCGCGGTGGCGAATTGCACCCCAGCCGCGTTTTTGTTTATGATGGGATGATGGGATGATGGGTTAAAACCCATCCTACTTTGACCATCTCTGTAACAGGGCGGAACTGCGTAGGATGGGTTTTAACCCATCAACGCTCGTTCTATCATGCGCCATGATCACACGTCATCACAATACGCTGCTGTCGAAATCAACGGCGCTTTACTCGGACTGCGAGAGATACCGCTATGCCCTGACGCGGGTTTGGGACGAACAGGGCAAGCGCGTCCTTTTCGTCATGCTCAATCCGTCGACCGCGACCGAAGTGCAAAATGACCCCACTGTTGAGCGCTGCGAACGGCGCGCCCGTGCCTTGGGGTTTGGCGCGTTTCAAGTGACCAATATCTTTGCATGGCGGGACACCGATCCGCGCAAAATGAAGGCCGCAGCTGACCCTACGGGCGCAATGAATGACCAATTTATCCTTGAGGGTGCACAATGGGCTGACACGGTTGTGGCCGCTTGGGGCACGCACGGCGCACATCTGGGGCGCGGCGCAGCCGTTGCCAAGCTGCTACATCAGTCGGGCCGCCCGCTTTATACGCTGGGACTGACAAAAGACGGTCATCCGAAACATCCGCTCTACATCGCCTACAGCCAGCAACCGCAGCTTTGGCCGGACATAACCCGTTAACCACTTGTTCGGAATTCACATATTCCAAACAGGTTTTGTGTTATGAATTAGATCAAGTCGGGGCGGGGCGCCCATTTCAACGCGAAAGACGCAAATGCTAGCGATTATCGGACTATTCGGCTTGGCATTATCCGCTGTGATGATCACCGGCCAAGATTTTGATGAGGCGGACACGCCCGAAACTCCCGAGCCCGAGTCCGATCCTTCGGACGAAGAGGGTCAAAATGGGACCCTGAGTATCAGTGAATTGCTGGGCGAGCATGAGTCTGGTTTTACCGAGACCCTTGATGCCGACATCATCTATTCTGCAGGCGAGGCAGACGATATTGTCACAACCGGATCTGGCAATGATCTGATCGACGGCGAAGATGGCAACGATACAATTGATGCCGGTGCTGGCAATGATGAGGTCCACGGCGGCCGTGACGACGACGACCTCTACGGCAACGATGGCGATGACGCGCTTTTTGGTCACGTCGGGAATGACGTCCTATCCGGCGACGCAGGTCGCGATGACCTGAATGGCGGCGACGGCGATGACCATCTCGACGGCGGCGACGGCGATGACACCCTTCTGGGCAGCCTAGGCAATGACAGGTTGACGGGTGGCAATGGTGCGGATGCGCTGTTTGGCGGGTCAGGAGATGACGCCCTGGATGGACGTGATGACGATACTCTGGATTTCCTGAACGGCGGCGCTGGCGATGATATGCTGATCGCCGGTTTCGGAGATCATCTCAATGGCGGTGACGGGGCGGATGCTTTTGCGACAGAAGTAGATACCAGCGCCTATATTGACGATTTTGATATCGACGAAGACACCATTGAGGTTGCCTATGATAGCACTGGCCCCGCGCCCAAACTCTCGTTTTTCGACACAGACGACGGTGTGGTTTTGATGGCTGACGAGACGACTGTCGCCACCTTCGCGGGTCTGACGTCCCTCGACCTCGCATCAGTACCCGTTGTGCTTACCAGTGTTTGATAAAACACTTCCCTTTTGAGCAGAATTGACCTAGACGCAGCCATCCGCAAAAGGAATCCCGTTTGCCGGATCCTCCACGGGCCTTGCTGGACGACATCCCGGCTTGCGCCATTCACCCTTTAGACAAGGAGACCCCGATGTCGATTACTGCTGAAGAAAAAACACGGATCATGAAAGAATTCGCAACCAAAGAGGGCGACACTGGTTCGGCCGAAGTACAGGTTGCTATCCTTTCCTCCCGCATTGCAACGCTCACAGAGCACTTCAAAACCCATAAGAAAGACAACCACGGTCGTCGTGGCCTTTTGAAAATGGTTGCTCTGCGTCGTAAGCTTTTGGACTACGCACGCTCCAAGGACGAGGCTCGTTACCAGTCTTTGATCCAGCGTCTTGGTCTGCGTCGCTAATTTCGCGACCTCCAGAATACTCAAACGCCCGCCAAATTGGCGGGCGTTTTTGTTTTGGCGGATGCCTTTGCGTCAGCCTCCCTCGCGATTGACGCAATCCGCCACTATCTCAAGACCCTCAGTTAACCCCTCAAGGAACACCCCATGCGCGCAGCTATCCACAACACTTTCGGCGATCCGGTTCATGTGATGGAGGTGGCTGACGTAACAACACCAGACCCAAGCCCGGGTCAGGTGTTGGTCAAAACGATTATGTCGCCAATTCACAATCATGATCTTTGGACGGTGCGCGGGGACTATGGCTATAAGCCGAATTTACCGAGTGCAATTGGCGGTTCCGAGGCCGTTGGCATGATCACGGATGTGGGCGCGGGCGTTGACGAAAACATGATTGGTCAGCGGATTGTCGCGGCGGGGGTGCACGGCACTTGGGGCGAATATTTTGTGGCGCCTGCCACGGGCGTTATGCCATTGCCCCCACAGATTACGGATGTACTGGGCGCGCAATTGATCGCGATGCCATTCAGCGCCATTGCCCTTTTAGAGACACTGAATCTGCAAGCTGGCGACTGGATCGTGCAGACTGCCGCCAATGGTGCCGTAGGCAAAATCGTGGCTGTGCTGGCAAAGTCGCGCGGCCTGAACTTGCTCAATCTCGTGCGTCGTCCAGAGGCCGTGGCCGAGTTGCAGGCGTTGGGCTGTGAGCATGTATTGTCGACAAGCGTCGCAGGCTGGAAGCAAGAGGCGCAAGCGATCATCGGCGAGGCAGGTGCCCGCGCAGCGATCGACTCTGTCGGAGGGCAGGTTGCGACGGATTTGACCGAATTGCTCGGTGACAATGGCGAGTTGGTGATTTTCGGCACGGCGACAGGCGAGCCGCTCGCGCTCAACTCTGGCCTGATGATTTTCAAACATCTGACTGTAAAGGGCTTTTGGGCCTCAAAGGTTGGCGCGGAAATGCCCGATGATGTGCGCTTGCGCCTGATGACGGAATTGGTCGGCTTGGCGATGGTGGGCAAACTGGCCCTCAATGATGGCGGCATTTACCCGTTTGAAGAAATCAAATCCGCGGTCGCCGCAGCATCGACGGCGGGACGCGCAGGCAAGGTGATGCTCCGCCCTTAAACGGGCAAGTCGTATGTTACCCACTTCGTGCGGTTTGACATGCGATCATAGACGGCGCGGGCGCGGTAATTATCCTCGGCGGTGATCCAGCGGATCACTGACCAGCCGCGCTTGGCGCCCTCTGCCTTGACCCCTGCGATCAGTGCGTCGGCAGCGCCCAGCCCGCGCGCATCGGGCGAGACGAACAGATCGTCCAGAAAGCCTCCTGTCGTGGCCGCTAGGGGTCGCGCGAAGGGGCGAAAGTGGGTGATGCCGACAACGGTGCCATCTTTGGCGACGGCAACCAACCCTTCGCTTTGGGCGGTTTTATCAAACAGCCAGCTCCAGACGGTATCGCGCATTTCCGGCGTCTGGGCGACACCGTAAAATTCGGCATAGCCTTGGTAAAGCCGATCCCACGCGGGGTGGTCTGCCTGAATGACGGGGCGGACGGTGACGGTCATTATGCAGGTGCTTTCAAGTTTGCTTTTACGTTTGCGAGTGCGGCGTCAGATGCCCGCGCGAGCATGGCGGAATCAATGCCGCTTGCCACGAAGGTGAAGCCCTCATTCAGCAGTTCTGCGGCGAATTCGGGATCGAGGACGAGCGTGCCGACTGGCACCCCCATCGCGATCAGTTTTTGCGCGGCAGGGCGGATGAGCGCCCAGACATCGGGATGCATGGTGTCGCCCAAATGCCCGATGTCGGCGGCGATATCTGCGGGACCAAAGAAGATCCCCGAGACCCCGTCAACAGCGCCGATCTTGGCGGCTTGGCTGATGGCCTTTGCGGTTTCCAATTGCAGAATGACCGTCGTTTCCCGCGAGACGTCTTTTACGTAGTCAGTGACGCGCCCGAATTTCGTTGCCCGCGTCGCCCCGGACACGCCCCGAACGCCATGTGGCGGATAGCGTGTGGCGGCAACGGCTTTTTGCGCCTCTTCTACAGATTGGATCATCGGGATGACCAAGCCTTCTGCCCCAAGATCAAGGATCCGCTTGATGGCCACCGTGTCGTTCCACTCTGGCCGCACAAGGGCCGTGGTCGCGGTCGCAGAGAAGGCTTGCAGTTGGCTCAGTACGTTTTGGTAGTCACCAGGCGTGTGCTCCATATCGACAACGGCCCAGTCAAAGCCTGCGTGCGCGACGACTTCCGCAGCATGTCCATCGGCGAGGGTCACCCAGATACCGATCTGCTTTGCACCCGCTGCAATGGCGTGGGTGAAGGGGTTGCGTGCGATTTTCATAGGTCGATCCCTTTGTTGATTGCGTCTTGGACGGCGGCGATATCTGCGTCTGACAGAGCATAGTCACGTTTGGCGGTTTCATGCGAGATATAACCGCGCGCGAGATCGCGCATCACGCTTGATTTGGCCCGCTCGGAGGCCGCGCCGTAGCCTGCACCGCCCGGGAAGGCCATGACAACGCGCCGCCCGTGGGCCACGAATTGTTTGCCCTTGCCGCGCATGGCCACACCATCGTCTTGCGCGATGGTCGTGGGCGCGCCAGAGCCACCGCCGCGCCGCCCGTGGGCAGGATGGTTGACGCGGTCGAACATCGCTTGAAAGTCGAATTCGTGACCTTCGCGCGCACCGACCTCCATATATTGTCCAAGTCCGCCGCGCTGTTTACCCACCCCACCTGAATCGGGGCGCAATTCCTTGCGCCAGATGATAACGGGGCCTGCGTGCTCGGTCGCTTCCACGGGCATGGTCATGACGCCTGAGGGAAAGGCGGTCGCGTTAAGGCCGTCATGATGGGGCCGCGCCCCCGAGCCGCCCGAATTGAAAGTCAAAACCTCTGAGCGCATCGCGCCTTCCGGGGCTGGCGCATCGGTGCGCGGGCGCAAGGACACTTGGAAATTGCACAGGCATCCCGCCCCCTCCGCAGGGACCAAGCCGCCGACGATCTGGTCAAAGGCGTTGAACACCGCGTCAGGCACGAAGTGACCTACGATGTGCCGCAAGGCGACGGGTGCGGGGTGCACTGCGTTGACGATGGTGTTGACGGGGGCCACGATTTCAAACGGCGCAAGCGAGGCGGCGTTATTGGGGATTTCAGGCGCAATCGCGACCTTGAGCGCATAGCAGGCATAGGCCTTGGCATAGACCAGCGGGCAGTTGATCCCTTTCTTGTCGATGCCAGAGGTGCCCGTGAAATCCGATATAATACGGTCGGCGTGGATCGTGACCTTAACCTTCAGCGTGATCGGCGTGTCAAAGCCGTCGACAGTGAGCGTGCCGGTCGCGGCAGTGCGTGGCAGGGCCGCGATCCTTTCAAGGGTTGCACGGCGCGAGTTATCGAGGATGAAATCAGCGATACCCGCGATGTCGGCAAGGGCGAATTCCTCCATCATCTCCACCAGTCGGCGATGCCCGATCTCGTTACAGGTCGCCAGCGCGTAGATATCCCCGATCAATTGATCGGGTTCGCGCACGTTACCGCGCAGCATCTTCACGAGGGTCTGATCGACGGTGCCACGGTCCGCGAATTTCATGATCGGCACATAAATGCCCTCTTCATAAACGCTCGCGCCATCGGCGCCAAAACCGCGCCCGCCGACGTCAACGACATGGGCCGTGCAGGCGAAAAATCCGACCATTTGGCCCTTGTGAAACGACGGTGTCACAACGGTAAAGTCATGCAGGTGGCCGGTCCCCTCCCAAGGGTCGTTGGTGATATAGACGTCCCCCTCGTGGATGTTGTCGGACCCGATGCGACGGATGAAATGGGCGACGGCGTCGGCCATGGCGTTCACATGTCCGGGGGTGCCTGTGACAGCTTGCGCCAGCATCAGCCCTTGCGCGTTATAGACGCCCGCCGACAGATCGCCCGCCTCGCGCACGGAGGTGGAAAAGGCGGTGCGCACAAGCGCTTGTGCCTGTTCCTCGACGATCGAAATCAGGCGGTTCCACATGACCTGATACGCGACGTTTGAAACTTTGGTCATGCGGTGGCTCCTTTGCGGGTCACGTCGATCGTGCCGTCGGGTTGTGCGATGGCTTGCCGCGTTGAGGGGAGGATGATTGTTGTCTCGTCCTCGGTGATGATCGCGGGGCCTTGCACGGTTTGCCCTGTATGCATGTCGCCGCGCTGCACGATGTGCGCGGGTGTTGCATGGCCCAGACCTGCGTCAAACATATCGCGGCTGGCGGTGGACTTTGCTGCATTGCCTGCGGTGGCTGTTGCGATCCGCGAAACCTTTTCGGGCGGCGTTGTGGCGTTGACCGACCAGACGGTGATCTCGATATCCATGCCCGTGACGGTGCGGCCAAAGAGCTTTGCATAATCCGCCTCAAAGAGCCGCTGGAACGTGGCCGCATCGGGGGCCAACGCCTGCGCCTCGGTCAGGGCAATTGGAATTTCCCAGCCTTGCCCCGTGTAGCGCATATAGACCTTGAATTCGGAAAGGATGTCGGATGCAGCGTCGCAGGTCCGCACAAAACCTTTGGCCTCTGTTTGCAGATCACAGAGCAGCGATTTGATCGCGTCGGGTTGGAAGTTTGAGAGCTTCATATAGACAGACCGGTTGGCCTCGAAGCTAAACGGCGCGCGCAAAAACCCGATGGCAGAGCCGACTCCCGCGCCCGTCGGCACCAGCAGGCGGTCAACGCCTAGTTTTTCGCAAAGCCGCCCTGCGTGCAGAGGGGCCGCACCGCCGAATGCGATCATGGTATATTCGGACAGGTCCTCGCCATTTTCCACGGCATGCACGCGAGCGGCGTTGGCCATATTCTCGTCCACGACCTCGGCCAGACCAAAGGCGGCGCTTTGGGCGTCCATGTCGAGAGGGGCGCCAAGAAAGGTCATAAGCGCCTTATTAGACCCTGCTTTATCAAGCTTGATCGTGCCGCCTGCGAAATTGTCGGGGTCGAGTTTTCCCAAAATCAGATCGGCATCCGTCACCGCAGGCTTGTCGCCGCCGCGCCCGTAACAGGCTGGTCCCGGCTCTGATCCGGCACTTTCTGGACCCACACGAATTTGGCGCATCGCGTCGACATGTGCCAGCGAACCGCCGCCCGCGCCGATCTCGACCATGTCGATCACAGGGATCGAAATCGGCATGCCCGATCCTTTTTTGAAGCGGTAAGTGCGGGCGACCTCGAACACGCGCGACGTCTTTGGCGTCTGGTTTTTGATCAGGCAAATCTTGGCGGTGGTGCCGCCCATGTCGAAGGACAGCACCTTATCAAGCCCATACCGCGCCGCGATATTGGCCGCGAAAACCGCGCCACCAGCGGGGCCGGATTCGACCAGACGCACGGGGAATTCCGCGGCACTCTCAAGGCTGATAATCCCGCCGCCAGAGTGCATCAGGAAGATCGGGCAATCTGCCCCCTCGTCGCGCAAGCGCCCCTCAAGGCGGCTCAGGTAGGATTTCATCAGCGGCTTGATATAGGCGTTGGCGACGACGGTATTAAACCGCTCGTATTCGCGCATCTGCGGGCTGACTTCGGAGGAGATCGAAACCATCGCCGCGGGCATCATATCGGCCAGCACATCACGGACCATCTTTTCGTGGGTATCGTTCAGATAGGAATGTAGCAGACCAACCGCGACGCTCTCGTAGCCTGCGGTTTTGATCGTGGCGACCACGGCCTCAACCTCGGCACGGTCAAGCGGGATCAGGATGCTGCCCTTGGCATCGACACGCTCGGTCACGGTATAGCGCATCTGCCGTGCGAGTAGGGGTTCGGGTAGGGTGAGGTTGAGGTCATATTGCTCGAACCGCGACTCGGTCCGCATCTCGATCACATCGCGGAAACCTGTTGTGGTGATGAACGCCGTTTTCGCACCACGCCTCTCGATCAGCGCGTTTGTCGCGAGCGTCGTGCCGTGAATGATCTGGTCGATCTGCGCGGGCTTGATCCCTGCCTTGGCGCAAACCTGCCCCATCCCGTCGATGATCGCGTTTTCGGGAGCGGCGTAAGTGGTCAAAACCTTGGTCGAGAAGGATGCGCCGTCTTTTTCCAGCACAACGTCAGTGAAGGTGCCGCCGATATCGGCGCCGAGGCGGATGGAGTTGGTTTTCATGTGTGATCCCTTTGCTTGGGCAAAGGATAGGATGCGTTAACGCGGGAATACAAATTATTCCTTTAAAATAAACCGGTTATTTGGCGTATTTGCGTCGCTCATGTCTCGTCCCAAAAGCCGCGCTCGAAGGGTGGAAAGTGAGTTCCTTCACCCGCTTCAAGACCAAACGCTTCTAATGCTTGAAAGAAGGCTTCCTCTGCAGTGTTTCCATCGGCTTCTATTGGCCCAAACATAACCCCCGAGCGCGAACCGAACGCAAAAACGTAATCAACTTGGCCTGCCCACGTTTGATAGTCAAAAAATGACCAATCGCTGCTGAGAGCGCCCAATTCTTTTAGGTATTTACTGCATGCGTCAAAGGACCGGTCCATGTCAGGTGTTTGGATTCCACTACCTTCGAATGGTTCGGCCACCTCGCGAAATACGTGTCCGCTTGGCAGTGCGACTCTGTCTATTTTAGCCGCCTTCGAAAAGATACCTTTGAATGCGTAGGGCATGCGTAGGCCATGAAAACCCCTGTTTCGTCACTAAAATTAGGGATCTAGGGAAAGCACCTAATAGCCTGCGGCACAAATTACGACACTAAAAATCGACCGCGATTCCCTTTTTCTCCCAGTCGCCAAATCGCACGGGTTCAGGGCCTTTGCGCCCGCCTAGCTCGGGAGGCAGTTCCAATTCGCCTGACGCAAGGCGGCGTGCTTCGGCCTCGGCCAAGGCGCGCTTGGCGGCTTCGGGTAAATCGGCGGATTTATCTGTCATCGGGCCTGTCCTTGTAGCATTCTGTCCTTTGATATACGCGTCATGGAAATGAAAACAAGGGAAGTCACATGAGCCAAACTGGTCTGCCGCCGCGCCGTGCCGCGCATCATCTGCTTGAACAGATTATCGGTGAGGGCCGCTTGATGGCCGAACTGATTGGTGGCGGGGCCTTGGATCACTTGGCCAACGACGATCGTGCGCGTGCGCAGCGGCTTGCGACCGACGCATTGCGCGGTCTTGATCGTGCGGACCGGATGCTGAAGCCCTACTTCAAAAAGGCCGCTCCGCCAGAGTATGTGATGAACGCGCTGCGCCTTGGTGTGATTGAGTTGACTGGTGGCGAGGCGGCCCATGGCGTCGTGAACGCTTACGTCGAGATCGTCGGTCGTAACCAGCGCACCGCCTCGATGAAGGGCATGACCAACGCGGTTTTGCGCCGCATCGCCGAGGAGGGCCCCGCCGCGTGGAACAAGCGTGCCGTGCCGCTGATGCCCGGCTGGTTGCGCCAGCCGCTTGTTGCCGCTTGGGGTCGCCCCGCGATGGACGCGATGGATGCCGCGCATTTTGCAGGCGCGCAGCTTGATCTGACCTGCAAGGGTGATCCTGCCGTCGTGGCCGAAAAGGTTGGCGGCGTTGTGCTGCCGACGGGGTCTGTGCGGGTTGCAGATGCGGGGCAGGTTAGCCAGATGGCAGGCTTTGCCGAAGGCGAGTGGTGGGTGCAAGATGCCGCCGCCGCCGTCCCTGTGAAAATGCTCAACCCGACCGCCGGTATGACCGTGCTTGATCTTTGCGCAGCTCCCGGTGGCAAGACGATGCAACTTGCCGCCGCTGGCGCCAAAGTAACCGCTGTGGATATTTCGCAAGGGCGGATTGCGCGGGTCACGGAGAACCTTGAGCGAGTGAAGCTGACCGCTGAAGTGATTGTCGCTGATGCCATGCAGGTTGAGGGCCAATATGACGCGGTTCTGCTTGATGCGCCATGCTCTGCCACGGGTACGATCCGCCGCCATCCTGATTTGCCCTATGCCAAGGACGGCTCTGAATTCGCCGAACTGATCGAACAGCAGGCCTATATGATCGACCACGCACTGTCGCTTTTGAAGCGGGGCGGGAAGCTTGTGTATTGCACATGTTCGCTCCTGCCTGACGAAGGCGAGGTGCAGATTGAAGAGGCGCTGGAGCGTCACCCCGAATTGGTCGTCGACAAGGACGCCGCGAAGATTGCAGGCATAGATCCGGAGTGGACCACCTACGAGGGTGGTGTGCGGTTGCGCCCTGATTTCTGGCCAGAGCTTGGCGGGATGGATGGTTTCTATATTGCGGTGCTGACAAAGCCGTAATTTGCCGCTAATCTGCTGCCAACAAGCAAGCGTAACAACGCAAAGCCGAGGCAGCAGAAATTGGCACAACAGCAGACATGGCGTGCACGGCGCACGCAATTCATGCATCGCGTCCATGCGCGCATAGCCGCGCGTGCGCGTCCTGCGACGGGATTCGTCAGCCAGCCAGAGCCGAAAACCATCGGGCATTTCGCGCGTGGGCGGCAGCTTGTTGCTGGTAACTTCCTGTTCTCGGGCTTGCTGACAGAGGCCAAGGGTGGCTCGATTTGGGATATTGCCCCCGACAATGACGTGGTTGCCGAGGAATTGCATGGCTGTGCGTGGCTCGATGATCTCGCGGCTGTCGGCGACGCTAAAGCAAGGGCCTGCGCGCAGGCATGGGTGGCCGAATGGATCACGCGTTTCGGCAATGGCCGCGGGGCTGGCTGGACCCCTGATTTGACAGGGCGTCGGTTGATCCGTTGGATCCAGCACGGGTTTTTCCTGCTGCGCGGCCAAGAGCGCGAAGCGAACGTTGCTTTTTATCGGTCGCTGGGTCAGCAGACGATCTTTCTTTCGCGCCGTTGGCAGGCGACCAGTCCCGGCCTGCCACGGTTTGAGGCCTTGACGGGGATGATTTATGCGGGGCTCTCCCTTGAGGGGATGGAGCAGCATGTGGAGCCGGCAGTCGTCGCATTGGCCCGCGATTGCGGACGCGAGATTGACGAAACCGGCGGTATCCCGACGCGGAACCCCGAAGAGTTGCTTGAGGTTCTGACCCTGCTCACATGGGCGGCAGGCGCCTTGCGCGAGACCGATCGCCAGCCCCCCGCTGCGATAATAACGGCGATTGAGCGGATCGCGCCAACGCTGCGGGCCTTGCGCCACGCCGATGGCGGCCTTGCGCGGTTCCACGGTGGCGGTCGCGGGCTTGACGGCAGGCTTGATCATGCGCTTGCTGCGGCGGGCGACCGGACCCGTCCGACAGAGGGGCCGCATATGGGCTATGCGCGGCTGAACGGCGGGCGCACCTCTGTCGTGGTCGATGCCGCAACGCCGCCCGCAGGGGCAGCTTCGGTCAATGCACATGCCAGCACCTTGGCGTTTGAACTGACCTCCGGGCGCAGACCGCTGATCGTCAACTGCGGCTCCGGACGCACTTTTGGGGAGGACTGGCGCCGCGCAGGTCGCGCCACCCCAAGCCATTCGACCCTGTGCATTGAGGGCTATTCATCCTCGCGCCTCGGTCCGCCAAGCCGCCTTGTGACATCACGACAAGAGCTCTTGGTCGATACGCCCGCCGAGGTTCAATGCCATTTCTCCGAACTGCATGACGGGCGCCGGCTCGAGCTGTCGCATGACGGCTATCGCAGCACTCATGGCTTGACCCATGCGCGCACGCTTGATCTGGCGGTGGATGGGCGGGGTATGGTCGGCGAAGATTTTCTCACAACGCTCACGGATGCCGATCGGCAGCGGTTCGAGCGGGCGCTGGACGAAACCGCGCTCCAAGGGGTGCCCTATGCGCTTCGATTCCATCTCCATCCAGAGGTTGACGCGACACTTGATATGGGCGGCGCTGCGGTGTCGATGGCGCTGAAATCCGGCGAGATTTGGATATTGCGCCACGACGGACACGCAAATTTGGCAATAGAACCGTCAGTATATCTCGAAAACGGCAGATTATCACCCCGACCAAGCCAGCAGGTGGTTTTATCTGGGCGCACAATGGCCTATGCGACACGCGTCCGCTGGTCGTTGGCCAAGGCGCAAGACACCCCCGAGGGTGTGCGCGATCTGGTTACGGATGATCCGATGGACGACTTTGAAAACTGATCTTTGGGGGATCGCATGACTGACCTTGCACCACTGCGCCGCGCACTTCTTTCCGTTTCCGACAAGACGGGGTTGCTAGACCTCGGGCGGGCTTTGGCCGCGCGCGGTGTTGAACTGCTCTCGACTGGCGGCTCTGCCAAGGCGCTGCGCGACGCGGGCCTTGACGTGAAAGACGTGGCCGATGTGACGGGCTTCCCCGAGATGATGGACGGTCGGGTCAAGACGCTGCACCCCGTCGTGCACGGTGGCCTTCTGGCGCGCCGCGATTTTGCGTCGCATGTCGAGGCGATGGAGGAGCACAATATCGCCGCCATCGATCTGCTGGTCGTGAACCTTTATCCGTTCGAAGAAACTGTCGCCAAGGGCGCGGATTTCGACACTTGCATCGAGAACATCGACATTGGCGGCCCTGCGATGATCCGCTCTGCGGCGAAAAACCATGCCTTTGTGAACGTGATTACAGACGTGGAAGACTACGCCGCACTGCTCATGGAGCTCGACGCCAACGACGGCCAGACGACCCTCGCGTTCCGTCAGAAGCTGGCGCAAACCGCATATGGTCGCACTGCCGCCTATGACACGGCTGTCAGCACATGGATGGCGTCGGCGATTGATCTGGCGACCCCGCGCCGTCGGTCGATCGCGGGCACTTTCAAGCAAGAGATGCGTTACGGCGAGAATGCGCATCAGACGGCGGCGTTTTACACCGACGGCTCGGGCCGTCAGGGTGTGGCAACTGCCGCGCAGCATCAGGGCAAGGAACTGTCCTACAACAACATCAATGACACCGATGCGGCGTTTGAACTGGTAGCGGAGTTTGATCCTGCTGACGGCCCGGCCGTAGCGATTATCAAGCACGCGAACCCAAGCGGTGTGGCCCGCGGCGCGACCTTGCTAGAGGCCTATCAGAATGCGTTCAATTGCGACCGGACCTCTGCCTTCGGCGGGATCGTCGCGTTGAACATGCCGCTCGATGAGGACACTGCAAGGGCGATTGTCGAGATTTTTACCGAAGTCGTGATCGCACCTGGTGCATCCGACGCGGCCCGCGCGATTTTTGCCACCAAGAAAAACCTGCGCCTTTTGACCACCGACGGTCTGCCTGATCCAAAGGCCGCGCAGATCACCATGAAACAGGTCGCAGGCGGTATGCTGGTGCAGGACAAAGATGTCGGTTCGGTTGATATGGCCGACCTGAAGGTCGTGACCAAGGTCAAGCCAACAGAGGCGCAAATGGCCGATCTCTTGTTCGCTTGGAAGGTGGCAAAGCACGTCAAATCCAACGCGATTGTCTATGTGAAAGACAAGGCAACCGTGGGCGTCGGCGCAGGCCAGATGTCGCGGCTTGATAGTGCCTTGATCGCCGCCCAAAAGGCAGAGCGGATGGCAAAAGCGATGGACCTGCCGCAATCACTTGCCATCGGGTCTGCCGTTGCCTCCGACGCCTTCTTCCCCTTCGCGGATGGCCTGCTTGAGGCCGCAGCCGCAGGGGCCACTTGCGTGATCCAACCCGGTGGTTCGATGCGTGACGACGAGGTGATCGCCGCCGCCGACGAGGCTGGGATCGCGATGGTCTTTACTGGTATGCGCCACTTCCGGCACTGAGGATTTCACTGATGCGGCTACTTTTCTGGACGGGATTTTGGGTGTTTCTGGCGGATCAGGCCAGCAAATATTATGTCCTGCATGTGCTGCAACTGAAGGAAGGGCATCCGATCGCGGTCTTTGACCCCTATCTTGTGTTCACGATGGCATGGAATAAGGGCGTCAATTTCGGGCTTGGCGCAAGTTTCGACATGCGCTGGGTCTTGATAGGGGTTGCTGCGCTTATTTCGGGTGTCGTGCTTGCTTGGCTCTGGCGCACACCGACCGCAAGCAAATGGGCTTATGTCGGCGCTGGCTTTTTGATCGGGGGGGCGCTGGGCAATGTCGTTGACCGTTTCCTCTATGGGGCGGTCGCCGATTTTCTCAATATGTCGTGCTGCGGGTTCACGAACCCTTATGCGTTCAATATCGCCGATATCGCGATCTTTGTCGGGGCAATCGGGATCGCGTTTACCGATATGGGCGGCCCCAAAAAGAAACGGGCGTGACGACCGTCGCGGCTTGCGCTAAACAGAGCGGAATAACGACCAAGGGTTTGGGTATGCGCAAGGCGATTTTGGCGATTTTGGCACTAGTAGCACTGACGGCATGTTCGTCGGGCAAGCGCCCGTTGCATGACATGAGATCCGCGTCTGCTGGCCCTGATGAATTCACAGTCATGCCTGTTGCACCACTTGAAATCCCTGAGGTCTTGACCTTGCCAACGCCGACGCCCGGGGCAACAAACCGCGCCGATCCGACACCAAAAGCCGACGCGATTGCCGCACTTGGTGGTAGCCCATCTGCTGTTGTTGCAGGGGGTGTGCCTGTCGCCGATAGCGCACTTGTGGCTGCGGCCTCTCGCAATGGTGTGCAGCCTGACGTCCGCGCGGTTTTGGCCGCCGAGGATGCAGCGTTTCGCAAAAGCAAACATCGCTATTCTTTAATTTCGGCACTTAGCAGGGACCGCTATTTCAAAGCCTATGCCCGCTTCGCGCTTGATGCTTATGCCGAGCTGCAACGCTTCCGCAGCCTGGGCGTTGCCACCCCAAGCGCACCGCCACGGTAACCCCGTTTCACATCTGCGTTTGCAGGGCTTGAAAGCTGTCTGAACGGGCGTAGGTTACTTCCAACGACCCCTAGTAAGGACTGCACATGCGCCGCCTCATTGCCTCTGTTTTTGCGATTTTTGCAGCTCTGCCTGCTTTGGCCGAAGAGGTCACAACTTTCCGTCTTGATAACGGTATGGATGTTGTCGTGATCGAAGATCATCGCGCGCCTGTTGTGGTCCATATGGTCTGGTACAAGGTCGGATCAGCCGACGAGCCTGTGGGTGCTTCGGGCGTTGCGCACTATCTCGAACATCTGTTGTTCAAGGCGACTGATAAGCTCGAAAGCGGCGAGTTTTCTGCCATTGTGGCAGCCAATGGCGGCTCCGATAACGCCTTCACCAGCTATGACTATACCGCCTATTATCAACGGATTGCCGCCGATCGCTTGCCTTTGCTGATGGAGATGGAAAGCAACCGGATGGAAAATCTGATGCTGACCCAAGAAGATATCGCGACGGAGCTGGACGTTGTGTTGGAAGAGCGCAATCAGCGTACCGAGAATAATCCGGGCGCTTTGGCCAACGAACAATTCCGCGCGGCCCAGTATCAAAACCACCGTTACGGCGTGCCTGTGATCGGCTGGAAGCACGAGATGGAGCAACTCGCGCTGAAAGATACGGTCGATTTCTACAATCTCTATTATGCGCCAAACAATGCGATTTTGGTGGTCGCGGGCGATGTGCAGCCCGACGAAGTGAAGGCTTTGGCAGACCAGTATTACGGCGTCATCCCCCTCGAGGCGAACCTGCCCGAACGCATTCGCCCGCAAGAGCCACCGCAGCGCGCCGAGCGTCGCCTGACCTACACCGATGCGCGGGTCAGCCAGCCCTACATTGCGCGCTCGTATCTTGCACCGGAGCGGGACAGTAGTGCGCAGAAGGAAGCGGCCGCTTTGACCTATCTCGCAGAGCTGTTGGGTGGATCGCCGTTTACCTCCGCACTGGGTCAATCGCTCCAGTTTGATAGCCAGATCGCGGTCTATACCCGCGCGGGCTATGACGGGTCGAGCCTTGACGACAGCACGTTCAGCATTTCGGTTGTACCGTCGGAAGGTGTCAGTCTTTCGGAGGCAGAGGCGGCGATGGACAAGGTGATTGCCGATTTCCTCGCGGCTCCGATTGATCCGGCGCAGATGGAAAGCATCCGCACGCAGCTGCGCGCTTCCGAGATCTACGCCAAGGATAACGTCGAAGGTCTGGCCAACCGCTATGGCGCGGCCCTGACGCAGGGGTTGACGATCCAAGACGTGCAAGACTGGCCGCAAATTCTGCAAGATGTGAGCGAAGCCGACATTAAGGCGGTCGCCGCCAAAGTGTTCAACCGCGATCAATCTGTCACTGGCTGGGTTGTATCCAGCGCCGAGGAGGCCCTCTAATGCTCCATATTCTCCTGACTGCGTGTTTTGTGCTCGCGGCGTCAATCGCCTCTGCCATCGAAATCAAAGAGGTCACGTCCGACGGCGGGATCAACGCATGGGTCGTCGAGGAGCCGTCGATCCCGTTTACGGCGCTTGAAATTCGGATGCGGGGCGGTGCTTCGCTTGACCTGCCCGGAAAGCGCGGCGCGGTGAACCTGATGATGGCCTTGATCGAAGAAGGCAGCGGCGACATGGATGCGCGCGCCTTTCAGACCAAGCTTGACGCGCTCGCGGCCAGCTTTTCCTTTCGCGCTTATGACGACACGATGTCGATTTCCGCGCGTTTCCTGACCGAAAACAAAGACGCGGTGCTTGCGCTCTTGCATCAGGCCCTGACCGCCCCCCGCTTTGACCAAGACGCAATTGACCGCGTGCGCGCGCAGGTGCTGTCGGGCATTGCCAGTGACGCAAAGAGCCCGAACCGCATCGCCAGCACCTATTTCGATAAAGCGGCCTTTAGCGACCATCCTTACGGGTCGTCGATTGATGGCACCGTCGAAAGCGTGAGCGCACTCACCCAAGCCGACATGTTCGAGGCCTATCGCAATACGCTCACGCGCGCCGAGATTTACGTTTCTGCCGTGGGTGACATTACCGCAGATGAGATTGGGCCGATGCTGGATCAGCTCTTGGGCGACCTGCCTGCCGAAGGGCCGCCTGCACCGCCGCATGTCGATTTCGGGCTAGCAGGCGGGCTTTCTGTGATCCCCTATGAGACGCCGCAGTCCGTGGCCCTTTTCGGGCACCGTGGCATCACCCGCGACGACGAAGATTTCTTCGCGGCCTATATCCTCAACGAGATTTTGGGAGGCTCCGGTTTCGAAAGCCGCTTGATGAACGAAGTCCGTGAAAAGCGAGGGCTGACTTACGGCATTCGCACCTATCTGGTGCCGAAGTTCCACGCGGAAATGTGGATCGGGCAGGTTGCAAGTGGAAATGCGACCATTTCAGAGGCTATTCAGGTCACCCGCGACGTCTGGACGGATCTGGCAACAAATGGCGTCACGCCAGAGGAACTTGCGACGATGAAGACCTATCTGACGGGGGAATACCCGCTGCGGTTTGATGGCAACGCCGATATTGCGGATATTATGGTCGGTATGCAAATGATCGGCCTACCCGCAGATTACGTCATCAATCGCAACGCATATATCGAGGCAGTGACGCTGGAAGATATGAGCCGCGTCACCAAAGAATTGCTGCATCCTGACGATTTGCATTTTGTTGTGGTCGGTCAGCCCGTTGGCTTGGAAAGCACGGATTAACCAACAATCGCCCTCGCAGAATCGGCCGTGCTCATGCTAAACCTTGTGGCATGGCCAACCTTGACCCCCAGATAAAGCCCCGTCCGATCATTCGGCAGCTTGACGACGCAGCGATCAACCGGATCGCCGCGGGTGAAGTGCTGGAGCGGCCTGCCTCTGCGGTCAAGGAATTGGTGGAGAACGCGATTGATGCCGGTGCGCACCGGATCGAGGTGGTCATCGCCGATGGTGGCAAGACCCTGATCCGTGTGACCGATGATGGCTGTGGGATTTCCGGGCCTGATTTGCCACTTGCGCTGTCGCGTCACGCGACCAGCAAGATTGACGGCTCGGACCTCTTGAATATCCACTCCTTCGGCTTTCGTGGCGAGGCGTTGCCGTCGCTCGGTGCTGTTGGCCGCCTGACGATCACCAGTCGCATTGCGGGCGAAGACGGCGCGAGCATCGCCGTGTCAGGTGGACGTCACGGCGGGGTGCGCCCTGCGGCGTTATCGGCAGGCACCGTGGTTGAATTGCGCGATATGTTTTATGCGACGCCTGCACGGCTCAAGTTCCTGCGCACTGACCGCGCAGAGGCCCAAGCTGTTAGCGATGTTGTCAAACGGCTGGCGATGGCCGAGCCTTTCGTGACCTTCATTCTGCGCGATGGCTCAAACGGAGAGACCCGTACGATCTTCCGCGCGGTCGCCGAGACCGGCGATCTTTTCGACGCGCTTCATGGGCGGTTGCGCACTGTTCTGGGCCGTGATTTTGCTGATAACGCGCTGCCGATTGATGCGGAACGCGACGGATTTCACCTGACCGGCTATGCCGCTTTGCCGACCTATTCGCGCGGTGCTGCCGTGGCGCAATTTCTGTTCGTGAATGGCCGTCCCGTGCGCGACAAAATGCTGCTGGGCGCATTGCGCGCGGCCTATATGGATGTGTTGTCGCGCGATCGTCATCCCGTCGCCGCTCTGTTTGTCGATTGCGATCCGACCTTGGTTGACGTGAATGTGCATCCTGCAAAATCAGAGGTGCGGTTTCGCGAGCCTGCTGTTGTGCGCGGCCTCATCGTATCCGGCCTGCGGCACGCTTTGGCCGAAGCGGGACATCGCGCCTCGACCACCGTGGCTAATGCGACCTTGGGCGCAATGCGGCCAGAATTCCCCGAGCCGCGGGTCTATCAAATGGATCGCCCGTCCTTTTCGGCCCGCTCCATGACGTTTCAGGCGCAAGCGCCAGGATTTTCAGAGGCACCCTCTGCGCGGATCGAACCCGTTCCGATGGACGAGCCGGATCACTTGCCGCTCGGTGCCGCCCGTGCGCAGGTGCATGAAAATTATATCATCGCGCAGACCAAAGCGGGGATCGTGATTGTGGACGGACATGCAGCGCATGAACGGCTTGTTTATGAAAAGCTCAAGAAACAGATGGCCGAGAACGGTGTTGCCGCTCAAGCCCTTTTGATCCCCGAAATTGTCGAGATGACGCAGAATGAGGCGGCGCAGCTTTTGGAAGTCGCCGACGATCTGGCGCGGTTCGGGCTTGGCATCGAGTCCTTCGGTGGCGGTGCGATTGCAGTGCGCGAGACGCCCGCGATCTTGGGTGAGGTCAACGCAGAAGTGATGCTCCGCGATATTCTGGACGAATTGGCCGACACGGGCGGCAGTGACCGTGTGCAGTCCAAAGTCGAAGCAATCCTGTCCCGCGTGGCCTGTCACGGGTCCATTCGGACAGGACGGCGCATGCGCGGCGAAGAGATGAATGCGCTGCTGCGCGAGATGGAGGCAACCCCGATGTCGGGGCAATGCAACCACGGGCGACCCACCTATGTGGAGCTAAAATTGTCTGATATTGAACGCTTATTCGGCCGGACATGATCACGATCGGCGATTATACCTTTGGGCTGGACGACCCGTTGTTCCTCGCCGGTCTCACCGTGGCCCTCATGCTCTTACTGGTGGTGGTCCTGTTGATTGTCGCGGTGCGCCGTGCTGGCAAATCGGGTGAGATGGCGCAGATTCTGGCGAGCCAGATGGGCGGACTTGGCAGCCGTGTCGAGATGCTCTCGAACGGGCAACAGCAACTTTTCGGGGGTCTAACCTCGGTGACGGAGGCGCAGGCGCAGCAACAGGCGCGGACGCTGCAATTGATGGAACAGCGGCTTAGCCAAGTGACGGAATCGCTGAATGTGAACCTGTCGTCCTCGGCGCAGCGCACGGCGCAATCCTTGGGCGAATTGCAACAGCGGCTGCTGACGATCGACAAGGCACAAGAGAATATCACCAAACTGTCGGGTGATGTGTTGTCCCTGCAAGACATCCTGTCGAACAAGCAAACACGGGGCGCATTTGGTGAAATCCAGCTTAATGATATCGTGAGCAAGGCGCTGCCGTCGGACGCCTATACGTTCCAGCACACGCTGACCAACGGCAAGCGGGCAGACTGTCTGATCCATCTCCCAAACCCGACGGGGCCAATCGTCATTGACAGTAAATTCCCGCTTGAAGCCTACGAGGCCCTGCGCAACGCCAAGACCGACTGGGAGGTCAATGAAGCGGCCAAATTCATGCGCACATCCGTGAAAGCGCATATCAAGGCGATTTCAGAGAAGTATATCCTCGACGGGGAAACGGCGGACGGCGCTTTGATGTTCCTGCCGTCCGAGGCAGTCTATGCCGAATTGCACGCAAACTTTCCGGAACTGGTGCGCGACGGGTTTAGCGCCCGTGTCTGGATCGTATCGCCGACGACCTGCATGGCGACGCTCAACACGATGCGTGCGATTTTGAAAGATGCGCGGATGCGTGAACAAGCAGGCGCAATCCGCACGACCCTGCGCCTTTTGCACCGCGACGTGGAAATGGTGTCAGAACGGGTGTCAAAATTGAACATGCACTTCGGTCAGGCGCGCAAAGACCTCGAAGACATCAACACCGCCTCCGAGCGTGCGGGCAAGCGGGCCGCGAAACTCGATAACTTCGACTTCGAAGAAATCACCCCAGAGATCGCGAGCACCGTCGTCCCTCTGGCGCAACCAAAGCCCTAGGATTTAAGAGTCACTTGCGCTTGATCAGATCCCGACAAACCGTTGGGCGAGCCGTGGAATAATGCCGCTAAAGCGCAGTGGCGCATCGGTAGCGGCGAGACAAATGCAGTCGAGACCGTCTTCGGCTGTTGGGGTGTGGTTCAGGTTTTCATTCGCGACCTCGACATCACCTCGGGCAAAACGATCAGTTTCATCCACAAAGGCCCCCTGCAAGACCAGCGTCAACTCGGTGCCGCGGTGCCCGTGATCGGGGATCGCCGTGCCGGCAGGTATCTTGAGCAAGCGGACAGTCGCGTCACCGCTGGTCTTCAGGACCATCTGACTTACGCCGCCGCCCACTTTGCGCCACTTCACGTCCGCTAGATCACCAGAGACATAGTCCTGCAACGGCGTCGGAAATACGCCGCGAGCGCGCGGCTTGGCTGTGGGCGCGGGCACCCCTTTGTCGATCAAAGCAAGGGTAGCGGCCAAAGAGGCGGCATCCATTGTGATCGGTTGCGCGTCAAGCATGACCTCGCCACCAAGCGCGTCATATTCGGCCACAGCGGCGCGGCAATCGTCGCACATTGAAACATGTGTGGCGACAACAAGGTTGAACGCTTCAGGCAGGGTGCCTGCCGAATAGCCCATCAAAAGAGGTTCTGTCAGGTGGTGTTTAATCTTGCTCATATCTTTGCTCAGCTCAGTTCATTGCGTGGCGCAAGCGGTCAAGCGCCAGTCGAATTCGGGATTTGATCGTGCCGAGCGGCAGGCCTGTTTCGGCTGCTATCTCGCTATGGGTCAGCTCGCCAAAATAGGCGCGCTCGATCAGTTGACGCTGTTTTTCTGGAAGATCGGCCAAGGCGCGACCCAGCATTTCGGTTTCCTCTTGCAGGGCCAGTGTATCGGCCTGCGACGGTGTTTCCTCTGGCCCCCACGGCAAATCTTCGGGTTCCGGCCTGCGGTTTTTGCGGATCATGTCGATCCGACGGTTCCGCGCAATTGTAAAAATCCACGTCGAAACGCTTGCCTTGGCTGGGTCAAACAGATGGGCCTTATTCCAGACGGTGACCATCACCTCTTGGGCGCATTCTTCAGCCATGTCCGGCAGGGTGCCCGATTTCATCAAAAACGACTTAATCCGCGGCGCAAAATACGCGAAAAGTTCGGCAAATGCGGTGCGATCCTGATGATCTCTCACCGCAATGAGCTGATCAATCCAGGCCAGCCGCTTTGTTGTCTCAGTTGAAGGCAAAGATTTCGCTCCTGATTTCAACGCGACTATAGCGCCCGCCGTGACGGTTGGCGATGCTGCATGGGGCGCTGAAGTGCGAGGGCGGGACATTTGCTTTATCATGCCTTACTTACGGGCGAACTCCTGCTTCGGATCAGTTATGAAAAAAATAAATCTGAAATTCATCCAATTGGCGCTGGGTGCCGTAGTATCTAAGAAATCAACGAAGGACGCCCTATGCCATTCGAAGCCCTACCGACCGCCCCCCGCAAAATTGCCGTGATTGGGGCGGGCATTTCTGGCATGGGCGCGGCCCATATGCTGGCCAAAAACCACCAAGTCGCCTTATTTGAAACCGCCAATAGTCTGGGTGGGCACGCCCGCACGCGCATGGCAGGTCCGCATGGTGAAACACCTGTCGACACGGGCTTTATCGTCTTCAACTACGCCAATTACCCGCTTTTGGCAGCGCTGTTTGCCGACCTTGATGTGCCTGTCGTGAAAAGTAACATGAGCTTTGGTGCATCGTTTGACGGGGGACGGTTTGAGTTCGGCCTTTCCGGGCTGGATGGGATATTTGCGCAGCGGCGCAATGCCGTGAGTCCGAAGTTTTTGCGGATGCTCCGCGATATTTTGCATTTCAACAAGCATGCGCTTGCAGCGAGTGCCGATAGGTCACTGACCATCGGCGGGCTCATGGCGAAGCTGGGCTTGTCGGATTTCTTCCGCGATCACTATCTGTTGCCTTTCTCGGGGGCAATCTGGTCGACACCGAAGGAAAAGATCATGGATTTCCCCGCTCATGCGATGATAACCTTCTTTGATAATCACGCCTTGTTGCAGGCCACAGGGCAACATCAATGGTATACGGTCCAAGGGGGCAGTCACGAATATGTTGTACGGCTGGGTGCGGATATGGCGAAGCGGGGCGTCGATATGCGGTTGGGCACAGGTGTTGACGGCGTGCGGCGCACCGCAGACGGAGTCGAGGTCAAGGCGGCGGGCGGCGAGTGGGAACATTTCGACGAAGTCGTCTTTGCGACCCATTCTGACGACACTTTGCGTCTTTTGTCGGATGCCAGCGCAGCAGAGCAACGTGCACTTGGTGCAATCAAATATCAGCCGAACAAGATCTTGCTGCACTCGGACACTGCGATCATGCCAAAGCGCAAAGCGGTCTGGTCATCGTGGATCTATACCGAAGATCGGGGCAAGCGGTCCGATCAAATTGACCTCACTTATTGGATGAATTCGCTTCAGCCTTGGTTGCAAGACCAAGACTTTATGGTCACGCTCAATACAACGCGGACGATCCGTGAGGAGCTGATCTGGGATGAAACCACATTGCGCCACCCTGTCTACGACCTTGCGGCGCTTGCCGCGCAAAAGGAGGTGGCCGCAATGAACGGGCAGCAAAATACCTGGTTCTGCGGTGCTTGGATGAAAAACGGCTTTCACGAGGATGGCCTGTCTTCGGCTGTTGATGTCGTGACAGCGCTCAACGCAAGCCCAAAGGTTGCGCTGGCCGCCGAATGAGCGTTGTCCATCATATCGCGGGCGAGACGTATCACGGACGACGCGGGGCGATCAAAAACGCCTTTCGGTATTCGATCGACTACATCTTGGTAGATGCAGAGGCGGAGGTGAACGGACCACGCCTGTTCGCGCGCAACGCAGGGAGCCTGATGTCGCTGCACGACACCGATCATGGTGGCCCCCCCAAGGCGGGGACAGGTGCCGCGTGGGTGCGTGATGTACTGGCAAAGCATCAGGTGCCACTGACGGGCCGCATTGATCTGCTCGCGCAGCCACGCATCCTCGGGCATGTGTTCAACCCTGTTTCGTTTTGGCTGTGCCACGACGACGACGGCATATTACGCACAGTCATCGCAGAGGTCACGAACACCTTTGGCGCGCGACACTCCTATCTGTGCAAACACGATGATTTGCGGGAAATCACCAAGTTAGAGACCATTTCTGCGCAGAAGATCTTTCACGTCTCGCCGTTTCAGCCGATTGAGGGCGGCTACACGTTCCGCTTTGATATCCAGCCTGACAGCATCGGGATCTGGATCGATTATTCGCGGGGCAACGGCGGGTTGATCGCGACTCTGACAGGCCGGCGTCAACCTCTCATGAACCGGTCCATCGTCAAGGCTGCCCTGCGCCGCCCCTTTGGCTCGCGGCGCGTTTTGGTGCTTATCCATTGGCAAGCGCTGAAATTGTGGTGGAAAGGGGCAAAATACCGCCCGCATCCCGAGCCACCTACGCAAGATATCAGCCAATGAACGCATGGCGCGAGAGGCTCCCCGCCTATGCGGGCTTCGGCGCTGTCCTTTCGGCGGCGGGCCTGCCGATCTATATCTACGCGCCCAAATATTACGCGGATGCTTACGGCGTCAGCCTCACGGCGCTCGGTGCGATCCTGTTCGGGCTACGCCTATTTGACGTAGTGCAAGACCCCCTCCTCGGATGGCTCAGCGAACGGATGCAGCGCGGCAAGGCCGTGATTATCAGCATGGTCGCGGTCTTGTTAGCAGTGTCTATGATAGGGCTTTTTGCAGTTTTTCCGCCGATTGATCCTGCAATCTGGTTTGGTCTCACAATCACAGGTCTGTTCACGGCGTTCAGCTTTTTGAGCATCAATTTCTACGCACAAGGGGTGAGCAAAGCAGGGCCACATGGCCAGTTCCGCTTGGCGGCATGGCGTGAAACGGGCGCGCTCTTAGGGGTCTGTATCGCGGCAGTGGCACCGACCGTCCTGATGGATATGAGCGCCGCCCCATTCGCTGTCTTTGCATATGCATTCGCTACCGCAACCTTGCTCGCGACGGTATTTATGTGGCCTGAATGGCGGGCTTCTGTCAGCCAAACGCCGGCGCCGGTGCGCCAGATATTAAGCGATCCGCTCACACGCAAGCTTTTGATTTTGGCTCTCGTGAACGCGACCCCACTTGCGGTCTCCTCAACCCTCTTTTTGTTCTTCGTTGAGGCACGACTGGGTGCGGTCGGCTGGGAAGGGCCGCTCCTTGTGCTTTTCTTTCTTGCCGCAGCCCTCTCCGCGCCGGTCTGGTCGGCCCTCGCGCGCCGCTGGGGCGCAAAGAAGGCGCTGCTTGTGGCGATGGTTTTGGCCGTTTTGTCCTTTGGATATGTGACCATGCTGCGCACGGGCGACATCGTGCCTTTTGCGGTTGTCTGTGTGCTCTCGGGTGCGGCGATCGGAGCAGACCTGACGTTGCTTCCTGCAATTTTCGCGCAGCGCATGGCCAAGATCGGGCCCAATGGCGGGCAAGGGTTTGGATTGTGGTCACTTGTGAACAAATTCACCCTCGCGTTTGCCGCTGTCATCCTGCTGCCGCTTCTGGAAAACGCGGGCTTTGTGTCCGGGCAAACAGGCCTGCCCGAACAGGCCCTCATCACGCTGACCGTGCTTTATGCGCTCGTGCCTTCTGCGCTGAAATGCATCGCAATTGGCCTTTTATTGACACTGAATCTGGAGAATGACGATGATGAACTGGCAAGGTAAACGCTACTGGATCGTCGGCGCAAGTGAGGGGCTTGGGCGCGAGGTTGCCAAAAAGCTGAGCGCGGCGGGCGCCGAAGTGATCGTGTCCGCGCGCAGCGAAGGCCGGTTGAAATCGCTGGTGGCCGATGTTGGCGGAAAGGCCTCTTACGTCACCGTCGATGTGAGCGATCTCGCCGCCGTGGAAGCCGCCGCCGAGGCCGTGGGTGAAATTGATGGCGTGGTCTATTTGGCGGGTGTTTATTGGCCGATGAAAGCGTCGGAATGGGACAATAAAAAGGCCGATATGATGGGCGAGATCAACTTTCTTGGTGGCTCTCGGGTCGTGGGGGCCGTGATTGGGCAGATGGTCAAACGGGGCACTGGGCACATAGTTCTGACGGGCTCCCTGTCTGGATTTCGCGGGCTTCCTGGTGCGATCGGTTACTCCGCTTCCAAGGCGGGGCTGATGGCCTTAGCAGAGTCTATGCAGGCCGATTTGCATAAAACGGACATCCGCGTGCAGGTCATTAATCCGGGCTTCATCAAGACCCGCCTGACCGAAAAGAACGACTTTTCCATGCCATTTATTATGGAGCCGGAAGCTGCGGCGCAGGAGTTTTTTGAGCATATGAATAGCGATCGGTTCAAGCGAAGCTTTCCGATGGTGTTTTCATGGGTCTTCCGGCTGTCGCAATTTATGCCCGACTGGATGTACTACCGATTGTTTGGCGCGAAGTAGGGGGATGGGTTAAAACCCATCCTACGCAGTTGCGCCATCAAACACGGCGCGGGCGCGACCCCAGACGCCCGCATCAATCGCATCGAGCGTTTTGAGGTGGGCCAACAATTGACCCGCAAAGTCCTCACTGCTTTCAACAGGCAAGAGTGACGGCAGGTTATCGATCGCCGTGACGTCAAGCGGAGGGGTTTCATGCACCCGCAAGGCTGGACTCGCCCAAGTTGTCTCGCGGTTATAGACCTTGATCGGGGAAAAATCGCTTTGCGGATCGCAAGCGATGTCACCGATAACGGATAACCTGCGCACTGCGGCTTTGGCCGTGGCGGGGACAAAAACCGGAGTGCCGTCGCGGGCGAGAATGCAATTCAGGAAAATGTCGTGCGCGAAGACCTCCGGGAAGGGGCCGCCAGAGGCCGTTTCGGCCATGTCCCATTTCGTGACCTCTAGGCCGAGTGCTTCATAAAGATCAGCGGCACCTGTACCCACGCGCCCTAAAGCGCCGATAATCAATGCATTGGGTCGCTCCGAGAGGTCTGCGGCCAGCGCATCGCGCATAGCCTTGGCGCTGGCGTAGGTGTCAACCGCGGGGCAAATGCCGCCCCGTTTTTGCGCCATCCAAGCCAGCAGGCTGACTGCCGCCCCCGCGTAGCCGGCCCAATAGCCAAATGCGGCGACGCGACGCCCCGTTTCGTCCACCAGATATTCCAGATCATAAAGCGCACCACCGCCCGCTTTGAACCGATCCAGCAGGGCGCGGCCTACCGCTTGCCCCTTATAGGCGTGGCCAAACATGATGTGTCGATGGGGCAGGGGTGTGCTGTCGTCTGGCAATTCCTTAAGCCCGAAAATGATCGCATCGCGGGGCGCGTTCACCCAAGCACCCTCCGGCACAATCGCACAGCCAGCGGTGCGATACCCCTCAATCGGAATCGCGCGCTGCACACTTTTCTCGACCGTCACGGCATAGCCCGCGGCCAGCAATTCGGCTGCACCCGCAGGCGTCAGCCCAACCCGTTCTTCGTGATCGCGGCTTTCGGCGCGCACCCAGATATGTGTCATATGAGCATTCCTTTTGAGATAACCGTCTGCACTGACGGGCGCGCGCGCATGGTTTCCATAAACCCACAGAGTTTGGGATAGTCGGACATTTTTACGCCGTCTCCTTCGCCCCAAGTGGCGGCAACATAGAGGTAGGGATCAGCGAGTGTAAAATCAGACCCTAACACATGGGGTTCAAGCGCAAAAGTAGACTCTAAATAGGCACAACAAGCCGCGACGGTCTGCGGAACCTTGGCGCGCATATCGGCAAAGCTCGTCTCTTGGTCGGCCCAGCGCGAGCCGCGCAATTTATGGGCATGGGCCACATGGAACGTGGAAGCGATGTAGTACATCACCTCGCGCATCCGTGCGGCTTGGAATGGGTCATCAGGGATCAACTCGGGGGCCGAAGTGCCGATGTAGTCAAGGATCGCACCGGTTTCTGTCAGGGTGCCCTGCGGGGTCACCAGCGCAGGCACGCGTCCCTTCGGGTTGACCGCCAAATATGCCGCTTTGGCTTGTGCGGCCTGTGCGAAATCGACCAAGTGGGGCGTATAGGCAATCCCCGCCTCCTCTAGGGCAATTGCGACCACGACCGAGATCGTGTTGGGGGCGTAGAATAGCTCCATGACGGGGTCCTTAGTAGTAGGTGCGAGCGGCCAAGCGGTCGGCGTGATCAAGGTGAGGGGCGCTGTTGAACGCCGCCAAAATCGGGCCGTGCGGAGTCACATGGATACGGTGCACAGAGGTGTTGAGGATGGGCAAGGCAATTTGCGCCATCTTGACGATATCGAGGTGCAAAATATCGGCCACAGCGCGGGCAATGATTCCACCGGAGGTCACGCAGAGGACACGTTTGCCAGGTTGGGCGGCCTCGGCCAGAACACCAGCAACGCGGGTGGTGAAATCGGTGTAGCGTTCGTTCCCGGCGATCTTGCCGTCCTGCCACGCCGTCAGGGTCGCAGGAAAGTGCGTCGCAAAATCATCTGGGCTTTCGCGTTTGGCCAGCCCTTTGGCCTCCATCTCGGCCGTCAGGTCGTAATAGGCGATCTCATTGAGGCGCGGATCGGTCGTCACATCGGTAAACCCCATGCCTGCGACGGTTTCCTGTTGTCGCCGCAAACTGCCTGCAAAGACGGCGTCAAACGGGCCGTCGTGCGCGTGAATCCAATGACCCAACCATTCGGCCTGCTGATGCCCAAGCTCTGTGAGCATGTCATAGCCCGCCTCGGTCGTGGCGGAAGAATTCGCCTGCCCGTGCCGCACCAATGTAATTTCGCCCATGTTCTCTCCTTCGTTTCGACATGGGTAAGCAAGGGGTGCGAGGGGTGCAAGCGCAGCCAAGGTATTTGTGAGTAGAAGAAGCCTTGTTTGCAGATTCTTCATGTGGGATTGTCTGGGTCCGAGCACCAACAAACACAAACAGGTCACATCCCCATGAGCGCCGCCGTGCTGCTGAAAGATATCTTTGGCTTTGATGCCTTCAGGCCCGGTCAGCAGGAGATTGTGGAGGCCGTGATCGCGGGTAAAAACACCCTTGCGATTATGCCGACGGGTGGCGGAAAATCACTTTGTTTCCAATTGCCTGCACTGGCCCGCGAGGGTGTGACGGTTGTGATCTCTCCGTTGATTGCCCTGATGCGCGATCAGGTACGGGCGCTGCAAGCGGCGGGTGTTGATGCGGGCGCGTTGACCTCTGGCAATACCGAGGACGAGACCGAAGCGGTTTGGCGCGGGCTTGAGGCGGGGACTTTGCGTCTGCTCTATATGGCGCCCGAGCGGCTTGCCTCTGGTGGCACGATGCAAATGCTGCGCCGCGTTGGCGTCACAATGATTGCCGTGGACGAAGCGCACTGCGTCAGCCAATGGGGCCATGATTTCCGCCCCGACTATCTGCGCATTGGCGAGCTCCGCCATATGCTCGACGTGCCATTGGCCGCCTTTACAGCGACTGCCGATGCCGAGACCCGCGCCGAGATCGTGCAAAAGCTGTTCGACGGGGTTGAACCCTCTACATTCCTGCGCGGCTTTGACCGCCCCAATATCCACCTCGCTTTTGCCGTCAAAGACGGGCCGCGTGCGCAGATCCTTAACTTCGCCGCCGCCCGCAAGGGTCAGTCTGGCATCGTTTATTGCGGTACGCGCGCCAAGACCGAGACCTTGGGCAAGGCGTTGAACGACGCGGGCCACTCCGCCTGCTATTACCACGGCGGGATGGAGGCCGAGGACAGGCGCATTGTCGAGCGGCGTTTTCAACAAGAGGACGGGTTGATCGTCTGCGCCACCGTGGCCTTTGGCATGGGTATTGATAAGCCCGACATCCGCTGGGTTGCCCACGCGGATCTGCCGAAATCGATCGAGAGTTATTACCAAGAAATCGGGCGCGCGGGGCGCGATGGTGCGCCCGCCGAAACGCTTACGCTTTTTGGTCCCGACGATATCCGCTACCGCCGCCAGCAGGTCGACGAGGGGCTGGCCCCGCCCGAACGTCGCGCTGCCGATCATGGGCGCCTGAACGCGCTTTTGGGTCTGGCCGAGGCGCTGCACTGCAGGCGGGTGAACCTGCTCACATACTTTGGCGAGGATCCACAGCCCTGCGGCAATTGCGACCTTTGCGACAAACCTGCCGAGATTTTCGATGGTACAACCGCCGTTCGCATGGCGCTTTCTGCCGCCTTGCGGACGGACGAATGGTTTGGGGCAGGACACCTGATCGACATTCTCCTCGGCGCAAAAACCGAAAAGATCGTGCAGCGCGGCCATGATAGCTTGCCGACATATGGCGTTGGTAAAGACTATGATAAACGACAATGGCAGGCGATCTTCAGGCAGATGATGGGGCGCGATCTGATGCGGCCTGACCCCGAGCGCTATGGCGCGCTGCGTATGACAGAAGCCGCGAGGCCCATTCTGCGCGGGGAAGCGACAATCGACTTGCGGCGCGACAGCATCAAAGCGGCCAAGGGCGCTGGCCCCAAAATTCGCCAGATGGTCTCTGAGGAAGATGCGCCGCTTCTGTCCGCGCTTAAGGCGAAGCGGCGGTTCTTTGCGGAACAACTCGGTGGCCCCGCCTATATCGTTTTCAACGATAAGACGCTCATCGAGATGGCCGAGAAACGGCCCATGACGCTTGACGAGATGGCGCAGATCGGCGGCATTGGTGCGAAAAAGCTGCAAAGCTATGGCGAGGCCTTTCTGGAAGTCATCACAGGCGCCGTGGAAGACGTGCACCCGATGAGGCGCAAATTGGCGGGCAAAAGCGAGGGGGCAGTTTATGATCGGCTGCTTGCTGCCCAAGCAGCGCTTGCGCGTGGCAGTGACGGCGCGGGCAAACCGATGTCACTGACGGCCTCGACACTGGCGAAGGTGGCCCAGTTGCGCAACGCCGATATCGCAGGGATTGCGCGTATTATTGGTGACAAGCAATCGGCGCGATTTGGCGACGCATTTCTCGAAATACTGCGCGAGAGCTAAGATTCTTGCGTCACTGACGTCGAGCCCTTACGGTCCGAGGTAACACTACTTTATCGAACGGATCGCTCTCTCATGTTCTCACGTATTCTTGCCCTGTTTCACCTCGACAACGGCTTTCATACGCCTCTGCCAGAGGCCGATGCGCGCAATGCGCTGGGAGCGTTGATGGTGCGTGCGGCCAAAGCAGACCACGCCTATCTGTTTGAAGAAGTTGAGCAAATTGACGCGGTTTTAAGCAAACTTTATGGGCTTAACCCCGTGCAAGCGGCCAAAATGCGCGCTGGCTGTGAGAAGCTGGAAGAAGAAATGCCAGCCACCGAAGATCTTGCCGAAATCTTGCACAACGCGATTAGTGTGGAAGACCGTGAGGCGGCTGTCGCGGTGCTTTGGTCCGTTGTTTTTGCCGATGGGCAAGAGCGCCCGGAGGAGGATCAGCTTTTGCACGCTATCGAGAAATCTCTTGGCGTATCTCCCGAGGTGAGCAAGCGCCTGCATGATGCTGAAATGGCGAAACTGCCGCCGAAACGGGATTAACCTCCGCGACCTGCATACCACACGGATGATGCCCCTGCCGCTGCGATGATGGCGAGACCCAGCAGGGTATAGGCGTCGGGCCAATCGCCAAACACCAGCACACCCAAAACGGTGGCCACAATGAGCTGGCTATAGATCAGGGGTGCGATCACACTGGCGGGTGTTGTGCGGTTGACCAAGACCAACAGCAGGTTCCCAACCGCTGATCCCAGCGCGCTGATCAGGATCAACCCTGCAACAGAAGCCGTGACCTCCGGCACAGGGCCAATCGCAAAGGGTGCGATCAAAAGCGCCCCGATGACCAATTGCGAAAGCAGCAAAAAGCGGGGGCGGAATTGGCCCGCGAGCCAGCGTGTCGACACCAGATAAGAGCCGTGCATACACCCTGCAAGAACCGCAAAACCCATGCCCGCTGTCATCCCGAAACCGGGTCTAACAACTACCAAAACGCCGACAAAGCTGATAGCGAGCAATGCCGACCGCCGCCATGTGACGACTTCTTTGAGCAAGACGGCAGAAAACACATAGGCCACAATCGGCCCGACGAAAAACCCGCCAAACACATTGGCCATCGGCTCGGTCTTGAGGGCTGTCAAAATGCAGGTAATCCCGCCCACAATCAAAAAGGCGCGCAAGACCAAGCGCCAGTCCATCGCAAGCTTCAGATCGCCCCGCTGCAACCCCGCAAAAGGGGCGACGATGACAGCGGCCAAGGCAAAGCGTGTCCAAGCGACAAACACCGGATCAAATCCACTCCGCCCCAAAACCTTCGCCGCGGCATCACCAGAAACGATCAGGATCATGGCCGAGACGACCATCAAAACAACGCGGGGCAGGGTGTGGGTCATGCGGGGGCTTTCTGTTTTGCCCAGTTGCCTGTGTTAAACGGCGGAAGTCAAACAAGAAGACGTGAAAGGCTGTTCGGCAGGCCCGCTCTTTGGGGCGGAGGTCTGCTATCTTGCCGCCCGCTTATGAGGCCACTTTATCGGAGTCCCATCACGCGCGGCTCTTCGAATCTGCGATGCCTGAGACCAATCTCACTTGGACCTGCTCCGCCAACACACGCAAGTTTCTCGGGGGTCCAAACGGGCGCACTGACGCCGCCGGCTTTCTTCAATTGTCCCAGACGCAAAAACGGGCGTGCTGGCGTATAACCTGCCCCTTCGGTTGAATTTCGCATCACAACCCGCCGGACGGCATCGCGATCTAATTTGCCAAGAGCGCGCATGGCGATCTCGCCGGGAAAAAAGCTTTCGGTCAGCGCGCCTTCGGCAAAGATCACCTCGTGGTGATCGAACAGTAGATGAACATAGGTCACGCTGCGCCGTCCTTGCATTTGGCGCACCTTGGGCAGATGAGTCAGCGCCCTGGCGGGGACCAGCGCACCCTCGGGGTGTTTCGCAACGGGCACCAAGATCCGATGCTGCGGCGAGACCGCCAGATCGTGGCGGGGTAAACCTTCCCCAAGCGCACCTTGCCCGATCAGTATCGGCTTGCCGTCATGCGCGGTGCGATCCCAAGCGTGGCTGGTGCGGTGCACCCAACGCAGCGGCTGGAGACCATGATCGACAGTCATCACCAAGTCGCCAGTTTGCAGGTGCTCGACCGGGATGTCGCCGTCAGCAGTCAAGATCATCGTCCCATCCGCAAAGCAGACAAAATCGGTGGCAATGCGGTCGGTAAATAACCAACTGGCATCGGCATTAATCGAATCGATCGTGACGCTCTCGATTGGCGCAGCGCCAAGCGTCGCCACGTCCGGGTTGTTGGCATATTCGGGCGCTAAATAAAGATTACCTGCCGTGTCTTGTAAAAACGACACACTGGCCGTCGCATCGGGCGTGCCATCGGTGTAGTGGATCGTGACGTTGTAAATGACGATTGTATCAAACGTCTGCGGCGGACCGCCATCAATGCTGAAAGTGTCATTGGCGACGTTGTTGTCTTTGTCATAGGCATTCGGGTCGACCGAAGAGGTGTCGACAGGGCTCATCACCCGTTGTGATCCAAAGGCTAGGGGTGATTCAGCCGAGCCAAAGGTCGTCCCGACAATCGAGCCCGCATTTTCGCTGACAGTATTGCCTTCGGTTGGATCAAGGGCCGCTATGGTGCCCAGAAACAGGACTTCGTAGGTGGTCGACATAACGACTCGCTCTCTTCTAATGTGTTCGGTCTGAAAGCTAGCCATGTTGAATTAAGGCTGGGTGAACGGCACCCCGAACACCCACGCCATGTCCTTTATCCCCCAATTCCCCTTGCCATCCCCCCCTCTCCCTTGCTCTAACCGACCCAAGCCAAGAGGAGCCGCAAATGGTCGATATCGCCACCCGTGTCTGGAACCACAAATGGAAGATCGACCCGATTGTGCGGTCGCTTATCGACACGGACTTTTACAAGCTTCTGATGTGCCAGTCGGTGTTCCGCAACAAGCCTGACACGCAGGTGACATTCAGCCTGATCAACCGCTCCAAGCAAATCCGCCTTGCCGATCTGGTCGATGAGGGCGAGTTGCGCGAGCAGCTTGACCACATCCGCTCCCTCTCTCTCACGCGGGGGGAATCGACATGGATGCGCGGCAACACCTTCTATGGCAAACGGCAAATGTTCACGCCTGAATTCATGGACTGGTTCGAAAACCTCCGCCTGCCGCCCTACCACCTCGAAAAACGCGACGGCCAATACGAACTCACGTTTGAGGGCTCATGGCCCGAGGTCATGCTCTGGGAAATCCCCGCCCTTGCCGTCCTCATGGAACTGCGCGGCCGTGCCGTCTTGGGCAACATGGGCCGCTTTGAACTCGAGGTCCTCTACGCCCGCGCCAAAACGAAAGTCTGGGAAAAGGTCGAGGCCCTCCGCTCCGTCGATGACCTCAAAATCGCGGACTTCGGCACACGCCGCCGCCACTCCCACCTCTGGCAAGACTGGTGCGTGCAGGCCATGTCCGAGGGCTTGGGCGACAAATTCACTGGCACTTCAAACTGCCTCATCGCCAAAAACCGCGACCTCGCCGCCATCGGCACCAACGCCCACGAACTGCCCATGGTCTACGCCGCCCTCGCCAAAACCGACGCCGAACTGCGCCAAGCCCCCTACGACGTGCTCGCCGATTGGCAGCTTGAGCACGACGGCAACCTGCGGATCATCCTGCCCGACACCTACGGCACCAAAGGCTTCCTCGACCACGCTCCCGACTGGCTCGCGGGCTGGACGGGGATCAGGGTCGATAGCGGCGATCCGGCGACAGGGGCGGACATCGCGATCAACTGGTGGAAATCACGCGGCGAAGACCCGACCAAGAAACTGGTCATCTTCTCCGACGGGCTCGACGTCGATAAAATCATCGACCTGCAAGCGCAATTCGCAGGTCGGTGCAGGGTCTCGTTCGGCTGGGGCACCATGCTGACCAACGACTTCAAAGGGCTGACCCCCGACGACAGCCTCGCCCCGTTTAGCCTCGTGTGCAAAGCCATCTCGGCCAACGGAAACCCCACCGTGAAACTGAGCGATAACCCGAACAAAGCCATGGGCCCAGCATCAGAGATCTCACGGTACAAGCGGGTGTTTGGGGTAGGGGAGCAAGAGAAGGTTGAGGTTGTGGTTTAGGGCCACAATACATAGAACAACCTAAAGTAGATTTGGAAAGTTATTTTGATGTCGGGAAATTCGCAGCAGATTTTGCAGGACGTATTAGATCAAAGGCGTGCGGAGGTTGCGCCTGAGCTTTCGGAGGCGGAGTACTTTGAAGCGTTTTGCGCCGAAGAAATATTAAAAGATTTCGATCTTTCTTACGATGAAATCGAGTCAGGTATCGTCGACGGCGAACACGATGGCGGAATTGATTCGATTTTTACCTTTATTAATGGCGCACTCGTTTCCGAAGATTTTGATAATTCTGGACTCAAGAAAAACGTTGAGTTTGACCTCTTCGTAATTCAATCAAAAACCTCCAAAGGTTTTAGCGAGGCTTCAATAGACAAAATAATCTCGACAACAAGAAAGCTGCTAAAACTCGACTCGAACTATGAAGAATTTACGGAACTAAATGAGCGAGTCAAAGCAAACTTCGACCTGTTTCGCCAAGCTTACAGAGGCTTAGCCGCAAAATTCCCGACTTTGAGAGTGCATTATCTTTATGCAGTTAAGCGAGCAGATTCCGAAGTTAGTCCAAACTTAGCAAAAAAGGCAGAAGAGCTATCTCAATCTACTTTGGAGTACTTTCCCGAGAGTTCCGTGGCCTTCAGCTTTCTAGGGGCCCAAGAATTACTGTCGTTGGCTCGAAGAAGAAAAAACACAACATTCCACCTTCATTTCACCAAATCGTTGAATGACGAAATCGGGTATGTAGTGCTTTCTAAACTGCATGAATTTAACAAGTTCCTCCGTGATGCGAATGGAGCTGTAATAGAAGAAATTTTCGAATCTAATGTGCGCGATCATCAAGGCAAAACAGAAGTAAATGAGAGCATAGCCGCTACTTTATTGAGTGAAACTGACGTCGATTTTTGGATGTTGAACAACGGCATCACTATCCTCGCGAGCCGTGCCAATATTGCAGGTGACATTGTTACAATTGAAAGTCCCCAGATTGTTAATGGGCTTCAAACCTCGACGCAAATTGCTCAACATTTTGATAAAACTGGTGGCGAAGATAATCGGAAAGTGATGGTCAAAATCGTTTCTCTGGAAGAAGAGGAGAGCCGTGACAAAATCATTAAGTCAACTAATAGCCAAAACTCAATTCAACCAGCGTCACTACGAGCGACTGACAAAATCCAACGAGATATTGAGACAGTACTGAAAGCAGACGGCCTTTTTTATGATCGCCGAAAGAACTTCTATAAGAACTCAGGAAAGCCAGCAGCCAAGATAATTAGTATCCCATTGATGGCTCAGGCACTGATGTCGCTAGTTTCACATAGACCTGACAACGCCAGAGGCAGGCCGTCCACCTTGATCAAAAAGAATGACGATTACTCAAAGTTGTTCTCTGAAGAGCACCCAATAAAGCTATATGTCGTCGCTGCAATTCTTATGAAGAAAGTTGAAGTTGCTCTAAAAGGCAGAGCTGATCTTAATGCGCGCGATCGAAATAACATTCGTTTTTATGTCTTACAGTTTCTAGCGGGCGTAGCGACACAAGCTAAGCGACCTACCGTTGATGAGATTTCCAA
Source organism: Yoonia sp. (assembly GCA_965658825.1). Taxonomy (GTDB): domain Bacteria; phylum Pseudomonadota; class Alphaproteobacteria; order Rhodobacterales; family Rhodobacteraceae; genus Yoonia. The sequence continues at coordinate 54,332 of CBFHTU010000012.1, forward strand.
ACTCGACCACACAAATTTAAGTGATGATCTCGTCGAAAGATCAATTGACGTTGTTTGGGGGGCTTTTTCAGATGGTGGTGCTACAGACCAATTAGCGAAGGTCGCGGCATTTAAAGAAACCATTGAAGAAAAGTTAGACGAAGAACTCACTCCTCAACCTTCCCCCGCAGCTTCTTAACTTCCCCGCGTTCTTTCTTCCCCGCCAGCCGCCGCTTCACCGACCCATAGGTCGGCTTGGTCGCGCGGCGGCGTTTGGGCACATGTGTTGCCGCCACGATCAACTCAGTCAGCCGTTCGCGGGCGAGTTCGCGGTTGCGGGCTTGGGACCGTGTGTCTTGCACGAAGATCACAATCGCGCCCTCTTTGGTCCAGCGTTGCCCCGCCAGCCGTTTCAGCCGCGTCTTCACGGCGCCCTCTAGGTTGGGCGAGCGTTCCGCCTCGAACCGCAACTCCACCGCCGTCGACACCTTGTTCACGTTCTGACCACCCGGACCGGAGGCGCGGGTGAAGCTTTCGGTGAGCTCCCATTCCGCGAGCTCGATCTCATCGGTGATTTTCATCGTAAAAGTCCTATCCACCCAGACTATATGCTTGTTTCGGCCAACAAAAAAGGACCACTCCGGCGTTGGAATGGCCCTTCTCTGAATTTCGGAGGCGGGTTCGGTTAGGTTTCCCACCGTGGGTGCTAAGTCCTAGAGATTGCTCTAGAAAACGGCCCCCCAAGTTGTCCCGACTGCCTTCTCCAATACTTCATGATGCACTGGATCACCTCCTTTCAATATGTTTCGCCTACCTAGAAAGTGGCACATATCTTGTAGAAGTCAAAACTTTTTTGACCTCATGTGGTGGTCTGTTGCATTCGCCCAATAATAATGCGGAACGGCACAAGCGCGATCAAAGCAATCGCCATTTTGACACCCCAGTCAGCCACCGCCAAAGACACCCAGAGCGGCGCGATCGGCCCGGCATTCAGGAACGGAACAGCATCCTGCGCCCAGATGATTTGATCGGCGGCCATCTGGCTGAACCCGTTGAAAAGGCCAGAGAAAGCGACCGAGAAGAAGATCACTGTATCAACAATTGACGAGATGACTGTGGAGACAAGCGGTGCTTTCCACCAAGACCCGTCGCGCAACCGGTTGAACACCGCGATGTCCAGAAGCTGTGCCACAAGGAAAGCAGACGCCGACCCGATTGCCACACGCAGCGCCACCGCCGGGCCGTATTCCAGCATGATCTGGCTCCCGATGAGCGAGCAGATGATCCCGACCACAAGGCCCGCATAGACCACGCGGCGTGCGGCAGGGGCACCGTAGACGCGGTTCATGATGTCGGTCACGAGGAAGGCGAATGGGTAGGTAAAGGCCCCCCATGTCAGCAACCCGTCGAGGATCAGGAATTGAACGAGGATGTTTGAGGCCACCACAACGATGGCCATGGCGATCACGCCAGGAAGAAGCTTGGTCATTTTATTACATTATCCGTTTTTGCAAGGGTGCGGCACTTGGTCCCCGACCATTCGGAGACGTGCCGCACTACCGCTTGCAGCGGGTTGGGTCAATCGTCGATTTGGTATTCGACGATTTCGGTTTGCTGGAAGAAATTGAAGTTATCGTCCGAGATCATAGTCATACGAAGGTGCCCTTCAGGATCGCGCCAGACGCTGATCCCTTCGAGATTATCGTGTGTCCCATTGGGGGTGTTGAGGACCGTGGTCTCTTCACTGCCATCAAGATTGAACCTGCGCACGCGGGATTTGAATCCTATGCCAGTGAAGTCGCGCTCAAGGATATAGAGCCTGCTATCAGGGCCGACATCCGCACCCGAGACAAGATGTTCGCCCTCGCGAGGGATTCGAAAGGGGATGTCCCATGCGCCGTCTTTGTAGCGATACACAGGGAACGGGCGGGTCATACGGCCTGAACGTTCGGGGATCGTATAGAGGGCGCCGTCAGGGTCAATCGCCAAGGCCTCTAGCGAGCTGTTCGGTTGCAGGTTTGCAAAGTCGGGATGCCGGGGTAGGGGGATCGCCTTGGTCGCACCGGCGGGAAATTCATAAACCTGATGTCGCGGTCCTTCGGCGGAGATATAGATCGTTCCGTCAGGCGCAATGGCGAGCCCTTCGGAGTCTGCCCAGTGCTTTTCCAGTGCTCCGTCAGGGCTGGGGAAAGAGACCGTTTGTGCATTCGCAACGCCAGTGATCACGCCGTTCTTGCGGATGAAATCGCCAGTCGTCACCGATATGCCGCGATCCGTGATCGTGGTGAAACTCTCGCCGTCGTCGCTGAGCTCAAGGCCAGAAAACCCGCCGAAATCTTTCGCCTCAGCCGACCAAATCGTTTCGCTCAAAAGGGTTGGTCCGGCAGAAAGGGTATGCCCGCAGCCCGCGAGCAAGAAGAGGCATACCAGAAGCTTCATATCAGTTGTTGATCACACGGCCGCATTGACCCGGCAATTGTGCGACCACAAGTGGTCCGCGCGGCGTCGCTGGTTTGGCATTCGGATCGGGTGGTGGCGGGTTCAGGATACGATCAACCCAACCTTGCGCTTCTGCGCAGCCATCGCCTGGCGGTGGCGGTGCCTGATTTTCGCAGCCCGAAGCACCTGCCGGACAGTTCAGGCGCACATGGAAGTGATAATGATGCCCCCACCAAGGGCGGATTTTGCGCAGCCAGCTGCGGTCGCCGGTGGCGTTCTTGCACATCTCGACCTTTGCGCCCGGGAACAGAAAGATGCGCGCGACGCGTGGGTCGGAGGCAGCGGCCTTGAGGATCGCCTCGTGCTGCGGCGTCCAGCTTGCGTTGGTATAGGCACCATTGGCGCGCCGCATCGTGATTGACGAGATGCTCTCGCGCTCGGCGGCGGTGAGGTTCAGGCGGTTTGGCGGCAGCATCCAGATATCGGCATCTAGCCCTGTCTGGTGGCTTGCGTGACCCGTCAGCATGGGGCCGCCGCGCGGCTGGCTCATGTCACCGATATAAAGGCCGCTCCAGCCCGATTGTGTGGCGGCAAAGCGCGACAGGTCTTGGATATAATCCACTGTCACAGGTTGCGCCCAGTTGCGGTTGCGTGACAGGCGCATGGCCTGCCATGTCGGCCCCGTTTCAGGCAGTTGCATCCCGCCCGCTTGGCACCCGCGCGCATAGCCGCCAAAGGACTGCGACGGGCCAGCCGAGGAGGTCGCGATCCGGCCGAATACCTCTTTGGCGACGCGATTGTCGCTGGACCCTTGGGTGCTCACGCTTGCCTTGGCGGCCTGCGTGGGGGTTTTGTCACCGCCGCAAGCTGTGAGGGCTGCAATAAGGGCTAGTGCTATGCTGATGCGGACCATTCTGCTCTGTCTCCGTCTTTGTTAACCCAGCGTAGCATGACCAAGCCGATCAAGAAAAGGATGATGACAGGCAGAAAGCCAAGTTGTGTATTTCCGCTCATATAGGTGAAGAGCGTGATGAGCATCGGCGCAAGAAATGCTGTGGCCTTGCCTGTCAGCGCAAAAAGGCCAAAGGCCTCTGTCGGGCGGTCGGGGTGCGCGTGCCGCACCATGAGCGAACGCGACGAAGAGTAAAGAGCACCGCCCGCGCCACCAATCGCGGCACCGCAAATGTAGAAGATAATGTCAGGCAGGCTTGATCCTTCGGTCAACGGGAAGATGAACAAATGATCGCGCGACATGCCGACAATGAAGGTGCAGACAACGATCAGGGCGAGCACGGAGACCCTGATCACCGGCTTGGGGCCGTATCTCGCATCGCATAGCCCGCCGATCCAAGTTGCGATGGCGGCAGCAATCGCTGCGATAATCCCGAACACCCCGATCTGGATTGTCTGCCAGTCGAGCACAAGGGCCGCATAGACGCCTCCAAATGCATAAAGCGCGTTGAGAGCATCGCGGTAGATCATCGACCCCACAAGAAAGTTGAACAGGCTCTTGCGCTTGAAAACAGAGACCAGCGTGAGATTGAGGTTGGCTAAAACGGCCCTCATTGTTGGCGTCTCAGCCTTCTTCTGGGGCGCATCGCGGACCCAAAGGAAGAAGGGGATCATAAAGATCACATACCAGATCGCGATAAACGGTCCGACCGAACGGGTGCCTTCGCGCAGTTCCGCATCAAGCCCGAAAAGTGGCGGATTGCCCAAAAGCGTCACGCCCGCTTCATTCTCGGCCAGAAGCAACAGCATGATAAACAGCGACACAACCCCGCCCCAATACCCAAACGCCGCGCCAGACCCCGAAATCCGACCGATATCCTTGTCGGTTCCCAGCGATGGCAAGATCGCATTCACGAAGTTCAACCCGCTTTCTGCCGCAAAGAACCCGACATAGAAGATGAACAGCATCCACATCAGGTTTGACCCGTCCGGTGCCAGCCCCCAGAGCATAGAAGAGGCGGTCACATAGACGAACGAAAAGAGCACGATCCACGGTATTTTGCGCCCGGACGTATCGGCAAAAGCACCCAAGACGGGCGCGGTTAGCGCGATCAGGAGGCCAGAAAGCGATTGACCAAGACCCCAGATAGATTGTGCCTGCGCATCGGCGGCGGCGGCGTCCAGACCCGTGCTGAGATAATGGTCTGCGGCAACGGCGGCGAAATAGGGGCCAAAGATAAATGTCAAACCAAGCGTGTAAAACGGTTGTGTCGCCCAATCAAAGGCCATCCAGCCCCAGATCCGCTTCTTTTGCGTGATTGCCATGTTGGCCTCCCTATTCCCACGGGAATAAGACACTGCAATAGGGGCTGGTGGCAAGCGGTCGTTTTGCGTTGCACGCGCGTTACGCGGCAGGCACTTCAGGTGGCCACGGGCGCACGGCGTCCGCGCCGATCCACCTTTCGGCCCATTCGGGCAGGGGCGGGCGGATGTTGTCTTTGCCGAGGTAATCAAAGACCCGCTGCGGCCCGACAATCCCGTTTTCATCCGTGACAGCAGACCGATAGAGCGCCTGCGCCGCGCATTCACCTTTGATCCAGATCGATTGGTCGATGTAGATAAAGCGGTCGTCCCAGCCAACAGCGCGGCTGACGATTTTGAATTTCACGAAAGGACGGATGCGTTTACGATAGCGCACCGAGGCCCCCGCCATTGTCAATCCCCAACCGTTGGCCTTTAGGGCCCGCATCAGGCCCACACGTTTGCCCAAAACCGTGCGCCCCAGATCAAGGATCGTCAGGATGCGCCCGTTGTTCATCTCCATGAAGACGTCGATGTCTTGCGGCCAGCAGCGGTGATAGGACACGTGTACCCCAAGTGGTGGCAGGGGTGTCGCGTTGCGGTGAACGATCAGCTCTTTGGCGAGACGGATAAGGGGATACATGATGCGCTTTCAGGTTGCATGCCTTCAATACACGAGCTGACGTGCGCGTCAATTTACGACCTCGCGGCAAGCTTTCTCTTGTCCCGATGCGCGCCAGCCCTTACTTGCAGTCAAACAGCTTTGAAAGGCCCAACCCATGCAGTCGTTGTTTCAAATCTTGATGCTCCTTCTTGGCGTCGCACGCACGCTGATTTTCGCGCATTTCATTATGAGTTGGTTGATCAGTTTTCAGGTTTTGAATGTGCGGCAGCCTTTGGTTGGCCAAGTCTGGTATACCCTCCAGCGTATCCTCGAGCCGATCTACGGGCCGATCCGCCGCTTTATGCCAAATCTTGGCGGGATTGATCTTTCGCCGATTGCGGCCTTGCTCGGGATCGAGATCATCCGGATCGTGTTGATGAACAATGCGGGTTTCTTTTACTAGGTCGATCCATACGACGTCATGTCTTGGGCCTCGCAGGACTTCTCTGCGCGGCCTTATTTTTGCGCGAGGCTCATCCGACCAAATCATGCCGATATTGAATAACATCTCCATTCATACCTAGCTTTGTCACACGCAGGCCGCCAACATGGCTGCCAAACGTGATAAGATAGAATGAATGGAGACCAAGATGCGTCGACTGCTTTTGACAACTGCCCTGACGATCATGGCGCTGCCTGTGTTTGCCGAAGATGCGGCCCTTATCCTTGGTGTGGAGCGCTACCGGAACCTTGACCGCTTTGTCGGCGGAGCGGCTGTTACTGGCGCGGTGCCTGAATTGGAGGGCGCGGGGTATGCTGTCGATGCTCTCTCGAACCAGTCCGCCGCCGAGATGCGCAAAATGCTGAACCGGTTTGAGGCCCGCAGTGCGGATGCCGAGCGATTGGTCGTCGTTATGTCGGGTCGGTTCGCAACCGATGGTACGCGCACATGGCTCTTGTCCGCAAATGCGGCCGAGCCGACGCTTTTTGACGTCGAGCAAGAAGGGCTTTCTGTTGAAAGTGTCTTGCAGGTCTTGGCGACGGTGCCAGGTCAATCTGTTTTGCTCTTGGCCTATGACCCTTCTGACACAGAGTCGTACGGTCCGTTGATGCGCATCGGCTTGGGTGCGTTTGAAGTGCCTCAGGGTGTGACCGTGATTGCCGGTGATCCGCGTCAGGTGAGGAACTTGATTGAAGACACGATTGTCGTCCCCGATGCGGAAATCGTCTCTGCCGTTGAAGGCGACCGCAATATGGCGCTCTTTGGCTATCGCCCCAAATCGCTTGTCTTGCAGGCAGGCGACGAGATTGCAGATATAAGGCCGGCCGCCCCCTATATTGTCGACCGCGCTGCCGAGACGCTGTTGTGGGAGCAGGCCATCGCCGCCGATACCGTAGAGGCCTACCGCGCCTATCTGCGCGCGCATCCTCGGGGCCTTCACATCCGTGAGGCAAATGAGGCAGTTGCAGCCATTCTTGCAGAGCCAAATCGCGCGGCACGTCTGGAAGAAGAGGCCCTTGGCCTGAGCCGTGATCAACGGCGCGAAATTCAACGCGATTTGTCGATCCTTAACTTTAACACCCGCGGCATCGACGGCATTTTCGGGAATGGCACGCGGGCCGCTATCTCGAATTGGCAGCAAGAGAACGGGTTTGCGCAAACGGGCTATGTGACCGTTGAGCAAATCACCCGCATTGAGGCCCAAGCCGCCCGCCGCTCTGCCCAACTAGAGGCCGAGGCCGCCCGCGAACGCGAGGCGCAGTTGCGCCTTGATCGCGCCTATTGGGAAGAGACGGGCGCGAATGGGCGCGAGCCGGGATTGAGGAGCTATCTCGACCGTTATCCCGACGGGTTCTACGCCGAACAGGCGACCGCCGCCCTTGCGGAAATCGAGGCAAACAAGCTTGCGCAAGCTCGGCGTGAGGATCGCGATGCTTGGACGGCTGCCCAGCGTACCGATACGATCAGAGGTTATGATGACTATCTGGACGCCCAGCCACGGGGCGCATTCCGAGACGAGGCAACCATGCGGCGCAACGCGCTCCGGGCCGAACAAAGTGGCGCGGCTTCGACAAGCCAAGCCCAAGCCGAAGAGGCGGCGCTAAACCTGAACCGGGTGACCCGTCGCCTGATTGAAACCCGTCTCAAGACCCTTGGATACGAGACCGGTCCTGTCGACGGGGAGTTTGACGGGCGCACCCGCCGCGCGATCAGGCAGTTTCAACGCAGTCGTAATCTTGAACCGACCGGCTATGTCAATCAGGCCGCTGTGGTGCAACTTCTGGTGACTTTGAGAAACTGACACGGCGGCGCTGGCTTTTGACAGTGGCCAGCGCCTGCCGCCGCTTTACTGCGCGGGCACATAGCGTTCCATGACCAACCGGACAAAGCCTTGTGCCTCACCGACTTGGCGAAGGCCGATAATATAGGTTCCGGCAAGAACGCGCGCCGTGATCATGCTATTGAGCCCGTCATTTCCGTCGTCATTTTCAGACACTTTGCGCCCGAGGTCATCATACAAGACCAGCCATGGATCGCCACCTTCACCAGCCGCGATGGCCTCGATCAACAGAAGGCTCGGTTCGGTCACATCGACCGAGAACCAAGCGACATCATTGCCAACCTGGACATCCTGACGCGCGCGGTTCGCGGCCTCTCCGAGGTCGGTCACTTCCACGGAACCATCAAGGGGCGGAGCAGCTTCGCCGCGGGCATAAAGCGCTGCAAGTTCGGCTGCAGCGTCATAAACGGAGATCGTCACCGCAATCGGCAGGCTCGTATCATTGAGCGCGCCAACCCCGATGCAATAATCGCCCGCTGGCAAAGGGTCCGGTTGTGTAATCCGCGAGTTCAGCCCGTCGAAGTCATCATTTGCCGCGATGATATTCGCCTCGGCGTCATAAAGCGCAATGGTCGGGTCGGCTGAATCGTTATTGGCCGACACAGTGATCCCCGTTGGTTCGGTCAATGTGAAGGACCAATGCGCGACCTCATCAACCGAGGCTGCGTTTGACGTGCCAAGGTCGCCAAAGGGGCGGGCGTCCGAGCAATCGCTTGTCGGGCCTGCGCCCGATCCGCCCCCGTCGGATGACATGCCTTCTGTGAGCGGTTCGTGGCCTTGGCGCCCGATCCGCATGAAGGCTGTTATCGGCGCGTTGTCAAAGCTTTTCATGTTCACGCAGTATGATCCGGGCTGAAGCGTCATTTCCGCGCGGGCGGCACCGCCACCGCCCGAATCATCGTCAGAGGCGATAATGCTGCCTGCACCGTCGAAAACCTCGATCAGCGGATCACCAGAGCCGCGCCCTGCGGCCTCGATCCGAATCTCGGTTGGCTCGGAGACGGCAAAAAGCGCGACATAGGCGTTCCCGCCCAAGACAAGCGCCATCTGCTCGCGGTAGGCCTCTGCGGTTGAAATGTCGGAGGCGGCCTCGGTGCCACCGATCCACTGACCGCCTGCGCCTGCTCCAGCGCACAGATCCTGCGCGGCGACAGGCGCGGCAAGTGCCAGCAAAATTGCAGTGGACGATAAAATGAGTTTTGACATGACAGCTGCTCCGAGGGTTGCGTGTTACCTGTCAGCCTAACGGTAACACAGCGGTGCTGACTAGCCCCAGCCCCCTTTGCGGTAAAAGAAAAGGCCGCGCCCGGTGATGGGCACGACCTTTTCATCGTTCAATGCTTGCGGTGGTTTAGCCCTGACGAGCTTTAAACCGACGCTGCGTCTTGTTGATTACATAGACGCGGCCCTTACGGCGCACGACGCGGCAATCGCGGTGACGCTGCTTGAGCGAACGGAGGGAGTTGCGAACTTTCATGAGTTCTGTCCTTCTTTGTCGCGGCGCGGCGATTGCGCCTTTTGTTGCATTCAGGGCCAAGCGTGACCCCACTAAATTCTGGTGGACGATACTGGGATCGAACCAGTGACCCCTTCGATGTCAACGAAGTGCTCTACCGCTGAGCTAATCATCCTTTGTCTGCTTTGGTTCAATTGCGCCCTATAACCAAATAGGACGCGGAAATCACCGCGTCAGTCGTGCGGTCTATAAAAGGAGTCGAAGGGGGGATCAAGGCCTTTTGAAAAACTCATTTTATGCGCTACTCTGCTGGCAAAGGAGCAACAATGCTGCCCATTGCTTATCATCTGGCCAAGCCAAAGGCACGCACAACAAGCGTTATCTTCGCGTCACCCCATAGCGGGCGCGAATATCCGGCGTCTTTTCTCGACGCAGCCGTTTTGGATCAGGCCGAGATTCGCTCCTCGGAAGATGCATTTGTTGACCTGCTTTACAGAGATGCTCCGGAACATGGCGCTCCTCTTTTGACGGCGCTCGCACCCCGTGCCTATCTTGATTTGAACCGGGGGCCAGAGGAAATGGACGCCGCGCTGATCACAGGAGTAAGGCGCGTTGCACATAATCCACGGGTCGCAAGCGGATTGGGCGTCGTGCCGCGGGTCGTCGCCAACGGACGCGCGATTTATCGCGGGAAGCTGTCCATTGCGGAAGCGCATCACCGGATCGCGACCTATTGGCGCCCGTATCACGATGCTTTGCAGGCGCTGATTGACGAAAGTCACAGTATTTTCGGGCAAGCGATCCTGATTGATTGCCACTCCATGCCGCATGAGGCCCTGTCCGGTATGAGCCAATCCGGCAATGCGCGCCCCGACGTTGTGTTAGGTGACCGATTCGGAGCTTCTGCTTCGCCCTTGATTGTGGAACGGGTTGAACATGCCTTTGCGCAGGCGGGTTTACGCGTTGCGCGCAACATGCCTTTCGCGGGGGCATACATCGCCCAACATTACGGCAGGCCGGCCCGCCGCCAACATGCTGTTCAAATCGAAATAGACCGTGCGCTTTATATGAACGAGGCAACGTTAGAGCCGCTTTCCGACTTTGAAGAGGTGCGCAGGGTTCTGTCAGATGTGATCAACCAAGTCGCCGAGATCGGGCGCGATACCCAAGCGGCCCTCGCTGCTGAGTAGGATGGGTTTTAACCCATCTTCACTACGGAAATATCGCAAACATGTCTCTAATAAGGGCGTTTACGCGGTGATGGGTCAAGACCCATCCTACGAAGATACGCCCTAACGCAGTGCGCGCCCTTTAATGATCGCCTTTTTCCCGAATTTCTCGCGAATCTTGTCTGCTGCGGCCTCAGCTTTCGCTCTTTTGCCCGCGTTAGGGTCTAAAAGGTCGCCAGTCCGGTCGGCGTCGCCAGCCGGGCCAAGCTCGCTGATACCGACGCCAATCAGGCGGTATGGTCCTTTTGGTCCAGCTTGATCGAACAAACTCCGCGCCGTGCGATAAATCGTGTCGGCCAGTTGCGTCGGATGGTGCAATGATTGCCGCTTAGAGATTTGTTTGAAATTGCCTGTCTTGAGTTTCAGGGTCACGATCCGCCCCGCCACATTCTGTGCCTTGGCACGATCTGACACCCTTTCGGCCAGCCGCCAGATATGACCGTCCAAAATGTCCGGATCACTGGTGTCTTCGTAAAACGTCGTCTCATTGGACAGACCCTTTACAGGGGCATTCGTCGAAATTCGTCGCCCGTCTTCGCCACGAGCAAGCGCGTAAAGCCGCTCTCCCGTCGCGCCGAAACGATCATGTAAGGCGCGCCTGTCCCAGCGTAGCAGGTCGTCAAATGTCCGGATGCCCGACCCGGCGAGGCTCTCTTGCGCGGCGGGGCCAATGCCCCAGATCAGGCGGACGGGCTTGGGCCGCAGGAACGCGGTTGTCTCGGCTTTGCCAATGACGGAGAAGCCGCGCGGTTTGTCCAGATCGGACGCGACCTTTGCCAGAAACTTGTTGTGCGACAACCCAATTGAGCCCGTGAGCCCAATCTCTGATTTCATCCTCTTGATCAGGCGCGCCAGCATCACCGCAGGCGGTGCGCCATGCAGTCTGGCGGTGCCTGTCAGGTCCATAAAGGCCTCGTCGAGCGAAAGCGGCTCCACGATCGGGGTCAATTCGTCCATCAAAGCACGGATCGCGCGAGAGGCCTCGACGTAAGCCTCCATGCGCGGCTTGACGACAATGGCCTCTGGACACAGCTTGAGTGCCTGAAACATCGGCATTGCGGATTTCACGCCCTTGATCCGCGCAACATAACAGGCGGTCGAGACAACGCCACGATGCCCGCCGCCGATAATGACGGGCTTGTCAGCCAGTTCCGGATTGTCGCGTTTTTCGACACTGGCGTAGAACGCATCGCAATCCATATGGGCAATGGAGAGGTCAAATAATTCCGGGTGCGATATCTTGCGTGGGCTGCGACACGCGGGGCAGCGCGTTCCAACCTCATAGGTGGTCAAGCAGTCTCGGCAAAGTATCGGCATGAGCCCAAGATAAGGGGCGCGAGGGGGCGCGACAACGGTTAAGGTTGGCTCATGGAAAATGACTTTTGCGGCGCCAGTACTTTTTATCGGAAGCAAGCTGCTGGTCGTGCTGCGGGACAACTATGCGCATATCCCTTTCCCAGACCTTTGGAATCTTCCCGGTGGCGGGCGCGAGGGCACTGAAACGCCTTTACAGATACTGAAACGGGAGGTGATGGAGGAAGTGGGTCTGAACATTCCAGAAGAGGCCATCATGTGGCACCGCCGCTATTCGTCCGAAGTAAGGCCGCGCGGTTTTGTGCATTTCTACGTGGCGCATCTGCCTGCAGCAACAGAAGCCGACATCGTCTTTGGAGAAGAGGGGCAGAAATGGCGGCTGATGACTTTAGGCGCGTTTCTCGCGCTTGATCGCGCCGTACCGTCATTTGCCCCGCGCTTGCGCGATTGGTTGGCCGAGAGCGCCTCTCCCGATTTCGATGCATAAGCCGTTGCGGCGGTGCGTTTGGCTACATATCTAGAGGGCGAGGTTTAAGAGAGGTATTTTAAATATGGAACAGGTTTCATCAGAGTTTTTTGGCGCGAATGTACTTTTTCTAGCGCTCGCTGTCTTTATCATCATCTGCATTATGGCAGGCGTGCGGATCGTGCCGCAAAGTCAGAAGTTTGTCGTTGAACGGCTGGGGCGTTTGCGCGCCGTTCTCGGGCCAGGGATCAACTTTATCGTCCCGTTTCTTGACCGTGTGCGCCACAAAGTGTCCGTGCTCGAACGCCAATTGCCTGCAATGTCGCAGGATGCGATCACGTCCGACAACGTGCTGGTGCAGGTCGAAACTTCGGTGTTTTACCGCATTATAGAGCCTGAAAAGACAGTTTACCGTATCCGTGACGTGGATGCGGCAATTTCGACGACTGTGGCAGGAATCGTGCGCTCCGAGATCGGTCGCATGGAGCTTGACCAAGTGCAAGCGAACCGGTCGCGATTGATTGAAGCGGTGCGCGATCAAGTGTCGCAACAGGTCGATGACTGGGGAATAGAAGTGACCCGCGCCGAGATTTTGGACGTCAATCTGGATCAGGCGACGCGCAACGCCATGCTGCAACAGCTGAACGCCGAACGCGCCCGTCGCGCGCAGGTGACCGAGGCCGAGGGCACCAAGCGCGCGGTCGAGCTGAACGCGGATGCGGAGCTATACGCCGCCGAGCAAGCGGCCAAGGCCCGTCGCGTGTCGGCCGATGCAGAGGCCTATGCCACGCGCGCTGTGGCTGCAGCGATTGCCGAAAACGGTTTGGAAGCAGCCCAGTATCAAGTTGCGCTAAAGCAAGTTGAGGCGCTCAATAAGATGGGGTCCGCTGCAGGAACGCAGACAATCGTTTTGCCTGCCAATGCGCTTGATGCCTTTGGCGATGCCTTCAAGATGTTGAAAGGAAAATAAGATGATTCTTTGGGAGCAATGGTGGGTTTGGATGTCCGGCGCGGTCTTGCTGGCAACGCTTGAGGTGCTGGCGCCCGGTTACATATTTCTCGGATTCGCGCTCGGCGCGCTTGGGGTGGGCCTCTTGGTCTTGGTGCATGTGCCACTTGGCGGCTTGGCCATGATGCTTTTGGTTTTCGCGCTCTTGTCGCTTGGTGCCTATCTGGCCATGCGCCGGGTGTTCGGTCTCAAGTCTGGATCCGTCAAAATCTGGGATCGTGATATCAACGACTAACAGAAAAAGGCCCGCGACGTTATTCAGCGGGCCAGTTGGATCAAGGCTTGGGGCGGTTTCGTCCAATAGGCAGATGCAGACGAGACGACCTTGATCGGCAGTTCAAACAATTTCAAAAGCGGGGCCCCGCAATAGCGCCGTCATTATCCGCGCGCCGTATCCGACATTCGCAACGCGCGCGCGGCCAAACCAGCCGCAACGGATGCGGGCTCCATGGTTTGCGGCGCCATGTATTCACATGGGTAACGATACATCCGACCATCCCGTTGAATGTCAACGGAGGCCTCGAACGCGCCAGAGTTGGCGTTATATCGCAGGTTGTTGATACGCATGAGCGATTCCTTCTGTCTTCAGTGCTGATGTAAGCACGAATCTAGAAGGAAAAAGTTTCACAACCGTTGACTCACGGCGTTGTGAGACGACTAGCGATGTGCTGATCCGGCCATTTCAGCAGTTATCGCCAAGGCGGCGGCACGCGGGTCCGCGGCCTGCCAGACCGGACGACCCACAACGATATGATCCACCCCGTCTGCAATGGCTTGCGCAGGTGTCGCCACCCGTTTCTGATCTCCCAAGGCTGCACCAACAGGGCGCACGCCCGGTGTGACGATGAGTTTGCCCTTGGCCTCTGGTAAGGCGCGGATCAACGCGGCCTCTTGCGGGGAGGCAATCACGCCATCGGCACCCGCATCAAATGCACGGCCTGCGCGTTCTTGCACCAGATCGGTGATATTGCCGCTTTTGATCAGCGAGGCATCGAGGTCATCGCGGTCCAGCGATGTCAAAATCGTCACCGCGAGAATTTTCATGTTAGAGCCGGCCGCCCCCTCGCGCGCTGCCCGCACAACATGCGGATCGCCGTGCACGGTCAGCAGATCAAGATCGAACTGGGCCACACCACGCACGGCTGCCTCGACGGTGGCGCCAATGTCGAAAAACTTCATGTCGAGGAATATCTTTTTGCCGTGTTCGCCCTTCAACTCGTTGGCCAAGGCCAAACCGCCGCCTGTCAGCATCCCTAAACCGATCTTGTAAAACGACACTGCGTCACCAAGCCGTTCGGCCAAGTCCATACCAGCAAGAACGTTTGGAACATCAAGGGCAACAATCAGGCGGTCATCAGACATCGGGCGCACTCCATTTTGATTTGAGGCGGTCTAACGCTTGTGGGAACTTTGCGCAACACACAGGCAAAAGACGCGGCCGCATTGGGGGCGACCGCGTCTTGAGGTTCATGGTGACGACAGCACCTGAACACCTGAGCAAAAACTGGGGAAGAAAATCGCTCAGGATACTTGGGGACGCGTTCTACAGTTTCTTTGAGGGCGCCGTATCGGGCGTATCGGCCGAAAACGTCGCGCGAACCGCCGCATCATGTGCCTTCAGTCGTTGCACGATGGAATCGCGGAGTTCGGCATTTTTCTGCACCTGCTTGTCAACGGTCTTCTCGTTACTCGTCATAATCATCAACATCCCCTTGCGTGTAATTCCTTTTGCGCTGATTTGACCGAAATAGATTGGGGAACTTCTGGTCTGCGTTCCCCCTTTTCTGATGTTTCGGGATCTTGCAAGGCCGGATCCGTGACCCCATTTATGGAGTAGGCCCAAGAGGGCGTGTGCCGATAATCGGGCGCGTCACAGAAGGGTGCTATAAAGGAGAGACCCATGAATTTAGAGAAATTCACCGAGCGGTCACGCGGCTTCATACAGGCCGCACAGACGATCGCAATGCGCGAAAGCCACCAGCGACTGGCGCCTGAACACCTGCTCAAGGCATTGATGGATGACGACCAAGGGTTGGCCGCCAATCTCATTACGCGTGGCGGCGGCGATGCGGCTGCTGTGCGGATGGCCGTTGATCTGGCTGTGTCGAAGATTGCCAAAGTCTCTGGCGATGCGGGTCAGGTCTATATGGACAGCGCAACAGGCAAGGTTGTGGCCGAGGCCGAAGAGCTGGCCAAAAAGGCGGGCGATAGCTTTGTCCCCGTCGAGCGGTTGTTGATGGCTTTGGCGATGGTCAAATCCAAGGCGAAGGATGCTCTTGATGCGGGTAAGGTGACGGCTCAAGGCCTGAACGCGGCGATCAATGACATTCGCAAAGGGCGCACCGCTGATAGTGCCACTGCCGAGGAAGGCTATGATGCGCTCGCCAAATATGCCCGCGACCTGACAGAGGCCGCTGAGCAGGGTAGAATTGACCCCATCATCGGCCGCGACGAAGAAATTCGCCGTTCCATGCAGGTTTTATCGCGCCGCACCAAGAACAACCCTGTTTTGATTGGTGAACCGGGTGTGGGTAAAACCGCGATTGCCGAGGGTCTTGCCCTGCGCATTGTTAACGGCGACGTGCCTGAAAGCTTGCGCAACAAGAAACTGATGGCGCTGGATATGGGGGCTCTGATTGCGGGCGCAAAATATCGTGGTGAGTTTGAAGAGCGCCTGAAAGCAATCCTCAAAGAGATTGAGGATGCAGCGGGCGAAATCATCTTGTTCATTGATGAGATGCACACCCTTGTCGGCGCGGGTAAGGCTGATGGTGCGATGGATGCCGCCAACCTGATCAAACCTGCGCTGGCGCGTGGCGAGCTGCACTGTATTGGTGCGACGACCTTGGACGAATACCGCAAGTATGTGGAAAAAGACGCGGCTCTTGCTCGTCGCTTCCAGCCGATTGTTGTCGAGGAGCCGACGGTTTCTGACACGATCAGCATCCTGCGCGGGATCAAAGACAAATACGAGATGCACCACGGCGTGCGGATTTCCGATAGCGCCTTGGTGGCGGCGGCGACGCTGTCGCATCGGTATATCACGGACCGGTTCTTGCCCGATAAGGCAATTGACCTGGTGGATGAGGCCGCAAGCCGTCTGCGTATGGAAGTCGACAGCAAGCCAGAGGAACTGGATGCGCTTGATCGGTCTATCCTGCAATTGCAGATCGAGGCCGAGGCGCTCAAGAAAGAGGACGACGCCGCTTCCAAAACCCGTTTGGGTAAATTGGAAGAGGAATTGGCCAACCTGCAAGA
This sequence comes from Yoonia sp., assembly GCA_965658825.1. GTDB lineage: Bacteria > Pseudomonadota > Alphaproteobacteria > Rhodobacterales > Rhodobacteraceae > Yoonia. Next base: position 70,681 of record CBFHTU010000012.1, read on the forward strand.
GCGCGCCGCCGAGATGACGGCAAAGTGGCAGGCCGAGCGTGACAAGCTGGAAGGCTCGCGCGAGCTCAAAGAACAGCTCGACCGTGCGCGGGCCGATTTGGATATCGCGAAGCGTGAGGGCAATCTGGCGAAAGCGGGTGAGCTGTCTTACGGCGTGATTCCGGAGTTGGAGCGTAAACTTGGCGAGGCCGAAAGTTCGGACGACATGATGGTCGAAGAGGCCGTGCGTCCCGAGCAGATCGCGCAAGTGGTCGAGCGTTGGACAGGGGTGCCGACCTCCAAGATGCTGGAAGGCGAGCGCGACAAACTGCTGCGTATGGAAGACGAGCTTGGCAAGCGCGTGATCGGTCAGAAATCTGCGGTGAAAGCCGTGGCCAATGCCGTGCGCCGTGCGCGTGCTGGTCTCAACGACGAGGGCCGCCCGCTTGGATCGTTCTTGTTCCTTGGGCCAACAGGTGTCGGTAAAACCGAGCTGACCAAAGCGGTCGCCGAATATCTGTTCGACGACGATAGCGCGATGGTGCGGATCGATATGTCCGAATTCATGGAAAAGCACGCGGTGAGCCGTCTGATCGGCGCGCCTCCGGGTTACGTCGGGTATGACGAAGGCGGCGTTTTGACCGAGGCCGTGCGCAGGCGCCCTTATCAGGTTGTTCTTTTCGACGAGGTCGAGAAGGCGCACCCTGATGTATTCAACGTGCTGTTGCAGGTGTTGGACGATGGTGTGCTGACAGACGGGCAGGGGCGGACGGTGTCGTTTAAGCAGACGCTGATCATCCTGACCTCGAACCTTGGCGCGCAAGCCTTGTCGCAATTGCCTGATGGGGCCGACGCCTCTGACGCCAAGCGCGACGTGATGGAGGCCGTGCGCGGGCACTTCCGCCCCGAGTTCCTCAACCGTCTGGACGAGACGATTATCTTTGATCGTCTGGCCCGCGAGGATATGGCCGGGATCGTCGACATTCAACTTGGGCTCTTGATGAAGCGGCTTGCATCGCGTGAGATCAAACTCGACCTGACTGAGGACGCGCACATTTGGCTCGCTGATGAAGGTTACGACCCTGTGTTTGGCGCACGTCCGCTCAAGCGTGTGATCCAACGCGCCGTGCAAGACCCGCTGGCCGAGATGATCTTGGCGGGTGACGTTTTGGACGGGTCAACGGTGCATATCAGCGCTGGGCCTGACGGGTTGATCGTCGGAGACCGTGTGTCCAAGACCCAACGGCCTCAACCGGATAAAACCGTCGTGCATTAAACTGGGTGGCGATGGGTCAAGACCCATCCTACGCAGCATCGCCAAAAACATCTGAAAAGGGCCGCGTCATCACTGGTGCGGCCATTCGCTTTTGGAACATTTCAATGTGCTGGCGGTAACGTGAAAAGCTGTTTGATAGAACTTCGCCTATAAAGCGCCATATGATCTACGAGCTTGCATAAATGGAGGTGCCACATGGCATATCGCTGGACCAATGACCTGACCGCCGCGGACGTGACTCCCAAGTCCGTCTTTCTTAATCGGCGTCAATTCTTTGCTGGGGCATCAGGTGTAGGTGCGATTGGATTTGCGGCAAGCCAAGCGGCGGCGCAAGAGGCCTTGGTGCCCAATACGCTTGAGGACATCACGACCTACAATAACTTTTACGAGTTCGGAACGGGCAAAGACGACCCTGCCAAAAACGCAGGCGAGATGATTACGTCGCCGTGGTCCATCAAGGTGGACGGGTTGGTCGATAATCCGGGTGTGTATAGTGTCGCGGAATTGCTGGCAGGCTTGGATGTCGAAGAACGTATCTACCGTTTCCGCTGTGTGGAGGCTTGGGCGATGGTCGTGCCGTGGAATGGCGTGGAACTGGCCGACATTCTTAGTAAGGCTGGCGTGCAGGCAAAAGGCAAATATGTGGCCTTTGAAACCGCCGTCCAACCTGAAGCAATGGTTGGCGTGCGCCGCGGCGTTCTGGATTTCCCCTATGTCGAGGGGCTGCGCATGGACGAGGCGATGCATCCGCTCACGATTCTCGCCACAGGCATTTACGGCGAACCGCTGGCGAACCAGTCGGGCGCGCCAATCCGTTTGGTCGTGCCTTGGAAATACGGGTTCAAGTCGATCAAGTCGATTGTGCGCATTACCGTGACCGAGCAAGAGCCGCCCGCAACCTGGAATCAGATCAATCCGCGCGAATACGGATTCTATAGCAATGTGAACCCGCAGGTCGATCACCCGCGCTGGTCGCAAGGGTCCGAGCGGCTGATCGGGGGGGGGCTTTTTGCCAAGCGGCAGGACACACTTATGTTCAACGGCTATGACGAGGTCGCGAGCCTGTATGAGGGCATGGATTTGCGGACGAATTTCTAACCCGCACCCGCGCATAACGCCTGTGATTGGCGGGCACCCGCTGCGCGCCGATACAACACAGAGATACGGACACTATATACATGAGTATCGCGAAAAGATTAAACGGCGCGTTGCGCCGCGTTCCGGCTTGGTCGATCTATGTTGTCGCCGCGATCTGGGCGACGTGGATGTTTTACCTGGCGGCAACCAACCAGATGGGGCCGGAACCGATCAACGCGCTGGAACGGGAATACGGTGCGATGGGGTTCAAGTTGCTGATTGCGGGGCTTGCGGTCACACCGCTGCGCAATTGGACGGGAATCAACCTGATCAAGTTTCGGCGCGCCCTTGGTGTGACGACCTTCTTTCTAATTCTCGCACATTTCATGGTTTGGGCGGTTTTGGACGTGCAGACCGTAGCCCGCGTCTGGAGCGAAATCATGAAGCGCAAATATGTGACCGTCGGCATGGCGGCTTTTGTGTTGCTTTTTCCGCTCGCCCTGACGTCCAATAACCTAGCGATCCGCCGCATGGGGCCAGTGGCGTGGCGCAGGCTTCATAAACTCGTTTATCCAATCGCGATTCTGGCCGGCATTCATTACTTGTGGCTGGTCAAAGGCATTCAGTTGGAGCCCGTTGTCTATATGACGGTTATCCTCGCCCTGCTCGTCATCCGCATGAAATGGGCACGCTAGTCACCGGAGTGGCGTCCAATTGGAGCCGAGTTCATGCGAGTCGCGGCACATATACTATATACATCGTGTCGCGCGGGCTTCCTCACCATTCATCTACGCGCCGAGGGCGATGAGATTCGGCGCGACGGCGGATTTGCGAGGGCTGATTTGCGAATTTCGGGTGGCGTGCGCAGTGAATCGGGGGTGATCCCAACGCTGACATGTGGGTGTCGTGGTTCAGAGCGCCAGATGTAGTGGGCCGCAATCACACTTCGGCTAATATTGTTGCGAAACGACCTAGGGTCAGCGATCTAAAATTACCATAACCCCATTAAAACAATGAAAAAATCGGGTTTATTCGAAAAAATGCATATTCGGTGAAAAAAGGGGTTGCGGGTGTTGGCTACTAACC
>CBFHTU010000013.1:0-72272 GCA_965658825.1 Yoonia sp.
GCTTTTGCACGATCCACCCGACAAGTGTGGACGCCTATTTCGAGGCCGCCGCCGCGCGCAATATGGCTGTCATTGGCGGGAAAACCTGCATGGACCGCAACGCCCCCGATACGCTGGTTGATACTGCCCAATCCGCCTATGACGACAGTCAGGCGCTCTTGCACAAATGGCACAAAACGGGCCGCGCGACCTATGCGATCACGCCGCGATTTTCGCCGACCTCAACGCCTGCACAACTGAGCGCGCTTGGCGCTCTTTGGGCCGAAAATCCCGATTGCCTGATGCAGACGCACCTGTCCGAGCAGCATGACGAAATCGCTTGGGTCAAATCGCTTTTCCCGAAGGCCCGCGATTATCTCGACACCTACGAGGCTTACGGGCTACTTGGTCCGCGCGGACTTTACGGGCATGCGATCCACTTGGAGCCCCGCGAAATCGACAGGCTCGCAGAGGTTGGCGCGGCAGTCGTGCATTGCCCGACCTCCAACACATTTATCGGCTCTGGCCTGTTCGACACGCTTGGGTTTGCAGCGCGTCAGATCCGGACGGGGCTGGCCACGGATACAGGCGGGGGGTCCAGCTTCTCGATGCTGCACACAATGGCTGCGGCCTATGAGATCGGGCAACTGCGCGGCACAGCTTTGCATCCCGCGCAACTGATGTGGATGGCAACCGAAGGGTCGGCTCAAGCGCTTCATATGGCAGGAGAAATCGGACATCTCGGGGTCGGCGCTATGGCGGATCTTGTGGTCCTTGATCTTGCCTCAACCGCCGCCATTGCGCAGCGGCACGCCCGCGCGACCGATATTTGGGACGCGCTTTTCCCGACCATTATGCTGGGCGATGATCGTGCGATTGCAGATGTGTGGGTCGCGGGTCGGCGCGCGAACTAGCAGGGCGCGTACAGGATCAACACCCAAGTATCACCCGTTCGACCTAAGCCATATGACGCCATACGCGGGTTCAGAATATTGAGGCGGTGTGGTCCTGAAAGCATCCAGCCTTCAAAAACCTCAGGGGCGCTAACGTGCCCTTTTGCAATGTTTTCGCCCAACCCGCAGGCTGGCAAACCCGAGGCGGAGACGCGGGCAGCAACACCGGCACCTTCAGGCGAGGCATGGTTGAAATAGCCGCGCGCTACCATATCGCCAGCATGGGCCTGCGCGACAGCAGCAAGCTGGGCATTAAACGCCAAAGGCGCGAGGTTTCGCTGCTGGCGCTCCTTGGCCAAGACTTGATCAAATCGAACATCCGAAGGGGCTTGAGCAGTGAGCGTGCGCACCTCTTTTGGAGGCGCGGGTATCGGCACGGGCACGATGATCGGCACACATGCCCCAAGGGCCAAGACTGCCAGTACGGACAGTACCTTACACATGCGCGGCCAACCTTTTTGCGAGGATATTCTGCTTTGCGATTATTGCACCCATGTCAATCGTCACCATCCGGCCGTCAGCCACGATACGGCGCCCTTCGACAAAGAGATCGCGCACCTTGGACGGTCCCGCAAGCACCAAGGCTGCGGGATCCCAACTGCCTGCACTTTCAATGCCGCGCGTGCTCCAAATCGCGATGTCGGCACGCTGTCCAACCGCAATCTGTCCGCAATCATCGCGGCCCAGAACCTGCGCGCCACCACGTGTCGCGATCCACAGAGCCTCATCGGCGGACATCGCATCCGCACCGTTTTTGACGCGCTGTAACAGCATCGTCTGACGTGCCTCGCCGATCAGATTTCCGATGTCATTGCTGGCAGAGCCGTCCACACCAAGCCCGACCTTCACGCCCGCATCGCGCATCTGGCGCACGGGCGCGATACCGGACCCAAGCCGACAGTTCGAACAGGGGCAATGGGCCACGCCTGTACGGGATTTCGCAAACAGATCAATCTCTTGACGGTCCAGTTTCACACAATGGGCGTGCCAGACATCATCGCCGGTCCAGCCCAGATCTTCGGCATATTGACCGGGGCGGCATCCGAATTTTTCAAGGCTATAGGCGATATCTTCGTCATTCTCCGCAAGATGCGTGTGCATCATGACACCCTTGTCACGGGCCAGAATCGCGGCATCGCGCATCAGGTCTCGGCTCACGGAAAACGGCGAACAAGGCGCCACGCCAACACGGACCATCGCCCCCGCTTTGGGGTCGTGAAAGGCGTCGATCACCCGAATGCAGTCGTCGAGAATCGCGGCCTCTTTCTCGACCAATGCGTCAGGCGGTAATCCGCCGTCGCTCTCGCCGATACTCATCGCGCCCCGCGTCGGATGAAAGCGCAGACCGACCTCGCCCGCCGCCGCAATGGTGTCATCAAGGCGCGACCCGTTAGGGTATAAATACAAATGATCCGACGTCAGCGTGCACCCTGACAAGGCCAGCTCAGCCAAACCGACCTGAGCCGAGATAAACATTTCCTCCGGGCCAAATCGCGACCAGATCGGATAGAGCGTTTGCAGCCAGCCAAAGAGCAAGGCGTCTTGCCCCCCCGGAACTGCGCGGGTCAATGTCTGGTAAAGATGGTGGTGGGTATTGACCAAACCGGGTGTGACGACACAGCCCGCAACGTTCAAAACTTCCGCACCGGACATATCCAGATGCGCCCCGATGGCCGCAATCACGCCGTCGGAGATATGGATATCATGACCTTTCAACCGAGTGCGCCCGTCATCCATGGTCAGAATAACGTCAGCGCCGCGAAGAATAGTGTCAGCCATCGACGACCTCTTGTAAAATGGCCAAAGCCACCGCATGCACATCCGGATTTGCCGCAGCAATAATCCGCCCGCCGTGATGCGCGGCCCCTCCCTGCCAGTTGGAGACGATACCGCCTGCCGCCTTAATCACGGCAATCGGGGCGTGAATGTCATAGGGTTGTAATCCGGCTTCGATCACCAGATCGACCTGCCCTGCGGCAAGCAATGCATAGGCGTAGCAGTCCATCCCAAACCGCGTGAGCTTGACCGCTTTCGAGACCGCCTCAAAGGCGCGTTGCTCAATCTTTGTGCCGACTTCGGGAAATGTTGTGAGCAGAGTCGCGTCTTGAAAATTGGTGCTCTTGCCGGTGACCAGCGGCATCACGCCCATCGGCCCCGTTACTTCGGCAATATCGAAACCACCGACAAAGCGCTCGCCAATGTAAGGCTGGTCTATCATGCCAAAAACCGGGCCGCTTGCATCAGAAACGGCGATCAAGACTCCCCATGTCGGGGTCCCGCTGATATAGCCGCGTGTCCCGTCAATCGGATCAAGCACCCAAGTATAGCCGGAAGTGCCCGCCTTGGTTCCGAATTCCTCGCCAAGGATGCCATCGTCCGGTCGCTCAACCGCAAGGATATCTCGCATCGCCTTCTCAGCGGCGCGATCAGCCTCTGTGACAGGATCAAAAATGGCATCCGGCGCAGACTTGTCATCAGCAACCAGACCCTGCACACGGAACAACCGAAGCGTCTCGACCCGTGCTGTATCGGCAAGCAAATGCGCGACACGTATCAAGTCTGTCTTTGTCCGAGCATCTGCAAACATAACGGCATCCCGATCATTCTCTATGGACGCAATCGGTAACGTGCCGCGGGTGGCGGGGTCAAGTCCTAGGCGGCTTCACTCAAGACGCGGGCCAGATCAAACAAGCGGCGACGCTGGTTTTCCGGAATGGCATAATAAGACCGCAAAAGCTCCAAAGCTTCTTTGTCTGTTAGTACATCCCCTGGCACATCGCCTACGGTTTGCGACGTTGCGCCTGACGTTTCCAGACCTTCAAAGAAGAATGATACGGGCACATTCAGAACATGCGCAATATCCCAAAGGCGGGACGCACTCACGCGGTTCATGCCAGTTTCATATTTCTGAATTTGCTGGAACTTAATCCCGACGGCTTCGGCCAACTGCTGTTGGGTGGTCCCGTTCATCCAGCGGCGTTGACGAATGCGCTTGCCAACGTGGACGTCTACAAGATGTTTCATTCGAATATCCTTACTTTTTCAGTTCACAGTTTCTATGCCGTTGTCTGTGGCGACCTGCCGTCAACGCGGGGCTTCCGAGCGTAGAGAATGTTTTGCAGCTTGGCGAGCAGACACGCAACGGTTGCACCGGCCCACCTGCCCTTAAAGACAGGTGAAACCCTTAAAATCTCACTCAAAAGACCCCGTCTTCCAAAAATTTCGTGACAATTGCACAATTGGAATCAGTCAACTTGCAGCTTATGACAGGCTCACAACAGAAGGATTTGAACCATGCGGGCTTTTCAAGTGACTGGTTTCGACCAGAAACCGACACTTATTCACCTCCCTATACCGCAGCCCGCCGAGGGCGAGGTTTTGGTCCGGATCGAGGCCTGCGGATTGAATTTTGCGGATCTCCTGATGGCGAAAGGCACCTATCAAGACACGCCAGCCCCACCCTTTATCCTCGGCATGGAAGTCTGCGGCACGGTGACTGCGGCAGGACCTGACGTTACGTCACCCGCGATAGGCGAGCGGATCGCGGTTTTTGGCGGGAATGGCGGACTCGCGGACTACGGCCTGTTTCCCGCAGCCAATTGCCTCACGGTACCCGACACCATGCCGTCCGAGGTCGCAGCTGGATTTTATGTGGCTTACGGCACCTCACATCTCGCCCTGACTGACAGAGCACGCCTTCAGGCGGGGGAAACTCTGCTTGTTCTGGGGGCTGCGGGGGGCGTTGGCCTGACGGCTGTTGAGATCGGCAAGGCCATGGGGGCCACAGTCATTGCCGTCGCGCGCGGGGCCGAGAAGCTCGCCATCGCATCGGCCGCTGGCGCCGATCATCTGATTGACAGCGAGACCGACGACATCACGCAGGCTGTCAAGGCGCTGGGTGGTGCAGACGTCGTCTATGATCCTGTGGGTGGGGCGAGCTTCACCGCCGCCATGCGCGCAACCAATCGCAAGGGCCGCATCATTGTCATCGGCTTTGCCAGCGGCGACGTGCCGCCGATCCCTGCCAACATCATTCTGGTGAAGAACATCGACGTGCTGGGGTTCTACTGGGGCGGCTACCTGAAGTTCCGCCCTGATCTTGTGATGAATAGCATCCGCGACCTGATGGCGATGCACGCCATCGGCAAATTGCACCCGCATATCAGTCACGTTCTGCCGCTGGATCAGGCTGCCGACGCGCTCGACCTGCTGCGCACCCGCAAATCCACAGGAAAGGTCGTCGTTAAACCGTAACCGGCGCCGGGGCCTTGCGATACCCGTTGCGGATCATGTTTGCGAGGTCTGGCAATACGGGCCCAGCCGCATGTTCCGACATATAAAGGTTCACGTTCATCGCCAGCAGACTGGGCAAGGTGCCGCCATGCTCAATTGGCTCCACATAGCGCGGCTCGGTCCCCTCCAGCATTGTATGCACCGCCAGATCAGCGCTGACCGTAGCCTCAACGGCCCGCGAATTGTCGGTATCCACGGCCATTTCCCACGGAATACCCGCCTCATCCAAGCGGCGCTGCGCGAACTGGCGGAATGCGCAGCGGTGTTCATGGGCAAGGCGCAAGGGCCTGCGTTTCCATGCCTGCCCGTCGGGCGCACCAACCCATAACAACGGAATGCTTGCCAACGTCTCGCCGCCTTGGCCGACCCTGTCTTCGGTCGTCAGGATCAAATCCATCTTTCCGCGCGAAAACTCGTCCAAAAGCGCATTGGTGAAAGATGACACCAGATGCACCTTAATGCGCGGATAAGCGGCGGCAAAGCGCTGCAAAACACCGGGTATAACGGGATAGACAATGTCGTGCGGCACGCCGAGGGTGATTTCTCCCTCATATTCGACCGCCGTCAGCTTGCCATAAACCTCGTCATTCAAAGCCAGCATGCGACGGCCATAAGACACCAATTGCTCGCCAGCAGGGGTTAAGCCAATCGTGCGGGCCGAGCGATCCAAGAGCGCGACATTCAGGCTCTCTTCGAGCCGCTTAAGCTGCATCGAGACCGCCGATTGCGTCAAATTCAGGAAGCCCGCCGCCTTGGTGACGCCGCCACTATCGGCCACGGCCACGAAGGAGCGCAGTGCTGTCATATCGAGATTTCGCGCCACATCACATTCCTTGATACATCAGATAAAAATCATTCACATAAGTTATGACCCATTGCTGACCCAGACATCAAGGCGTCCAAATAGGAAAGATGTTTGACATCACAGAAGGCACTATTGTGTGGCAACGGTCCCGACATGCCATCCTGCTCGGCGCGACGACATCGGCGTGACCGCCAAAGACGCGAAAATAAGAGCAAATCGGGTCATGTTGGACGTGCCGACCCACTGGTGGCACTAATTCCGACAATTCTGGTCATATTCACGGAAATCTTGGTGGGCGCGTCTTGATTTCTCACGTGCCTCTGCCAATATTTAAGGCAAGGTGCCAATTCGCGCACCACAGAGTTTTTTTGGAGGTCCGTAATGGCTCAATTTGATACCATCCGCACATCCGGTGCCGTGCGCACCGCTGAGATCGACGAGGGCCTGCGCGCCCATATGAATAAAGTTTACGGCACAATGTCCGTAGGCCTGCTTTTGACATTCGCCGCCGCTTGGGCTGTGGGCAATAACGCTGCGATGATGCAGTCGCTCTTTACGGGCGTGACCCGTTACATCGTGATGTTTGCACCGCTGATCATGGTTTTCGCCTTCGGCGCGATGATTAACAAACTGTCCGCCGCTGGCGCGCAACTGTTCTTCTATGCCTTCTCAACAGTCATGGGCGTGTCGATCTCTTACATCTTCGCGGTTTACACAGGGGTTTCTGTGGCGCAAACCTTCCTTGTGACATCCATCGCTTTTGCGGGTCTGTCGCTTTACGGCTACACCACGAAGAAAGACATCTCTGGCTGGGGCGCGTTCCTCATCATGGGCGTGATCGGTCTCATCGTGGCAAGCATCGTCAACATCTTCTTGCAGTCTCCTGCGCTTTATTTCGCGGTCTCTGCGATTGGTGTGCTGATCTTCGCAGGCCTCACAGCCTACGACACGCAGAAGATCAAGAACGACTACGTCGCACATGCGGCACATGGCGACTCCGAGTGGCTGGGCAAAGCGGCCATCATGGGCGCGCTGAACCTCTACCTCGACTTCATCAACATGTTCATGTTCCTGCTGTCGTTCTTGGGTAACCGCGAATAACACCAAGCCTCACAGGTTTGAAATCATTGAAAGGGCCGGTGCATACACCGGCCCTTATTCTTTTGATATGGGCCTGAACGAGAGTGCGTCGGGTTTAGAACGGTTCGACTCTAGGTATTTAAGGCCAAAAGAAGCAAAAGCCTTCCCATCATCGTGACAGCGTCAAAGACAGTATCGGCTCTCTCTGTGTCGATCTTGATCCGGCCGGTCTCGACAGAGCAGAGCGCAGGGCAAAACGGCGCCGCGCTGAGACACGCAGCAGATCTGCCCAGCCGCCGCCCCCGGCGCACGCATGACCTTTTGTCTCAACCGCAAAACAGGTGCCGCAGAGGGCCAGCCCGTCGGGAACTTGGGCCATAAGCGGCGGGGCTGCTTTAGCGTCTCAGGCCCGCAGTGGGCGGCCATCACTTGGCCAAAAAACCGGATAGATCGGCGCAGGAGGAGGCGCGGATCAATATCTCACGGGTCCACAACGAAAAAGGGCCGCGCATTTCTGCGCAGCCCCCGTTTCATTCAAGTGGCAATCAATTACTTGATTTTGCCTTCCTTGTATTCAACGTGCTTGCGCACAACAGGGTCGTACTTGTTGACTGTCATCTTCTCAGTCATTGTACGTGCGTTCTTTTTCGTGACGTAAAAATGGCCAGTCCCCGCAGTGGAGTTCAGGCGGATTTTGATTGTGGTTGGCTTCGCCATATCTCTAATCTCCTGGAGTGCGGGCCATCATTGGCACAACGCAAAATTCATGTATCTGGTGCCTTTTACAACTGCCCCGTCCTGAGTCAACCGCAAAGCGCCAGAATCCTGATTTACAGGCCGTTATTTGCGCGGGTGATCTGTAAGCCGGATTCTGTCTAGGGCCCGAAGACCCCGAGATGATCATTCATCTGGACCAGCTGTTACCAACTGGCCTCTAGCTGCCAACCCGGGCTTCTCGGGTTCAAGCGTCCCTGTGGTTGCCCACGCGAAGCCCCTATTTGGCATTGCTCCCGGTGGGGCTTGCCGTGCCGTCTGTGTTGCCACATCCGCGGTGGGCTCTTACTCCACCGTTTCACCTTTACCTCCCTATAGAAGGTAGTCTGTTCTCTGTGGCGCTATCCCTAGGGTTACCCCCGCTGGCCGTTAACCAGCACCGTGCTTTTCATGGAGTCCGGACTTTCCTCGAAGGTCACCCCCCGCGATCATCCGACCACCCGCGCAGGCATGAGTTAAGCAGTGGGCAGGCTTTGGTCAACGGGGAATCGGGTCGCAAGATCCAAGATCATCGCCATATCGGTGCGATCAAGCGGACCAATACCGTGCGGGCGAAACCTTCTGCGGAAACAATCAAGCAATAGCGCGGCATCATCCGTCGCAGTGTAGCCGAAGCGGGCCATCAGTTGCGCGAATTGCGCAAGCGGCGCATCCTGCCCCGCCTTGGGCCAAACGCTCACGCCCTCAAGCGCCAGCCGCCGCCAGTCGAACCGCAGCCCCGGATCAATCTTGCGCCCCGGCGACATATCCGAATGGCCGATCACACGATGGGCAGGAATATCCCAGCGGTCCATGATGCCCTGCAAAAGCGCTGTCAGACTATCCATCAAGGCGGCGGAAAAAGGCGAATAGCCATCATTGGCTAGCTCAATCCCGATCGAGCGGCTGTTCACGTCCACAACATCACCCCAGCGCCCCGCACCGCCATGCCAAGCGCGCATGTCCTCCGAGACCATCGACATGACCTCTCCGGTCTCGGCGATCAGATAGTGGGCGGAGACCTCGTTGTCAGGATTGCACAGCGTGCGACTAGCGGCCTCGGCAGAAGCCATCGCCGTATAGTGGATCACGATGATATCAGGGACAGCGCCTGACTTGCGCGCCCCGAAATTGGGTGACGGATGGGTAAGCGCGGTCAGCGACCCGCAGCCAGCAGGAACGGCGCGGGATCCCACCCACAGGCGAACCCGTCACCATCAGGATCAATGCCTTTGCGGTCACGTTCTGGGCCGCCACTTTCCAGGAAATCGCGCTGGGCTGCGTCAGGAGACGCGTATTTCACGCAATTGCGCTCGAAGCGGCCTTGTGTGGCAAAAATCGAACGGGAATACCATTCCTGCCCCTTACGGTTCGGCGCATTGAGGGCATATTCGACGATATTGACCCCCTCGTGACCGGTCCGCGTCGGCAATGCGGTTGGCATGATCTGCTCGCGGGCTGCGGCCTGTGCGGCACGGCGCTCTGCGTCAGACTGGATCGATTCGCGCGAGGCGACAGCGTCAAAATCCTGCTCGTCCGAAATGCCGGCATTGCTGGATGCAGGTGCGGCAGGCGTCATCGCTGCTGTGTTCATTGCCGACATCGGCGCGGCGGTCTGACCTGCCCTGATACCTGCAGCGGCCAAATCTGCGGCACCGATCGCACCGGTTTGCACCTGAGCGGGCGCCTCAAATGTGGTTGTGCCCGAACCGATGAGGGCCGCCTCGCGGCGCGCGCGCTCCAGCTCATAAGTCGCATAGTCGTCGAAGCCTGGCCCGGCATTGCTCGCAGGAACTTGCGGCGAGCAAGCCTGCAACGTCAATAAAACCGCAACAATCGCACCAAGAGTTTTCACGTCATTCATCCATTATGCCAAAAGATAACGGGCGGCTTACCACCACTTATTCGGTTTGGCTACAAAGCCCGCCGACTGCTCGAGACTATAGGCGACATTCAGCAAATCACCCTCTTCCCACGGACGGCCAATCAACTGCAAGCCAAGCGGCAAGCCTTTGGAATCCAGACCGGTTGGCACCGCAATGCCCGGCAGCCCCGCAAGGTTCACGGTCACGGTGAACACGTCGTTGAGATACATCTGGATCGGATCGGCGTTTTTCATCTCGCCAAGACCAAAAGCGGCAGACGGCGTCGCTGGCGTCAGAATCGCATCGACACCGGCCGCAAACACTTCGTCAAAGTCGCGCTTGATCAAGGCTCGCACTTTGCGCGCGCGGTTGTAATAGGCATCGTAGAACCCGGCGGACAGCACATAGGTGCCCACCATCACGCGGCGCTGCACCTCGGACCCGAAGCCTTCGGCGCGGGTCTTTTCGTACATCTCTGTGATGCCGTCACCCGCCGCGAGCTTTGCTCGGTGGCCAAAGCGCACACCGTCATAGCGGGCCAAATTGGACGAGGCCTCGGCAGGCGCGATGACATAATAGGCAGGCAAGGCATATTTCGTATGCGGCAGCGAGATATCGCGAATCTGCGCACCCGCAGCCTTCAGCATAGCTGTGCCATCGGCCCAAAGCGCCTCGATCTCCGCAGGCATGCCCTCCATGTGATATTCTTTGGGAATACCAATGACTTTGCCCTTGATGTCGCCCGTCAGCATCGCCTCGAAATTCGGCACCGCCAAATCGGCACTGGTGCTGTCCTTGGGATCGAAGCCGCACATAGCCTCAAGCATAATTGCCGCATCGCGTACGTCTTTGGTCATCGGACCCGCCTGATCAAGGCTCGACGCGAAGGCCACAACGCCCCAGCGGGATACGCGCCCGTAGGTCGGCTTGATGCCTGTGATACCGGTAAACGCAGCAGGTTGGCGGATCGAGCCGCCCGTATCGGTGCCCGTCGCACCCAAGCACAAGTCAGCCGCAACCGCCGCCGCCGAACCACCCGAAGAGCCACCCGGTGTCAGCTTGCGATCGTCGATTTTCCACGGGTTCACAACGTCGCCATAAACCGAAGTCTCGTTGGAAGACCCCATGGCGAATTCGTCCATGTTCAGCTTGCCCAGCATGACCGCGCCCGCGTCAAACAACTGCGTTGTGACGGTGCTTTCGTATTCGGGTTTAAAGCCCTTCAGGATGCCAGAAGCGGCCTGACTGTCCACACCTTTGGTGCAAAAAAGGTCTTTGATCCCCAACGGAATACCGCACATATCAGGCGCGTCGCCTGCTTTGATGCGCTTGTCAGCGGCCAGGGCTTGCGCTTCTGCAATCTCGGGCGTGTTGTGAACAAAAGCGTTCAGCACGCCCGACCCTTCAATCGCGCCGAGATAAGCGTTGGTCAAGTCAACAGAAGATACCTCGCCTTTACGCATCGCGTCGCGGGCGGAGGCAATCGTGAGTTTGGACAGATCAGTCATTATTCAACCACCTTCGGCACAGCAAAGAAACCTTCACGCGCATCAGGCGCATTCTTCAAAATCGCAGCCTGCTGGTTCCCATCGGTCACAACATCCTTGCGGCGATACAAGCGCTGCGGCGTCACGGAGGTCATCGGCTCGATGCCCTCAACATCGACTTCATTGAGTTGCTCAATGAACCCCAAAATCGCGGAAAATTCTTGCGCCAGTGCAGGCAACGCCTCTTCTTCGACCTTGATACGGGCCAATTTGGCCACGCGACGGGCGGTTTCGGTGTCGATTGACATGATATGCCTCCAAAACGGGGGGTAAACTTTGGGCTTTCGTTTACCCGTGCGGCCCCCGCCCCGCAAGACCTCATCCCCAATTGCCTTCGCGCGCATTCGCGTTATCCTTTCGCGCACCACAGGAGCGCGACACATGAAAATTACATGGCTCGGCCATTCAGGCTTCCGGATCGAAATCGGCGATCAGATTTTGCTCGTTGATCCATGGATCACCGGCAATCCCAGCTTCCCCGAGGGGGCCGAGGAGGATGCCATACGGGGCGCCACATCTATCCTCATCACCCACGGGCACGGCGATCACACAGGCGATGCGGTCAGGCTTTCCAAGAAACTCGGCGCGCCGCTGATCTGCATTCACGAACTGGGCGAAATTTGGGGACCCGACGCCGAAACGCGCGGCATGGGTAAAGGCGGCACACAAACCCTGGGCAATGTTAGCGTGACCATGGTCAACGCCGTTCATTCCTCTTCCATCGATTACAAAGGTGGGATTCAATACGCGGGTGGCGAGGCTGGTTTTATCGTCAAGGGCGAGGGCCACGCGATCTATATCAGCGGTGATACCGACATTATGGCCGATATGGAGTGGATCGGAGATTATCACAAACCGAACATCGGCCTGATTTGCGCGGGTGGACATTACACGATGGATATGGCCGCCGTAGCCTACGCCGCCAAACGATATTTCAATTTTTCAACATTGATCCCGAGCCACTATGGCACCTTCGGGCTGCTCGCTCAAAGCGCGCAACCGCTGATCGACGCACTGCCTGAGGTCAATGTGCTCACCCCAAAACCCATGGAGCCGATCACGATCTGATGAAGAGGGGCGCATACCAACCCCCCGCCCGCCTTGATCTAGGTCATTGCGGTCAGCGCGGAGTCCGGCTCAAATTCCCTATCAGTTTCGGGAGGAACAGACATGCATAACAGACCGATCGGGCCACCCGCGTTGCGTCCCATTTCCACATCAGACATTTTGCAAAGCCTCGCGGCAGGGGTAAAAGATTTTCGTGCATCCCCGATTCCCGGCCTGTTTTTCGCGAATTTCTACGTGCTCGGCGGGCTCATCATGACATGGGTCACTTACGTGACCGGCACGACCTTCTGGCTCGTCCTCGCCGTCATGGGCTTTCCGCTGATCGGCGCCTTCGCGGCACTCGGGCTTTACGAGACCAGCCGCAGACGCGCGGCAAACGAACCCATCAATCTGCGCGTGATCGCCAGTGTGGTTTGGACGCATAAGGTCGGGCAACTCCCGTGGCTTGCGGTTATCCTTGTGATCCTCTTTTTGTTCTGGTTCTTCTTGGGGCACATGATTTTCGCGCTCTTTCTGGGCCTGTCGCCAATGACAAATGTACACAGCTCAACCGAGGTCTATTTATCTGGTAACGGATTGAAAATGATCGGATTTGGCACAGCCGTGGGCGCGATTTTCGCGAGCCTGACCTTCGCGGTTTCCGTCCTCGGGATGCCGATGTTTCTGGATCGCGACGTCGATTTCGTTACCGCAATGATCACGTCTTTCCAGGCGGTCAAGGCGCAACCGTTCCGCTATCTGGCTTGGGGTGTCTTCATCGGGATCGTGACCCTGATCGCCATGATCCCCGCTTTCCTCGGACTGTTCGTCGTCCTGCCCATTTTAGGGCACGCGACATGGCACCTCTACAAGGCAGCGACCACCTAGAGACCGCGGGCCATCATCGCTTCATGGGCTGACTGCATCCCGCGCGCCGCCAAGTCACTGACCTCGGCGGCATGGGTTTGCAGTGCCGCGACAACTTCGGCGTCATCCGACGTTTGCACAACTTCAACACCCGTCGCCGTATAATTGACCTCGGTGGTGATAAACTCGGACTTTTCGAACAAAACATCCAGTGTAAGGCTCTGGATCGGAATCTGTGGATCACGCTTTTCGTCGACGCGCGAGAGCATGCTCACGATGTGGCTTGTCATCGCGTCTCGCAGCGCCGCATCGTCGGTTTCCGTCACAGTCCGGATCCCGTTTGGCAGGTTCTCGACCGTGCGGGTCAATGCGGTATGGCTCTCGAACAAGGCCCGCAATTCGGCCACTTCAAAATCTTCGGTATCCTTGCCGATCAGCATCGGTGTGCCCGCAATATTGTGCATCATCCGTTCGCCCATCACAGACGACATCACTACGTGCAGACCGCCCATCCGGTGCGTGCCCTGATAAGTCGCCCCCGCAAGCAAGACCACCGCCCCAAGCGCCACAAATGCAATTGTCCGTCTTTTCATCTCAATGGCTCCACGTCAGGTCAATATATTCCATAAGTGCCATATGATGCAAATGACGGGGCGCGACAACAGCTTGTTTTGACGCCCGCGCGGTTTGTCCGCAAACTATCGCTTATTTTCGCGCCGCTCCACAAAAAACGCGCGCAAGAGTGCTTCGGAAGCCTCGGCCCCGATCCCGTCGTAGACGTCCGGCCTGTGATGACACTGCGGATGTTCAAAAATCCGCGGGCCCTGCGCCACCCCCCCGGATTTCGGGTCCGCCGCCCCGTAATAGAGCCGCGCAATCCGCGCATTGGAGATCGCAGCGGCGCACATCGGACAAGGCTCTAACGTGACGTAAAGATCATAGCCCGTAAGTCGCTCCTGCCCCAAGACACCGCAGGCCGCACGGATTGCCAAAATCTCGGCATGAGCAGTTGGATCATTCAACTCGCGAGTGCGATTTCCCGCTCTTGAAACAATACCTTGCGGGCCGGCGACCACGGCACCACACGGCACTTCGCCGCGCGCAGCGGCTGCGGTTGCTTCGGCCATGGCGGCGTCCATATGGCTGGTAAAACTCATACTATTTGATGCCTGAACGTAGATGAAACTTGCAACCCCCAATGTGTCGGCTCAATGTGGGATATGGCTCAAGACATCTACGATCCGGCCTTTGTTGCCACCCTGTTTGATCGCTGCTCGGCACGTTACCGCCGTTGGAGTGCGCTGTCTTCGTTCGGTTTTGTCTGGCTCTGGCGCAAACAATGTGTGGACCGCCTGATTGGGCAAACCAGCATCGCGCGTATCCAAGATGGCGTAGTATCATCGCGCATCCCAAAAGTCATCCAAGTCGTTGATCTTATGTCAGGAACCGGCGAAATATGGCCCCATGTGCTGGCGGCATTTCCCCGCTCTCAGATCACCGCGATCGACATTTCCCCCGCAATGCATGCCGAAGCTCTCAGCAAATTGCACGGCACGCGTGCGCATAAAATCAGCCATATCACCGCCGATGCGCTTGACTCTGATCTGCCAGCAGAGACCGCAGATTTACTGATGGCCACTTTTGGGCTCAAAACGTTCAATCCGACGCAGCAAACCCAGCTTGCCGGTCAGATTGCCCGTATCCTGAGACCGGGCGGCAGCTTTTCTCTGATTGAGGCCTCCGACCCGAAGGGCTGGATTTTCCGCCCCCTCTACCGCGCCTATCTTGGTCGCATTCTCCCGCTGGCAGAACGGCTATTTCTGCAAGGCACGCAGGACTTTAGCTTAATCGCCACCTATTTGAAGAACTTCGAAGACTGCCGCCATATGGAGGCTGCGCTGCGCGAGGCGGGTCTCAACGTCACCTTCAGAAAGCATTTTTTCGGCTGCGCGACCTCCGTTGCAGGCACAAAGCCGATTGCGCAAAAACCCGCCACGCCGTAAGGCAATCCCATGAACAAAGACACACTCGAAGGCGACCGGATCGCCAAAGTCCTTTCTCGCGCTGGCGTGGCCTCTCGCCGCGAAGCGGAACGTATGATCGAAGAGGGACGCGTTTCGGTGAATGGCAAAACCATCACCAGCCCTGCCCTGAACGTGACCCCCGCAGATAAAATCGTGGTTGACGGCAAGCGCATCGGTGAACCCGAAGCCCCGCGCATGTGGCTTTATCACAAGCCCGCGGGCCTCGTGACGTCCGAGCGCGATGAAAAAGACCGCCCGACCGTGTTTGCCGCCTTGCCCGAAACCATGCCGCGCGTGATGTCGGTGGGCCGTCTGGACATCAATTCCGAAGGCTTGCTAATCCTCACAAACGACGGGGAAATAAAGAGAAAACTCGAATTACCTTCTACGGGCTGGTTGCGCCGTTACCGCGTACGGATCAACGGCTCTGTCTCCGAGGCACGTCTTGACGAGTTGCGCAAAGGGATCACCGTCGACGGGATCCACTACCAACCGATGATTGTCACCTTTGACCGCCAACAAGGCGCGAACGCTTGGCTGACTGTCTCGATCCGAGAGGGAAAAAACCGCGAGATCCGGCGCACCATGGAGGCCATCGGTGTCGTCGTGAACCGCCTGATCCGCGTGAGCTACGGCCCCTTCCAGCTTGGCAACTTGGCGCAAGGCGAAGTCGAAGAGCTGAAGGGACGTGTCGTGCGCGACCAACTTGGCCTCGAATCCCGCCCGACGCCACAAAGAACGCGCAAATCCCCGGCAAAGTCGAAATCCGGTCCTCCTACGGGGAAAAACCGCCGAGGTTGAACCTTGCCGCCCCTGCCGCATTGTGCGTGTTATAGCGCTAACGGAAAACGGGATGTTTCTGTAACCGCGCAAAAGCCGTGTATCGGCCCTCGCAAATCGGCAAGAACATCCCTATTATTCTGACTGTGGCCTGACCTAGGGGGGCAATATGCCGAAACCTTTTCAACGCGGCGCTTATGTCGTTCTTATCGTGCTGCTGTTCGGCGTCACATCCGGTTGGTTGGGGGCACTCTGATGGCCAAGCAATTCGGCGGCAAATATAGCCCTAACGGGGCAACCGAGACCGGCCCGCGCGAGGTGATTGATGATCGCCAAGTGGACGCCGCTGGCGCGCGCTCTAACCTTTTGTTCATCCCCGCGATTGTGCTGGTCGCGACAACGTTTTCAGGCGGTCCTGTGTCATTGATCACGGGACTTGTGGGTGCTGGTGCCCTGACCCTCGCGGCGATGCTGTTACGCGAAGGCCTGCGCGCCGAGGCCGCTTATGATCTGCGCAAAGTGGCGCGGCGCCCTGCGTTTCCACGCAAAATGCTGGCCTCTGCGCTGACAGGCGTGGGAATCGCGATTGCCTCTTATGCCCATGACGCGAGTATTTTCACCGCGCTGCTTTATGGCGTTGCAGGCCTTGCGGTGCATGTCGCGGCCTTCGGGATTGATCCGATGCGTGACAAGCGGATGGAGGGGATCGACACCTTCCAGCAAGACCGCGTAGCCAAGGTGGTGGACGAGGCTGAAGCCTATCTCGACATCATGAAAAGCCAGATCGAAGCGCTCAATGACCGCCAGATATTGATCCGCGTCACTGCCTTTCAGGCGGCCGCGCGTAAGATGATCCGCACGGTCGAAGAGGACCCGCGCGACCTGACTGGGGCACGCAAATTCTTGGGCGTTTATTTAATGGGCGCGCGCGATGCGACGGTGAAATTCGTTGACCTTTATCGCCGGACCAAGGACGCGACCGCCCGCGCGAACTACGAAAGCCTGCTCGGCGATTTGGAACAAAACTTCGCCGCCCGCACCGAAAAAATGTTGCTCGATGATCGCAGTGACATGGACATTGAAATCAAAGTGCTGCGCGACCGTTTGCAGCGCGAAGGCGTAGACCTGTCATAACAAGGGAGACATCGTATGTCTGACACGATCCGTAAACAAGCAGAGGCCGCCTTGGCCGAAGTTGAAAAAGTGACAGCCGTTGTGCTGCCAGAGCCAACTGGCGAGCTGGTCAGCATGGCAGAGGCCGACAAACCGACCACCGCCGAGATAAAGCGCCGCATGGACCAAATCGACTTGAGCGACACGCAGTCGATCGTGTCTTTCGGCTCTTCCGCGCAGGCCGAATTGCAGGTCATCAGCCAGTCGATGCTCGCGGGCGTGCGCAACAAGGATATTGGCCCTGCTGGTGACAGTCTGCGCAATATCGTGAGCACCATTCGCGGCTTCTCGATTTCCGAACTGGACGTGCGTCGCAAGCGCTCTTGGTGGGAAAAGCTTCTGGGGCGCGCTGCCCCGATGGCGCAATTTGTTGCGCGTTTTGAAAATGTTCAGAGCCAGATCGACAATATCACCGATGACCTTTTGAAACATGAGCATGTCCTTTTGAAAGACATCGAAAGCCTCGACGTACTTTATGAAAAGACGCTGCAATTCTACGACGAGCTGGCGCTTTACATTGCTGCAGGCGAGGCGAAACTTGCCGATCTTGACGGCACAGTGATCCCGAAGAAAGAGCTTCAGGTCTCAAAGGCCCCAGAGGGTAAAGCTGTCATGATGGCACAGGAATTGCGTGATATCCGCTCGGCCCGCGATGATCTGGAACGCCGCGTGCACGACCTCAAACTGACACGCCAGGTCACGATGCAGTCCTTGCCGTCAATCCGCCTTGTGCAGGAAAATGACAAGTCTCTGGTGACCAAGATCAACTCCACTTTGGTCAACACGGTCCCGCTTTGGGAAACCCAACTGGCCCAAGCCGTCACAATCCAACGCTCTGCCGAAGCCGCCGAGGCTGTGCGCGATGCCAACGATCTGACCAACGATTTGCTCACCGCCAATGCCAAGAACCTGCGTGACGCCAATAAGGTGATCCGCGAGGAAATGGAGCGCGGCGTGTTTGATATCAACGCGGTCAAAGAGGCCAACGCCAATCTGATCGCGACGATCAACGAAAGTCTTGAGATTGCCGACGAGGGCAAGCGCAAGCGTGCCGAGGCCGAGGTCGAGCTGAAAAAGATGGAAGCCGAGTTGAAAAACACGCTTGCCTCTGCGAAGGCCCGCAAGACCGGCACAGGCGACAACGTCGGCACGGCAACAGGTGCATAAATGAAACTTCGGGGTGGCGTAACAGCGTTGGGATTGGGTCTTTGGGTTCTGACGGCCTGTGCGCCTGCGCCACCCCCAAATGCCCAACCATCTTCGACGCCGCCGCGAGAGAGGGCAGCGCAAATTGCACCCGTTGTAACAGCGCCTCGGCAATCCGATGAAGCAGAGGACGAGCTGCGCCGCTACTACAAGCGGCTGCAAAATGATCTCCTCGCGCGCGGTCTTTTGCGCTCGGACGGGGGCGGTCCAGACACCCCCTTCACCGATACGCAACTGGCACGAAACTTTGTGCGGATCGCGCTTTTCGACGAATATGTAAGTGATGGCAGCGAGTTACGTGCCGCACCAACCGCATCAAAGCTGCGCCGTTGGGAACAACCCGTGCGCATGTCGGTAAGTTTTGGCGACCAAGTGAGTGGTACACAAAGGGCCACGGATATGGCCGAAGTCACGAGTTACACCCGCAGGTTAAGCCGTTTGACAGGCCTGCCGATTACCATCACGGACGCCAATCCGAATTATTTCGTGCTGTTCTTGGGCGAGAACGAGCGTCTCGCCTCAGAGGCCCGCTTGCGTCAAATGGTGCCCGGCATCGCCCAAAGCTCGCTCCGCGCGATCCTCAACCTGCCCCGCGACCAGCTTTGCATCGTCGTTGCCTTTTCTGAACCCGGTCAATCGCAATACCAAAAAGCCATCGCTGTTATTCGCGACGAACATCCGCAAGCGATGCGCCAATCGTGCATCCATGAGGAATTGGCCCAAGGCCTTGGCCTCGCCAACGATAGCCCCGCGGCGCGTCCGTCGATCTTTAACGATGACGAAGAGTTCGGGCTATTGACCACGCATGACGAGCTTTTGCTCACCATGCTGTATGACCGCCGCTTGCAATCGGGCATGGACGCCACGCAAGCCGCCCCCATCGCGCAAATCATCGCAACCGAATTGACAGGCGGCGGCGCAAGCTAGCCCCACAGCAAAGGAGCCTTTATCATGGGTATTTTCGATTTTCTGAGCGGCGAGTTTATCGACGTTATTCATTGGACAGACGACACCCGCGACACAATGGTCTGGCGGTTCGAACGTGAGGCCCATGAGATCAAATATGGCGCCAAGCTCACCGTGCGCGAAGGCCAAGCCGCTGTTTTCGTTCATGAAGGCCAGTTAGCAGATGTCTTTACGCCCGGTCTCTACATGCTTGAGACCAATAACATGCCGATCCTGACGACCCTCAACCATTGGGATCACGGCTTCAAAAGCCCGTTCAAATCCGAGATTTATTATATCAACACGACCCGCTTTTCCGATCTGAAGTGGGGCACCAAAAACCCGATTATGTTGCGCGATCCCGAATTCGGCCCGACCCGTTTGCGGGCCTTTGGCACCTATTCGGTCAAAGTTTCCGACCCTGCAGTGTTTATGCGCGAGATTGTGGGCACTGACGGCGAATTCACGATGGATGAGATCAGCTTCCAGATCCGCAATATCATTGTGCAAGAGTTCAGCCGCGTGATCGCCTCCTCTGGCATTCCTGTACTGGACATGGCGGCCAATACGGCAGATCTCGGCAAACTTGTGGCCGCCGCCATATCGGAAACCATGACCCAATACGGGTTAATGATCCCCGAGCTTTATATTGAAAACATCAGCTTGCCACCCGCAGTCGAGGCGGCTCTCGACAAGCGCACCTCTATGGGGATCGCAGGCGATTTGGGCAAATTCACCCAGTATTCCGCAGCCGAGGCCATGACGGCCGCCGCCAACAATCCAAGCGGCGGCGGTGGCATGGGCGCCGGTCTCGGGATGGGCATGGGCATGGCGATGGCCAACCAGATGCAATCGGGCCCATGGGGCGCAGCCCCCGTCACGCCGCCCGCAGCACCGCCTCCGCCGCCTGTCGAACACGTCTGGCACATTGCCGTTGACGGGGAAGTCACCGGCCCCTTCTCCAAGGCCTCGATGGGCCGCATGGTCACAGACGGGGCGCTGACACGCGACAGCCATGTCTGGACACAAGGTCAGGACGGCTGGAAGCGCGCCGAGGATGTCTTGGAACTGGCCCAGCTTTTTACCGTGATGCCCCCGCCGCCGCCAGGTGCATAAGGTTGTAATCTTTCAAATGACCGACACGCAGATCGAGCACCGTTTCCCCTGTGACAGTTGCGGTTCAGACCTCCGGTTTGACCCCGCATCGCATCAACTCGTTTGCGACCACTGCGGCAACCAACAGGCCATCGGTGGCACGCAAAACACTGTCGGCGGGATCAAAGAGCTCGATTTTCGCGCGGCGGTCGCAGATAAACTGGACGACGCCGAGATAGAAGAAACCCGCGTTTTAACCTGCCCAAATTGCGGTGCGAGCACCGAATTTGACGAGGTGACCCACGCAGCAGAATGTCCGTTTTGTGCAACGCCTGTCGTGACCGATACGGGGCTTCACAGGCATATCAAACCGCGCGGTCTGCTGCCCTTTGCGCTGGACGAACCTTCGGCGCACAAGGCGCTGACAGCTTGGCTCGGCAGCCTCTGGTTTGCACCTAACGGGCTGATGGACTACGCCCGCAAAGGCCGCCAGATGAACGGTATTTACGTGCCCTATTGGACGTTTGATGCCGATACCAAAAGCGCCTATCAGGGCCAGCGCGGGGTTCATTACTACGAGACCAAAACCGTCGTGCGTGACGGCAAGCGTGAACAGGTGCGCGTGCGCAAAACCCGCTGGTCAAGTGCATCAGGCCGCGTCGCGCGCTTCTTTGACGATGTGCTTGTCCTCGCCTCCACGAGCCTGCCTAAACGCTATACCGACGGGCTGGAGCCATGGGATCTTTCGGCCTTGGAGCCCTATAAACCCGATTATCTCGCGGGGTTCCGCGCCGAAGGATATCAGGTAGAGCTTGTCGATGGCTTCACCGAAGCGCGTGCATATATGGACCGTATGATCCTGCGGGATGTGAAATACGACATCGGCGGCGATGAGCAACGGGTAAGCGACGTGCAAACCCAGATCAACGACGTGACCTTCAAGCATATTCTGCTACCGGTCTGGCTGGCCGCCTATAAATATCGCGGGCGCACCTTCCGCTTTGTCGTGAACGGGCGCACGGGGCGGGTCCAAGGCGAGCGGCCCTATTCCGCGTGGAAAATTACTTTTGCCGTGGTCATCGGACTTATTATTGCGCTTATTGCTGGATATGTTATCGCTAACAACCAATAGTTTGGAGGTTGAGATGATCCTTTGTGCGGGCGAAGCCCTGATTGATATGCTGCCACGCCAGTCCACGAGCGGCGAAAACGCATTTGCTCCGCTTGCGGGTGGATCTGTTTTCAACACCGCGATTGCCTTGGGGCGACTGGATGCACCGGTGCAATTCTTCTCGGGCCTGTCCTCGGATCTGTTTGGTGATGTGTTGCGCGCCGAACTCGCCGCCTCAAAGGTCGACAGCAGCCCCGCCAATATCAGTGACCGCCCCACGACCTTGGCCTTTGTGAAATTGACCAATGGCCATGCATCTTATGCCTTCTATGATGAAAACACAGCGGGCCGCATGATCACGGCGGAAGATTTACCTGATGTCACCGCCGACGCGATCTTCTTTGGCGGGATCAGCCTTGTGGTCGAGCCATGCGCCGCCGCCTATCAAGCGCTCATGCTCCGCGAGGCCCCGACTCGCGTCACCATGATCGACCCCAACATCCGCCCCGGGTTTATCACCGACGAGGCCGCCTACCGCGCCCGCCTGACCTCCATGTTTGCCGTCGCTGACATCATCAAGACCTCTGACGAAGACCTTGAGTGGATCACTGGCGGCACCGATGCGCGGGCCTTGTTTGAAGACACCTCCGTGCAAATTATCCTGCTGACAAAGGGGGCCTGGGGAGTGACTGTATTGACTCGCGACGCCTGTGTCGACGTGCCGGCGGTAAAGGCAAAGGTCGTCGATACGGTCGGCGCAGGAGATACATTCAGCGCGGGCTTTTTGGCCCATCTCGACGCGCGCGGGCTTTTAGCCAAGGCGAAAATCGGCACCGCCAAAAACGACGACCTGACCCAAGCCGCGGCCTTTGGCGCAAAAGTTGCGTCGATTACTGTCTCGCGTGCGGGCGCCAACCCTCCTTGGGCCTCAGAGCTATGAGGGCCTTGATCCAGCGCGCCACGCAGGCCAGCGTGACCGTTGACGGCGACGTTGTGGGGCAGATTGACGAAGGGATGCTCATCTTCTTTTGCGCCATGCAAGGAGATGATGCGGCAAAATCCGCGCAACTTGCGGCCAAGATATCAAAATTGCGGATGTTCAAGGATGAGGCAGGCAAGATGAACCTGTCGCTGAAAGACACAGGCGGCAGTGCATTGATTGTGAGCCAGTTCACGCTTGGCGCGGATGTCTCGCGCGGCAACAGGCCCGGGTTTTCTTACGCGGCGGCTCCCGAAGATGGACGCAGGCTCTACGAGACCTTTATCGCGGATATGAAAGCTCTGGGCGTGCCAGTTGCCACGGGTCGCTTTGGCGCCGAGATGTCCGTCAGCCTGACAAACAACGGCCCCGGCACGATTTGGTACGACATTTAAGCCGTTTTTCGGACCATGCCGCTCAGAGCGCCAATTGCAAACATCACCGTTGCGACACATATGATCGTCGGGCCAACGGGCGTATCCAATAGCACGGACAGCCGCACGCCACCAAAAGCCGAAAGCGCCGCGATTGCGCTCGCCAAGAGCGCCATTTGCTCGGGCGTTTTCGCAAAGTTCCGAGCGGCGGCAGCGGGCACGATCAACATAGCGGTGATCAAAAGAGCACCGACGACTTTGATGGCAACAGCGACCACGGCGGCGAGCAAAAGCGTCAAGACAAGCTGTTCGCGGCGCGGGTTCATGCCTGCCGCATAGGCGAGGTCTGGGCTCAGGGTTGAGGTCAAAAGCGCGGTCCAGTGCCGCCACAACACCAGCGCCACTATGAGCGCACCGCTCCAGATGATCCCAAGATCCCCGCGCGTGACAGTGAGAACATCGCCAAAAAGATAGGCGTCGAGGTTGATGCGCTGGTTGGGGATCAAGGTCACTGCGACAAGGCCGAGAGCCAAGGCACCATGTGCCAGAACGCCAAGAATGGTGTCGACCGATTGCCCTTTGCCAGAGAGCGAGAAGATCAGGACCGCCATCAAAAACGAAATGAATCCAACGCCTAAGAAGATGGACGTACCGAACAGCAAGGCCAGCGCCACGCCAAGAATGGCGGCATGAGCGGTCGCATCCCCGAAATAGGCCATCCGCCGCCAGACGACAAAACAGCCCAATGCGCCTGCGGAAATGGCGGTGCCAATCGCGGCCAAAGTGGCGCGCAGCATAAAATCGTCGAGCATTATTCTGCCGCCTCATGGTGATGATGGTGGTCGTGTTCATGACGGTACAGAGCGAGCGCGCCCCCCGTGCCTGTGCCAAAAAGCTCGCGATAGGCGGGGGCAGCAGAGACGACCTCTGGCGTGCCTTCGCAGCAGACATGCCCATTGAGACAAATCACGCGGTCAGAGGCACTCATCACCACGTGTAATTCGTGGCTCACCATCAAGACAGCACAGTTCAATTCGCGCCGAACCGCATCAATTTGCTGATAGAAACGAGCCGATCCGGGTTGATCGAGCCCTTGCGTCGCCTCATCAAGCATCAGCACGTCAGGGCGCCCCAGAATAGCACGCGCAAGCAATACCCGTTGGAACTGCCCCCCCGACAAAGAGGCCATTTGTTGGTGATGCACATCGCGTGCGCCAGTGGTACTTAGGGCATGCGCCGCCGCGTCATCACTCACGCATGTTGGCAGGTCAAGGAAGCGGCGGACGGTCATCGGCATGGTCGGGTCGATGTGCAGTTTCTGCGGCACATAACCAATGCGCAAACCGTCCTTGCGCGTGACCTTGCCCTTGGCCGGTTTGAGCGCACCGATCAGCACACGCAAAAGCGTCGATTTGCCAGAGCCGTTCGGCCCGACGATGGTGACGATCTCACCCGCCTTGAGGGACAAGTCAACATTATGCAGGACAGTATTGCGCCCGTGTTTGGCGGTGATGCCTGTGGCGCTCAGGATTGCTGTCATGCGGGGGCTCCTGTCTGGCAGGACGGGCAAAGCCCCTCGGCCTCGATGACGGTTTGTTCGATATGAAAGCCGCTCAGGGCTGCGGATGCGCCTAAGGAGGAGCCCGCGGATTGCGCCTCGGCCACTGTGCCGCACGCGCGGCAGATCATGAAAGCAGGGTCATGGGCCGCCCCCGGGTGGGCGCAGGCGATGAAAGCGTTGAGCCGCTCAATCCGGTGCACGAACCCCTGTTCGACAAGGAACGACAGCGCGCGATAAGCGACGGGTGGCTTTGAGCCGAGCCCCTCGGCGCTCAACCGCTCCAGCACATCATAGGCCCCCATGGCGGCATGGGACTCGAGTAGAATTTCCAGGGACCGCTGGCGGACGGGCGTGAATTGCACGCCGCGCTCGGCGCAGATCGCCCGCGCGAACGCCATAGCCGCATGCACGCAGCTACTATGGTCGTGGGAGGCAAAGCCGAGCGGATCAGGAGACATCTTGCACTTTCTGTTATGTTATAACATATACACCCTGAACCTGACCTAGCACAAGTTGAAAACATGCGCCTGATTGCTGCCTTTGCTGCCCTTTTTGCCACCAATGCCGCCGCCGCCCCCAATGTGGTGACCGATATCGCCCCGATTCACGGGCTGGTCAGTGACGTGATGGGGGACCTTGGCGCCCCGACCCTGTTGCTGCCCGCAAGTGCGGATGCACACAGCTACACGATGCGCCCCTCAGACGGGCAGACATTGGCGGACGCGGAGATCGTGATCTGGGTCGGTGCAGGGCTAACCCCTTGGCTGGAAAAGCCTTTGGAGACTTTGGCCCCCGATGCCACAAAGTTAGCACTATTGCTAACTGAAGGGTGGACACCCCGAGAGCTGCATGGTGCGGATGACCACGATCATGGGGTGATTGATCCGCATGCCTGGCTTGATCCTGCGGTCGCGGCGACTTGGTTGGTGACAATTGCGCAGGCTTTAGGCGCCGCTGATCCTGAAAATGCCGATACCTACGCGGAAAATGCCGCGCAGGCCGCGGCCCAATTCGCCCAATTGCGCGAGGGGATCACTGCGCAAATGGCTCCATTTGCAGGGCGCGCTGTGATCTGGCCGCATGATGCCTATGGCTACTTTGCCGATGCTTTTGGCGTGACCTCTGCTGGCGCGATCATGACCAGTGACGCCGCGCCGCCGAGCATCTTCCACATGACCGAACTCAGAGAACTTGCGCGGTCAGGTGATGTCATCTGCATCCTGTCCGATCCTGAAGTGAAGGCGGCACTGGTCCCGACGATACGTGGCGGGACGGGCCTGAATACCGCACAGATTGATCCCATTGGAGCGGATATTCCGCTGGGCGTCGGGTTTTATTCCGCCTTGATGTCGCAATTGGCCGATCAGATTGCGGGCTGCCTTGCACCATAACAAGCGCCCGCGAACCGATGTGGATCGCGGGCACGCATCCTCGCTAACAAACCGAGGGTGCTTGCTTATTGAGCCGGCAAAATCACGGTGTCGATGACGTGGATCACGCCATTGGACTGCATCACATCAGCGATGGTGATGGTCGCCACTTGGCCGCGCTCGTCGGTCAATGTGATCATGTCGCCCTCATATTTCGCCAACAATGTGCAACCGCCAAGCGTTGGCACAGAGTGCTGGCCACCATCATCGCTAATCATGCCATTGAGCGCATCAAAGAGCACGGCCTTGCCGACCACGTGACAGGTAAGAATTTGTGTCAGGGCCGCTTTGTTTTCGGGAAGGAGAAGTGTGGCCAGTTGGTCTGGGTTGATCTTTGCAAAGGCGTCATTGGTCGGTGCGAAAACGGTAAACGGGCCTTCGCTGGCGAGTGTATCGACAAGGCCAGCCGCTGTTACGGCTGCAACAAGTGTTGTGTGATCGGCAGAGTTGACTGCGTTTTCAACGATGTTTTTGTCCGCGAACATTTCTGCGCCGCCGACCATTGGGTTTGCCATTGCGTGGCTTTCAGCGAAAGCAGCCCCAGCAGAGATGGACAGAACGGCCGCAGTGGCTGCGGAGATGATGCATGATTTTGTCATTGTTTTGGTTTCCCGTTTGGTGTTCGCCGCAAGGCCCCTTGCCTTGCGTTCGAAATTAACCACGGGGCATTCACCAAAAGAGTTTCACAAAATCAGCAAATCATTTTTCCGCCTTTAGAAATCGGTCGGCGCACCGCCCTCTTCTTTGCGTTTGGCCACAAACGTTTGCAGCTCTTCGCGGATGGCTTCGTCCATTTTCGGCGGCTCAAAGGTATTGATGATGTCCTTAAAGGTCTGATGGGCGCGTTGGGCTGTCCAGACACCGCCCGCGACCTCCCAAGCTTCGAAGTTACGCCAATCCGAAACGATGGGCGAATAGAACGCCTTTTCATAGCGGTCTTGGGTGTGCTGGATGCCGAAGAAGTGACCGTTCGGCCCGACTTCTTTGATTGCATCAATGGCGATGTCGTCGGGCGTTGTCGCCACAATTTCGGGTTCCATGTAGCGCTGGATCATCTGGATCACCTCGCAGTCCATGATGAATTTTTCAGGGCAGGCGATCAGCCCGCCCTCAAGCCAGCCTGCCGCGTGATAGACGACGTTGGTGCCTGATTGCACAGCCGACCAAAGCGAGTTGGAGGTTTCCCACATCGCCTGTCCGTCGGGCACGTTGGCGGCACAGACGCCAGAGGCGCGCATCGGCAAGCCGTAGAACCGCGCCATCTGACCCGTCATTTGCGTCGCGCGCATGTATTCAGGGGTGCCGAATGCAGGCGCCCCCGATTTCATATCGACGTTGGAGGTGAATGTGCCGATCACGCAGGGCGCGCCCGGTCGGACGAATTGGAACAGCGCGATAGCTGAGAGGGCCTCCGCGATAGAGAGCGTCACAGCACCCGACATGGTGACGGGGGCCATGGCACCCGCGAGGGTAAATGGCGTCACGATCACGGCCTGACCACGGCGCACGCAGCGCAGGCAGCCGTCGATCATCGGCACGTCGTGTTTGAGCGGCGAGGTCGAGTTGATGTTGGTGTACATATGCGGCTTGGAAACGAATTCCTCTTCCGACAGCCCGCCCGCGATTTTGACCATTTCCATGACATCTTCGACCCGCTCACGGCCCAAAGAATAGGCGTGCGCCACTTTGTCAGTGAGCGTCATCTTGTCATAGACCACATCAAGGTGGCGCACAGAGGC
Source organism: Yoonia sp. (assembly GCA_965658825.1). Lineage (GTDB taxonomy): Bacteria > Pseudomonadota > Alphaproteobacteria > Rhodobacterales > Rhodobacteraceae > Yoonia. The sequence continues at coordinate 27,607 of CBFHTU010000013.1, forward strand.
ATGCACATCCACCGGTTCCACCGGATAGCCGCCTGCGAAGTGGATGCAGTTGAAATACTGGGTCAGCCGCAACAGGTCGGCACATTGCGCGCGCGTCCCGGAGACCTTTTTGCCGATCTCCATGTCAAAATAGTTGGGTGGAGAGGAGACGTTGCCGAACAGAATATGCTTGCCGCCGATGGTGATTTTGCGATCGGGGTTGCGCGGGGTGATGTCGAATTGCGCTGGTGCATGCGACAGCATTTCCATGACCCAGTCACGCCCCATGCGCACATTCGTGCCATTCACGGTACAGCCCGCTTGCTTGAACAGCTCTAACGCTTCTTCGTTGAGAAACTCGATCCCGATATCCTCGAGAATGGTCATCGCACCGTTGTGGATGGCCTCGACACCCTCAGGGCCAAGCGGCTCTGTCGGGCGGTCGGTGTTGACGGGGATGCGCCATGGCATTTGGTCAATCACCTCGTGACCCCGCCGCGTTGCATTGCCTGCCCGACCGCCGCCGCGCCGTCTGGGTGTGTCTGCCATGATCAAGTCTCCCCGTTTGTGTTGGGGTCAGTTTGGCACGACCAACGCGCAAGCCTTGCGCAAAGGCGACAAGATGTGTCGTTTTAGCGGGACACTAACGGTTTTGCCCCGCGAGCCACTCTGGCAGATCCGCGATGCTGTTGAGAATAACATCAGTGTAGGGCTGCAATTCATAGGCCTGCGCAGGACCAGTGAGCACGCCGATCGTGCGCATCCCCGCGGCATTGCCGGCATTGATGTCATGGGTGCTATCGCCGACCATGATGCACTCTGCGGGATCGAGCCCCGTCGTGGTGCAAAACCCCAAAAGCTGCTCTGGCTCCGGTTTTCCGCCAAACCCGCTATCGTAGCCTGCGATAAAATCAAAAAGATCCAATACATCCGCTTCCCCCAAATGGGCGCGGGCGTTTTCTTCGGCGTCATTGGTGGCCAGACCGATGAGGATATCCATTTCCTTGATCTCGTGCAGCAAGGGCCAAAGCGGCGCGGCCTGCACCTGCGGCACATTGATCGTGGCCTTTCTCATACGGGCCATGAGATCCTTTTTCGTCACATCTGGCAGATGTTCAAGCATGGCTTCGGCAATGAAATCAACGGTTTCAGCGATCACGATACTTTCGGGCCAAAACACGCCACCTTCGTAATCATAGCCCAGCGCATTTGCCAAAGTCTCGGTCATTTCGGGATCATCGCCAGCCTCGGCTGCAATCATGCCGCGCGTCCAAACGCCCCAAGTTGCGTTGAAGTCGAACAGCGTGCCATCTTTGTCGAAGACGATACCTTTGATCATTTCGGGTTCCTTCGTTGTCTCGTATTGACACTCCACCCTGCCGCCGTGACGGTGTCAACTATCATGCTCAAACTTCGCTCTTACCGCTCCCGCCCGATGCATCTTGGTCCGTTTCCGCTAGAAAAACTCAAGCGGATGTCTGGCGTTGATCTGTCAGCCGTGCCTGTGATGCAACCGGTTTCTTTTCGCCGGCCTGAGGACCCGAAAAGCATCGTGAACGCGATGCAAGAATATCAGGCGATGCTCGATGCGACGCGTGACGGGATGGTGAAAAAGGAGATCGCAGAAATCCCCGATGATTTGGCGGAACGCGCCAATCATTTGAAATCATTCGGCTATTATTGCGATGCCAGCATGGTGGGCACCTGCGCGATTGATCCGGCGGTCTGGCTGGATGCGCCGCTTGTGAACCCTGATGTGGACCGTTTGGCCGATAAATTGCGGGTGATGCAGCCCAAATCTTTGGCCGCGGGCATTGATGTGATTATGGCGGGCCTGCGCGAGAGCATGGCTTTGCCACCTGCCGATTGCCGTCATCATACCCATGCGATCGTGTTCTTATATGACCATCCGCGCGCGCCCCGTGACGACGAGGTCGGCGCCAGCTGGATCAAAGGCGCCCTGCCCCAGCGCACCTGTTTGCGCAGCATGGAAACGGCGGTGACGCTGGCAAGTTATATCCGCACCTTGGGCCATGACGCGCGGGCGCATTCTATGGCCGCAAGCGACGCGAATTTGGGCGCGCTGGCGGCCTCGGCTGGTTTGGTGGCCTTGGAAGACGGCGTGTTGGTGAACCCGTTTACAGGCGATCAATACGGTTTGGCAGCCGTAACGACGACGCTTGAAATGGCCGCCGATTTGCCGATTGTGCCACGTCAGGAAGCGCCGCTCAGCTATACTTACGGCACGGGTGCACATGCGAAATCGGCGGGGCGACGCGATGTTTATGCCAAGCGCGATTACCCCTTGGGACCGCATCCCTTCGAGACGCTCAAGCGCGTGGACACGCCCACGACCTACATCGACGCGCCCAATGTCGCGCGGGTGCCAAAGCGGGCAAACCTTTTTGCACGGGCGTTGTTCGGGGACTTGGGCAAACAGGTGCAAGAGGCCACCAAGAACGGCAACTACGTGCGCAAATCAGCGAGCGCCTTTGCGTTCCGCCCGTCGCTGGGCGCCTTTGTGTTGCTCCAAGACGGCGAGGCGGCGGGAAAGCAGGACGGCACTGACGATGCGGCGGTAAATGCCGAAAACATCAAGGCCGCGCTCTATTTCCTTGGCGTCGATGCCTGCGGGTTAAGTGCGTGTCCGGACTGGACCTACTATAGTCACGATGCGGCGGGCGAGCCGATAACCCCCTATCACAGTAACGCAATCTCGATGATTATCGACCAAGGTCACGAGACGATGGAGGGCGCGTCTGGCGACGACTGGATCGCCTGCGCGCAATCCATGCGGGCCTATCTGCGGTTCTCGCTTTTGGGCGGTGTATTGGCGCAGCATCTGCGCAACTTGGGCTATACGGCGCGGGTGCATTCGGTGATGGATGATGAGGTTTTGCACCCGCCGCTGTTGCTCCTCGCGGGGCTTGGCGAGGTCAGCCGCATTGGCGAGGTAATCCTAAACCCCTTCCTCGGGCCGCGGTTGAAATCGGGCGTTGTCACGACGAATATGCCGATGACCCACGACAAGCCGATTGATTTCGGCCTGCAAAGCTTTTGCGAGGCCTGTAACAAATGCGCCCGTGAATGCCCCAGTGGAGCGATTACGGCTGGGCCAAAGTTGATGTTTAACGGCTATGAGATTTGGAAATCCGATAGCCAGAAATGCACGACCTACCGCGTGAGCCAGAAGAATGGCGCGATGTGCGGGCGCTGTATGAAGACCTGCCCTTGGAACCTCGAAGGGCTGTTTGCCGAGGCCCCGTTCCGCAAACTGGCGATGACTGTGCCAAAGGCAGCAAAGGCCTTGGCGGCGCTTGATGATACTCTTGGCAATGGATCGATCAATACTGTCAAAAAGTGGTGGTGGGATTTGGAGATGCTGGATGACGGGGCCTACCGCCCTGCCGTTGCGCCTGTGAACAAGCGGGATTTGTCCCGCGATCTGAAGCTGAGTTACGCCGATCAAACGCTTGCGGTCTATCCTGCCCCGCTTGCGCCGCCGCCCTATCCTTGGCCTTTCCCCATGGACCGCGAAGCCGGAATCGCGGCCTATCAGGCGATGATTCCGGCCGATGAGCATAGGGCGCGGCGGGCCAATGGCCTGCCACCTGAGCATGTGTATCGCGCGGCCGAGGGCGAAGCGCCGATCCTGAGCTTGGTCGTGACGCGGGCCGAAAAATTGACGGATGCAGTGACGCTTTATGAATTTTCCGACCCAAAGGGCGCGGACCTGCCGCCATTCACGGCGGGGGCGCATCTGGATGTTGTCGTCGCACCTGAATTCTTTCGTCAATATTCGATGTCAGGCGACCCTTCGGATCGTAAGACCTATCAGATTGCAGTGCTCCGCGAAGATCAGGGGCGCGGTGGTTCCAAGCTGATGCACCGGATTTTCGGGCTGGGGCGCAGGGTTTTTGTATCCAAGCCGATTAACCACTTCCCACTGGCGGAGGACGCAAGCCACACGATGCTGATGGGCGGCGGGATCGGGATCACACCGATGATCGCGATGGCGCACCGCTTGCACGCGCTCGAACGGCCATTTGCGCTCCATTACAGCGTGAAAACCCGTGCCCAAGCGGGCTTCATCCCGCTCTTGATGGCGCAACCTTGGGCCGCGAATGTGCATCTCAATATCACGGATGAGGGCACGCGGGCCGATTTGGCGCGGGTCATGACCTACCGAGACGGCGCACATACCTATACCTGCGGACCGGACGCATATATGACGGCGGTGATCGCAGCAGCAGAGGCGAACGGCTATCCGGAGGAGGCGCGGCATCTGGAGTATTTCGCGGCCCCTGAAGCCCCCGAATATGTGAACCACCCGTTCAAGTTACGCCTGCAAGACGGGCGGATTGTGCCTGTGGCCGCCGATGAGACGGCCGCAGACGCATTATTGAAAGTCGGGGTGCCTGTTGATGTGAAATGCGCGGACGGGCTGTGTGGCGTGTGCAAATGCGGTGTGATTTCGGGCACGGTCGCGCACCGCGATTACGTTCTCTCAAATGCGCAACGCGCAACTGCGATGATCTTGTGTCAAAGCCGTGCGGCGGAGCCCGACGGCGAAATCTCAATCGACCTTTAGGTCCAATGAACAGAGTCGGCGCCTGGCATGGCGTAACGCGCCCGCAGAGGCATATCGTACTTCAGATCATGCGCATCGCAAAATGCGATCACCCAAGCGTCATCCATCGTCAGGAACTCGAGCACCGAGCTTTGAAACGCGGCGTCGCTTGCCTGCGTCCGCAAATCTTCGACCGATCCCCCTGTCGCACCAAGGAAAATCGGGCAAAGCTCGTCGTTGCCTGCCAACCAGCCCAGGGCCTGAAGGGCAATCACTTGCGCATGTTCTGGGCTCATTTGATCCTCTTTATCAGTGGAAACCGTTTTTTAACCATTCAGGTCTAGCTTGACGCTGTCGCAGTGGTGAAACCACGAAAGGATGATAGATATGACGGGCCGCATTTTGATTGTCGATACATTACCGACAAACAGGATTGTGCTGAAGGTCAAAATGTTGGCCGCTCAGTTCATTGTAGATGCTTGCGGATCACGGGCAGAGGCGGAAGCGATTATCGACCGCAACCGACCCGACCTTATTCTGATCAACCTGTCTGACCAAGCCGAAGACCGCCACGGGTTTTGCCGCGATCTCAAAGACAACCCCGATACGGCCTCAATCGCCATTATTTCCGTGGGAATAGCTGATACAGCGCGGGCCCGTTTCGCGGCCTTGGATGCCGGAGCAGATGATGTTTTGCCCCGCCCGATCAACGACGCATTATTGCTCGCGCGTATCCGTTCGTTGTTGCGGGTCCGCCATGCCCGTCAAGAGTTGATGCTGCGCGATGGCACCAGCCGTGCACTGGGCTTTGAGGAAACACGCAGCAGCTATAATGCCGCCGCGCGCGTTGCCCTTGTATCAAACTCGGTCACATCGGGCAGGAGTCTCGCGCAAAAGTTGAATGAAGGCCTCACCCTCCCCGTGATGCGGTTTGAGACCGACGGGATCTTAACGACGACTGCGGTGTCCCCCGTTCCGGATGTCTTTATCATTGACGGCACGCAATACAGTGATGACGGACGCAGCATCTTTCGGTTGATTTCCGACTTACGGTCGCGGGCCGAAACCCGCACCTCTGCGCTGATGGCCATCCTCCCCGACGGGCAGGTCGAAACGGCAGCCCTCTCACTTGACCTTGGCGCTGATGACGCGGTGTTTAGCGCGATTTCCGGCGGCGAGCTTGTGTTGCGCACGAAAGCATTGGTGCACCAGAAACTACTGCATGATCGCCTGCGCAATACGGTCCGTGACGGGTTGCAAGCGGCGGTCACCGACCCGCTCACAGGCCTGTTTAACCGCCGTTATGTCGAGCCGCATCTGGTGCGCATTGCCGCGCAAGCCCGCACAACACAGCGCGAATTTGCCGTGATGATGCTCGATATTGATCATTTCAAGACGATCAACGATCGGTTCGGTCATGCGGCCGGCGACATGGTCCTGATCGAGATCGCCCGTCGCCTCCGCGAGAATTTGCGCGCGATTGATCTGGTGGCACGGATTGGCGGAGAAGAGTTCATGATTGCCATGCCTCGCACTGGCGGCGAGCAGGCCCATGCTGCCGCCGACCGCGTGCGCAAGCTTATCTCGTCGCGCCCCTTCTCGATTGGCCCTGATCACCCGCCATTAACCGTCACAGCCTCTGTTGGTGTCACGACCGGCGGCCTTACCCCGCTCGATCGCGGGCAGATCAACGGCATGTGCGGGCAAGCGGACGCGGCGCTTTATGCCGCGAAATCCGCAGGCCGTGACACCGTCGCGATGAGCCGTTGCGACGCCGCCTAGCAGCTATTGACGCGCGCCATGTTCAAGCCTGTCGGCCAGTTTGCGCCGCCCATCGGCCGACATGGCGGCAATGTGAGCAATAAATGCGTCTTGCGCATCTTGTTGCACCCGCTCGGCGCGTGACCGGAAAGACCCCAACTCGCGTGCGACCAATTCCGCGTCGAACGGCTCTTGCCGCAGTGCTGTCGCAAGATCGACGATTTTCACGCGCATCTCTTTGCGATCAAATGGGACAGCGCCATTTCTGCGCATTGCATTGCCGATAGCACGCCGGTCGGCAGGGTCGAGCACACGCCCGAGGGGGCCAAAATCGAACATCAGCCGCTGCGGCGGCCCGTCATTTGTCCGCCCCGAAATCACAAGCCCGGCAACTGCCCCAACGACGGCCACGTTCAGCGCAAGCGAAAGCACCAGCACGACGCGCCAAAGTCTGCGGGGTTTTTTCATTTGGTTATCCATCGTTCAATGTCTCCGCGAAATAGCTGCTGGAATCGTCGAGCAGATCGACTGTGACGTTCGTGCCGATCAAGTCAGCCGCGAGAGTTGACACGGTCGCAGGCGGTGCGATTCCGAACCAGACCCCTGTCACGCCCGCCATGGCAAGCCCGCCCACACTGGGCCAGCCACCGACAACATCGAAAAGACCGCGCCAAAGCGATTGCTTCGGCTCAGGCGCCGCGGCCTGCACGACATCTGCATCCGCCAAGATCCGCGCCATCAAATCATCAGATGGCATCGCAAGGTTTGCCTGCGCCAAAGCGAAGAGATCGTCGAGCATTTGATCGTCTGATTTACTCATCTTCATACCCCAATGCAGCGCGTCGGCCTGCCAAAATCTCCGTAAGCGCCCTCTTTCCACGTGCGGTTAAACTTTCAACCGAACGCAGGCTGATGTCCATGACCGCTGCAATCTCGGGATTGGACAGGCCCTCGAGGTGCCGTAATGACACGGCTTGCGCTTGCCTGTCGGGCAATTGCGCAAGCGCATCCGCCAGTGCCGTCAGGCGTGATGTTTCGAGCATATGTGCAACCGCACTTTTTTGCGGATCGGCCGGCTCGGCGATATCATCAAGCGAGGCACTACGCCTTTTACGCAGCCGGTCGGTGCACAGATTGGCCACCACGCGGTAAAGCCATGTCGAGACTTGCGCCTCGCCTTGCCGCCAGTCGGGCGCGATCTTCCACAGCCGCATCATGGCCTCTTGCGCCACATCTTCGGCCTCTGCCCGGTCCGCCAGCATGCGTGTCGCCTGTGCCAAAACCCGCGGCACGAGGCGCTGTGACAAGACTTGCGCAGCCGATCTGTCTCCGTTCGCATAAGCAACCAGAACCGCATCGTCGGAAGCACCGTCCCAAGATCCCGTGAAGACATTCATGCGCTCAGATCATACCCACATTCATTCACTTCGGCAATGCACGGGGCGTTTGCAATAGTGGCACGCGCCCCGCGCTGTCGCATTTAACCGCGACCGCCGTGTCGCTTGCCTCGGCCACCGCGACCTTCACCAGCCGCGTCATATTCTTCTTCACTGATCAGGCCATCCGCATCTGCGTCCATATGGCCGAACATGCGCCCCGCGTTATCACCGCGACCGCGTGGCTTCATTTCCTCGGCTTGCAACTCGCCATCACCGTTTTCATCCATCCGCGCGATCATCTCCGCTGCACGGTCGGCCATTTCGGCAGCCCGTGCTGCTGCCAGTTCAGCCAACGAAAGGGCTCCGTTCCCGTCTGTGTCCTTTTCCGCAAAACGCGCGGCACCTGCGTTTTGCAGCTCTTCAAGGCTGATCGCGCCGTCGCCGTCGGTATCCAAGGTTGCAAATGCCGGCTTCTCGCGTGGACCACCCCGACCATCCGCGCTGGCATCTAGGGCCACTAAAGTCAGGCCTGCGGTGATGGCTGCGATCAATACTGTCGTTTTCATTGTCATTCCTTTTCGGATCTGAGTTGCGCTGTTTGCGTTGTTGACCCTTCTTCAACGGATCTGTGTCAAAGTTCCGTCGCACGCCCCGCAATATTTTTCAGGGACCAATTGCGGCATGGGGCCGCAAGGCATTGTCTGGGTCTTTTCAAAACACCCAAAACAGCCCATGTAGAGGTATTCATCGCGGAGACCAAATATGAGCGCCGAAGTTGTCGACGACCGTCTATCCAAGCCTGCCAAGTTGCGCGGGTTTCGCCGTTGCTGCCCCAATTGTGGTGAAGGCCATCTTTTTGACGGCTATCTGAAGGTCGTGGATTCCTGTCCGAACTGCCACGAAGTCATGCGCCACCACCGCGCAGATGATGGTCCTGCCTATTTGACAATCCTGATTGTGGGCCATTTGCTCGCGATCTTCATGCATTTCACTTGGTCATGGTTTCGCCCAGATCCTGCTGTGATGGCCACGATCTTCACCGTGCTGACGGTAGCGCTTTCACTTTATCTGCTGCCTCGGCTGAAAGGGTTGGTTGTCGCGATCCAGTGGTCCCGCCGCATGCACGGTTTCGGGCAGCCCGCATAAATGCAGACGGGCGTCCCCATTCGCGACGCTGCCACGATGATCGTCTTGCGTGATCGTGAGGCAGTGTTGATGGGCCAACGTGGCGCTTCGGCCGCCTTTATGCCCGGAAAGTTTGTGTTTCCTGGGGGCGCTATTGATCCCAATGATGCGCTGGTCGCAGCGACGCCGTTGCCCGCCCTTTGTGCCGACCGTCTATCAGACCGCGCGCAGGTCTCGCCCACGGCAATCGCCGCCGCCGCGATCCGGGAACTTTGGGAAGAAACCGGGCAAGTGCTAGGTGCGCCGCAAACATGGGTCGACGCCCCGAAAGGCTGGCGCGGGTTTGCCGCGACGGGCCATATTCCCAATATCGCCGCGACCACATTTTTCTTTCGTGCAGTCACACCAGATGGTGCGCCGCGCCGCTTTGACGCCCGTTTTCTACTCGCTGATGCCGCGGATTTGATCACGGATCCGGATGACTTTACCCGCGCCGAAGATGAATTGTCTCATTTGCAGTGGGTGCCCTTGGATCAAGCGCGCAGCTTTGATTTACCATTTATCACCCAAGTCGTTCTGGCCGAATTGCGCGCCCACATCGCGCGCGGTGGCCCGCCCGAGACAGTGCCGTTTTTCGCCAATGATGACGAGCGCCATCTGGTTCACCGCTTGGGCGGCAAAAGCCCGCTCTAGGCCACCAGCACCAAAAGCACGATACTCCCCGTCAGCATAAGCAGCCCCTGCCATTCGCGCGGGCTGACCTTTTCGCCGAAAATGAACGCGCCGACGAGCAGCGAGAACAAAAGCTCGATTTGCCCCAATGCGTTGACATAGGCGACGGTCTGGAGCGTGAAAGCTGTGAACCAGCAGATCGATCCCGCCATCGAGCTTAGCCCGACAAGCGACGCGACCCGCCAAGCCCCCAGCACGCGGCTGATTTCGCCCCGCTCCCGCCAGATCAACCAGAGCGCCATGATCGCGGTTTGGAAGGCGGTCACAAAGGCCAGCGTGACGATGGCGCGGTAAAACACGTCGCCCGCGCCCAATGACAATGACGCGCCCCGATACCCGTTTCCCGAAAACCCGAAGGCCAGTCCCGACGCCAATCCCAAGGCCGTGCCCTTGTTCCATATCCGCTGGTGAAACCGCCCCGCGATGCTGGGCACATCAGACAGCAAGAGCACGCCAAACAGCCCGATGATGATCGCAAAGAGTGCCGGCAGCGAGATAAGATCGCCCAAAAGCGCGAAACCGATGAAGGCACTGAGCAGGACTTCGGTTTTCTTGAATGTGATCCCGACCGCGAAGTTGCGGTGCGAAAATAGCGCAACAACACAAGCGGTCCCGATAATTTGCGTGGTGCCGCCAAGGGCCGCGTAACTCCAGAACGCCAGCCGGATGTCAGGTGCACCCTGCCCGGAGCTGAGCGCGTAGATGATCGCCACAAGAACGACCAAAGGCGCGGAATAGATAAAGCGCGCAAAAGTCGCCCCCGCTGTTGAAAGCTTGGTCGACTTGAGCTGCTTTTGCAGCATGAAGCGGATGGTTTGCGCCAGCGCCGCCCCGACTGTGATCGGTATCCAAAGGTCCATGTGCTCTCTATGGGCCGGGATTAGCGCCTTTGCCAGAACGGATGTGCGACAGGATCTTTGGTTTTGAGCGCATAGCGCCTGAAGATTGCCCCATAAGACGGGTAAAAATAGCCACCGTTGCGCTGCAAATAGTGATCCCTGTTGGCCCGATAGAGTGCAGGCAGCCGATACCACGCCACCTTTGGGTGTTTGTGGTGAACGCTGTGTAAGTTGTTGTTCAGAAACAAAAACCCAAAGATCCCGCCCGACTCCACGATCGCTGTGCGTCCCGAGCAGCGCTCGCTGGCTTGATGTTCGAGAAATGTGCGCAGTTTGAGGATTGAAAGCCCGATGTATGCCGTAACTGCATAAAGCCACAGTGGCAATTGCGACAGATTGACGATGGCCATAACACCGATCACCGCGGGCAGATGCGCCGCCCATTGCAGGTAAATTTTGCGGTCGCCCGACAGCAGATCAGACTTCAGAAATGCAATCGTCCCGATCAAGGGACCCAGTGCCAGCCGCCCGATGAGCGTGTTATTGCTCTCGTAAAGGGCCTGCTGCCATGCAGGCAACGCGCCCCAGACTTCCGGGTCCAGATAGTTGCTTTCCGGATCGTCATAGGGGTCGGTCAGTCGCGCATCATTGTGATGCTGCAAATGCGTATCGCGAAACCTGCTATAAGGAATCACAAGATTGAGGCTGGGCCAGACAAGCGCCTCATTGAGGATCTGATTGGGGAAAGGGTGTCCGTGCAAAACCTCGTGCTGCAGCGAAGACTGCAACGCAATGACCGGCCCCAATAGCAGTGCAGCAAGCCAAACAGGCCCCGCAAAGAGCAGCAAAGCCCAGAGCGCATAACAGCCAAACAAGAGGGCCACGGTGGGCCAGTCAGTCGTGGATTTCATATGCCTGTTTTGGCAGGCCTTGCCCGATTTGCACATTCTGACAGTAGTTCACAACTATCCATAAATATGATAATAATAAACAATGGATACAAAAAACAACAAATTTGACCGCGCCGCCCTGTTTCGCGAAAGGCTCGCGAAGGGCATGGCCTTGGCCGGATCAAACCAAAGCAAGCTCGCGCGCGACACGGGCGTCGACCGCTCGACCTTGTCGCAATTGCTCAAGGATACGGGCGCGCGGATGCCCAATGGTCAACTGGTCGCCGCCTGTGCCGCCGCCCTTGGCGTGAGCGCCGACTGGCTGCTTGGCCTGTCGGATTTGCCAGAGCAGGCCGCCGATCTTGTTGCCGCCGCGATGACCATGACCCAAGCGCCACGCGCGCTGGTTGATGAGCAGATTTTTGCATGGCATCAGGAGGCCGCTGGCTACAAGATCCGACATGTGCCTGCTGGCCTGCCCGATATGCTCAAGACTGACGAGATGTTGCGCTGGGAATATGCCCCGTCATTGGGCAAAACGATTGATCAGGCCGTCGGCGCGAGCCGCGACAGGCTGGCGTGGATGCGCGGCGCGCGGTCGGATTACGAGGTCGCCTTTCCGCTCTGTGAATTGTCAAGTTTTGCCCGTGCCGAGGGCTATTACGCAGATATCCCCCGCGACATTCGCCGCACCCAGTTGCGCAATCTGCAAGAGCTGCACACGCAGCTTTACCCGAGCTTGCGTGTCTATTTGTTTGACCGAAGGCAGCTTTTCTCTGCGCCCGTGACGATTTTCGGACCGTTGCTTGCGGTCATCTATCTGGGGTCGAACTATCTGGTGTTTCGTGACCGCGAGCGCGTCGCAGCCCTTTCTGCGCATTTCGACGGGTTGGTCCGTGCCGCGACAATCGCCCCGCGTGATCTCTCGGCCCATTTGGAGCAGTTGCTGGCCGCCTTGGATTAGACTTTCGGGTCCGAATTTTCGGTATGCCCGTCCACGGCGATCACTTGCCCCGACACCAGCCGCGACACATCCGTGCCCAAAAAGACGGCCATATTCGCGACGTCGCGGGCCTCGACAAAGCTGCGCATTGATGTGCCCGATGCATAGCCGTCGTAGACCTGATCGCGGGTCATACCCTTGGCCGCTGCTTCGCGTGCCAGCACCCCTTCCATGCGCGGCCCCTCGACCGCTCCTGGACAAATCGCATTGGCGCGAATGCCAAACGGACCTAGCTCCATGGCCACAGTTTTCATCAAGCCGATGATAGCCCATTTGGCCGATGCATAGGGCGCGCGGTTCGGGTAGCCGTAGATGCCCGCCGTTGAGGAGGTAAAGATCATTGCCCCCGCGCCCGCAGACTTCATGAGCGGGGCTGCATATTTTGCGGCGAGGAACGCACCTTCAAGGTTGACCGAAACACAGGCCCGCCAGTCGTTGAGCGCGATATCTTCGATCCGCGCGGTTGGCCCTGCAATCCCCGCATTGGCGCAAAGCACGTCAAGCCCGCCCGCCGCAGCGATCCGCGCAAAAAGATCCGCTACAGCGCCCTCATCAGAGGCATCAACCGCATGCCCCTGCCAAGAGGGCGGCAGCGCGGCGAGAGCGGCCCTGTCCACGTCCGTGGCCCAGACCTCAAACCCCGCGGCCTCATAGGCCTCGCCCATCGCGCGCCCGATGCCCGACCCGCCAGCCGTGATCAAAACGCGGCTCATTTGGTGCCGATCGCCTTGCCTGCGCCAACGGGTGTCGGCAGGGCCGCATGCCCTTGCGCCAAAGCCCCCAAAGCGGCCGCAATCTGCGGAGCGGGATCAGAGGCCTTGCGCGTCTCAAGGCTGACGTGGATGAGCATATGCTCGCCCGTCGCCAATTCCCGCGTGCCCTCAAACATGCGATGGAAAAGATGCATCTTCTTGCCCGCACCCGCCAGAACCTGTGTCTCGATATGGATATTCGCGCCCGCGTGGACCTCGTCAAGGTGGCGGATATGCGTCTCGGCGGTAAAATAGCTTCCGCCGCTGGCGATGTAATCGGCATCACAGCCGACAATTTCCATCAACCTGTCGGTCGCGTCCCCGAAGGCCTGCAAATAGCGGGCCTCGTTCATATGCCCGTTGTAGTCGGTCCAATCGAGCGGGATCGCCCGGCGGATCGTGACCACGGGTTTACTCAGGTCATCGGGCATGGCTGCGGGGGCGGCGATCCGCTTGTCTTGGGCGTTCAACAGCGCACCGGCCCCGAAATCCTGCGCCTTCAGTCCGCGCAAAATCGTCACGAGGTTATTGTCGCGGGCCCGTTCAAGTTGCCGGATCGTCATATGCCCCGATTGCGCGTCAGACTGGCCAGCAACGGTATCAATAAGCTCGTCTGTCAGCTCTGGCACATCCATCAGCTTGGTCCATGGCCATTCAAGGCAGGGGCCGAATTGCTCGATAAAATGGCGCATCCCCGCTTCGCCGCCCGCAATGCGGTAAGTCTCGAAAAGGCCCATCTGCGCCCAGCGCAAACCAAAGCCATAACGGATCGCATTGTCGATTTCTTCGGTCGTGGCGATGCCGTCTTTGATCAACCACAGCGCCTCGCGCCAGACGGCCTCCAGAAAACGGTCCGCAATATGGGCGTCGATTTCGGCGCGAACATGCAGCGGGAACATACCGATTTCGGTCAGGATCGCCTTCGCGCGAGCAATCATGTCGGGCGTGTTTTTATCCGTCGGCACCAGCTCGACCAGCGGCAAAAGATAGACGGGATTGAACGGGTGCGTGACGATGATCTGCTCAGGACGCGACGCGCAGCCCTGCAATTCGGAGGGTTTAAAGCCGCTGGTAGACGAGCCGATGATGGCCTCCACGGGGCAATGCTCTTGCAGGGTTTGAAAGACTTTGCGCTTCAGTTCCAGCCGCTCTGGCACACTTTCCTGAATCCACGCCACGCCGGCCACTGCTTCTGAGATCGTCGTGTGAAACGTCAGCTTGCCTTCGTCCGGCAGTGCGACATCGGACAGGCCAGGCAAGGACCTGCGTGCGTTATCAATCACTTCGCCGATTTTGCGCTGCGCTTCTGGGTCGGGGTCGAAGACCTGCACGTTCCAGCCCATGAGCAAGAACCGCGCCGCCCAGCCACCGCCAATTACCCCACCGCCAATAATGGCTGCTGTTTTCACGCCGTTTTGTGTCATCGTTTATCCGCCTTAGCCTTTGGCCAAATCCTCGGCTTCGCGTGCAGCCAATTCGTCAGCATTGTTGTCTGGATTGTTAAATTCGTCCGCCAGTGCCGGCGTGTGAAGCACATTTGGGTCACAGGCCGTCATCGGGTTGCCGACATCGCGGATGATAAACCCGCCGCGCGCCTTGCATTGCTCAAAACTCATGGACGAACCAAGCACGATAAATTCGCGCATGCCGCCGCTTGCACCCGCTGGCGCCCCTGCCCCGAAGCCTTGCATCGCCGCTTCGTCACACGCGGCCAAACCAAAGGCCATGACACATCCCAATACGACCCGCTTCATTGCGGCACCTCCATCAATCGGTCCAGATTATAGCCGTTGAAGTCCAAAACTTCACGCGCCGCGTTCATCCGGTCTTGGGGAATGCGTGGCTCGCGGTTCAGAATCCAGCCCGACCGCCCGTTTGGCGCGCCGACAACCGCCGTCCGGTAGCCTTCATCGACCCAGAGCACCCAATAATCCGACGCCCCGAATGGCACGGAGGGGAAGCTTACCTTCAACCGGCCCGGCCCGACAATTTCGGCACTGCCTTGGATCTGGGATTTCATAGAGCCGTCAGGGTTGCGGCAGGTGTTCAACACCGAAATTGTGCCATCCGCTTGCTGCCCGTATTCGGCGGTCACCTTGACGCAGCCGACCTCAAACGGCACGGGATAGCGCGCGATCTCATACCATGTCCCAAGATAGCGCGCTGGGTCAAAGACCGCCTTGGACGCAATGGGCACAGTGGTGTCGCGGTAGACCTCGAAAAGGCCGCCGACCTGTTCGTTAGGCAAGGGTTTCCCGCATGCCGCCAGCAGCAATAGCGCCGCAACTGCCCTCATTTTGAGAGCGGGCCGCGTTTCGTCAGCCCCAGTTTGGCGCGCACTTCGGCAGGCGTGATAACCCGTGCACCAAGGTTTTCGATGATCGTTGCGGCCCGCTCCACGAGCTGCGCATTGGTCGCCAGAACGCCTTTGTCGAGCATCAGGTTATCTTCCAGACCGACCCGCACATTGCCCCCCGCGAGCACAGAGGCTGCGACATAGGGCATTTGCGAACGGCCAAGGCCAAAGGCGCTAAACGTCCAATCATCAGGCACATTGTTAACCATGGCCATGAAGGTATTGAGATCATCAGGTGCGCCCCAAGGCACCCCCATGCAAAGCTGGACCAACGCGCCTTTTTCCAGCACGCCGTCTTTGACGAGCTGTTTGGCATACCACAGATGGCCCGTATCAAAGGCCTCGATCTCCGGTTTCACACCCAGCTTGGTCATCATCGTGCCCATCGCCGTCAGCATGCCGGGCGTGTTGGTCATGACGTAATCGGCCTCGGCGAAGTTCATCGTGCCGCAGTCAAGCGTGCAAATTTCCGGCAGGCATTCTGCGACATGGGCGACGCGCTCTGTTGCGCCAACCATGTCGGTGCCTTTGATGGTCGGGAACGGGGTTTCAACACCGCCAAAGACGATATCGCCCCCCATCCCCGCGGTGAGGTTCAAAACAACATCAACCTCTGAATCGCGGATCCGTTCGGTGACTTCGCGGTAAAGCGCCAGATCGCGCGACGGTGCGCCCGTTTCGGGGTCGCGGACGTGGCAATGCACGATCGCAGCCCCGGCCTTGGCCGCGTCAATCGCGCTTTGTGCGATTTGTTCGGGCGAACGCGGGACGTGCGGGCTACGGTCCTGCGTGCTGCCTGATCCTGTCACGGCGCAGGTGATAAAGACTTCGCGGTTCATTTGTAGTGGCATGTCGTCCCCCATTTGTGTTGGGGCTGACGTTGTGCGATTCCCCATCGAGTGGCAATATCCGCAAGCGACATTTAACGGCCTAAATTGAACCGGCCAGATCAGTAGGGCATCGGGTTGGCACGGTGCGCAGCGTTGATTTCGACCACGATATCCTTTGAAAGCTCCAGATCGCGCCCTTTGAGAAGGTGCTCCAATTGCGCCGCTGTCGTTGTCCCGAAAATGGCCGAGATCGGGAAAGGCCGCGTGCGCTGCCATGCCATCGCCATGTGATCGGGGGCGAGCCCATGCTTGGCCGCGATATCGATATAGGCTTGGGTCACGGGTAAAACGCGTGGCGTCATCCGCCCGCCAAGATCACCGTTGATAAACAAGCGGCTGCCTTCAGGCACTGCGTTGTTTTGGTATTTCCCCGTCAGCAGACCGCAGGCCAAAGGCGAGAAAGCCAGCAGGGTCACATCCTCATTGACTGCCATTTCGGCCATGTCCGTGTCGTAGAGACGGCACAGCAGCGAGTATTCGTTCTGCACACAGGCCATGCGCGGCAGGCTGTGCTCTTCGGCCAGACGCGTCCATTGGGTCATGCCCCAAGTGCTTTCGTTGGACATGCCGATTGCGCGGATTTTGCCTGCTTTTGCCGCCACATCAAGGGCCGTGAGAACATCCATCATGTGATCCATTGTCTCGGCACGGTTCTGGCTGGACGGGTCATAGGTCCAGTTTTGACGGAACATATAAGAGCCGCGCATCGGCCAATGCATTTGGTAGAGGTCTATGTAATCGGTCTTGAGCCGCCGGAGCGAGTTGTCAATTGTCTCTGCGATGATACGGCCATCATAGCCGTGCCCGTCGCGCACCCAACCAGGATTGTCGCCGGATACTTTGGTGGCGATCACAACGTCGGCACGGCGACCGGAGGCGGCGATCCAGTTGCCGACAATCTCTTCGGATTTGCCCACAGTTTCCTTACGGATCGGATTCACAGGGTACATCTCGGCAGTATCAATAAAGTTGATGCCCGCCGCGAGTGCCATATCAATCTGGCGGTGCGCGTCGTCTTGTGGCGTCTGGTTGCCATAAGTCATTGTGCCCAAGCACCAGTCGGAAACCTGAATATCAGTGCGGCCAAGCGGGATCATTTTCATCGTGATTGCCTTGTGTTGTTTCGCAGGCAACCTAGCGTCGAACTTCTTGGTTGCAAGCCACAGTTTGCGATTGCAGCGGCCAGACCGACAGCGCAAGGTCGGCCTATGCAGATGCTGATCACCTTTGGTGCGCTGTTCTTGTCAGTCGCAATGTTGCAACTCTCGTCCGGTGGCGTGGGGCCGCTGGATGCGCTGACGGGGCTGGCAAACGGTTTTAGCCGAGGCGAGGTCGGTTTCCTTGGCTCTGCGCATTTCTTCGGGTTTTTTATCGGATGCTGGTGGGCGCCGCGCCTGATGGGGAACGTCGGACACAGCCGCGCCTATGCGACATTTACCGCGATGGGCGCCATTGGACTGGCCGCCCATGTCACCGTGACCGACCCGATGTTCTGGGCTGTTTTCCGAATTGCCTCGGGGATTTGCGTGGCAGGTTGCTACACCGTAATCGAGGCATGGCTCCAAGCACGTGTCACCAACAAGACCCGAGGCCGCGCGATGGGCAGCTACCGTATCGTTGATATAAGCGCGTCATTTGTGGCGCAGTTTATGATCGGTGCGCTGGCGAATATGGAGACCTATATCGCCTATAACGCGCTGACGATCCTGTGTTGTGCCGCGATCTTCCCGCTCACCCTGACGCGCGCCCAACAGCCCGCGACACCGGCAGCCCCGCGCCTGCGCCCTTCGCTGGCTTGGCGCGCGTCGCCTTTGGCCGTGGCTGGTGTACTGGTGGCGGCGCAATCAAGTGCAGCGTTCCGCATGGTCGGGCCGATTTACGGGCAAGAGGTCGGATTGGCGGCCAGCCAGATCGGCTACTTTCTCGCCGCATTCGTCGCGGGCGGCGCGCTGGCGCAATATCCTGTCGGCTGGCTGGCGGATAAATTCGATCGCCGCTGGGTGCTCATCTGGCTCTCGGTTGCGGCCATTGTCGCCTGCGTGATCACGGTCGCATCCGCAGGGATGGGCACAGGGGCGGTGATGCTCGCCTCCGTCTTCTTTGGCCTCACGACCTTCCCCGTTTATTCGGTCGCGACCGCCCACGCGCATGACTTTGCCACCGATGACGAGCGGGTCGAACTCTCGGCGGCCTTGATGTTTTTCTATGCCGTGGGAGCCATTGCCGCGCCCTATGTCTCATCGAAACTCATGGCGGGCTTTGGCGCAGGCGCGCTTTTTACCTTTATCTCGGCGGGGCACCTGTTGCTAGTGGTCTTTGGCCTGTTACGGATGCGCGTGCGCAACGCGCCTGCCACGCGGACGCGGTATATTTACGCGCCGCGCACCAGTTTCATTGTCGGGCGCCTGATGAGGCGCAGTCGCAATCGCGATCAGAACGAATAAATCGCTGCAACCCGTGCCGTCGTGACATTGGCGCCACCGTCGCTCATGATGTCGCGCAGGACCTCGCCGCGCAGATCAAGCGCGTTGGTGATCGGGGCTTGCAAGCCAAGGCCGAAGTTATAACCCGAATAGGCAACGTCGCCATCATCAAACCGCGTGCCGCCAATCGAGGCCAGCGCGGTGTAGGTGTCGAACGCATAGCCGCCCATCAGGCGCAGTCGCGCCGTATCAAAGTCGCCGCCAAGCACGGCCGCCGCGCCGTACTCGACCTCTGCGCCCACCGAAAAAACGCCCATGTCATAGGTGCCGCCCGCCAGGAGTGACGCGGCTGTTTGGTTGTTGTCGTCATCCCCGAGGTTGTAATCAAAAGATACACCCGCGTAGATGTCTTGTGCCGATGCGGCACTGCCCAATAGGGCAACCGCAATTGCGATTGTTGTGATTTTCATTTTGCGCCTCATTTTTTGCTCGATTTTCTTATCATTCTAGGCTTCTCGCACATGTTTTTCTAGCCACTTTGCGCCCTGCGGCTGGCAACCGGCGAAAACCCCCGCTAGAACGACAGCATCATCCAAAAGGAACGACGCAATGGCCCGCCATCTCATCACCTCCGCAATCCCCTATATCAACGGGATCAAGCACCTTGGGAACCTCATCGGAAGCCAGCTTCCTGCGGATCTTTACGCCCGTTATCTGCGGGCGCGCGGGCATGAGGTCTTGTTTCTTTGCGCCACCGATGAACACGGCACGCCCGCAGAATTGGCGGCGGCGAAGGCAGGCAAACCTGTCGCTGACTATTGCGCCGAAATGCACGACGTGCAGGCCGAGATTGCCGCTGGTTTCCGTTTGTCGTTCGATCACTTTGGCCGCTCGTCCAGCCCGCAAAACCATGCCCTGACCCAAGCCTTTGCAGGTCGTTTGGCAGATATGGGCCTGATCCGCGAAGTCGTGGAAGAGCAGGTTTATTCCAATGCCGATGGCCGTTTTTTGCCTGACCGCTATATCGAGGGGACCTGCCCCAATTGCGGGTTTGAGAGCGCGCGCGGCGACCAATGTGACAATTGCACCAAGCAGCTCGACCCCACCGATTTGATCGACGCACGCTCGACGATTTCCGGCTCGACCGACCTGGAAGTGCGCGAAACCAAGCACCTGTATTTGCGCCAGTCCGAACTGAAAGAAGATATCGCGGCATGGATCGGCTCGAAAACCGATTGGCCGATTTTAACCACCTCGATTGCCAAGAAATGGCTCAACGATGGCGACGGGTTGCAAGACCGCGGCATCACCCGCGACCTTGACTGGGGTATCCCCGTCAAGAAGGGGACTGCGGATTGGCCCGGCATGGAAGGCAAGGTTTTCTATGTCTGGTTTGACGCGCCGATCGAATATATCGCCTGCGCCCAAGAATGGGTCGATGCGGGCAAAGGGGCCGATTGGGAACGCTGGTGGCGCACCGACAAGGGGGCTGAAGACGTGACTTACACCCAGTTTATGGGCAAAGATAACGTGCCTTTCCATACGCTTAGCTTCCCCGCGACGATTCTTGGTAGTCAAGAACCTTGGAAGCTGGTCGACTATATCAAGTCGTTCAATTACCTCAATTACGATGGCGGCCAGTTTAGCACATCGCGCGGACGCGGCGTATTTATGGATCAGGCGCTAGAGATTTTACCCGCCGATTACTGGCGCTGGTGGCTGTTGTCGCACGCCCCTGAAACCTCGGATGCGGAGTTCACATGGGAGAACTTCCAGACCGATGTAAACAAGGATTTGGCCGATGTTCTAGGCAACTTTGTCAGCCGGATCACGAAGTTTTGCCGTTCGAAATTCTCGGAAGCGGTGCCAGAGGGGCCAGAGTATGGCCCCGCAGAGGCCGACTTGATCGCAAACCTTTCCGCGAAACTGGCGGAATATGAGGGCCACATGGATACGATGGAGGTCCGCAAATCCGCGTCCGACCTGCGCGCGATGTGGGTTCTGGGCAATGAATATCTCCAGTCCGTTGCCCCGTGGACGACCTTCAAAACCGATCCGGCTCAGGCCGCAATGCAGGTGCGTATGGGGCTGAACCTGTGCCGTCTATACGGCGTCTTGTCCGCCCCTTTCATCCCTGATGCGAGTGCCGATATTCTGGCGGCGATGAACGCGAGCGATGCGAAATGGCCCGATGACATCAAGGGGGCGGTCAGTGCCTTGGAAATTGGCCACGCCTTCACTGTGCCCGAGATCACATTCCGCAAAATCACCGATGACGAGCGCGCAGAATGGGCCGAGCGGTTTGCCGGGACCCGTGATTGATCACTCGGCTATTGGATAACATCTCTGCGGTGGGTTAGAGTGGGTCAACACTTCTCAACAAGAACGAGTAACCTCATGCTTAAATCGGTCTTTGCCGCCTTACTTGCCACGGCCACCCTTTCGGGAGCCGCTGATGCTGCAACTTGCGGCAATACAGCTAACGGTTTCGAGGGCTGGAAACAACAGTTCGCCATCGAAGCGGCAAATGCAGGCGTTGGACAACGTGGCCTGCAGGCGCTTGCGGCGACAACATACGCAACGCGGACAATCTCCGCTGATCGCAATCAGAAATCGTTTCGCTATGAGCTCGCCGATTTCATGCGTATTCGGGGTGCCGATACAATTGTTGCACAGGGCAAGCGCCGCATTGCGGCAAACCCGGCATTTTATGCCTCTTTGGAGGCAGCTTATGGCGTGCCCGCCGCCGTCATTGTAGCCATTCACGGCATGGAGACGGGCTTTGGCAACTTCATGGGCGATGCCAATGTGGTCTCGGCAATTTCGACACTGGCCTATGACTGCCGCAGGTCAGACTTCTTTAGCCCGCACGCGCTTGCCGCCCTCAAACTGGTGGATCGCGGTGGCCTGTCATCGCATACCGTCGGCGCAATGCACGGTGAGGTCGGCCACACCCAGTTTTTGCCAGGCAACGTGCTGCAGTTTGGCATCGATGGCGACGGAAACGGCGTCGTTGATTTGACAAATATTACCGACAGCCTTGCCTCGACTGCCAATTTCTTGCGGCAAAAAGGATGGCGACCCGGAGTTGGCTATCAAGAAGGCCAACCCAATTTCGCAATCATTCAGGAATGGAATGCGGCTGGAGTTTACCAAAAAGCGATTGCGATTATGGCAGGTCGAATTGAAGGCTAAGCCTAGACGCGCCGAATGCGTTGGGGCTATGCCGCCCGTCTGTGGAAAATATTGACCAATTGCGATGCGGGAAACGGTTTGGAAAAGTAATACCCCTGCAATGTATCCACGCCGATTTCCTCCAAGATACGCGCATGGGCAAGCGTTTCCACACCTTCTGCCGTAACACCGATATTCAGCGCCCTTCCCATTGCGACGATGGATTTTAGCAGAGCCTTTTGCTCGGGGCGATCCAAGAGCGGCATGACCAGAGCCTTGTCGATTTTCAAGCGAGAGGGTTCAATCTGCGTCAAACCCAAGATCGATGCTCGCCCGCTGCCAAAATCATCAATTTCGATTCCAATCCCTTTGGCCTCGAGCTGCTGAAGCAGAAATTTGAATGAGGCATCCAGATCATCAATGAACACAGTTTCAAGGATTTCAAACGTCAATTGCGCCTGCAATGTAGGCAGACACTCAATCGCAAAGAGTAGCTCCTGATCGCGCAATCGCTCCATGCTGACGTTCACACTAATTTTTGGCACGAAATAGCCGTCTGCCTCAAGGCGCGCGACAATTTCTCCGGATTTCCTGAGTGCGATTGCGTCAATTTCACCTAGAATGCCAATAGTTTCCGCAACGTCCAAAAATGCGGCCGGCGGCAAGATACCTTTCGTTGGATGCCGCCATCGTATCAAGACCTCAACGCCCGAAACCGCGTGATCACCGGCAAAGTGTTGGGTTTGAAAATAGGGCTCGAATTCGTCTTCTTCAAGCGCGCGCCGCAACTCGTCGGCAAGGGTTTTTGTGGCGACAGTCTCCGCTTTCATTTTGGCGTCATAGAGCCGAAAACGCCCCCTGCCATCCCGTTTGGCCGCAGAAAGCGAAATGCTGGCATCTGCCAAAAGCGTCTCAAGGCGCGCTTGCCCATCTCGATCAAATGCGATCCCGATACTTGCCCCGAAACGAATGACCCTGCCGTCAACGGTTTGCGGCTGATTGGCCCAAGCGACAATTTCGGTGGCGAGAAAACAGGCCTCGTCTTCGCTTATCGACGCCAAAATCAAGTACTCGTCGCCCCCGAATCGCGCGATATGGCTGTTTGCCGGCGCGATTTGCATCAGAAACTCGGCGACACGAACCAAAATAAGATTGCCCGTTTGATAACCCGTTGTATCATTAATTTCCTTAAAGCGGTCCAGATCGATACTGAGAATAGCGCGCCCTATCGGCAGCCCGTTGGGGGATTGCCCAAAGATGTGCTTTTGGCCCAATCCACGCTCGTTGAGCAACCCCGTCAGGGCATCATGTGTCGCAGCAGCATGGGTAATTTGCTTTTCACGTTCCAGCCGCAGCGCCGCTAATTTCAGGCTTTTGGTGCGCTTGGCGACCAGTTTCTCTAGAATTTCGGAGTTCCGGTTCATGCGATGGAGAAGGATGCCGGAAAGCAGCGCAATGATGATGGCCATCCAGAACAGCGCATCAATGCTCCACGTTTCAAGAACGGGCTTTTCGGGCCACATACGAAACTGCCAATTGCGCCCGCCAATCGATATGTCACGCACAACCATGTGGGGCTGCTCGACATCAAAATGCGCACGCGAACTGCTTCTTCTGGCAAGCAAAACCGGGTCGGTTTGCAGGTCGGGAGACGTATCCGTCGCGCCACTATCATAAATTTCAATCTCTTGATGCAGGGAGGACAAATCCTCTTCGACCCAGAGCAACAGCTCTGACATCTGGAAAACTGTCAAAATCGCGCCGTGGATTTTGGAATTGCCGATAGCGTAAGGCGAAAACGCCGCAATCATAAGAACATTTGGCACAAATTCATGTGGATCGGATAGCCGCATCTCGCCGGTTGCGACAGCCCCCAGGTAAGTATCACGCAACGGACCGTCGAGAATGTTGGCGCCGATTTCGGACTTCGCGAAATCATTGAGTGGTTCGATCATTGTGACAAGTGCCGCTTCCGTCTGGCCAACCTGCGTACCCGGCTTAAAAGGCGCATAGCCAAGCCCGCGCCGATCCGGATCAGCATTCAACATTTCGGAGAAATCACCCAAACCGTCTTGTGCAACACCAGATACAACAATCGTGCCGTCCACGGCGGTCACTTCTGTAAAAAAGCGGCTTTTGCCGAGAAAGTTATGAAAGGCGCTTGTGGAAGAGGCTTGCGTGGCATGTGCCTGCGCGATCACCGTTGCAATATCATTGAGGTTGTACCCGATCTGTTCGATGCGTTCACGAATGATCCCGATCGCGCGATCTGCGGCCATTTCGTTGTTGGCGATCTCTGCGACCCGCGCCTTTTGCCGCGCAGCCAGATTCAAGCTCTGAATAGCCACAAAAATGGCCAAGACAGGAATAAAGAGCTGAAAAAGTGACCGCTGTTGCCGTTTCATCGCCCTGCCCGTTAGATAACTTGCTTCAAATCATCATAAACCCCCTAAAAAACCATTGATGTCCCTGCCCCTCATTGCCAAACAGTAGATTTTCTCACAACAAGCGTCCCTCATCCGACCTGTCTTGACATACATCTGGTTTTGTCTGATATTTCTGTTATGACAGAAATAAACGAAAATATCAACTCGCCCGCCAAAGCCCAGTTCATTTTGTATTGGGGGGACATGGGCAGCCAATGGGGCGTCAACCGTTCCGTGGCGCAAATTCAGGCGCTGTTGTTTCTCAGCGTGACTCCTTTGAATGCCGAACAGATATCTGCTGATCTTCGCATTGCGCGGTCCAACGTATCGAACTCGCTCAAAGAACTGGTCGCATGGAAGCTGATCCGGCGCGTCCCTGTTGCAGGCGACAGGCGCGAGCACTTTGAAGCGATCACCGACGTTTGGGATATTGCGACACTTGTGGCCCAGGGCCGCAAAGAGCGCGAGATTGACCCAGCGATAAAGGTGATCTCTGACTGCGTAGATATCGCGAAAACCGAACCTGATCTCGACCCGATTATCCTGCGGCGGATGCAGGATATGCAGGTCTTCTTGGGCACAGTGGACACTTGGTACAGCCAGATGATCAACGTGCCGAAATCGAAACTGAACCTCCTGATGAAAATGGGTGCAAAAGTGGTGTCGCTCTTGGCGCTGACGGGAAAAAAGTCGGAATAGGCCGCGGTCGCCTGACCCCGCTCCCGTCATCTTCCCCCCTTCCGCGAGGAGGCCATTATGCAAATGAACGCAATCTCCCATCCTGAACTGCCCCATGACGACGGCCGCTTTCGTGCCCTCGTCGGCATCACTGCTTGGCAGACCCTGTCCCCCGCGATCCGCAAGCGTTTTGGCAAGCGGGTCAAGGGCGGTGAAAGCGTCGCCTATCAGGGCACTGTGACCGCGATGAAGATGAATTGGGCGGGCCACATTCTGGCGCAGGTCTTGCGGCTGGTCGGTGCCCCTTTGCCATATGACATAAGTTGCGTCGGCCAACCTGCGGTCGTTGTCGTGACCGAAGATATTGGCGGAGACGGCCAGTTCTGGGTTCGCCAATACGGGCGGCGGCTGGGGTTTCCCCAAGTGGTGCATAGCTCCAAGCGGTTTGCAGGTCCGACGGGTCTGGAGGAATACATCGGCTTTGGCATCGGCATGGCGCTTGGGGTCGAGGCCCATGGCGACGAGCTGTTATTCAAAAGTGATCATTACTTTATCGCGGCCTTCGGACGCCGCATCCGCTTGCCAAAGGCGCTTAGCCCGGGGGCGTTGGTGGTCGGGCACCATGACCTTGGCCAAGGGGCCTTCCGCTTTTCAATGTGTCTGACCTCTGCGGTTTTCGGCGAATTGCTGAGCCAAGACGCGCAATTCAGGGATTCATGAACATGACAGCGCAGCAACTCTCCGCAATTTGGGTGTTTGATAGTCAATGTATTCTTTGCGACGGGGGCGTGCGCTATACCTTGCGACATGAGAGGTCGCCCGACATTCGCTTCGTCTCTATTCAATCAAGCGAGGGGCAGGAACTGGCCCGTGAAAACGGTGTCGATCCGCAAGACCCCGCATCCTTCCTGTTTATCGAAAACGGCGTGCCTTTGCAGAAGTCTGATGCGGTACTGGCTTTGGCGTGCCACCTCAACGGGCCGGCGCGGATTGTGCTGCTTGGCAGGATCATCCCAAAACGACTTCGCGATTGCGCCTATGGCCTCACCGCCAAGCACCGCTACCGCCTTTTCGGTCGCAACGAGGTTTGCATCATACCGGACGAGAAGACCCGCCATAGGTTCACACTCTGATGACCAAACGGATTTTGATCATCGGCGGGACTGGCGTCTTTGGCAAACGGCTCGCGCGCCACCTTGCGACCTTTGAGGATATCGGCTTGGTTGTCACGTCGCGCAGCACTGAAAAGGCGCGGCAATTTGTCAAAACGCTCACCGCAAAACATCCACATCTGGAGGCGCAAGGGATCGCACTGGATCACAGCAAAGGCTTTGCAGACCAGCTTCAGACCCTGCAGCCCTTCGCGGTTGTTGATTGTTCCGGCCCATTTCAAACGAGTGGCTACGAGACGGCAAAAGCCGTGATCGCAGCGGGTGCGCATTTTGTTGATCTGGCGGATGCCCGCACTTACCTTGCTGGGTTTCCAGCGGCATTAGATGCCCTGTCGCACCACCACGGCGTGAGCGCTTTGACGGGCGCCAGTTCGACCCCAACGCTGTCGGCATGTGTGGTCGACGCGGTGACACGAGGCTGGCAGCGCATCGATACCATCGATATTTGCATCACGCCTGGCGGCAAGAGCGAAGTCGGCCGCTCCGTCATCGCCGCAATTCTGAGTTATGCGGGCCAGCCTGTACCAATATGGGAAAACGGGCAGGCCGCGCAGACCATTGGCTGGGTTGGCGCAAAAACCATTTTTATTCCGTACCTTGGACGGCGGCGCGTGGCACCTGTCGAAACCTTTGACGCCGAGCTTCTTGGGCCGCGTCATGCGGTGCAGTCACGGATCTCGTTTCGCGCAGGGCTGGAATCTCCGCTTGAGCAGGGCGGGATCGCGGCGCTGGCAAGGCTGCGCAAACACCGTTTGATCCCTGCCCTCTCGGGCTTGATCCCGCTCCTGTTGCAAGCGCGGCGGATAACGCGCATTCCGACCTCCGATCAAGGTGGTATGCTGGTCGAAATCCGCGGAATCGACGGCCAAGGCCGCTTTACGCAAGCCAAATGGTCGCTGGTTGCACGCAATGATCACGGGCCGAACATCCCGATTTTGCCCGCCGCCGCCGCGATAAGGGCGTTGCTAGACAAAGCCGTGCCGGCGGGTGCCGCGCTGGCGTGTGACCACCTGTGTCTGGACGATATTCTGGATCAAATGGCCTCTTTTGATATCACAACGCAAGCCGGGATTTCGCATATCGCGCAGAGCAGCTTCGCAACGTATTTGGGCGCGGACACCTATCAAGCCCTGCCGCAGGCGGTTCAGGACTTTCACAGCCAGACCGCCCCCGCCGTCTGGGAAGGTCGCGCCGACATTACAGGCGGGGGCAGTTTCGCGGCAAAAGCGCTTTCGCGGCTCTTTGGTTTTCCCAAATCAGGCAAGGATGTTGCGGTCACGATCTGTGTGGACCGCGCCATTGGTGAAAACGGGCAGCCAAGCGAGACGTGGACGCGCAGCTTTGCACAGACATCAATGTCGTCCGTGCTTGGCCAGCAGCCCGATGGCCGCTTCACCGAACGCTTTGGGCCTTTTGGCTTCGCCTTGGGATTAACGGCTGACGCGAGCTCGCTCGACTGGCCGGTGACAGGGTGGCGCATCTGGAAAATACCCTTGCCCACTGTGTTGCGCCCACAATCGGTCGCGCGCGAATATGAGGATGATCAAGGGCGGTTTTGTTTTGATGTCCGCCTGTCTGCGCCTATGATTGGTCTTATTGCGCATTATCAGGGGTATCTGACGCCACGCTCCCCCTGAACCGGACCGAACAACCGCCGACGGATGCTTCTCATACCCGTAAAATACTGGTATGCTTCGAAAAGTCGCTGCCCACTTGGTTGCCTGTGCGGTATGTATCGAGAATAATGTTGTTGTCCCCTCATTCGGAAATCAGAATTATGCCTCATGATCAATTTAACCGAGATTGTAACGGGTGCCCGATCAGACATCGCGCGGTCTGCTCGACCTGCGATGCCAATGAAATCGCGACTTTGGACAGCATCAAATACTATCGCAGCTTTGAGGCAGGTCAGCCGATCATGTGGAGCGGCGACAGGATGGAGTTCGTGGGGTCCGTCGTGACAGGTACCGCCACAATCGAACGCCTGATGGAAGATGGCCGCAAGCAAACCATGGGGCTTTTGCTTCCGTCGGATTTTATCGGCAGACCGGGCCGCAGTGTGGCGGTCTTTGATGTGACGGCTGTCACGGATGTGACGCTCTGCTGCTTCCGCCGTGAACGCTTTGAGCAGATGGTGGCGAATACGCCGCACATCTCCCAGCGTATGCTTGAGATGGCCTTGGACGAGCTTGATGCCGCGCGGGACTGGATGCTGCTACTGGGCCGCAAGACGGCGCGCGAAAAGATTGCGACATTCCTGATGATGGTTGCCCGCCGTACAACGCACGATAACTCGACTGAAGCGCGATTTGATTTGCCTTTGACCCGCGAAGCGATGGCGGACTTCCTCGGCCTGACCATCGAGACGGTCAGTCGCCAGTTTTCGGCGCTGCGCAAAGAGGGGCTGATCGTGCTGGCCGACAAGCGCGGTATCGTCATTCCAAACACCCGCGCAATGCAAGCCCAGACAGGGTCAGAACCCACCTAATGTGCCATAAAGACGGGCATCTGGGTAGCCCGCAGCATATCGCGCGTCGCCCCGCCCAAGATCGCCTCGCGCATCGGTGAATGCCCGTATGCCCCCATGATCATAAGGTCGGCGCCGCTTTCCTTGGCGCGCATCAAAAGCTGATTGGCGATTGACGGCTGCGAGCGCGCGAAGACCGCAACATCGACCCGTGAGCCGAACCGCGCAAGATAGGCTGCAATCCGGCCACCCGGATCAGACCGGTCCGGCGCATGGACCGAAGGATCAATCACAGTAATCTCTACGTTCTTTGATTTTGCGATCAGCGGGATCGCAGCCCGCGCCGCATTCATGGCGGGCGTCCCGTCGTCCCACCCGATGATCAGCTTCTCAAACTGGGCGTCGGTCTTGGCACCTTCCGGCACAACCAAGATCGGCCTGTCCGCCCCGAAAAGGCAGGCCTCGAAAATATGCGTATCGGTGCGATTGCTCGCATTTTGATAAGGCGCAGGGAGCACAATCAGGTCGAAAAAGCGCATGCTATCCGTCAGGAAGGGGTCAAGGCCACCGGGCAGGGTCGTGACATTCTGCACGTCCCACACAAAGTCTTCAGCGGCGAGGCGCGCGCGCGCTATCCCTTCCAATTCGCCCGCAATGCCTTGGGCGACCTCAAAGTTTTGTTGCACGGCAATGGCTTGAGCGCCGGCGTAATAATACCCGGGGTCTGTGTCATCGACGCCGATGCAAAGCACATGCAGATGCGCCCCCGTTTTGCGTGCGAAAGAAATTGCCATCTCAAGGGCGAAGCGCGGGCTTTCACTGTCGTGCAAAATCGTCGCAATTGATTTGTAACTCATTAAAGCCTCCCTGCGATATCGAGTGCGGCTTAAGTCGCAATAAAATGGCGCGCGGTCTTTGATCTATCTCAAGTCACTAATTTCCCGCAATTTGACCCAGATCAAGGTTCACCCTTCCGTGATACTGCACATCTGGCCCGCGAACAGGTTGTCGCAGTCACGTGCTGCGTCGTAAGAACGAGGGGTTCCCATGCTCAATTATTTTAAACTCGCGGCTCTGGGCATTATTATGCTCTTGGCCGCTATCGCGGCAAACTTTGCCCGCGATTTGGCGTATCAGGTCCATGCGATCCTGATCATGTTGGTCGCATTTGGCGTTTTCGTCTGGGTGCTGCGCAACACAGATGAAGCGCCAGTCAAGATCGATCCGAACGGTTATATGGACGGCGTCATCCGCGCGGGTGTCATTGCCACAGCTTTTTGGGGCGTCACCGGATTTCTGGTCGGGGTGGTTATCGCCTTTCAGCTGGCCTTTCCATCGCTGAACCTTGAATGGGCACAAGGATTTACGAACTTTGGCCGCTTACGCCCGCTGCACACCAGTGCGGTGATTTTCGCGTTTGGGGGCAATGCGCTCATCATGTCCTCGTTTTACGTTGTGCAACGCACCAGTGGCTCGCGCCTTTGGGGTGGCAACCTGTCGTGGTTCGTGTTCTGGGGCTATCAGTTGTTCATCGTTTTGGCGGCGACGGGCTATGTGCTTGGCTCCACCCAAGCGAAAGAATACGCCGAGCCCGAGTGGTATATCGACATCTGGCTCACCATCGTCTGGGTCACTTATTTGATTGTTTTCCTTGGCACGATTTTTACCCGCAAAGAGCGGCACATTTATGTGGCGAACTGGTTCTATCTGTCTTTCATCGTGACGGTCGCGATGCTGCATATCGTCAATAACCTGTCGATTCCTGTCTCGATCTGGGGCAGCAAGTCGGTACAGGTGTTCGCAGGCGTGCAAGACGCGATGACCCAGTGGTGGTATGGCCACAATGCAGTGGGCTTCTTCCTGACGGCGGGCTTCCTCGGGATGATGTATTACTTTGTGCCAAAGCAGGCGGGTCGTCCGGTTTTCTCTTATAAACTGTCGATCATCCACTTCTGGGCGCTGATCTTTCTCTACATCTGGGCGGGTCCACACCACCTGCACTACACCGCTTTACCTGACTGGGCGGCGACACTCGGCATGGTCTTCTCGATCATCCTGTGGATGCCAAGCTGGGGTGGTATGATCAACGGTCTGATGACGCTGCAAGGCGCATGGGACAAGCTGCGCACTGACCCGATCATCCGGATGATGGTCACATCGCTTGCCTTTTACGGCATGTCCACATTCGAGGGTCCGATGATGTCGATCCGCGCTGTGAACTCGCTGTCGCACTACACAGACTGGACAATCGGTCACGTGCACTCCGGTGCGCTGGGTTGGAACGGGATGATCACCTTCGGTGCGCTCTACTTCATGACGCCGCGCCTGTGGGGTAAAGCTAAGATGCACTCGATGTCGGCGATCAACTGGCACTTCTGGTTGGCTACAATCGGGATCGTTCTTTACGCATCCTCCATGTGGGTCTCCGGGATCATGGAAGGCCTGATGTGGCGTGAAGTCGACGCCCAAGGGTTCTTGGTCAACAGCTTTGCTGACACCGTGGTTGCGAAATACCCGATGCTTGTTGTGCGTGGTCTTGGTGGGATTTTGTATCTCACAGGTGCGATCATCATGGTCTGGAACATGTGGATGACGATCCGTGGGGGTGAAAAAGTCACCGCTCCGGTCGGCGTCGCAACTCAGTAAGGAGCCTAAATTATGGGTTTTCTCGATAAACACCAAATCCTTGAGCGTAGCCCTACGCTGCTCTTGGTCGGCTCATTCCTCGTCGTCACGATCGGCGGGATCGTGGAAATCGCGCCGCTCTTCTACCTCGAAAACACGATCGAAGAGGTCGAAGGGATGCGCCCTTACTCGCCGCTCGAACTGACAGGTCGCGACATCTATATCCGTGAGGGTTGCTACAACTGTCACAGCCAGATGATCCGCCCGATGCGCGACGAAGTGGAACGCTACGGTCACTATTCGCTGGCAGCAGAGAGCATGTACGACCACCCGTTCCAATGGGGATCAAAGCGCACGGGGCCTGACATGGCCCGCGTGGGTGGCCGTTACTCGGACGCTTGGCATGTGGATCACCTCGTGGATCCACAATCCGTTGTCCCTGAATCGATCATGCCGAAATACGCGTTCTTGATGGATGCGCCCATCAGCGGCGAATATGTGCAAGACCTGATGGAAACGCACCGCTTTGTCGGCGTGCCCTATACCGACGACATGATCGCTGAAGCGGCGTCAGACTTTTTGGTGCAGGCCGACCCCGACAGCGATTTTGACGCCATGATGGAACGTTACCCCAAAGCGGTTGTCAGCAACTTTGACGGGCAACCGGCGCTGACCGAAATGGACGCGCTGATCGCTTATCTTCAAATGCTCGGAACGTTGGTCGATTTCTCGACCTTCACACCCGATGCAAGCCGCTAGGGAGCCCTGATTATGGATACCTATTCATTCTTGCGCCAATTGGCAGATAGCTGGGTTTTGCTACTCATGACCCTCTTTTTCTTGGGCACAATCGTCTGGGCCTTCCGCCCGGGCAGCCGCAAAGAGCATGCCGATACAGCAAATATCGTGTTCCGCAACGAGACAGCAGCGGACGCATCAGATCAGGAGGCCGGCAAATGAGCGACCACGAGAAAGACATCGACCAGGAAACCGGCGTCGAGACCACTGGCCACGAGTGGGACGGCATCAAGGAACTTAACAACCCATTGCCACGCTGGTGGCTTTGGACGCTCTATCTGTGCATCGCATGGGGCATTTGGTATGTGATCGCCTACCCCGCGTGGCCGATGATCAAAGGGGCGACCGAGGGGTATCTGGGATATTCGACCCGTGCGAATGTTGCAGCCGATATTGAGGCGGTCAATGAGGCCAACGCGGACCTGCGCGCCGCCTTGACCGAGGTTGACCTGACCACGCTCACCCAAAACGAAGAGCTGAACCGTTTTGCGGTTGCGGGCGGGGCTGCGGTGTTCCGCACCAACTGTTCGCAGTGCCACGGCTCCGGGGCGGCGGGTGCAAAAGGTTATCCGAACCTGCTTGATGACGACTGGATTTGGGGCGGCGCGATTGAAGACATCGCCTATACGGTCAACCACGGCATC
This sequence comes from Yoonia sp., assembly GCA_965658825.1. Classification (GTDB taxonomy): domain Bacteria; phylum Pseudomonadota; class Alphaproteobacteria; order Rhodobacterales; family Rhodobacteraceae; genus Yoonia. The sequence continues at coordinate 60,290 of CBFHTU010000013.1, forward strand.
CGCAATGAAACCGACCCGGATGCACATTGGTCGCAAATGCCTGCTTTTGGCGAGATTCTGGAAGCCGCAGAAATCGACCGAGTTGTTGAACATGTCATCTCGCTTTCATCGACAGAGTTTGATGCAACGCTGGCAACGGCGGGGGCTGTGATCTTTGAAGAGCAATGCAGCGCCTGTCACGGTGTTGACGGCAAAGGTGGCCGCGAGGTTGGGGCACCAAACCTGGCCGATGCGATCTGGCTGTATGGTGGTGACAAGGACACGATCAAACAATCGGTCATCTACTCCCGTTTTGGTGTCATGCCAGCTTGGGGTCCCCGCCTGAGCAAGTCTGACGTAAACGCCGTCGCGGCCTATGTGCACCAGCTTGGCGGCGGTGAATAACCTCCTGTCATAAAAGACAGGATGCGCTGCGCGGCCCACATCGCGCGGCGACCCCGTCCCCAGCCTGTTCGCGCATTCTGGGGGCGGGTTTTTTTGTATCTTGACCTATATCAAAGACCGTGGCCGTGAAGCCCACTACCTAGACCCTGCGAACAGGTCTGGAAAAAATATGAACACTGAACCCGCTATCAAGCTCTTTGCCGCGCAAGAGCCGATCTTCCCACGGCGCGTCACCGGATTCTTCCGTACATTCAAATGGTGGATCATGGCGTTTACGCTTGGGATTTACTATCTGACGCCTTGGATCAGATGGGACCGTGGCCCTGCCCTGCCTGACCAAGCCGTGCTCATCGACCTTGCAGGGCGCAGGTTCTACTTTCTCTGGATCGAAATCTGGCCGCATGAATTCTATTTTGTGGCTGGCCTGTTGATAATGGCGGGCCTTGGCCTGTTCCTGTTCACTTCCGCGCTTGGCCGCGTTTGGTGCGGGTACGCCTGCCCGCAAACCGTCTGGACAGATCTGTTCATCCTTGTCGAGCGCTGGATCGAAGGCGACCGGAATGCCCGTGTGCGCCTGTGGAAATCAAAGTGGGATTTCAGGAAGTGGCGCTTACGCCTTGCGAAATGGGCCGTTTGGCTGATGATTGCCGTCGCCACAGGGGGCGCTTGGGTGTTCTATTTCACCGATGCACCCACACTTGCGCGCAACCTCATTACGGGCACCGCCCATCCGGTTGCCTATTCAACGATCCTGATTCTGACAGCCACGACCTTTATCTTTGGTGGGTTCATGCGTGAGCAGGTCTGTATCTACATGTGTCCATGGCCGCGGATCCAAGGGGCGATGATGGATAACGACACGCTCACGGTGGGCTACCGCGAATGGCGCGGCGAGCCACGCGGCAAAAAGCGGGTCGAGGGAGCAGGCGATTGTATTGACTGCATGGCCTGCGTCAACGTCTGCCCGATGGGCATCGACATCCGCGACGGACAGCAAATGGAGTGCATTACCTGCGCGCTGTGCATCGACGCTTGCGATGACGTCATGGAAAAAATCGGCAAGCCGCGCGGGCTGATCGACTATCTGGCGCTGTCCGACGAACCCGCCGAGCGTAGTGGCAAGCCGCCGCGCCCGATCTCGCACCATATTCTGCGCCCGCGCACGATCCTTTACACGGCGCTTTGGTCTCTGATCGGCTTTGGTCTCGTTTTTGCGCTCTTTATCCGCGCCGATATCGACCTGACGACCGAGGCCGTGCGCAATCCGACCTATATCACCCTCTCGGACGGCTCGGTGCGCAATACCTACAATTTGCGGCTGCGCAACAAGCATGGCGAACCACGCGAATTTCGGGTATCCATTGCCTCTGAAGCGACGCTTCGGCTGGAACTCGAAGGGGTCGCGCATAATCGCTTGATAGTGCCTGCCGATACCTCGACAATCCAGCGCGTCTACGTCACCGCTCGCCCGCAAGACCCTGCGGCAAGTGCCGATGTCACCGATCTCCGCTTCTGGGTCGAAGACATCGAGAGTGGCGAACGCGCGTTTCGCGACAACATCTTTAACGGAAAGGCCGCCCAATGACCGCAGCAACCGGACGCACCATGACAGGTCGTAAATTCCTCTTCATTATGATCAGCGCCTTTGGCGTCATTATCGGGGTCAACCTGTTGCTGGCCTTTAAAGCCGTTTCCACTTTTCCTGGCCTTGAGACCAAGAATTCATATGTCGCGAGCCAAACCTTTGACGCGGATCGCGCCGCCCAACTGGCGCTTGGCTGGGATGTCATGGCCAAGGTCAAAGCGGGTCAATTGCGCCTGAGTTTCCGCAAGGACGGTGCCCCCGTCGCGCCAGAGATCATCTCTGCCGTGCTGGGACGTGCAACCAATGTTGCCAATGACCAGACGCCTATTCTTGTGTTTGACGGCAATGATTTCACCGCCCCCGTGGATCTGGCGGCGGGCAACTGGAATCTGCGGCTGGTTGCAAGGGCCAAAGACGGCACCGAATTCAAACAGCGGATCATTGTCGAGATGCAAAAATGAGTATCGCGGCCTGCCCTGCCTGCTCTGTCACGCCATTGGCGCAAGAGGTTGCATCGCGGTCGCTCGCGGATGGAAATATCGTCTTGTCCTTGCCGACGATCCACTGTGCGGCCTGTATCGGCGCAGTTGAGCGCGCCTTGCAGGCGACGGATGGTGTCGAGGACGCGCGGGTCAATCTAAGCCGCAAACGCGTCACGATCTTGGCGCCAAACATGAGCCCAGAGCCCTTGATCTCCATCTTGGCCGCCGCAGGCTATGAGGCGCATATTCTCGACGCGCAGATGATGGCGGCCGTGGAGACAGACGCCGAAGGGCGCAAACTCCTGCTCCGGCTGGCGGTTGCGGGATTCGCCATGATGAACGTCATGTTGTTCTCGGTTGCAGTTTGGTCGGGTGCCGCACATGCCACCCAGCAGATGTTTCACTGGCTGTCTGCGCTGATCGCGGTGCCAGCCCTCGCATTCTCGGCGCAAACCTTTTTCCAAAGCGCGTGGCGCGCGTTGCGGGTTTGGTCGATGAATATGGACGTGCCGATCTCTTTGGCCATCATATTGGCGGCCGCACTGTCGGTCTATGAAACCTCCATGGGTGGCGAGAGCGTGTATTTTGACGCGGCCCTGTCGCTCACCTTCTTTCTGTTGGTGGGCCGTTACCTTGATCACCGCACACGGATTGCGGCCCGCTCGGCGGCGCAAGAGCTTAGTGCGCTTGCCAGCCCGAATGCGGTCCGTGTCGAAGACGGCGTGCACCGCACTGTGCCCGTCACCGCCCTGAAGCTCGGGGATATGGTCCGTGTGATGGTGGGGATGCGCGTGCCTGTTGACGGGCAAATCTCGGGTGGCGAGACGGATATGGACCGTTCCTTTCTGACCGGCGAAAGCCTGCCCGTACGCGTGGCGCAAGGCGATCCTATCTCTGCGGGCGAGATCAATCTGACCGGCCCGATCACACTGCGCGTCACGGCGGTTGGCGCGGACACCACGCTTGCGCGGATGACAGCCATGGTGGAAACCGCAGAAGGTGCGCGCAACAAATACACCGCCCTTGCAGACCGTGCCGCCCAGATTTACGCCCCCGCCGTGCACCTCTTGGCCTTTGTCACCTTTCTCGGGTGGATGGTGCTTTCGGCAGATGTCGCACTGGCCCTCAATATCGCGATTTCGGTCCTGATCATCACATGCCCCTGCGCGCTTGGATTGGCCGTGCCTGCGGTGATGACGACGGCGACAGGGCGGATGTTCCGGCGCGGGCTTCTGGTCAAGAATGGCACCGCACTTGAACGATTGGCGCAAGTCGATACCGTTGTTTTTGACAAGACAGGCACGCTGACCGAAGGCTATGCGCGCATTGACACCGGCGCGATGGACCCTGACAGCCTGACTGTCCTGGCAGCCCTTGCCCGCGCATCCGATCACCCCGTGTCGCGCGCCATCGCTGCGGCTTTGCCAAATGACATCCAAGCCGCCGACATCCATGAGATCGTCGAACATCCGGGCTGCGGAATCGCCGCGGTCTGGCGGGGGCAAACGGTGCGCCTTGGCAAAGGCGATTGGGTCGGCGCGGCCGCTTCACCCGCCCTGCAAATCGGTATGGCCCAGCCGCTGCCGCTGGTCGTGCGAGAAACGCTGCGCAGCGGTGCGGCAGAGGCAGTCGCCGCTCTCAAAGCCAAAGGCATGCGCGTTTACATGCTTTCCGGTGATACGCAACGCGCGGTCAGCGAACTGGCCGGGCGACTGGATATCGCGGACGCGCATGCGGAACTTTTGCCGGAGCAAAAGATGCGCATGATCCAATCGATGTCAGCCAACGGGGCCAAGGTTTTGATGATCGGCGACGGGCTCAATGATACAGCCGCCCTCGCCCAAGCCTATGCATCGATTTCGCCTGCCTCGGCACTGGACGCCTCGCGGGCGGCCTCTGACATCGTGCTACTCGGGCGCAGTCTCGCCGAAATTCCCGGTGCCATTGCGACGGCAAAATCTGCCCGCCTGCGCGTTCTTGAAAACTTTTCGATTGCCGCCGCTTACAATTTGGTCGCTGTGCCTGTGGCCATCCTGGGCTTTGCATCACCCCTCTCGGCCGCAATCGCGATGTCAGCCTCGTCGATTACTGTTCTGCTGAACGCTTTGCGGGTAAGGTAATGCCATGAATGTTCTCGTCATCCTGATCCCTGTCTCGCTCGTGCTTGCGGCCCTTGGGTTGGCAGCATTTCTATGGACACTGCGCAGCAAACAATATGAAGACTTTGACGGGGACGCATGGCGCATCCTCGTGCAAGACGATGAGGTCGAAAAAGACCCTTAGTTACAGCGCCCCGCGTGCAATTTGATCGGCCTCAATGCTTTCAAAGAGCGCTTTGAAATTGCCCTCGCCAAATCCGTCATCGCCTTTGCGCTGGATGAACTCAAAGAAGATCGGACCGATGACGGTCTTCGAGAAGATCTGCAGCAGGATGCGGGTTTCGCCGCCATCCACGACACCTTCGCCGTCGATCAGAATCCCGTGCTTCATCATGCGATCCAGCGGCTCTTCGTGACCCACAACACGGGCCTTGCTCATCTCGTAATAAGCAACAGGCGGGGCGGGCATGAAGCGGATACCGCGCTCATAAATCTCATCGGTCGCCGCGTAGATATCGCGCGCGCCTACGGCAATATGCTGAATCCCTTCGCCATTATACCGCTTGAGAAATTCGACAATCTGGCCCTTTTCACCGCGATCCTCGTTGATGGGAATACGAATGCGCCCGCATGGCGAGGTCAACGCGCGGCTGAGAAGCCCCGAGTGTTTGCCCGCGATATCAAAGAACCTGATCTCGCGGAAATTGAATAATTTCCCATAGAACTGGAACCATTTATCCATGTTCCCTTTGTGGACATTGTGGGTCAGGTGATCAAGGTAATGAAAACCGACACCAAATGGAAAGCTGTCGGCAACCCAATCGAACGCGTCGTTGTAAGGGTTCGCCTCATAGTAATTGTCGATGAAATAGATGAGCGACCCGCCGATGCCCATAATCGCAGGCACCTCTATGATTTTTCCTGCGCCAATATAGGGTTCTGCCCCGTTCTTGACCGCATGATCAAACGCATGCTGGGCATCGACGACCCGCCAGCCCATCGCGGGCGCGCACGGCCCATGCTCTTGGACAAAAGCGCGGCCATGGCTGCCCGGTTCATTGTTGATTACATAAGTGATGTCGCCATGCTGCCAAAGCTCGATCTGTTTCGTCTTATGGGTCGCTGTATGGACATAGCCCATCTTCCCAAACAGGTCGCGTAACGCGTCAGGATCGGGATGCGCAAACTCCACGAAAGCAAAGCCGTCTGTCCCCGCAGGGTTCTCGGCTGTGATTGTGGCTTTGGCGGCGTCATGTGGAAAAGGCCCCATGTCATATCTCCCTGATTTACGCCAGTATGCCGCATAAGGTTTGCAAGTTATGCGCATTTGTGAGAGTTTTTTGCTGTATAGTCGCGCGATTCTCGCATCTTGAACGTAATATTCACGGAAAACCCGCATGCCCATTGATCCCATCGACATTCAGCTTCTTGACCGCCTGCAAAGAGACGGGCAAGCGACCGCGAATGATCTCTCGGAAGCGCTCAACCTGTCAGCGTCGCAGATCGGCCGCCGGCGCCAAAGACTGGAGGCCGAGGGCTACATCACGGGGATCGGATGCCGTGTGGACCCCGACAAGGTCGGGCTTTCGGTGCAGGCCTTTATCCAGATACAGACCCTCGCGCATTCTGGCGGGACGCACCAGGAGATCAGTCGGCTCATCAACATGCAGCGTGAAATCACGGCGGCCTGGACGCTCACGGGGGAAGCGGACTATATGCTACGGGTATTTTGCGCCGATCTTTCGGCACTGAACCGATTGATCCAAGACGTTTTACTGCCGCACCCGTCAATCGGGAGGGTCAAAAGCCAGATCGTGATGCATCAGCTGAAAACAGATACACCGCTGCCCATCTCACTTGGCCGATAGCAAAAAGAGGGCGGGTTTCCCTGCCCTCTCCTTTTCACTAATCTAGGCATGCGAGGGCATGCCCACTTGGGAATGCACGCCCGATTAGTTGAAGTTGTAAACGACGGAAACGCCGAGTGTGCTGTCCGCATCGCTGAACGAAGCGTCAGACGCGTCGTCAAAGTTTGTTGTGTAGGATGTACGCAAAGTCAGCGTGTCTGTCATAGAGACGTTCAGCGCCAGCTCGTTGTTCACGGATGTCGAAGTCTCGGAATAGATCACATCTGTATCGTTGGTGACGTAGGATGTGTCTGTCAAGCTCTTGAAGACGTTCGAAGAAACAGAAGCAGCTGCTTCGTTTGTTTCGACGCCGCCGACTGTTTTCCAACGGTAGCCTGGGCCAGCCTGAACGGACCACTGTGTGTCTGCAGTGTTATAAATGCGGTAACCGATACCGGCACCGACAAAGATATCCTGTGACGCGTCACGGGTTTCGCCTGGTGCAAGAACAGCATCGTCAGCGAGCTTGTTGAAGATCAGGTCAGCTTTTGCGTAACCGAACAACGTGTCGTTGAAATCACGGCGGTAGTCGACGCCTGCCAACAACTTGTTGGTTGTCTCGACCGCTTCGTCTGTGCCGTATGTGAACGCAGCAGTCACGTCGATGCCATTCACGCCATCGAATGTGCCGTAACGCAGGCCAACGCTGACGTCAGACGATTCAATGCCATTGATCTTGTCGGCAGTCGCACGCAAAGACACGGAACCGTAAGAACCGACTTGACGGCCTTCGTTGCCGAATTTGCCGATATCGCGCTCTGCAGCGTCTGTGATTGCTTCTTCAATGTCTTCAACTGCGTCTGCAGCGGCGTCGACGTTGTCAAATGTGGATGTCTGCGCGATCGCGCCAGTTGCCACAAAACCGCTGATTGCTGCGATGATAAATACGTTGGTCTTCATGGGTCATTCCTCTCCCAAAGAAGGTGACCCGAACTTGTTATAAGAACGGGAGCATTACTGCTGAGGCCCTTATAGGGTCAGCTCATTCATTGGTACAGTTTATAATAATCATACATAAGCCGAGTTTGACTTATGTATCAGCCAAAATTGGCTTATCCCCTATTTTGACCTGTCATCGCCCATTTTCCTCAGGGAGCCCGCGACCACTTCACCCATCTTGTCGGCCGCATCGCCCACTTGCCGCAGCACCTTTTTCGCCGCATCCCGCAAGACAGGATCCAGATCTTCACGCCAGACCGCCCAAACCGGATAGGGAAAGCAAGGCGCGTCCGGCACCAAATGCAATTGACCGCTATCAAGATATTTTTTGACGTAGCGCGCGGGCAAATAGGCCGCCGCCTGTCGGTTGACGATAAATTCCGCCACCATCGCCCCGAGCGAGAAGGTAAGCCCCGGGTTGGTCAGCCCCGGCAAAGCTGCGGAATGGGCGCTGAAAAATTCGGGGCCCCAATCAACAAAGACGTATTTCCCGCCCATGTCCATTGTCGGGTTGGGCCAAGATGCCACGAGCACCAATTCTTCTTCCATCAACTCTTCGACGACCAATCCGGGGCGCAGTTGCGGCATATAAAGGAGCCCGAGCTGCACGGTCCCGTCAATCAAAAACCGCGTCAGGCGGTCCGGCATGCCAAGTTCTGCGCGGATATTCAGATCCGGCAATTCCGCCTGTAGCCCGTCAATAAGCCGGAATCCCAGCCGCGGCCAAAGCGAGTACTGCGCCCCGATCGTCAGACTGCGCGTAAACCCCTCGGGGATCGCGATTTGCTGGCGCGCCTCTTCCCACATCCGGATCATGGACTGCGCATAACCCTCGAACTCGCAGCCTGCCGGCGTCAGCTCGGCACCTGCCTTCGAGCGGTTAAAGAGCGGCTTTCCCAAGATGTCTTCGAGCCGTTGAATGCGCAGCGAGACCGCTGACTGTGTGACAAAAAGCCGATCAGAGGCCCCGACAAATGAGCCCGTCGCCGCAACCTCAAGGTAGGTTTTAATAAGTGTAATATCCATGACACTGGTATTGTCATGCCAAAACGAAAAGGCAACGGAAAACGACAAAGCAGCGCCCACACGAAAGCTGTTGCCGCGCGCTCAGAGGCGTTTGTCGCTCACGATCCGGCCCTCTTCCATGGTCACGATCCGGTCTGCCAATTCGAGGATCCGGTTATCATGTGTCACCATGACCGTTGACACCTGCCGCGATTTTCCCAGCGCCTTGAGCATTTCGACCACGGTGCGCCCCGACGCTTTGTCGAGCGCGGCAGTGGGTTCATCGGCAAAGACGATCTCGGGGTTCGAGACCAGCGCACGCGCGACGGCAACCCGTTGCTTTTGGCCGCCAGAAAGATTTGCGGGCAAATAGTCCCGCCGATCCGACAGCCCGACGAGGTCGAGCATATGACGCGCAGCAGCCATCTGCTTGACCGTGTCGCCCGCGCCATGAACCTGTAACCCCATCAGCACGTTCTGCACTGCCGTCAGGCTTTCGTGCAGGTTATGGGCCTGAAAGATAAAGCCAAGCCTGCGCCGCAGCAGCACCATCTGCGCCTCGGACGCGCCGTTAAGTTCATGGCCCAAGAGATGCACGCTCCCGCTTTGGACCTCGCGCAGGCAACCGACCAGGGTCAGCACTGTGGTTTTTCCCGACCCTGATGGCCCCATCAACATGGTCAGGCTGCCGCGTTCCACATTTAGGTTCAAATCCCAAAGCGCTTGCTTGCGGGCCTCTCCTTGCCCAAAGAAGTGGTCCAGTCCGCGCACCGAAACCGGAAACTCATCTGCCATCAGAAAAGATCCGCGGGATCGGCGCCCGCCAAGCGCCGCGTTGCAATCGCCCCCGAGATCGCGCAGGCAATCAGGGTGCCCAAGAACACCATGATTGCGCGGCTGACCGTCATCGCAACCGGCAACCCCGTCACCCCGCTTAACCCTGCATAAAGCCCGAGAGACACGATCAACCCGGGAACAAACCCAAAGATGGCCAGCACGAGCGCCTCTTCAAAGACGATCCCCAAAAAGAACCGGTCCGCAAACCCCATGGCCTTAAAGGTCGCATATTCGCGCAAATGGTCGGCCACATCTGTCGACAAAACCTGATAGACAATCACGATCCCAACAATCACCCCGATCAGCACTCCGAACCCGAAGATGATCCCCGTTGGCCGCTCTGTTCCCATAAAGGCAAGGTCGGCCTTTGCCGCATTCGGGATCGTTTGTACTTTGACGCTGTCTGCGGGGAATATCGCCTGCAACCGAGCGGCTATAGTATCAGGCGCACTGCCGTCGTTCACCTTCACAAGAATATGGTTCGGCGCGCCACTGCTGCGTTGGGGGAAGAACCGCAAAAAGGTCTGATCTGACATCACCAAAGTGCCGTCTGACAAGAACCCGCTCCCGACCGCGACGGCGCCCACGACAGACAGGGTCTGTCCGTTGATTTCAATCGGAAACGACCTGTCATCGGCCAAACTCTCTAGCATCGACGCAGGCAGACCGCGCGAGCCGTTATCCAGAAGAGCGGTATTTTCCAAGCGCAGAATTCGCGCCTTTTGGGCGATTTCAGCAGAACCGAACGCCGGTTGTGCTACATCCATGCCAAACGCCAGCAATGTAGCCGAAGCTCCGCCTCCGAGGTTCAGCGGCAAGTTCGCTATGAAAAGCGGTGCCGCCATTGACACACCCGCCGTGCCCAGCGCCTGAAACATCCGCGTCCGCGCAACATTGCCACCGCCATCGGTCAACATGTTGTTATCAGACGAAGATATGATGATATCCGCGTTGAGCATATTATAGGGTGCGATTGTGGATCCGTTGAGTGCACCCAGAATGCCCAGCTGCATGAAAACCAGCAGATTGGCAAAGCTGACCCCCGCCACCGCCGCAACCAAACGCGCCTTATTGTGCGACAGTTGCAGCCAGCCAATCGGCAATCTGCCAAACAACCATGCAAGAATCCTGCTCATTGCTTCAGACCGGCGTCGATCCTCACAACGGTCTCAAGATTGGTGAACGTTTTGGCCCTTGTAGAGGAAGCGGGATCAAGGGTGATAATCACGTCAACAACCCGCGCATCAGTGTTAGCTGCCGGATCATCGGACGTGATGGATTGCCGCCCGATCTCAAGCCCGATCGCCGCGACAACGCCCGTCAGGTCTTGGGCCAGTGCATCGGCAGAAACGGTCACCGGATCGCCAATGGCAACCCGCTGGATCAGCGTCTGATAGACTTCTGCCTCGACGGTCATCTGCGCCGTGTCCCCAAGATCGACGATCCCCGCAGTGCCGGGCCGTTCACCGGGCTGCGCATTCACGTTGAGCACCATACTTTGCTGCGGTGCACGCACATAGGCCCGCTCGACATCAAGCGTCACGCGGGCAAGCTCGGCTTTGGCGGCATCTAGGTTGGCCACAGCAAGGGCGATATCGGCCTGCACAACATCAGCGCCAGTCGCATAGCGCGAGAGCGTTGCGATATTGCGCTCGACATCGCGGCCCGCTTCGCTGGCCCGCGCAATCGCATCATCCAGCACAGAGCGTGTCGCAACCCCCCGCTCGAACAAAGAGGTCACCCGCGCAAGGTCCGATTGCGCGGCGGCGGCGGTCGTTTCGGCCCGCTCCAAACCCGCGCGCACCTCTGCCCTGCTCGCCTCAATCGCCGCGCGCGTTTGGGCCAGCGCTGCTTCACGCACCGCAATCGTCGCTTGGGCTGAGGCCACTAGGCTTTCGAGTTGCGGCAAGTTGTCGAGCACCGCAAGAATATCACCGCTTTCAACCTGATCACCAACAGCGACGCGGATTTCCGCAATCCGTGCATCCCCTGCCCCTGAGGGCGTGGCGATGCTAACCACATCACCGCGTGGAATGATCCGCCCGAGGGCCACAACATCGCCTTCGCTGACAACCGCAACAACCTCTTGCGACGTCACCTTTTGGATTGCCACCGCAATAGGGGTGTCCGTCCCTGCTCCGGGCTGAAGACCTGTAAGATTGAAAAACACACGTAAACCCGGGGGCTGGAAATACATGCCGATAACTGCGCCCGAAAACAACGTGAGTATGAAGAGCGGGATCAAAATCAAGCGTGACCGGACGCTGCGACGAGCGGCGGCAGGCCTGCTTCTCTTTTGGACACCATTCTCGGAGAGCGGCAGTGCGGTTGCGTCTGTCTTGGCATCATCTGTCATGCGGTATTCCTTGGGCCAAGTCGATCTGCTTTGAGATAGCTTCGCCTGTAGTGCGCAAGGATGCAACTGTCGTAGCCGACATGTGAAGATCAGACGGTGCCGTTTGATCCATCGCGTCGCACCGCAGCGTCGGGCATCCGGGCGACAGACGGAACAGCGTATAAACAATCCCGCCATCGGACCATTCAGCGCCAGCAGCATGCAGTTCGCACTGCGCAAAGGATTATCATCACTGCCGCACCGAAAATCTCGTGGAACTGTCCAAGCGGTCGCCGAAGGCTGATATCTGGACGGATGCAATGATGTGGATAGGAGCATTTACGATGCAACAGGGACGGCATGCCCCGTGAACGATAGACGGTCTGTCGCGCTCGTAAATGATCCCGCAA
>CBFHTU010000014.1:0-63629 GCA_965658825.1 Yoonia sp.
GCCGGACCATAAGCATGCGAAAACGCGAATTTTGGTTTCGCACATTTATGGCATTCCCTCGCATGCTTATGGATTCCACCCGAAATACCCTATATTTATCCATTAAAATCAAAGCATTGCAAATGCTAGAATTGGCGCCCCCAAATTCTCGCACTGTTATGATATCTCTGGCACCCTCAAAACCAGATCACACCACCGAGACCTTCGCAGATTGCTCGCGGCGACCGCGCGCCCAATTCAGGCCCAGCACGGCCAGCAAGACGGCAACGCCAATTGCTTCGTAGATCACATCGGGCCAGAAGACCGCGATCACGCCCGGCACGATCAACAGCCGCTGCCACAGGGCAATCGGCGCGAACAGGTAGCCCTCCAGACAGGCCGCGAAGGCGGTCAATGCGACAATCGCCAAAAATCCGTTCCAGAGCACCAGTGGGATCGGACCGCCCAGAATGATGCTTTCGTTGAACACCATAAACAGCGGAATGAGATACAGCCCCTTTGCGAACTTCCATGACTGAAAGCTGGTCTCCATTGGCTTGGATCCTGCAATCGCGGCCCCGGCAAAGGCCGCGAGCGCCACGGGGGGCGTCACGTTACTGTCTTGGCTATACCAGAAGACAACGAGGTGGGCGATCAGGATCGGCACGCCGAACTCCGATGTGAGCGCCGGACCGACAAGAATGATCAGCACGATATAAGCCGCCGTCACAGGCAGGCCCATACCAAGGATCAGGCTTGCCAGCAGCACGAGGATCAGGGCGAGCACGATGTTCCCACCAGAGAAGGCGATCATCATAGACGAGAACTTAAGGCCGAGGCCGGTCAACCCGACGACCCCCACGATAATGCCAGCCACGGCACAGGCCATGGAGACCGCAACCGCATTGCGCGCGCCAAGCTCCATGGCTTGCGCTGTCAAAATCAGGCCCTGTTTGCACAGCGCTTTGAATTTACCCATCGTCGGACCCTGCGCCGCACAATCCCACAACGCGCGGGCGGAAGCGGCGGCAATCACCGAGACGATGGCATAGAAGCCCACCCGCATCGGCGAGTAGCCCGCGACGAGCAGGAACACGAGCGCGACCAGCGGCAGCAAAAAGTGCCATCCGTCCGCCATCACATCGCGCACCTTGGGCAATTCGCTTGCGGGCAGGCCCTGCATGCCCTGTTTGACAGCCGCAATATGCACCAAAAGATAGACCGCGCCAAAGTAGAGAAAGGCAGGAAAGATCGAGACGAGCACGATATCCACGTAAGGAATCTGCGTGAACTCGGACATCAGGAACGCACCTGCGCCCATTAGGGGCGGCATGATTTGCCCCCCCGTGGAGGCCGCGGCCTCGATCCCGCCGGCTTGCGCGGGGCGGTAGCCGAGCTTTTTCATCAAGGGGATCGTGAATGCGCCCGTTGTCACGACGTTCGCAATCGCAGAGCCGCTGATCGACCCCATCCCCGCCGAGGCGATGACGGCCGCTTTTGCGGGGCCACCGCGCTGCTTTCCTGTGGCGGCATAGGCGAGATCAATGAAAAACTTGCCCGCCCCCGTGACCTCTAGAAAGGCGCCGAAGAGGACGAAGACAAAAATGAAAGTGGCCGCAACACCCAAAGGCAGCCCGAAGATTCCCTCCGCACCAAGGGTCAACTGGCTGGCGAGCCGGTCGAGAGTATAACCTCGGTGGTTGAGGATACCCGGCATCCAGTCGGCCAGAAACGGCAGCTCGCCGCGACTGCCCGCAAAGGCATAGGCGATGAAAGTAGCGCCGATGATGGTCATCCCCAGACCCACAGCGCGGCGCGCACCTTCAAGCACAACGAGAGCGGTCATAACCCCGACGATAACGTCGATCCGGCGCGGGAAAATCGCGTTGGCGATGGCGTCGATATTCAACGGCACCCAAGCGCCGATGAGGATCGCGCAGGCAATCAGTGTCCCATCAATGGCCCAGCCAAATTTGCCGCGCGCACGGTCTTGACCAAAGACGGGATAGATCAGGAAGCAAAGAACCAGAATGAACCCGAGGTGGATCGGGCGCTGGAAGAAGAGGCCGAGGGGTTTGACACCCGCCGCATAGAGCTGGAACAGCGAAAGTGTGATGCCGACGGCGGCAATCAACTTCAGCAGATTGCGCGGTGTCGCGACAGTCGGCTGCGGCATTGGCGGGCGTTCTGAAAGTTCGGCGGTCATGTGTCTTCAATTCCCTGTTAAGGCGATACGGACGCGCTTGCGCGCAGCCAGAGCGGAGAGCGAAACCTGCGTTTCGCCGATGCTAATCCTGTGATCGACAAACCCTGCACCGGGTCGCAAGATATAGGCGTTTGTGGGCACGGCCTCGTTGATATCGTCAATGAAATACCCGCCCATACCGTCCGAAACCTGCACACCACGGCCTGGAATATGTCCAAGCCCTGCGGCGAAATCGGGCAGATGCGCGCGCACGAGCACCATGCGGCCGTCGCGATTTTCATAGCAGTCGGACACTTCGAACCCCTGCACGGAGTGGTGCCAAAGAATACACCAGCCTGAACCTTCGGGGGCGCCGAATGTGGCAAGGATTTCACCTGTCTCGACATCTGTCGCAGTCAGCGTGTCTGCTTGCCCAGTCGTCGCGCCGAGCGCAAGAAGGAGGGCCATAAGCCCTCCTTCCCAGTGTCGCGTCATGGGCGCAGTTTGTCCGGAACAGTCGCACCGGTTTCTTCAAAGTAACGGATCGCACCTGGATGCAACGGGATCGGAGAGGCGCTCAGCGCAAGCTCTACTGTGGTCTCGTTTGCTGCCGGATGCACCGCCTGAAGCTCCGTGATGTTTTCGAACATGGCGCTCGTGATCGCATAGGCCAGATCATCGGACATTTCCGAAGACACAACCAAGACGTTTGGCACACCAATCACAGTGATGTCGTCGTCAACACCCGCATAGGTGCCGCCCACAAGCGTCGTTGTGGCAAACACAGAGTTAGCGGCCCAAGAGGCGGCCAGCTCGTCTTCGGTCAGCGCGATGATGACGATGTTGTTTGTTGTCGCAAGGTTGAGGATCGACGACGTTGGCGCACCAACCGACCAGAACCCTGCGTCGATATCGCCGTTTGCAAGCGCATCAGCGGTTTCGTTGAAGTTCAGGCGTTGCTCTTCGATATCGTCGTAAGAGATGCCGTTTGCCGTCAGAATCTGCTCTGCGTTCACTTCCGTGCCCGAACCGGGCGCGCCGATCGAGACCCGCTTGCCGACCAGATCTTGCAGCGATGTGATCCCGCTGCCTTCGAGCGCGACGATTTGCACCATATTCGCGTAAGCCACGCCAATCGAGCGCACCATCGGCAACTGCTGGCCATCGAAGCGGCCTGTGCCTGTATAGGCCTGCTGCACGGTATCCGCGAGCGCAAGTGCAACGTCTGCGTCACCAGTGGCGATCAGACCCATGTTTTCAACGGATGCGCCAGTGACCTCGGCGGTCGCGGCATAGCCGTCAACGTGGTTGTTGATGATCTCGGCCAATCCGCCGCCAATTGGGTAATAAACACCGCCCGTGCCGCCAGTCGCAATCGACAGTTGCTCTTGGGCGAAAGCCGGTGCTGCTGCCAGCACAAGCGTCGCGGCCGCAAGTGTATTGAGAAATTTCATTGAATAGTTCTCCCTATATTCAACATGTGTGCGCTCACTTTATGGTGGCCGTGCTGACATTCCAAGGGTTTTGAAGCCGATCCGAAATCTGACAGTATCTCCCGCCGCAGCCACGCGTCCCGGCGGGCGACGTTGCGGCCGTTCTGCAAACGCGGCGCAGGGATTATTTGGTCAAGAAATCAGGACCGGCTTTCGCCAGCATTGCGGCAGCCATCTCGCGCCCAAGTGCGGCGCCATCTTCGATCGGGGCGGTTTGATCATCCGCGATCACCTCGGAGCCATCGACGCGCAGGATTTCACCGCGCAAGCGTAATGTCCCGCCGTCCAAATCGGCCAAGCCGCCAATCGGCGTCTCGCATGACCCGTCAAGGGCCGCCAGAAACGCCCGTTCGGCGGCCAAGCGTTGCCCTGTGGGCGTATCGTGAATAGCGGCCAGCATGTCGGCCATCCGCATGTCATTGCCGCGCCGCTCGATCCCGATAGCCCCTTGGGCGATAGCCGGTAGCATATCTTCGGGGGCAATCGCGCTCCGCTTCACGTCGTCCATGCCCAGACGGTTCAGACCCGCCATCGCAAGGAAAGTCGCCTCGGCCACACCGTCGCCCAGCTTTTTCAGCCGTGTCTGCACATTGCCGCGGAACTCGACGATATTCAGATCGGGACGGCGCGCCAAAAGCTGTGCCTTGCGCCGCAGCGACGAGGTGCCAACCGTCGCCCCGTGGGCCAAATCCGCAATCCCGTCACAGGTCAGCGACACAAACGCATCGCGCACATCTTCGCGCGGCAGATACGTGTCAAGCAACAGCCCGGCGGGCTGCTCGACAGGCATATCCTTCATCGAATGCACCGCGATATCAATTGTCCCCGCCAAGAGCGCCTCTTCGATCTCACGAGTGAACAGGCCCTTGCCGCCAATCTCTTTGAGCGCGCGGTCTTGGATCAAGTCACCCGTGACCTTGATGATGACAATCTCAAAGGCCTCATGCGGCAGATCAAAGGCTGCTGCCAGGCGCGCACGCGTCTCATAGGCCTGCGCCAGAGCGAGCGGCGATCCTCGGGTGCCAATATTGAGCGGTTGAGCGGGTGTGGGTAAAATCATTGTCATACTGCGACTTCTAAACACAGGCCGCAGCATTGACAACGCCGCCCGCACTTGGGACGAGTAACGCGACAAAAGGAAGCAAACCATGGCCACTGATAAACTGATCCTCCGCGCCCTTGCTGGCGAAACGCTGCCCACCCCGCCGATCTGGATGATGCGGCAGGCAGGGCGGTATTTGCCAGAATATAAGGCCACGCGCGCCCAAGCGGGCGACTTCCTCTCGCTGTGCTATAATCCGGAACTGGCGGCAGAAGTGACCCTGCAACCGATCCGCCGCTACGGCTTTGACGCCGCGATTCTCTTCGCTGACATTCTCTTGTTGCCGCAAGCGATGGGCGCTGATCTGTGGTTCGTCACTGGCGAAGGGCCGCGGTTGTCCACAATCACCTCTGCCGACGACCTGATCAACCTCAAGCCGCTGGAAGACATCCACGAGACGCTGAACCCGATCTATGAGACGGTGAAAATCCTGCGCTCGGAGCTACCAAAGGAAACCACACTGATCGGTTTCGCAGGCGCGCCATGGACCGTCGCGACCTATATGATCGGGGGGCAAGGCACGCCCGACCAAGGACCTGCACATTTGCTCAAGCGGCAGAACCGCGTGGTTTTTGAGGCGTTGATCGACATGATCACCGAAGGCACGATTGCCTACCTCTCCAAACAGATCGAGGCTGGTGCCGAGGTCGTGAAGCTTTTCGATAGCTGGGCAGGTTCGCTGACAGGTGCCGACTTTGTTGAATTCTCGATCAAGCCGCAGCAGCGCATCATCGCTGCACTCAAGGAAATGCACCCGACAACACCGATCATCGCCTTCCCTCGCGGTGCAGGCGAGCGTTACGCAGGGTTACATGCGGCCACAGGTGCCGATTGTATCGCGCTTGACGATGGTGTTGATGCGGTCTGGGCTGCGGCCAATGTGCAAAATGGCGGCTGTGTGCAAGGCAACCTCGCCTCGCGCCATATGGTCACGGGGGGCGAGGAGCTTGTGCGCGAGACAAAGGCGATCTGCAAAGCCTTCTCAGGCGGCCCGCATATCTTCAACCTCGGCCATGGCATCACACCGGACGCCAGCCCTGACAATGTACAGCTGATGATCGACACAGTGCGCGGCGCTTAGGCGCCCGTTTTCCACGCGAACCACACGGCGATTAGTGCCAAGGCCCCCGACAACCCGCGCCGCGCCAACCGGCTGCGGCGGGGGTCTTCGAGCAACGGACGCATCGCGCCTGCTGCCGTGACGATTGCGAGGTGAATGCCTGTCGCGACCGCGACATATGTGGTCGACAAAACCAGCGTTTGCACCATGACCCCACCCGCAGGCACCACAAATCCGGGCAAGACGGCAATATAAAACACTGCGGCCTTCGGGTTCAGCAAGTTCGTGATCAACCCCCGCCGGAAATAGCGCATATTGGACGAGCCTAGGGGCGCATGCTCGATCTCTTCGTTGGCATCGCGCCAGCCTTCAAAGGCCAGCCAAAACAGATAGAAGACCCCGCCCCAGCGCAGCACCTGATAAAGCAGCGGCGAGGCATTGATCGCCGCCGCTACCCCCAACGCCGCCGCAATCCCGACGATTGCGAGACCAAGCGACACGCCCACCGCTGCCGCATAACCGGGCTTGCGCCCCTGACTGACGGCCACAATTGCGAGATAGGCCATATTTGGACCGGGCGTCAGCTCGATCAGGGTAGCGGTCAGCGCGAAAAGCGCCCAAGCGGAAAGGGTCAAACCCATTTCGCCATGGGCGGCAGGCTCATCAAGACCGCATTGGCATCGTGCCCTGTGGTCAGGCCGAACTTCGTGCCGCGATCATAGACAAGGTTATATTCGGCATAAAGACCACGGTGCACCAGTTGCGCATCCTTATGCGCGTCATTCCAGACCATCTCGCGGCGGCGATCCACCAGCGGAACATAGGCGGGTAAAAACGCGCGCCCGATGTCTTGGGTCAGGGCAAAATCGGCCTCCCAATCGCCTGTGCAGTGATCATCCATAAAGATGCCACCCACACCTCGCGCACGGTTGCGGTGCGGAATATAGAAATACTCGTCAGCCCATTCCTTCAGACGCGGGTAAATATCCTCGCCATGCGGGTCGAGATGCGCCTTTTGGGCGGCGTGAAAATCTGCCGTATCCTCGGCATATTCGATGCAAGGGTTCAAATCAGAGCCGCCGCCAAACCACCATGCATGAGGTGTCCAGAACATCCGTGTGTTCATGTGGACCGCAGGAGCGTGTGGGTTCTGCAAATGGGCGACAAGCGAAATACCAGAGGCCCAAAAGCGCGGATCGTTTTCCATGCCCGGTACACCGCGCGCCGCCATCGCCTTTTGCGCCGCAGCGCCAAGTTGGCCATAAACCGTGCTGATATTCACGCCGACTTTCTCAAAGACGCGACCGCCGCGCATCACGGACATCAAACCGCCACCCGCATCTGATCCGTCGTCCGAGGTGCGCGTGGTTTCCGTGACCTCAAAGCGGCCAGCGGGCAAGTCCGCGACCTGACGGTCTTCCAGCGACTCGAAAGCGGTCACGATCTCGTCGCGTAGCGTCCGAAACCATGCCGAAGCCTGCATCTTTTGCTGTTCCATTGCGTCGGCCATATATGCGTCCCCCGTTTGATATTGTATAATAGTCCCCAAGCGGGTCATGTGTCCCTTAGCATCACAGCAACGAACGAATTTCAATACTGGAGCCGAATATGCGACTTGTCACTCTTGCCCTTCTTCCGCTTCTTGCGGCCTGCGCGTCCCCTCAAGAGGCCTGCCTGAACGCTGTCGGAAAAGACCAGCGGGTGATAAATGCCTTGATCGTTGAAACACGTGGCAATCTTGAGCGGGGTTATGCAATCAAGACAGAGCAGCGGTTCCGCGAGGTAAATAGCATTTGCAAGTCGCGCCTGCCCGACGGCACAGAACTCAGGACGGCCTGCACGGAAACAGAAGTCAGAAACGTAAAAGTGCCCGTCGCGATTGATTTAAACGCCGAGCGGGCGAAATTGCAGTCACTCGAAGACCGCCAGCAGCAATTGCAGATCAACGCACAAGCCGCGCGCGCCCAGTGCATGGCCCTGAGCGCAAGCTAGATCAATGCGCCGAAACCGCGGTCGGATCAATCAAGGTGCGGCCGCCATCGACAGTGATGATCTGACCTGTCACGAATCCGGCTGCGTCTGAGGCAAGATATTGCACGGCATCCGACACTTCGCCCGGGCTCGCAATACGGTGCAACGGGGTGCCGTCAATAATGGCCTCGCGCATTTCATCGTCATCCTTGAGCGATTCTTGCAAACTGGCGCTCATCACAGAGCCAAAGGCCACGGCATTCACGCGAATACGCTTTGGCGCCAACGCCACAGCAAAAGAGCGGGTCATCTGGTCCAGTGCGGCACAGCTCACGGAGTAAGCCAGCAAGTCCGGATGGGTGCGGCGTGCCGCAATAGAGCTGATATTCACAATCGATCCGATTGGTCCGACTTGAGACTCGTCGGTGATCGCTTCGGCCTGTTTGATCATCCGGCGCGCGACGGATTGGCTCAGCCGCAAGCCGACCATCAGGTTTTGCTGTAACAGCTCATCGAGAGACTTATCTTCCGGCGAGAGCGGATCGGTCGGCATCACCTGACGCGCAGCATTCACCAGAATATCAATCCGGTCAAAGGCATCAATTGTCGTCGAGAGCAGATTGGCAATCGTCAGTTTCTTGCGCAAATCGCCTGCGAAAATCCGCACATTTTGTTCTTTGGCTGCAAGATCGCCCATCTCGCGTTGCAAGGACTCTTCGTCCAGATCCGCAAAGACGACATTGGCGCCCTGCTCGACAAAGTGGCGCCCGATGGCCAATCCAACACCGTTGGCAGCCCCGGTGATAATCGCTGTTTTGCCGGCAATCGAAAAAGACATAGTGCTCTCCTAAACTGTCGGACGGGTCGCATGCAGCACCTTAAAGGCACCTGTTCCAGCGATCTCGTCAACATTGCGGAAGTGATCTCTTAGGGTCTGCTCATAGGGCAAATGGCGATTTGCCACCATCCAGAGTTTCCCGTGTGACGCAAGGGCGCGCGAGGCCGCGGCAATAAAGGCACGGCCGATATTGGGCTCTGCGGCGCGGCCTGTGTGGAACGGCGGGTTCATCACGATCCCGTCGTAGCCGGGTTTGGACAGAAACTGAGTCGCATCGGCCCAATGGAAATGCGCCCGCGGATCGGTGACATTGAGCCGCGCGCAGCTTAGCGACAGGGCTTCTGCCTCAACCAGATCAAGGGATTGAACCCCCTTGCGCGAGAGCACCGGATTCGCCAGATAGCCCCAGCCCGCGCCGAAATCAGCCATCTTGGCTGGCAATTTTTCGGGGAGCGAGGCGGCCAGCAAGGCAGACCCGACATCAATCGCCCCATCCGAGAAAACGCCCGCTGTGGTGTAATACCCATGCGCACCCTTTTGCGGCGGCGGTGCAATCCAGTCTGCGAACTTATCGGTTCCGGCAAACCAGAAAATGCGGCCGTGTCCTTTGGGGATCGACGGTAAATCGCCCAAGCGCTTGCGGCAGTCCTTGAAAATACTGTCTACCCCGTCGGTGCGCATCCCATCGACAATAACCAGTTTTGCCCAAGAGGCAGCCTCGGCAATCATTGCACGGGCAAGCGCCTTGGCGCGGGGCACAACAACAATCGCCACATCCGCAGGCTCGGCCTTGGCGGTGACGGTATAGCCCGCATCACCCCAAGCGGCAAAATCGGGGTAGAACCCTTGGCTCACGATAATTTCGTCACGATCAAGCGCGGTGACATCATAGTCGGCAGGCGGGCGCATGAGAGCGATCTTGCCCGTCGGCAAAACCAAAGCGCCATCATCGATAGCTGTTGAAAGACGGGATTGGGACATAGGAACCTAACGAACAGCCAGCGCTATTCTTTTTCCATCATGCATTGCAGCGGATGTTGGTGGCGTTGAGCGAAATCCATGACTTGCGCCACTTTGGTTTCCGCAATTTCGTGACTAAAGACGCCAACAACAGCGACGCCTTTCTTATGGACGATCAGCATAAGCTCGAACGACTGCGCATGCGACAGGCCGAAAAACCGCTCAAGTACATGAACAACGAATTCCATCGGCGTGAAGTCGTCGTTCAGGATCAGCACCTTATACATAGGAGGGCGCTTGGTCTTCGGCTTCGTCTCAAGGGCCACGCCGATGTCACCGTCATCGTCACCCTCTTTGTTGGCCATCATGTAAAAGTCAGCAAGCATGCACACGCCTCATTACGTCTAGGCTGTATATATAAGACAGCAGGCGGCAGTTGAAAGCCCCCCCTGCGATTGAAGCCATTTGTAGCAGTAAAATGGCCCATCTTGGGGCATATGGCCCCACAGACCCCAACATCTGCGATGTCCCTGCAGGAAAGACACACCCAAAGTCTTTGAATTTAAGGTATTTTCTGAAAATAAACTTTATGCTAGCCTATTGGTAATCATAAGGCACCACGGAACAAATCCGGGGCCAGAGGCAGTAAAATCGAGGCAGTCGACGTGAAAAGTCGTTTTGGACCATTGGCCCTTCGGTGGGTCGTTATGTGTATTTGTTTGATCACAGTGTCCTTCGCGGGTTCGCGGAGTCATGCCGCGCCCTACGCGGCACTTGTGATGGACGCGCGCACTGGCGAGGTTTTGCACGCCCGCAATGCCGACACGCGATTGCACCCCGCCTCCCTGACGAAAATGATGACGCTTTATGTGGCGTTTCAAGCAATTCAACGCGGCGAAATCACACTCGACACCGAAGTGACCGTGACCGCGAACGCCGCATCTGAGCCGCCTTCGAAGCTGGGTCTGCGGACAGGCCAAAAGATCAAAATGCGCTACCTTCTGCGCGCTGCGGCTGTTAAGTCGGCCAACGATGCCGCAACGGCCATCGGCGAGGCGATTTCGGGATCGGAAGATGCCTTTGCCACACGTATGAACCGCACTGCTGCGGCGATGGGCATGACGAACACCACTTTCAAGAACGCGCATGGCTTGACCCAGTCGGGCCACCTGTCGACTGCGCGCGACATGTCCGTCCTCGGGCGCCATGTGATCTATGATTATCCGCAGTACTATAATCTCTTTTCACGCCGCACCGCAGATGCGGGCATTGCCGAAGTACGCCACACCAACCGCCGCTGGCTCGACAGCTATCCCGGTGCGGACGGGATCAAGACAGGTTACACCAATGCGGCCGGCTTTAACCTCGTGGCCTCTGCGCAACGCGGTCAGGAACGTATCATTGCAACTGTTTTCGGTGGCACATCGACGGCCGCGCGCAACAAGCAGATTTCCGAGCTGATGGATATGGGCTTTAACCGCGCGCCAAACACCGCGACGATTGACCGGCCTGAATTGGTCGCCTCTGCCGCCTCCGCGCAAGAAACCGTGCAAGGCAACAGTGGCCCTGCGACAAATGGCGGCGCAGGCAAAACTGTGCGCGTCACGGGCAAAGTCTCGCAAAGCCCGCGCCCGCAGACACGCCCAGCGCAAGAGCCAGCCATGCAACTGGCCGTCAATGCGGCTGATATCAACGATGTTTTGGCACAGGTGCTTGGCGTTGCCGATGCAGCCGCCGCCACGCAAACCCCTCCAACAGAGGCACTTGATGCCGTCGCCGTCGCCCTTGCAGGGGCCGACGCCGCCGCACCGCAAGTGCGCCCGACCAATCTTGTGACCGCATCTGCAGAGATGGGGCCTGCGCCTGCGCCTGCCCCCGAAATCGTGACCCGCGTGTCCACGTCGGGTGGCCGCCTGTGGGGCGTCAATATCGGGCGCTATAGCTCGCGCTATGAAGCAGAGCGTGTGCTGTTGAAAGTGGCGCTCAATGAAATGAGCACGCTTGACGGATCGCTGCGCAAGGTCGAAGCGCGCTCCGGCGGTTATGACGCGAACTTCATGGGGCTGACCCGCGAAACCGCCGACCTTGCCTGCCGCAGATTGCAGGCGCGCGGCACACCGTGCTTCATGATAGGTTCAGAAGGCTAAACGCTACGGCCTTCAAACGCCGCGGCCATCAATGCCTTGGTATAGGCTGTTTGCGGCGCATCAAAAATTGCCGCCGCATCGCCAGCCTCGACGACATCACCCTGCTTCATCACCATCACCTTATGTGACATGGCCCGCACGACCTTGAGGTCGTGACTGATGAACAAATATGCCAGCCCGTACTTGACCTGCAAATCGCGCAAAAGTTCCACAATCTGCACCTGTACGGTCATATCGAGGGCCGATGTCGGCTCGTCGAGCACAAGCAATTTGGGCCGCAGGATCATCGCCCGCGCAATTGCGATTCTCTGACGCTGACCGCCCGAAAACTCGTGAGGGTAACGGTCCATCAAGATCGGATCGAGACCCACCTCGCCCATGATCTCCGAGACCATCTCCCGACGGTCCTTGCCCGGCTCAATCCCGTGCACGCCGAGCCCTTCGGCAATGATTTGCGCGACGGTCATACGGGGAGAAAGCGAGCCATAAGGGTCTTGGAACACGATCTGAATATCGCCCCGCAACGGGCGCATCTGCTTTTGACTGTAGGTATCAATATGTGCGCCCAAAAACACGATCTGCCCTTCAGACTGGATCAGCCGCATGATTGCCAGCGCGAGTGTCGTCTTGCCCGATCCGCTTTCGCCAACGATCCCCACGGTCTCGCCCGCCCGCACTGTCAGGCTCGCGTCATTCACGGCCTTCACATAACCAACAGTGCGTTTGAGCAGCCCCGCATGGATCGGGAACCAAATTTTGAGGTTGCGGGTCTCGGCCAGCACCGCCGCGCCCTCGGGCACGGGCGTGGGAAAGCCGGTCGATTCTGCTGCAAGCAGCATCTGGGTATAGGGGTGCTGCGGATTGGCGAAAATCTCGGAGGTTGGCCCCTGTTCGACAATCTCGCCGTCTTTCATGACGCAGACGCGGTCGGCAATCTTGCGTACAATCGTCAGGTCATGGGTGATAAACAGCATCGACATGCCGACGTCGCGCTTGAGATCCGCCAGCAGTTCCAAAATCTGCGCCTGAATGGTCACATCAAGTGCGGTCGTCGGTTCGTCCGCAATCAGCAATTCCGGCCCGTTCGCCAGTGCCATCGCAATCATCACGCGCTGCCGCTGCCCGCCTGATAGCTGATGCGGATATGCGCCCAAGCGGCTCTCGGCGTCTCGGATGCCCACCTGCTCCAGCAACTCGATGATCTTAGCCGTCACGGCCACGCCGCGCAGTCCTTGGTGCAATTCAATGCTCTCGGTCAATTGCCGCTCGATCGTGTGCAACGGGTTCAGCGAAGTCATCGGCTCTTGGAAGATAAAGCTGATATCGTTGCCACGCACCGCCCGCAGGTCACGCTCTGACGCGCCAATCATTTCGCGCCCCATATAGGTAATCGAGCCGTCCGCCTGCGCGCTATCGCCAAGAAGCTGGACGGTCGAAAGCGCCGTCACAGATTTGCCCGAGCCGCTCTCGCCCACCAAGGCAACAGTCTCGCCCTTGGCCACCACAAACGATACACCGCGCACCGCATGGGTGATCTCTCCGTCTTGGCGAAAGCGAACGTTCAGGTCTTTGACCTCTAAAATCGTGCTCATGAAAACGTCTTTCTGGGGTCAAAGGCATCTCGGACGCCTTCAAAGATGAACACCAAAAGCGACAACATGACCGCGAAGGTAAAGAAGGCGGTGAAACCAAGCCACGGCGCTTGCAGGTTTTGTTTCGCTTGCAGTGTCAATTCGCCCAAGGAGGGCGCCGAGCTTGGCAATCCAAAGCCCAAGAAATCAAGCGAGGCCAAGCCGCCAATCGCGCCCGTGATCAGGAACGGCAGCATCGTCACCGTCGCCACCATCGCGTTTGGCAACATGTGGCGGAACATGATCACGCGGTCGGACACGCCCAAGGCCTTGGCCGCGCGGACATATTCAAGGTTGCGCGCGCGCAAGAATTCGGCGCGCACCACGCCCACGAGCGACGGCCAGCCAAACAGGATCGTCAGAAACACCAGAAGCCAGAAACTTCGGCCCAAAATCGCGAAAACGATGATGATGACATAAAGCGAGGGCATCCCTGTCCAAATCTCGATAAACCGCTGAAACACAAGGTCGGTCCAGCCGCCAAAATAGCCCTGCACCGCACCCGCGATGATCCCGATCAGTGACGATCCCGCCACGACGATCCCCGCAAACACAATCGACAGACGGAACCCGTAAATGATCCGCGCGACCACATCGCGTTTGGTATCATCGGTGCCAAGCCAGTTTGTCGCAGACGGCGGCGCAGGGGCCACGCCAGGCACGTCAACGATGGTATCATAGGCATAGGGGATCGGCGGCCAGATCATCCAGCCCTTGGCAAATCCCTCATCCGCGAGCGGCACATCTTTGGCAACCGCCGTGATCAGGCTCGTCGGATCGTCAAAACATGTCTCAAGACCGCCGGTGACGATCAGACATTGCACCTCAGGGTCGGAATAACCTGCCTCGGTCGGGAAATCCCCGCCAAAGTCTTTCTCTGAATAGAACGACATCACAGGGCTGCGCAGCTCGCCGCGATAAGACACAAGGATCGGTTTGTCATTGGCCAGCAGCTCTGCAAAAAGCGACAGGCCAAACAGGATTCCGAATATGATCAACGACCAAACAGCACGGCGGTTGCGTTTGAAATTGCGCCACCGGCGCTGGTTGAGTGGGGAGAGTTTCATCAGCCGCGCGCCTCAAAATCAATTCGTGGGTCAATGAAGACATAGGTCAAATCGGTGATAATCCCGATCACCAGCCCCATCAAAGAGAAGGCAAAAAGTGTCCCAAAAACAACGGGGTAGTCACGGGCCACTGCGGCCTCGAAACCAAGGCGGCCAAGCCCGTCGAGGCTAAACAACGTCTCGATAATCAACGACCCGCCAAAGAAGACACCGATAAACAGCGCGGGAAACCCTGAGATCACAATCAGCATCGCATTGCGGAACACATGCCCGTAAAGCACACGGTTCTCGGTCAGACCCTTGGCCTTTGCCGTCATCACATATTGCTTTTTGATCTCGTCGAGAAAGCTGTTCTTGGTCAGGAGTGTCAGCGTCGCAAAGGCCGAAATCGTCGAGGCCAAGACAGGCAATGTTATGTGCCAGAAGTAATCGGCGACCTTACCCAACATGGTCAGATCTTCCCAATTGTCGGACGTCAAACCGCGCAGCGGAAAGAACCGCCAGAAAGAGCCACCTGCAAAGAGCACGATCAACAAGATCGCAAACAAGAACCCCGGGATCGCATAGCCCACGATAATCGCGCCAGAGGTCCATGTGTCAAAGCGCGACCCGTCTCGAATCGCCTTTTTGATCCCCAAGGGGATCGACACCATATAGGCAATCAGCGTGGACCAAAGGCCCAGAGTGATCGACACAGGCATTTTCTCTAATATCAGATCGACAACGCTGATGGACCGGAAATAGCTCTCGCCGAAATCAAAGCGGACATAATTCCACATCATTGTGAGGAATCGCTCCAGCGGCGGTTTGTCGAAACCGAACTCACGCTCCAGTTCTTCGATAAACTCTTTGGGCAGTCCGCGCGCACCCGCGTACTCGGAGCCACTATCGGACCCCAAATCAGCGTCTCCAGCACCCCCTGCAATCGTGGCAAACACATCACCACCGCCTTCCATGCGCGCGATAATCTGCTCAATCGGACCACCCGGCACGAACTGCGTCAGTATGAAATTGATGATCATGATCCCCAAAAGCGTGGGGATCACGAGCAAAAGCCGTCTAAGAATATATGCGCCCATGGGACTGCCTGCTTGCCTCGCTTATCGCAATGCACCCGCTGCCCGCAATGCATCGCCCTTTTCGGCGTTGTACCACCAGTGATCCAGATACCCTAGCCCATATGGAGGCAAAACCTCTGGGTGGTCATACATATCGTAGTAAGCCGTCCAGAACTTGCCCAAATACCAAACAGGAACGACAAAGAAGTCAGCGCGCATGATGCGGTCAATCGCCCGCACGGCGGCTTCCATCTCTTCGCGGGTCTCGGCACCCTCAACAACCTTGATCAGCTTATCAACCGCAGGATTGCCATAGCCGGCGGGGTTAAAGACGTCTTCCTTATCGGCCGACCCAAAGCGTTGGCCGATCCCCTGCCCCTCTTCCAAACCATTGGAATAGCCGCCAAAAATCATGTCAAAATCATTGCTTTGCGTACGGGCCTGATACTGTGACGGGTCCACGCGGTTATAGGTGATGTCAACGCCCAGCTTTTTGAGGTTGTCGATATATGGGGTAATGACGCGATCAAAGGATTGGCGGGTTTCCAGGAATTCGATCTTCAACGTCTGCCCGCTGGCATCGCGCAGCAACCCGTCATCACCTGTCTTAAAGCCCGCATCTTCCATCAGAGCCAGCGCATTGCGCAGGTTCGTGCGATCCAATTGGCGATCCCCGCTGTCATAGGCCGCAAAGGCCTCAGATGTCAGGATCGACGGATCAATCAGGTCAGACACCGATTGCAGCAATTCCAATTCGCGGCCCTCTGGCACACCTTTGGCTTCCAAATCCGAGCCGTTCCAGAAGGATTGGCGGTGCTGGAACAGGCCATATTGTAGGGTATCATTGGTCCACGTGAAGTTGAACATCATCCCAATCGCGCGACGAATGCGCACGTCTTGCAACTTTTCGCGGCGCAAGTTGAAAACAAACCCGCCCGCATAGGGAAGCGAGCCATCGGCGATCTCTTCCTTCACAACCCAGCCCTTTTCGAGCGCGGGGAAATCATATCCCGTGGCCCAAGACAGCGAGCTATTTTCTTGGCGGAATGTGTATTCCCCCGCCTTGAACGCTTCAAAAGCGGCTTGGCTATCGGCAAAATACTCGATGCGGATCGTGTCAAAATTGTTGTGGCCGATATTGATCGGCAGATTTGCGCCCCAGAAATCGGGGTTCCGCTTATAAATAATGCGGCGACCAACATCGATACTATCGAGCCTATATGGCCCCGTGCCTGGAGAAATCTCCAGACGGCTCTCGTCCAGACGCGCCCCCGTTTCCTCATACCATTTTTTGGACCACGCAGGCGTGCTGCCCGCCTGTTCGATCAAGCCATTGCGCGGCGCATCCTCAACAAAGGTGTATTTGACCGTAAAGTCATCCAAAGCCTCAACATTCGCGATCAACTGTTTTACCGCGCTCGCATAAGACGGTGTGCCCTGCTCCAAAAGCAGGTTGTAGGAAAACACCACATCTTCCGCCGTCATCGGTGTTCCGTCCGAGAACTTGATATTACGGTGCAGGTTGAAGATCACCCAATCCTTGCTTTCAGGGTATTCAAGCGTTGTGCACAGGTTGCAATAGGCCCCGCTTACCTCATCCATGGTTCCCGCCAAAATGCGCTCATAGCCAATCGTCGACATCGCGCCCGGCGTACCCTTGCCCGTCGCATAGGGGTTCATACTGTCGAAGGTGCCCTGCGCTGCGATGCTGATTTCGCCGCCTTTCGGCGCGTCGGGATTCACGTAGTCGTGGTAAGGGTAGTCGGCAGGATATTTCAAATCGCCAAAGGTCGAATAGCCATAAGTCTCGGTTATCGTTTCATGGCTCTCAGCGAATGCCGGCCCCGCCCACAACGCTGCCCCCAGTAACAGAGCTGACCCCGACAGCGCCAGTTTTGCTGTGGATTGGGTCGCTGTGGCGGCTTTTGCTTTGGCTTGATGTCGCATCATGGCTCCCTGAATTGCGTTCACTGCGTCGCCGCATGTTTGGCAAAGCTTGGGGCTGATCGGGGCAAGTTTCAAGTTGAGAATGCGTGATCAAGCCGTGATCACAAAGAGAGTGGGCCATAAAAAAGGCCGCCTCAACCAAATGAGACGGCCTGATTATCATCAGATTGGCGGGATTAACCGTCGAGGCTATCCAGATAGGCGATGAGGTTCGCACGGTCTTCCGCTTTGGAAATACCCTTGAAGCTCATCTTCGTACCAGGTGCATACCCCTTTGGATCAGTCAAGAAACCGTTCAGGTGATCAGCGTCCCAAACGTCGACGACAGCTTCCAAGGCACCAGAGTAGGTATAGCCTGTTGCCGCATCGACCTGACGGCCAACAACACCGTGAAGGTATGGTCCTGTGCCGTTTTTGCCTGCTTCAATCGCGTGGCAAGAGCGGCAGTTTTTGAAGACCTTCTCGCCTTCAGCCGCATCAGCAGATGCCATCAATGTGGCGAAATCAATTTCAGGCTCGGCTTCAGCAGGCTCGGCACCTACCTCCGCGACTTCGATCATGTAGCCCTGTGCGTGATCCTCACCGTGGCCACCTGGCGCACCATGATAGATCGTCTCGGCAGCCCAGCCACCCAGCAAGAAAATCAAGAAGGCGCCACAAAAGCCGCCAATAAGTTTTGTCATCGTCATTGTGTCGAACATGTCGCGTTCCATTCCGTTCGCAGTTTTGCAGTTATCTATCCGCTTCACACCATCAGTTGCAAGGTATACTCCCGCGACCAATTGCCCATTTTGCCCCAAATAACGGAAGTGGCCGCACAATGCCTCAAAAAATTGCATTTCAAGGTGAATTAGGTGCCTATGGGCATCAGGCTTGCAGCGAGGCAAGACCCGATTATGAGCCGCTGCCGTGCGAAACCTTTGACGATGCTATCGAATCTGTGCGCCGGGGCGACGCGGATTTGGGGATGATTGCGGTTGAAAACTCCACTTATGGGCGTGTCGCCGATGTTCACTCCCTTTTGCCCGAGAGCGGTTTACATATCGTTGACGAAGCTTTTGTGCGGGTTCACGTCAACCTGCTTGCCAAAAAGGGCGCCAAACTTGACCACATTGCGCAGGCTTTCGGTCACCCCGTGATCTTGCCGCAGTGTTCAAAGTTCCTGCGCGAAAACCTGATCACGCCCCATGCGACCTCTGACAATGCGCGCGCTGCCCGTGAAGTTGCGGAAGGTGACGACATGACCGTCGGTGCATTGGCGTCTGAACTGGCCGCCGAAATATACGGTCTTGATGTGCTTGCACGGCATATCGAAGACAGCGACCGGAACACCACACGCTTTCTGGTGATGGCCCGCGAGCCAAACTATAACAGGCGCGGCGCACATGGCATGATGACCAGCTTTGTGTTCCGCGTGCGCAACATTCCTGCCGCGCTTTATAAGGCGATGGGTGGTTTTGCGACCAATGGCGTGAACATGACCAAGCTCGAAAGCTATATGGTCGGCGGCCACTTTACCGCGACGCAGTTCTACGCAGAAATCGAAGGTCATCCCGATGACCGCAACGTGCAACTGGCGCTCGAGGAGCTTGGGTATTTCACCGACCATTTGCATCTGATGGGGGTCTATCCCGCAGACCCGCGGCGGCAGGAGCGTTAAGCGGACCTGCCGAAGCTGGTTTCGACCTCTTCGGCGAAATCGGTGATCCGCATTTTGAATTTGCGCGTCAGGTTGTTCTTGGCCAGTTTCAACGATTGCAGCAATAGCCGCGCCGTAAGGCTTTGCGGTGACAAGTCGAGCGTGATCGAAAGCCGCGTGCGACTGCGCGACAGTGCCACCAATTCAATCAGTGATTCGCCCGAAATGCCATTTGCGGTAGTTTCGACGCGCAGGACGGTCGGCACATCCATCTGGGCAATTGTCGCGTTCATCTTACGATCCTTACCGCGGAATTTGAACGCGATTTGCCAAGCCGACCCCACCGACGGCTGGACGCCCTCATCAACCCGCTTGATATCGGCGCCACGGCGGAGCGCTTGACGCTCGAAGGCACTAAAATCAGTAACCCGCGTGAAAACGTAGTCGATTGGCGCTTCGATATCTTCTTTGGTACTAAATTTCATAGTTTTGCCTCAAGCTACGCAATTTAAGCGACGTTTCTTGCCGTTTCGTCTACACCAATCGGTCCGCGAGCCAATTTTCCAGCAAAAAATGCGCAATGGCGCCCTTGCGGGCGGGATTAATTGTCGGGTGTTGCCCTGCAAAAACATTTGCCATGTCTTCGCGTGAAACCCAGAGCGCATCTTCGATCTCAAGCGGATCAATCGTGATCTCTCGGGTCTCCGCCTCGCCCGCGCATCCCAGCATCAAAGACGCAGGGAAGGGCCAAGGCTGGCTCGCGAGCAGGCGGACGTCGCCGACACGAACGCCTGATTCTTCGAAAACCTCGCGGCGGACGGCGGCGCCCACTGTTTCACCCGGCTCGATAAACCCCGCCAAAAGGGAATACATCCCCTCGGGCCAACCCGGCGAGCGGCCGATCAAAACGTCGTTGCCATGGGTGACGAGCATAATGACAACGGGGTCGGTGCGTGGAAAATGATGCGCGCCGCAAGCAGGGCAATTGCGTTGCCAGCCGCCCATCGCAATCTCACTTTTTGCCCCACACTTGGCGCAAAAGCGGTGCGAACGATGCCATTCGAGCACCGCCTTGCCTGTCGCTGCCAATTCCGCATCGCGCACGCTTAAGGCCATCATGACCGCACGCAGCTCGCAAAAAACTGCGTCGGGGCAGGCAGGGTGCACTTGCTGCGAAGGGTCAAGAAAGCCAATCGTTGCGTCCGGATCAAAGCCCTCGGGGATCCAGCCGGAAATATCCGCCGCAAAAATCAACAGGTCGTTTTCGCGGCCCAGAAAGATGGGAACCGGCGATGTACCGTGAAAAATCGGGTGCGACATCGGCAGCCGCAACAGCTGATGACGGGCATCCAAAAGCACTTTGCCCTGCCAAAAGACACAGGCGCGCGCCGTATCGGACTGCACAAGTGTTGCAGCTTCGCCGCGCAATTGTGCCGCGCGATCCAGAAAAGAGCCACCAAAGGCCAATTTATCAACGTTTTGCATTCTGACGACCTGACATGGCGTTTTAAAAAATTCAAACTTTACCTGCAGAAAATTTTGGTGTTTTGAGTGGATTCAGCTTTAGGTTGTAAAATATGACTAGACCACACACAAAATTCCGGAAATCCGCACGCCCGTCACCCCCCTTGACGGCCAAAGTGCGCATACTCGAAACCACCGATCTTCATATGCAGATCCTGCCCTATGATTATTTCGCCGACAACGCGACCCCGAACATAGGGTTGATACCCTTGGCGGGGTTGATCGAGGCGCATCGCAGCGATCCGGCCGTCACCGCGTTGCTGTTTGACAACGGTGACTTTCTGCAAGGTAATCCGCTCGCCGATCACATCGCGAGCCTGAACGACCCTGCGCAGGTGCATCCAATGATCGGCGCAATGAATATGCTGTCTTATGACGCCGTGGGCTTGGGCAATCACGAGTTCAATTACGGGCTGCCGTTTCTGACGGGCGCGCTCAAACATGCGGCTTTTCCAGTGGTTTGCGCCAATGTGAAACAGGCTGATGGGGCTGAATTTCTGCCGCCTTCCACACTTATCACCAAACAGATCATTTGTGACGACGGTCAACAACGCGAGTTGAAGGTCGGTGTGATTGGCCTCGTCACGCCACTCATCACAATTTGGGACAGGTCGATTCTGGGCGGCGCGGTCAATGCGACCGATATCGTTGAAACCGCAGCAAAGATCGCCCCGCGCCTGCGTGCGCAAGGGGCTGATATCATCGTCGCACTTTGCCATGCGGGGATTGCCGAGACACAGTGGCAATGCGGCATGGAAAACGCCGCAGTCCCGCTGGCCGCTGTGCCTGACATCGATGTTCTCTTGGCCGGACATACGCACGATCAATTTCCAAATTCCTGGGCTGCGGGAAACTGTCAGGTTGATCCCAAACATGGCAGGCTCAATGGCAAGCCCGCCGTGATGGCCGGCTTTTACGGATCACATCTGGGGGTCATTACGCTTGATCTGGTTTGGGACGAGAACCGTTGGATGATTACCAAAAGCACAAGCCATCTTGAGCAACCCTGCGAGGCCCCGTTGTCTGTGTTGCAGCAGCAACTGATGGCTCTCGTGACACCCGCGCACAAGAAAACCTTGCGCCACATTGCGCAGCCCGTTGCGAAAACCGAGGTGCCGATCAATAGCCACTTTGCAACGACAGCGCCCAATCTCTCGCTTGAATTGCTGGCAGATGCGCAGACGGTCGCGCTGCGTCGTGCAGCTTACGGGCAAGACTGGGCGCATTTGCCGATCTTATCCGCCGTCGCGCCTTTTCGGGCGGGTGCGCGGGGCGGTCCGGCGCATTACATCGATATCAGCGCAGGTGACCTGACGCTCAAAGACGCCTCAGCGATCTATCCATTCAGCAACCAGATTTATGCGGTGCGGCGCAATGGTGCTCAGATTGCGGACTGGCTCGAAAAGGTTGCGGCGTTCTTTTTGACCGCCAACCTTGGCAAAACCCGCCAACCTCTGATCGGAACCGATCATCCGCCCTATTGTTTTGATGTGATCTATGGGCTGACCTATGAGTTCGATATTTCGGTACCAACCAAGCGACTGCGCAATCTTTGCTTCCAAGGCGAGCCTGTTGCGGCGGACGCCGAATTTGTCGTTGCGACCAATAGCTACCGTGCCAATGGCGGCGGAGATTTCTTTGTCGCGGCAGAAACGGACCTGCTCTACCGGTCCACCCGCAGCATTCGCGAAATTTTGATCGAATCCCTGCGAGAATCCGCAACAACCCACCGCGCGCCCCGCGAGGTTTGGCGGTTCTCTCGGCTTGGCGGAACCCATGCACAATTCCTCTCTGCGCCGAATGCCGTCCCGCCCAAAGGAGCGGGCATATCGGCCACAGACACCACGGAACAGGGTTTTGGTTTGTTTGACATCGCGCTCTGAGGCTTGCACCAGCCGTAAGGCTGCCCTATATGGGCTGGTGAGAGGGTGGCGCGGGCGAGTGCCTCGCCAACCTGGTCAGGTCCGGAAGGAAGCAGCCACAACGAGCCCCACTTGGGTCGATGTCCAGCCTCTCACCTTAATTCGCTCTGGAAACAGGGCCGTGCTGTAGACCGCTATGGAGGATCAAAATGACCATTTTTGTAACATCCTCGGCAGGGATACGCTGAAGTTTTTCCGTCTTCCTTGTTGCTCCTTGGCAGTGCGTCACGCATGCCACGCGATCCCTCATTTGAGAGCAACGGTATGACACCTTCATTTACACGCGCCGACCTTGGTTGGTCCGCATTTTATAACGCGCAACTCGACAGCGACGAAATTGGCGTGCTGACACCTGCCCGTGTCAGCGGCGTTCACCGCACCCGAATCGCGACACTGACCGAAGACGGGCCTGTCGATCTGGCGCTTAACGCGGGCCATTCGACGGGTGAAATAGCCGTCGGCGATTGGGTCCTGTGCGACCCGAAAGCCGCCCGCATGGTCCGCAGACTCGACCGCCAAAGCACGCTTCAGCGCGGGTCTGACTATCTCTTTGGCGAGCGGCAACTGATCGCGGCGAACATCGACACGCTCTTCATCACGACATCCTGCAATGCGGATTTTAACGTGGCGCGGCTTGAACGCTATCTTGCACTCGCCCATGACGCGGACATCACGCCCGTGATCGTGCTGACCAAAGCCGATCAATGCGATGATCCGCAAAGCTATATCGACGACGCGCGCGCGCTTGGCCGGAACCTTGAGGTCTTGGCGCTTGATGCGCTGCACGGTGATGTCGGTGAAGCGCTCGGCCCGTGGATCGGCAAAGGCCAAACCGTGGCGCTTGCGGGGTCATCCGGCGTTGGGAAAACCACGCTTGCCAATGCACTGACGGGCGGCGATGCGCTGACCCAAGGTATCCGCGAAGACGACGCGCGTGGCAGGCATACGACCACCGGGCGGTCATTGCACCATTTGCCAACAGGCGGCTGGCTGATTGATACGCCCGGAATGCGCGGGCTCGGTGTGGCGGATGTTGCTGCGGGGATCGCGGCAACCTTTGAAGAAATCAGCGAGCTTGAGGGCAATTGCCGGTTTCGCGATTGCAAGCACGAGAGTGAACCAGGCTGTGCGGTGCAAGCGGCCGTGGCATCAGGCGCGATTGACCCTGCCCGTCTCAAGCGATTTCAAAAACTGGTCCGCGAAGATGCGATGGCCACCGAAACAATCGCGCAGGCCCATGCCCGCAGCCGAAAGTTCGGCAAAACGGTGAAGGCTGCGACAAAGAAAAAAGGGCGGTGATGGGTTAAAACCCATCCTACGTTGTTGTGGCCCATAACATCTGCGACTCTGTTTCAACAGCACAGGGGCGCACATCGCGCAGCCGCCCCAGCGCCAGATCAGGTGCCTCGCCCGCTGAGATCATCAGCCGCAAGACCGCCATGCCAGAGCGGCCACAACCGCCCATGCAATTCACCAGCACGCGACCACCTCGGGCCAATCCCGCCAAAATCTGCCGCTCAATCGCCGCCCAGCCAGCAGCTTGCGCAGCAGTTGGCACCTGATAATCTTCCACTGGAAAATGCAACCAGACCGCTGGGGCGACATCGTGCCCGAACTCCATGGCCCCTTTGGCCGCGAGTTCGGAGGCTTCCACCATCGTCAGCACAATCGTGGGCGCCCATGCCCGTAGGTGCGCCACATCACCCGCGTAATCACCGCCTCGTCCCGCCAGCGGGCAGAGCGCCAGCTTTCCGCCCCCGACGGCCAATTCGTAAATCGCAAATTCCTGCATCATTGCGCCTCCACGAGCGACCTTGCCAAGTGCAGCACTGCCGCGCAAGCGAAACACGGGTGGACGCGCTGGCGTGCAGGCCCTATCCTCGCCTGAGCCTCATCTTGACGTTGAAAGTGCCCATGTCCGACACCCCCGCCTATCAAGTCCTCGCCCGTAAATACCGCCCCGAGACCTTCGTTGATCTCGTCGGTCAAGACGCGATGGTGCGCACGCTGAAAAATGCGTTCGAGGCGGACCGGATTGCGCAGGCCTTTATGATGACAGGTATTCGCGGGACGGGTAAAACCACCACCGCGCGGATCATCGCCAAGGGCATGAACTGCATCGGGCTGGACGGCACGGGCAAGCCTACGACAGAGCCTTGCGGCAAATGCGAGCACTGCACAGCGATCATGGAAGGGCGGCACGTTGACGTCATGGAGATGGACGCAGCCTCCAACACAGGCGTCGCCAACATCCGCGAGATCATCGATTCGGTGCATTACCGCGCGGCTTCGGCCCGCTATAAGATCTACATCATCGACGAAGTGCACATGCTTTCGACCGGTGCGTTCAACGCGCTTCTCAAGACGCTGGAAGAACCCCCCGCCCATGTCAAATTCATCTTCGCGACGACCGAAATCCGCAAGGTGCCTGTGACCGTGCTCTCGCGCTGCCAACGCTTCGATCTGCGGCGCATCGAGCCAGAAGTCATGATCGCGCTGATGCGCAAGATTGCCACGTCGGAAGGCGCTGAAATCTCCGACGATGCGCTGGCGCTGATCACCCGCGCCGCTGAAGGTTCCGCACGTGACGCGACCTCTTTGCTGGATCAAGCCATCAGCCACGGCGCAGGCGAAACCACCGCCGATCAAGTCCGCGCGATGCTGGGTCTTGCCGACCGTGGTCGCGTGCTCGACCTCTTTGATATGATCCTCAAAGGCGAGGCAGCCGCGGCCCTCACCGAGCTGTCCGGCCAATATGCCGACGGGGCAGACCCGATGGCCGTGCTACGTGATCTGGCAGAAATCACCCATTGGATATCTGTGATCAAGATCACACCCGAAGCCGCTGAAGACCCCACAATCAGCCCCGACGAGCGCACACGCGGGCAGGCCATGGCCAACGACCTGCCGATGCGCGTGCTCAGTCGCATGTGGCAGATGCTCTTGAAATCGCTCGAAGAAGTGGCAATGGCTCCCAACGCCATGATGGCCGCCGAGATGGCCGTGATCCGGCTCACGCATGTGGCCGACCTGCCCTCCCCCGAGGAACTGGTCAAAAAGCTGCAAGACGCAACACCCCCTCATACGGGCGGCCCCTCAGGCGGGAGACCCGCACCCGTGGGCGGGGCGACCAACGCGATGGGCACCGCACAGACCCCGACACATGCCGCACCCACTGGCCCCTCCGCATCCGGCGCACAAACCGCCGTGGCCTTGGCCCCCGACGCGCTCGCCCATTATGTGCGGTTCGAGGATATCGTCGAACTGATCCGCCACCACCGCGATGTGAAACTGCTTGTGGATGTGGAAACGGGGCTGCGGCTGGTCAATTATCAGCCCGGCAGAATCGAAGTGAACCCGACCGCCGATGCGCCCGCCGATCTGGTGGGTCGTCTCGGCTCGCGCTTGCAGGCATGGACGGGTAACCGCTGGGCGATCACCGTGGTGAATAATGGCGGCGCGCCCACCATCGCAGAAGTACGCGACGCCAAGGACAACGCCCTGCGCACCGCCGCGCAAGAACATCCTCTGGTCCAAGCCGTCTTGCTCGCCTTCCCGAAGGCCAAAATCACCGAAATCCGCACCGAGGCCGATAAGGCCCAAGAGGCGCTTGTCGATGCGCTGCCCGAAGTGGACGAAGAATGGGACCCATTCGACGATAGCTAATTGCAGCCCCTTCCCTTGTCTGACACCGGTAGCAGACGTATCTAAAGAGCAACTCACAAGACTTTGCAGGAGGCAGATATGCTCAAAGGTTTAGGCGGACTTGGCGATATGGCCAAGATGATGAAACAGGCCCAAGAAATGCAGGGCAAGATGGCCCAGATGCAAGAAGACATGGATAAAATCATGGTGCTCGGTGTCTCAGGCGCGGGTCTGGTCAAGGCCACGGCAACAGCCAAGGGCGAGCTGAAAGCGCTCGACATCGACCCCTCCATCTTCAAGGCGGACGACAAAGAAGTCGTTGAGGACCTGATCCTCGCCGCGATCAAAGATGCGCAGCAAAAGGCCACAGAGCGGTCTCAATCCGAGATGCAGAAAATGGCCGAGGCGATGGGGCTGCCCGCTGGCATGAACCTGCCTTTCTAATATGGCGAGCGGGACGGACGACCTCGACACGCTGATTGCG
The DNA here is from genome assembly GCA_965658825.1 of Yoonia sp. Lineage (GTDB taxonomy): Bacteria > Pseudomonadota > Alphaproteobacteria > Rhodobacterales > Rhodobacteraceae > Yoonia. Next base: position 26,653 of record CBFHTU010000014.1, read on the forward strand.
CTTTTGGCGAAATTGCCTGGGCTTGGGCCACGGTCGGCGCGGCGTGCCGTCCTGCATCTGATCAAAAAGCGGAGCCTCGTGCTGATCCCCTTGGCCGAGGCCATGCACCGCGTTGGCGCCACCGCCCGCGAATGCCTCAACTGCGGCAATATCGGCACCACTGATATTTGTGACATCTGTGCTGCGGAAAAGCGGGCAACGGGACAGATTTGCGTCGTCGAAGACGTGGCCGATCTTTGGGCGATGGAACGCTCGGGCGTATTCAAAGGGCGCTATCATGTGCTCGGCGGGACGCTCTCTGCGCTTGACGCGGTCGGGCCCGATGAACTGCGCATACCCAAACTACTCGACAGGATCACGTCCGAGGGCATTGAAGAGGTGATCCTCGCGCTTGGGGCGACCATCGACGGGCATACGACTGCCCATTATATCGCTGACCAAATTCCTCATGTTATGGTAACATCACTGGCCCAAGGCGTGCCGGTCGGGGGCGAGCTGGACTACCTCGACGATGGCACGATTACCGCCGCCCTGAATGCACGAAAAGCACTCTAGGCCAATTACACTGCGTCGTTTTCGGGTATCAGCCTGTTTCTGACTGGAAACAGGGCCAAAAGGGCTTATGTAGCAGGAAATCTTTATCTTTTGAGTGTTTGCGTGTGTACGCATAGTCCGGAGCGAATAATGTCCAATATCCAAAAACCACAAACTCTCGACTTTGAAAACGAGCGTGGTGCCTCCCGTTCAAAATGGGTGGCGGCGGGATTGGTCATTGCCATCGTTGGCTGGATGGGCAGCGGCTTTTTCGCACCTTCCGATGACGCCGCGACGACCGCAACGACAGAGGCCGTGGCGCGGATCGTCTCGGTCGCAGTGACGCCTTCAACGGCGCAAACCGTCACCCAATACTTTGTCGCCGAAGGGCAAGCGCTGCCCGACCGCGAAACAAATTTACGCGCCGAAGCGACGGGCCAAATCAAAGATGTGCTCGTCAAAAAGGGGGACCGTGTCGCCGCAGGGGACGTGATCGCACGCTTTGACATCGCGCAAAACGAGGCAGACCTGAACCGCGCCCAAGAAGAGCAGATTCGCGCGAAACGCGAGTTCGACAATGCCGAGACATTGCTCGATCGTGGCGTGGCAACCAATGACCGTCTGGCGCAGGCACGCGCCGCGCTGGCCTCCGCCGAGGCCGCCCTGACGGCGGCGCAAAAATCCTTCGAAAACAGCGAAATCACAGCGGCCTTTGCGGGGCGGGTGGAATCGCTGGATCTGGACGAGGGCGAATTCGTCACCGCTGGCACCGACGTTGGCCATATTGTCGACAACACCCCGCTGACGGTGACAATCCAAATCCCCCAGCAGTCCCTGCGCGATGTCAAAGCGGGCCAGACGGCCGTGGTCAAATTCATCACCGGAGAAGAACGGACAGGCACCGTCACCTTTGTCGGCACCAGCGCCGATGCCGCGACGCGCACGTTTCTTGCCGAAATCACTGTCGAAAACGAAGACGGCGCAGTGCCAGCAGGCGTGAGCGCCGAGATTCGGGTTCCGATTGGCGAGGTCGTCGCGCATTTCATGTCGCCCGCGATCCTTTCGCTGGGGACGGATGGCACACTGGGCGTCAAAACCGTTGATCCCGACAACACCGTTGTCTTCCAACCCATCGAGATAGAGCGCGCGCAGACGGATGGTATTTGGGTCAGCGGGCTTGCCCAAGAGGCCAATATCATCACCATCGGCCAAGCCTATGTGAACAACGGTGAGGTCGTGAACCCATTGAGCGAAACAGAGCTCGCCGAGGCTACACAATGAATGCCATAATTGACGCAGCCTTCTCCCGCTCCCGTGTTGTCGCTCTTCTGTTTTTTGCGATCCTGATTATCGGCGCTGTCGCCTACAAAAACATTCCGAAAGAAAGCACGCCCGAGATTCCGATCCCCTTTGCCTATGTTTCTACAGGCATCGACGGCATTTCACCCGAAGATAGCGAACGGCTTTTGATCGACCCGTTGGAGACCGAACTGGCCTCGCTGACAGGCCTGCGGACGATGACGGCCCATGCTGGCGAAGGTTTTGGCAACGTCCAGCTGGAGTTCGAACCGGGTGGCGACGTGGCACAGGCTATGGACAAGGTGCGCGAGGCTGTTGATCGGGCGAAAGGCAACCTGCCCGACGATGCACGCGAACCCACAGTGACCGAGATTAACACCGCACTCTTCCCGATCCTGACCGTGATCCTGTCCGGCCCGGTGCCAGAGCGCGCGCTCAATGATTTTGCCAATGAGCTCAAAGACAACCTTGAGGCAATCAGTGGGGTGCTTGAGGTCGACGTGGGCGGCGAGCGGACCGAACTGCTCGAAATCCTGCTCGATCCAACTGTGTTCGAGACCTACAATATATCGTTTGACGAATTGATCGGCCAGATCAGCCGCAACAACCGCCTTATCGCCGCAGGTGCCATCGAGACAGGCGCTGGACGCCTTGTGCTCAAGGTGCCGGGCCTGATTGAAAATATCGACGACGTGCTGGAAATGCCCGTCAAGGTGCGCGACGGCACTGTCGTTACCTTTGCCGATGTGGCGACTATCCGTAGCACATTCGAGGATCCGACCAGCTTTGCGCGGATCAACGGGCAGCCTGCCTTGGCGCTAGAGCTGAAAAAGCGGTCAGGCTCGAACATCATCGAAACCGTGACAGCGGCCAAAGAGGTCATCGCCAAAACGCAAGCCGGCTGGCCGAAAACGGTCAGGATCAACTACCTGCAAGACGAAAGCAAACAGGTGAAATCCCTGCTCAGCGACCTTGAGGCCAATGTGATCGCCGCCATCCTTCTGGTAATGATCGTGATCGTCTGGGCGCTCGGCCTGCGCTCTGCGCTGCTGGTCGGCCTCGCGATTCCGGGTGCCTTCCTGACGGGTGTCGCGGCGTTGTGGTTCATGGGCTATACGATGAATATCATCGTGCTTTTCTCACTGATCCTTGTGGTCGGGATGCTCGTTGACGGGGCCATCGTCACCGTCGAATTGGCAGACCGGAACCTGCAAGATGGAGCAGACGCCAAGACCGCCTATGCCGACGCGGCAAAGCGTATGGCATGGCCCATTATCGCCTCGACCCTCACCACCCTTTCGGTGTTCTTCCCGCTGTTGTTCTGGAAAGGCATGGTTGGCGAATTCATGAAATTCATGCCGATCACTGTCATCCTGACCCTGACGGCATCGCTGTTCATGGCCTTGGTCTTTATTCCTGTCACGGGCGGCATCACAGGCAAGCGGCGTCCGCTATCGCAACGCGACAAGCAGACGTTTTTTGAAACAGAACAGGGCGATCCACGCAAATTGCGGGGCGGAATCGGCGTCTACGTGCGCATGTTGAACTGGGCGATTCTAAGGCCCGGGGCGACGATTCTGTTTGCGGTGGCCATGCTCTTAGGCAGCTTCGGGATCTACGGCAAATTAGGTCACGGCGTGACCTTCTTCCCCAGCCAAGAACCCGATTTTATGCAGGTTCAAGTGCGGGCACGCGACAACTTCTCGATCTTCGAGCGCGACGCGCTCGTGCGGATCGTCGAGGAGCGCCTGCTGGAGAAAGAGGAAATCCGCAGCGTATACGCCAAAACCACCGCCGCCAATAACGAGGATGCCGAGATTATCGGCACCATCCAGCTCGAACTGGTGGACTGGGACGAACGGCGCAAGGCTGACATCCTGCGCGAAGAGATTCGGGTCGATATGTCCGATATCGCGGGCATCGACATTCAGGTTGAAATCGCACAAGGCGGCCCGAGTTCTGGCAAGCCCGTGAGCCTCAAGATCATTTCCAATGATCGGGCGGCACAGCTTGTTGCTGTCAACCAGGTGCGCGAGCAAATGGACAAGATCGGCGGATTCACCGACGTGACCGACACCAGCCCCCTACCCGGCGTGGAATGGCGCTTGCGTGTGGACCGCTCCGAGGCCGCACGGTTCGGGGCGGATGTGTCCTTGCTGGGGCAAGCGGTGCAACTGCTGACCCAAGGGATCACCGTGGCCGATTACCGCCCCGACAATGTGGACGGTTCGGTTGATATTCGGGTGCGTTTCCCCTCGGCCGACCGAACCTTGGAAGAGTTGGAATCGCTGCGGGTGCCGACGAATTCCGGCTTGGTCCCGATTTCTAACTTTGTGACCTTCGAGCCTGCGCCGCGCACAGGCACGATCAACCGCGTCGACCAGAACAGGGTCGTGACCATCGAATCCAACGTGGGGCCAGGTGTCCTCGTGGATACGCAAGTCACCGCGCTCAAGGCCTATCTTGAAAAGGCCGATCTGCCAGACGGGGTCACTTGGACATTCGGCGGTGAAGCCCAAGACCAGCAGGAATCCATGATCTTCCTGATGAGCGCTTTTGCCTCGGCGATCCTGTTGATGTTTGTGATCCTGCTGACGCAGTTCAACAATTTCGGGCAGGCCTTTATGGTGATGTCTGCTATTATCTTTTCGATTGCAGGGGTTCTGCTGGGACTGCTCGTGACGGGTCGTCCCTTTGGGATCGTCATGGGCGGGATCGGTGTGATTGCGCTCGCGGGGATTGTGGTGAACAACAACATCATCCTGATCGACACCTATAACGATCTGCGCAAAACCGGCATGGCCCCGAAAGAGGCCGCCTTGCGGACAGGTGCGCAGCGTTTGCGTCCCGTCATGCTGACCTCGGTCACTACTGCGCTTGGCCTTATGCCGATGGTGATCGGGTTGAATATCAACTTCTTCACACGCGAAATCATCTATGGGGCGCCCTCAACGCAATGGTGGACAGAGCTATCAAGCGCCATCGCAGGGGGCCTAACAGTGGCCACGGCGCTGACCCTGTTGGTGACACCTGCCATGCTGATCTTTGGCGAAAACATGCGGGAAAACAGTCTGGCAAGGCGCGCGCGTCGCGCCGAAAGACTCGCACTCAAGGCAGGTGCAACCCCCGCCGAGTGAAAACAAAAACGCCGCTCACGGGAAACCGGACCGGCGTTTTTACTATGTACGGTCAGACGGAATTAATCGTCGTCGTTGTCGTCATCAGGAAGGTTAAAGAAGCTGTCGGCGTCAGAGACGTCGAGGTGCTTGTTCTCGTCTTCATCATCGTCGTCGCCGCGTGGGTCAGACAGGCTGAACGCCTCAAGGCCCGCCATGGAGCTTGGCATCTTTGGCTCTGGCGCCATGCCCAAGGATTGCTCTGTGCTCACCAGCTTGCGACGCTCGTCATCGGTCATCAAGCCACCCTCTTTGGCCTTCTTCGCGTTGGCCTTTTGCACAGCCGCGTCCAGTTCGGACTGCTTGCACAGACCCAAGGCAACAGGGTCAATCGGATCAATGTTGTTGATGTTCCAGTGGGTGCGCTCGCGGATCGCCTGAATGGTCGGCTTGGTTGTGCCAACCAGTTTGGCGACCTGACCATCCGACAATTCGGGGTGGAACTTGACCAGCCAATAGATCGACGCAGGACGGTCCTGACGCTTGGAAAGCGGAGTATAGCGCGGGCCGCGACGCTTTTCTTCGCCCGCGGAGGCAGGGTTAAAGAGCAGCTTCAGCTTGTGGTTCGGGTTCTTTTCCGCAGCGTCAATCTCGGCTTGGGTCAACTGCTTGTTTGACACAGGGTCAAAGCCCTTCACGCCAACAGCAACATCACCGTCGGCGATGCCTTGGACTTCGAGTTCGTGCAAGCCACAGAAATCCGCGATCTGCTTGAACGTGATTGTTGTATTGTCACACAGCCAAACTGCGGTGGCTTTCGCCATAATGGGTAGATCAGACATCAATGGTCTCCTTATCAGCAGACAAAACTTTCCCGCGCCCTTAAACTGGGCTGACCCACTTTTGGGCCGGGTTCGCATTGTCGGGGAACTTGGAGTCTATATAAGGCGGGATCACGCTTTAGGAAAGATCAAAATGTTACGCTTTTTTGCTGCTTTGGTGTTGCTTGCTGCGCCTGCCACCGCTCAGGACCGCGCAGGCGCGTTCGATTACTATGTTTTATCGCTATCATGGTCGGCCAATTGGTGTGCGCTTGAGGGCGATGCCCGCAACTCGCCACAATGCGACGAGAGCACTGATTTCGGCTGGGTCATGCATGGGCTTTGGCCACAATACGCGCGTGGCTACCCTGCCAACTGCCGCACTTCCGAGCGACCACCCTCCCGCCAGCAGACCGAAGCCATGGCCGACATCATGGGCACCTCTGGCCTCGCTTGGTATCAGTGGAACAAGCACGGCGTCTGCGCGGGCCTGCCTGCGGATGACTATTACGCTCTGGCCCGCGAGGCCTACAGGCGCGTGACCCGCCCCGCCATTTTCCGCAAACTCGACAAGACCGTGACCCTGCCCGCGTCTCTCATCGAGGACGCATTCGTTAAGGAAAACTCCGACATGCCCCGAGACGGCATCACGATCACCTGCCAGCAGGGCTATATTCAGGAGGCGCGGATCTGTCTTACCCGCGACCTTGAATTCCGCACATGCGGCGCGGATGTGATCCGCGACTGCGCCCTGACATCCGCCCAATTTGACCCCATGCGCTAGGACCAAATATGAAACTGATCATTGATACTGACCCCGGCGTTGACGACGCCATGGCCATCGCCCTTGCACATGCCATGCCCGAGATTGAGCTGATCGGCCTGACAGCCTGCTTCGGCAATACCTTTGTGTCGCAATCGAGCCGGAATGCGCGCTATATCTGTGACCTGCTTGGCTTTGCGGTGCCCGTGGCCGAAGGAGCTAGCCTGCCTTATGGCGAGACAGACTATGTGCCGTCGGCCAACGTGCATGGACCTGAGGGATTGGGAAACATCGAGACCATCGCGCAGATTGGCAAGAATATCGACGAGAGTGCTGCCGCATTCCTGGTGCGCATGGCCACCAAGCACAAAGGCGAACTCGTCGTGTGTGCCGTAGCGCCTTTGACCAATATCGCGGATGCGCTCGCTCTTGATCCCGCTTTTGCGTCCAATGTCAAAGAGCTTGTCATCATGGGCGGTGCCTATCAGCACAACGGGAACATCACCCCCTACGCCGAAGCAAATATCTTTCACGACGCCAAGGCCGCAGACGCCGTTTTCGCCTCTGATATTCCGATCAAAATGATCGGGCTGGACGCGACAATGCTGACGCTTTTGACACCGCATGACTTTCACGAGCTGGCACAGCAAGCACCGAAGATTGGGGGCTTCATCGAACATATCTCCAAATTCTATCTGGAGTTCTACCGGAGCGTTGGCGTGATGACAGGCTGCCCGATGCATGATGCAACGGCGGTTTTGGCCTGCACGCACCCGGAAAACTTCACCTTTGAAGAGGTCGGGCTGCGCATCGTTCTTGATGGCAAAGAGATCGGGCAAACCATTGCCGATGACACGCGCCCGAAAGTTCAGGTTGCAGTCAGCGTCGCGGGGAAATGGGCCGTCGATCTGTTCAAAGAGCGGATCATCAGCCTAGGCTGACCCCCAAATCAAGCCCAAGCAATGCCTGATCCGCAGGCATTGCCCGCTTGCCCGCACGCTGCACCACCGTGATCTCGACCGCGCCCTCGCCGCAAGCAATTGTAAAACCGGAGAGCACCTGCCCCGGTTCGCCCGCGCCGTCAGCCAAACGCGCCCCCAAAAGCTTTACGCGTTCCTCACCGACCATGCACCACGCCCCCGGAAAGGGCGACAAGCCACGGATCAGACGGTCCACCTCCACAGCAGATTTGGTCCAATCGACCCGCGCCTCAGCCTTGTCGATCTTGGCGGCATAGGTGACACCGGCCTCAGGTTGCACCTGAGGTAACAAAGTGGCGTAATCTGCAAGTGCCCGCACAATCAGCACCGCTCCCGTCTGTGACAGACGATCGTGCAACTGCCCCGTTGTCTCTTCCGCGCCAATATCCACGCTTTCGCGCATCAACACAGGACCCGTATCCAGCCCCGCCTCCATCTGCATGATGCACACGCCCGTCTGGTCATCCCCCGCCATAATCGCGCGATGAATGGGCGCAGCCCCGCGCCAACGCGGCAACAGCGACGCGTGAATATTCAAACAGCCGTACTTTGGCGCATCCAAGATCACTTGCGGTAGGATCAAGCCATATGCCACCACAACAGCGATATCTGCCCCAAATGCGGCAAACTCCGCCTGCTCTGCTGCGCCTTTCAGCGACACAGGGTGACGGACAGGCAAGCCCAACGCCTCGGCTTTCGCCTGCACGGGACTTGGGCGATCTTTCTTGCCACGGCCCGCAGGGCGCGGCGGCTGCGAATAGACAGCAACAACATCATGCCCCGCGTCGACCAAAGCAGCGAGCACAGGCACCGAAAAATCCGGCGTTCCCATAAAAATGATGCGCATCACATGACCCTCTTTGGTTCTCAAATATCCCCGCCGGAGGCTCCGACGATGCTACCCGCGCAACTTCGCGGATTTTTTCACCAGCATCTCGCGCTTGGTGCGGCTCAGGTGGTCGATATACATTTTACCCGCCAGATGGTCGATCTGGTGCTGCACCGATGTCGCCCAAAGGCCCACAAAATCTCGCCGGTCCCAGACACCGTCCTCGTTCAAAAACCGGACAGTCACGGCGCGGGGACGCGAAACCTTGGCGCTGACATAGGGCAGGTTCGGTGAGCCTTCCTCATGCTCGCGCGGCTCGATGGAGCTGTGCAAGATCGACGGGTTCGCCATACGCACGGCCTTTCCGCGCTCGGTACTGGCATCCACCACGACCAAGGCCAGCCCGATCCCCAACTGTGGGGCCGCAAGACCCACACCCGGCATATTGTCCATCGCGACGATCATCTCGTCCCAGATCGCACGGATTTCATCGGTAATCGCCGCGACAGGGACCGCAGGGGTGCGCAGGGCTTTATGCGGATACATCACAAAGGGGCGGGTCATGTGGCCTCCGGATAATCAATGCATAAAACACCATCGAGATGGTCGCGCTCGTGCTGTACACAAGCCGCAGCAAAGCCTTCAAACGCGCCGACTTGCACCTCGCCGTCCAGATCCTGCCAGCGCAGGTCAACGCGCGCGGGGCGGGCGATACGGTTGATGCGATCAGGGATCGACAGACAGCCCTCGTCGTTCACCGCCAACTCATCGGAGACCGAGACAATCTCGGGGTTCACGAAAACCATCGGGCTGGGATCGCCCGTTTTCCACGTCGCATCCATCACGAAAATGCGCTGCGTAAGGCCGACCTGCGGGGCCGCCAAACCACGCCCCGGAGCGGCATACATCACAGCCAACATCTCGGCCACGACATCCTCCAAGGCCTCGTCAAACACCGTTACAGGCGCGCAAACCTCGCGCAAGACCGGATCAGGTAGCAGACGCAATTCCATCAGTTCCGCGCCATTTCGCGTTTCAGCTTTTGCATCTTGCGGGTGATCATCTGACGGCGCAACGGCTTGAGATAATCGATAAACAGCTTGCCATCCAAATGGTCGATCTCATGCTGCACGCAGGTGGACCAAAGCCCCTCAAAGGTCTCTTGCACCTCTTTGCCATCCAGATCGGTCCACTTGACCTTCACAGATGCAGGGCGCTCAACTTCGGCATATTGGTCGGGGATCGACAAGCAGCCCTCGTCATAAACAGAGGTCTCCTCCGACGACCAGATGATCTCTGGGTTGATCAAGACCATCGGCTGCGGCGTCGCGTCCTCTTCCTTCTCGCAGTCCATGACCAACAGACGGCTCATCACCGCAATCTGCGGTGCGGCCAATCCGATGCCGGGCGCGTCATACATTGTCTCCAACATATCGTCGGCCAAACGGCGTAAATCATCGTTGAACGCAGCCACAGGGGCCGTGATCTTTTTGAGGCGGGGATCGGGATGGATCAGGATGTTTCGTATGCTCATAAAGCATGATCTAGCTCTTGCATCCGCTTCCTGCAAGTCGCACCCTAATACGGATTTCAACGCCGAGGACTTATCCATGACTTTCGACAACACCCCAGACCGCCGTGGCACCCACTCCGTGAAATGGGACAGCATGGAGGCCATCTTTGGGGTCTCTCCCGATGAGGGCATCGCGATGTGGGTGGCCGACATGGAATTCCAGCCGCCTGCTTGCGTGCAAAACGCGCTCCAGAAGATGCATGACCACGGCGTCTACGGCTACTTCGGCGACGAGGGCGACTACCGCGCGGCAATCAAATGGTGGATGGAGAACCGGCACGACTGGAAAATCGACCCGTCTTGGATTTTTACCACACACGGGCTCGTGAATGGCACAGCACTCTGCGTTGACGCCTTCACCTCCCAAGGCGAGGGCGTAGTCCTCTTCACCCCCGTCTACCATGCCTTTGCCCGCGTGATTAAGGCCGCAGGGCGCGAGGTCGTGTCTTGCGAACTGGTCAATAACAACGGGCGCTATGAATTCGATTTCGACGCTTATGACGCGCAGATGACAGGCAACGAGCGCATGGTCATTCTGTGTTCGCCACACAACCCGGGGGGACGTGTCTGGACAAAAACCGAACTGCAAGCCGTCGCGGCCTTCGCCAAGCGGCACGAGTTGATCCTAGTTTCCGACGAGATCCACCACGATCTTACCATGCCGAACCAGCATCATATCCCGATGGCAAAGATCGCGGGAAACACCGATCGGCTCGTGACCATGACGGCCACAACCAAGACCTTTAACATCGCAGGCAGCCACGCAGGAAACGTCATCATCGAAGACCCCGATCTGCGGGCGGCCTTCGGCGCACGTATGGCGGCGCTTGGCATCTCGCCAAACAGCTTTGGCCTCTTTATGGCGACTGCCGCTTACTCACCAGAAGGCGCGGCTTGGGTCGATGAACTGCGGGTCTATCTCGATGAAAATCGCAAGATTTTTGACGCAGGTGTCAACGCAATTCCCGGCGTGCAGTCAATGCCGCTCGAATCGACCTACCTCGCTTGGGTCGATTTCTCGGACACCGGGATGTCACCAGCCGAGATCAGCAAACGTGTCGAGCAGGGTGCCAAAATCGCCGCCAACCACGGTGCAACCTTCGGACCGGGCGGCGAGAACTTCATGCGGTTCAATCTTGGCGCCCCGCGCGCGCAGATCATCGAGGCCGTCGCACGGCTCCAAGCAGCCTTCGCCGACCTGCAGTAATCAATACGCGATCAGCCCCGCTGGCACGAAGTCGGGCTGTTCGTAATCGACAGGCGCGGTGTCTTTGACAGGGTGTAACCACTTGAAATCAAAGATACGTTCATCGCCTTCGTCAGATGAGTCCACGATCAGACACTGATACAAATGGCGCGACCCGTCGTAAATTTCGACGCGGCCACGAACCTTGTCCGCCACATCCGCATCCAACGCAAATCCACCATCCCAAAGCCTGCGGATCGCATAGACATCATCGCCATCATGCACACACAAGCGGCTGCTGCGCCGAAGCGCGTTTTTGCGCGCTTGCTCAAGCCCTTGCCTTACGGCATCTGGTAGAAAATCATTCATAGCGCGCCCTCCGTTAACCAAAGGATGGCGCACAATATGTGAAGATCAAGTAACAAAATCCGCTGCAATGCAGCAATGTTACTTAAAATCCAATCATTTATACCACCACCTTGGGCCGCAACACATGCGGTTTGGCCGCATCATATAGCGCGGAATCCGCAAACCCGTGATTTTCGCCCAAAGCAGGCCCGACTAAAATCAGCGCCGTCCGGGTGATTTTCGCCGCCCGCACCTGCTCGCGCACCGACTTGAGCGTGCCGCGAATGATCTGCTGGTCAGGCCAGCCGACACGGTAGACCACCGCAACAGGACAGTCCTCTCCATAATAAGGGGCCAACTGCCGCTCGATTTCGCGCAGCGCGCGGATACCAAGGTGAATAGCCAAAGTCGCGCCCGTCCGTGCAAAATTCTCCAGGGTTTCGCCCGCAGGCATCCCCGTCGACTTCATCGACATGCGCGTCAAGATGATTGACTGCGCCACCTCAGGCACGGTCAACTCCGTCCCAAGTGCCGCCGCCGCGGCCGCATAGGCAGGCACACCCGGAATGATCTGATAATCAATGTCGTCCGCCTTCAAACGCCGGATCTGCTCGGCAATCGCCCCGTAAAGCGATGGATCACCAGAATGCACACGCGCCACATTCTGCCCCTTGGCATGGGCCGCCAAAATCGCGCCATGGGTGTCAGCCAAGGTCATCGGCGCCGTGTCCATGACCAGCGCCCCCTCAGGCGCGCAAGCGACCACGGCCTCAGGCACCAGTGATCCCGCATATAAACACACAGGGCACTCGCCAATAATCCGCGCCGCCTTCAACGTGAGCAACTCTGGATCACCCGGACCCGCGCCAATAAAATAAACTGTCATTTTCTATGTCCCAAAATACTCATGCCTTTGGCCCTAAGACCCAGACAAATCCCCATCAATTTTGCGGGCATAGCCACGCGGCGTAAACATGCGCGGTCCCTCACCCAACTGTGCCAGACGCGAATTGCTCGACCCGATCAGCACGACCGTCAGCATATCCACTTCATCAACCTCAAGCTCATCAAGCCGACGATAGCGCACATATTCCTCAGGCCGCCCCAAAGAGCTCGCCAACATCACAGGGGTATCGGCCGGGCGGTGCTGCAACAAAATATCGCGTGCTTCGGCCAGCAAGGTTCGACGCGTTTTTGACACCGGATTATAGAAAGCGATCACAAAATCGCCCTCCGCCGCCGCCTTCAATCGCCGCAAAATATCGTCGCGCGGGGTCAGCAAATCCGACAGAGAAATCGTGCAGAAATCATGGCCCAAAGGTGCTCCAGCCCGTGCTGCCGCCCCCTGCAAGGCACTCACTCCGGGCGAGCAAACAACGTCCACACGGCGCGCCGCATCCGATACCCCCAGTTCGGCCTCTGAGCGATCCAGCAATTCAAACACCAATGCCCCCATCGCATAAATGCCCGCATCACCCGAACAGACAAGTGCTACATTCTTACCCTTGCCCGCCTGTTCAAGCGCATAACGACAGCGCGCCTCTTCTCCGCCCAATGGGAAATCCGACCGCGCCTTGCCAACAGCCAAAGGCCCCAACAAGTCAATATAGAGCCCGTATCCGACCAACTCCTCGGCCTCCGCCACAAGTCGGGACACCTCCGGCGTCCGCCAAGCGGCCTGCCCTGGACCAATGCCCACAACCGACAAGCGCCCGCGCGCGCGGCCCTTCAACGCAACCAATGGCGCAGGAGAAATCGCAATCGCACAGGTCGCATTCGCCGTCTTGCGCTTGGCCACCATCAACGTCGCATCAGTGCCACCTTGGGCCAAGGCCGCAGCCTCCGACACACCATGAGTGCCGACTTCGGCAAACACCACATCAGACGGGTTTGCCAGACGGGGCGTCTCTGCCTCCAAGGCCTCCGCCTCGAACAAGCGCAGCGGCACGCCCAGTGCCTTCGCCAATGCAATAATCGCAGGTTCATCGGCCTTCAGCGTGATGGTATTCACCGAGTGAACGGCCTCTGGCGCAACTTTCGCCTCATCCAAAACGCCCAAGACTAGCGCTAGCAATTCATCAGGGTCGCAATTGCGTGCACAGCCGACGCCAAGCGTCAGAACCTGCGGCGCAAACTGCAAATGGTCTTCACCCAGATCGCCGTGACGCGCCGTGCCACATGATATCTGCAAGCCATCACCCTTTGGCAAATCGGCCAGCCAAGGCGCCTCACCTATAACAGTCGCCCCCGTGCCAGACAACAAAGACGCCATCGCGCCCTTCGCATCTGCAGGGTTCACCAAGGTCCAGCCCGCTGGCGGCGCGTCCAAGGCCACGCCCAAGGCCACATCTCCCGCCGTCGTCACCGCCGCCACAGCGCCCAGCGCATCGGCAATCGTTGCGGCCAAGCGGTTCGCGCCGCGATGCCCGCCAAGCAGCGGCACAACAACTGCACCATCATCCGACACCGACACCACAGGCGGCTCGGTCAACTTGTCCATCAACAAAGGCGCCACCGCGCGGATCAAAATCCCGCTCGCGCATACCCCTACAACAGGCACGCCCGCAGCAAACAAATCGCGCGTATGGTCCAGCGCGTTGGCGAAGAACACATCCGCCTTCTCCACACGCCCCTCGCGACCATGCACTTGCGCGCCCAACACCGCAGCCACCTTATGGGCCACCGCCTCGCCCGAACGGGACAAGGCCAAAACAACAGGTTTCACAGCCATGGATCGGCCCCTTTGGTCAGTAGTATCATTGAAAAATATGGGGCCTTCTCAGGGGCGTCCTTCAGAGGCAAGACAACCTCTTGCGGCAAGGTCGCCCGCTCCACATACATCGCGCGATCGGTCAGGCCGAGACCCGCAATCACGCCGCGAATTTTGGCCATATGGCGGCCGACCTTCATGATGACAACGCTCTCCGCGCCATCAATCCGCGCGCGCAGCTCATCCTCGGGCAGCGGCCCCGGCAGCACAGTCAGCCGCTCGTTCCGCGCCGCCAGCGGCATGCCCGCCCGCGCCGCACAGGCCGTGATCGAAGTCACACCCGGCACAACCTCCACGCGGTAGCGGTTCGACAAGCGCGCAAACAAATACATGAACGAGCCATAGAAAAACGGATCTCCCTCGCATAGGCACACCACATCCTGACCCGCATCCAAGGCCGCTGCAATATCCGCAGCCCCTTTGTCATAGGCCGCCTGCGCGGGGCCGCGTTCGACAGTCATGGGCACATCCATCACGATCTCCACAGCATTGGGTGCGATCAAGTCGGCGGCAATGCTGCGCGCAAAACTGTCACCACCCGCAAGCGACGGGTAAGCCACGACCGCAGCCCCCTCAATCAACCTCGCGGCCCGCAAGGTGATCAGGTCAGGCGCGCCCGGCCCAAGACCGACACCGTAGAGAATTCCACTCATCGTTTCACCAAGCTCCATTGCGTCACAGGCATCGACGGACGCCAGCCCGTCAAGCGGCCAACAGGCTCGGCACGGCAGACCGATATGCGTACCAACTCACCACCAAATTCGACATGTAGCGCCATCAACGCCGCCTCGCTCTCAAGCGTCACGGCATTTGCAACCAAACGCCCCAGCGGGCGCAGGGCCGCCCAAGCGGCATCAAAGGTCGCGCGGCTCAATCCGCCGCCGATGAAGATCGCATCCGGCTGCGCCAGTCCGTCCAAAGCCGCGGGCACAGTGCCCTCGACGAGCTCCAGTTTCGGCGCACCAAGCGCCATCGCATTGGCGCCGGCCATCGCACGACGGTCCGCGCGCGGCTCGATCCCGATGGCACGGGCATAGCGTGCCGCACGCATCCACTCGATCGCAACCGAGCCGGAGCCACAGCCGATATCCCACAACAAAGCCCCGCGCATCGGCATCAGCTTCGCAAGTGTCGCTGCGCGGATTTCCTGCTTGGTCATTGTCCCGTCAGATTGGAACAAATGATCTGCCAAGCCTGGAACCCTCGGCAACAAAGCCGCATCAGGCGCGGCAATACACTCTACAGCCAAGGTATTGAACGCTGGCACCACATGATTCCACGTTTCCGCGACGCCCTCAAATCGCGCCTCATCAGCCCCCCCCATTGCGGCGAGGACGGTCACCTTTGATTTGCCAAAGCCGCGCTCGGCCAAAAACTTCGCAATCTGCGCGGGGGTCTCGGCGCCTGTGGTCAAAACCAACAAGCGCGCATCAGGTTGAATGAACGCAATCATCTGCTCAACTGGGCGGCCATGTACGGTCAATGTCTCGACATCAGCCAAGGACCAGCCCATCCGCGCCGCAGCCAATTGGAACGCCGACAGTTGCGGATGATAGGTGATCTCGGCGGGATCCATCGCGCGACCAATACGTGCCCCAACCGAAAACCAAAGTGGGTCGCCCGTCACAAGGACAACGGCACGCTTGCAGCGCAAACTGTGAATCGTATCAAGCATCGCATCAAACGGGGATGGCCAAGCCAAGCGGACTGCACTCACGTTCTGCGCCAAGGCATGATGGCGCTCGCCTCCGATAATGACCTCCGCCGCCTCGACAACAGCACGGGTCGCAGACGTTAGACCATCCAGCCCGTCTTCACCGATCCCAACAATGTGAAGCCAAGCCCTAGACATTTGCGTACCCCAATTTCTGTTCAGAAATTGGCACAAAATCTGAACAGATTTTGAACACCGCTCTCATTTGATGTCCTCTGGCAAACCAGCCGCAAGTGCATTCACAGCCGCCGATGCCATTGCAGAGCCGCCACGCCGGCCACGAAGTGCGACGAACTCGCACCCCCTCGGGTTCGCGGCCAGTTCCGCCTTGCTCTCGGCTGCACCAATGAAACCGACAGGGAACCCCAAGATCACCGCAGGTTTCGGTACGCCCGCGTCAATCAATTCCAGTAAATGAAACAAAGCCGTTGGCGCGTTGCCGACAGCCACGACGGCCCCCTCAAGCTTGTCTGCCCATAACTCGACAGCCGCCGCGGAGCGCGTGTTGCCAATCGACTTCGCCAAAGCAGGGACAGCCGGATCGTTAAGCGTCACAATAACGTCATTGCCTGCAGGTAAATAGCGGCGAATAATCCCCGACCCCACCATTTCGCAATCGCACAACACGGGTGCGCCGGCCTGCAAGGCTGCATGCCCCGCAGCAAAGGCCCCAGACGACCACGCCAGCCGATCTGCCACTTCGATCATGCCACAAGCATGGATAAGACGTGTGATCAGCGGATGCATATCGGCCTGAAACCGCTCCAAACGTGCCTCTTTGCGCACAGTGGCAAAGCTGGCCGCGTAAATCGCAGCAGGATCTTTTTCATATGGGCGCAATGGAGCGGCTTTCAGCTATTTGGCGTTTACGACTTTTTCGACTTACGCGCGCTTTCGGGACCATGCGGGTGTTTGGCATGCGGGTACGGCGCATGCACGTGATCATGGTGGTGATGATCGTGGTCATGGTGGTGATCGTGATCGTGGTGGTGATCATGATCATGATCATGCGTAGCGACCAAGCGGCACATCCCCGTGCAAAATGTATCGCAATGCACACAATCGGCGACATTCGATCCCGGCGCAGACGCCCCCTGCCCCTCGACATGGTGGTGATGGCTCTCTTGCACCGCGCCGACCTCGGCCTCAAAACCAAGCACCTGCGTCCGGTATTTGCACAGCACGCAAGTGGGCGGCGGCGTATCAGAGAACGCTGCATGGCCCACACGGTCTTCGGCCGCAATCGTCACCTGCTTGTCACCCTCAAGTGCCAAAACCTGCGTCCGGTACGCACAGGTGCCACAGTTGGGCGGCGGGTTCTTGCCCGTTTGCTCAATGATCCGCTCGGCAAAGGTCTCGAGCACCTTTGGATGATCCCCCAAATACCCAGCTTTCACAAAGGTGATTTCCGGATGCTCAGCCGCGACCTGATCGGTGAATCCATAAATCCGGTCGATCAAAATTCCCGAGAACAAGAAATAGGGGAACACGATGACACGCTTGTAAGGCAGCCGCGCAACATGCTGCAAACAGGGCTCGACCAGTGGAAACGTCACGCCCGAATAGCCGACTTCAGCCCAGCCGAACCCCATGCCCTCTTGCAGCATCCGCGCGATCTTGGCCACATTGCCATTGGCATCAGGGTCAGATGCGCCGCGCCCGATGACAGCCAAGCAGGTCTCTTCGAGCGGCAGGGCGCCATACTTCACGTTCGCACGGTCCACGGCTTCTTTGATGCGGCCTGCGGCAGCGGCGATCATCTTGGGATCGACGCCCAATTCACGGCCATAGCTGACGGTCATGCCATGCTGCGCGGCATAAGTATTCAAAACTGTCGGAATATCGTTCTTGGCATGCATGGCCGCAAACAGCATCCCGGGAACGGCAAGGATGCGTTCGCAACCCGCCGCACGCAGATTGTCCAGTCCGTCGCGAATAACTGGGTTTGCAAACTCAAGGTAACCATAATCGCAGAGCCAATCATCGGGCAAATAGGCCGGCAATTTCTGCGCAAGCGTGGCGAACTCATCCACCGCCGATTGAGACCGCGATCCATGCCCGCAAATCATGACACCCGTTTTCATGCGGCTTCCTCTTCCATCTCTTCTTCGATTTCGTCTTCTGCCACTGTGTCGCCCTTCAAAGCGCCCCAAAGTCCAACCAAAATCGCTATGCCAATCGCTGCACCCGCAACCCAGTGATCATGTCCAGCCACATCAACCAAATGCCCCGGATGGGCAGCAGCGGACTGCGCCAGAACGGTCAACAAGCATGTCAAAGCAAAACGCATTTCGGGTCCTCTCGTGTCAGGGCCAAAGAGGCGCGCATCTCGGGTGAGATTAACGACAAGTAGCCGATGGTCCCCGTTTTTGGGTCGACCCGTGACTACTTCAACCTTTCTGGCCAAATTGGCTTCGTTGGCAGAGGTATATGAGGGCGGCGGCAGACCTGCAAACGGTTAAACGGCACCCGACGTCCCATTGCGACACTTCGTCATGTGCATTTTCGCACGAAACCTCCGCGTAGGCGAGGGTTGGTGATTTGGCGCATTCGTCCTAGCTTCAAAGTCAACAAAGGAGATGAGACATGGGCCAATTGGTTGACGGGAAATGGCATGACGTTTGGTATGATACCAAAGCATCAGGCGGGAAATTCATGCGGAGCAATGCAGCCTTTCGCAACTGGATCACTGCCGACGGGTCGGCAGGCCCGACAGGCGAAGGGGATTTCAAAGCTGAATCAGGGCGTTACCACCTTTATGTGTCTTATGCCTGCCCTTGGGCGCATCGCACGCTGGTCTTTCGCCAACTCAAAGACCTGACCGATCACATCGATATCTCTGTCGTGCACCCCGATATGGTCGGCGATGGATGGACCTTTGAAAAGGATGATCTGGGGGCGACGGGCGACAGGCTTTTCGGGCTGCCTTTTGCGCGTGACATCTACTTGCGGGCAGTGCCTGACATGACAGGCCGTGTGACCGTTCCGATCCTGTGGGATAAAAAGCGCGGCACAATCGTATCGAACGAATCATCCGAGATCATCCGGATGCTGAACAGCGCCTTTGACGGGATCACAGGGAACACCGATGATTACTGGCCAGACGACCTGCGCGCCGCGATAGAGCCTGTGAACGACCGGATCTACGACACCGTGAACAATGGCGTTTACAAAGCGGGGTTCGCGACGACACAAGCAGCCTATGACGAGGCGGTCTATCCGCTTTTTGAAACTCTCGATTGGCTCGAAGAGCGGCTCGGTGAAAACCGCTTTCTTATGGGGGACCGGATCACAGAGGCCGACTGGCGGCTTTGGACAACGCTGATCCGCTTTGATTCGGTCTATCACCTGCACTTCAAGTGCAACATCAAACGGATCATCGACTATCCAAATCTCTGGGGATTTACCCGCGAGCTATTCCAATGGGACGGTGTCGCGCAAACGGTGAATCTGGATCATATCGTGCGGCACTATCACTATAGTCACGACACGATTAATCCGTCCCGAATTGTCCCGGCTAATCCGCGGCTAGACTTCGGGCATCCGCACGGGCGCGGCTAGCATCCGTCGCATAATGATGAACAATCGCGGCCAAGTCGGAAGGCGGGGTCGCGGTTTCAACAAACGCGCGGGCATTCGGGCAATGGGCGAAAATCGACCCATCCGAAAAGAAGGTTGTGTCGGTGACAAAGACCACATTGGCCTCGGGTTGCGAGTAATTGGCGAAATCTGCGACACTAAGCGCGCTGCCATCGGACAAAACGAGATCAAGCACGATCGCATCAAGTGTTTTCTCTTGGATATATTCAATCGCCTCTGCGCCGGTCGAGGCGTGACATACCTCGGCACCCAGCCGCTCCAGATGGCGGGCCCAGACTTTTCCCAAGTTTTTATTACCTTGAACGATCAACGCACGCATACTAGCTCTCCGGTTGCACTAAGGAGCGAAACACCCTCGCACACAATACTAACAATTCATTACTGTCCTGTGCCTTAAGTCTTAATGGGTGGTTAATGAACCCCCCTGACATTTCGCAATGGACCGTTTGACGCTTACCGCCTTGCGGTTCCGGCAAGAATCCGCTTGAAACAACCTGTGAATAAATGGGCACTCAGATGACAACTTGGATTACGATCTGCGACACATGCAAGCGCGCAGGCTGGGAAGAAAGCGGTCAGGAAACGACCGACGGCGAAAATCTCGCGCGGCTGATCGAGGCTGCTGCGGATGGCGTGCCCAATCTGCGCACGCGGCGTGTCTCTTGCCTGATGGGCTGCAAGGCGGGGTGCAATGTGGCGATCCAAGCTGCCGATAAACTCAACTATACCATCGGCGATTTCGAGCCCCTGCAAGAGGCAGCCGAGGGAATCGTGGCCTATGCGGGCAAACATGCGGCCTCCGAGACAGGACAGGTGCCGTACCGCGAATGGCCACAGGCCATCAAAGGGCATTTTGTGACGCGTCACCCGCCCCTTCCGAAAGGCGATGTGTGATGCAAAGCGCAAAACGGGATCACGGCGGTGGGCTTGATGCGGCAATCGCGCAATTCGGCGGCAAACGTGCGGAGTGGCTGGACCTGTCCACGGGGATCAACCCCGTCCCCTACCCCGCGCCAAAGCTGGCTGCTGATGCGTGGACCGCGCTGCCTGACAGTGCCGCTTTTGCGCGGCTGGTCGGCTATGCGCGCAGCTTTTGGAATGTGCCTGACGGGGTGGCTATTCTGCCTGCGGCGGGTGCCTCCGCGATTATCGCCGCCCTGCCGCATGTGTTTCGCAAAGGCGAAGTCGCCATTCCTGGCCCAACCTATAACGAACACGGTGCCGCGTTCCTGAGTGCGGGCTGGACGCTGGCCGACAGTGGACGCGATGCGTTGGTCGTCGTGCATCCCAACAATCCGGATGGCGTGACATGGACGGCTGACCAGCTCACCGCGCCGATCACAATTATCGACGAAAGCTTCTGTGACGTTATGCCAGAAGCCTCTTTGATCAAACTCGCAGCGCGACCAAATACAGTTGTTCTCAAGAGCTTTGGCAAATTTTGGGGGCTCGCGGGGCTGCGTTTGGGCTTTGCCATCGGGGATCCGGAGATCATCGCCAAGCTGGGCGATATCCTTGGACCATGGAACGTCTCAGGGCCAGCCCTGGCGGTCGGGGCTGAGGCGCTATCCGACCCGCAATGGGCAGACGAGACCCGCGCAAGGCTCAAGGCTGACGCCGCGCGACTGGACAAGATCATGGATACGCAAGGCGCGCCGCTGGTGGGCGGGACAACGCTGTTCCGGCTCTATGAGGTCGCCAATGCTGCCGCCGCCCAAGAGCATCTGGCCAAGCACCGCATCTGGAGCCGGACCTTTCCCTATGACGATACCTGGCTCAGGCTCGGCCTGCCCGCCCCCGACCGCTGGGCGCAAATCGAGAACGCTCTGTGAGCCTCGCGTTCGCTATGCTGCTTGATGCGGCTTTCGGGGAGCCGCGCTGGCTTTGGGATCGGATGCCGCATCCGGCAATCCTCATGGGGCGGCTCATCGCGGCGCTTGACGCGCGGTTCAACCACGGGGCAAATCGCAAGCTCAAAGGGGCCTTTGTCATGCTGGCGCTGGCATTGGGTGCGATGATCCTCGGGGCTGCTGCGAAAATCATTTTCGGTCCGATCGGGGAAATCATCATCTGCGCAATCCTCTTGGCGCAAAAATCACTGGCCGATCATGTCTCGGCGGTCGGAAATGCACTGCGGCTCTCGCTGGGCGACGGGCGGCGGGCGGTGGCCCAAATCGTCGGCAGGGACACCGCAAACATGGATGCCTCTGGGGTCGCCCGCGGTGCCATCGAGAGCGGCGCCGAGAATTTCTCTGACGGCGTGATTGCGCCAGCGCTCTGGTTCGCGATCGGTGGCCTGCCCGCCTTGCTGCTCTATAAGATCACCAATACCGCAGACAGCATGATCGGCTACAAAACCGAACGGTACATCGATTTCGGATGGGCGGCCGCGCGATTCGATGATGTGCTCAACTTCCTTCCCGCACGGCTCACAGCCATCATGATCTGGGCCTTGCACCCGCGCACATCTCCCTTGGCGATCTGGGCGGACGCAGGGCTGCACCGCTCCCCCAACGCAGGCTGGCCAGAGGCGGCCATGGCCCATACCCAAGACATCGCCCTCTCAGGGCCGCGTAGCTATTTCGGCACGCACACCTCCGACCCCTTTGTAAATCCCACCGGACGGCACGATCTTGTGCCGGACGACATCGACGCAACCGTGCGTACGCTTTGGCAGGCATGGGCGGCCGCCCTCTGCCTGAGCCTTCTGATCGGGTTTGCCAGCTGATCCTGCGGTGGGCAGCCTGGTGAGTTTCCGGGCGGCGCAGCACTCGATCCCGCTGTGCTCATAGGGTTTTCCAAAACAGACTTCATCACCTTTTCGCGCTCATTGATCAGTCAAAACCGGATCGACAACGGGCATGGGCTGCCCGCTGGCGCTTGGCCGACATCTGCTTTGTAAACACTCAGGGATGGCGGGTGGGGCGTCGTGCACCGCACGCGCGTCACCCCGTCATCTCTCCACAGTCGC
The DNA here is from genome assembly GCA_965658825.1 of Yoonia sp. GTDB lineage: Bacteria > Pseudomonadota > Alphaproteobacteria > Rhodobacterales > Rhodobacteraceae > Yoonia. The sequence goes on from CBFHTU010000014.1 coordinate 49,157, forward strand.
CGCGACAGAAATCCGGCGCTGTCGGAAACGATCAGTGCCCAGAGGCCCGCGTGCCCGTCGCATTCAGCTGGCCTTCATAAACCGGATCATCGCCCTGATCGAGACCACTGCAATACTTTACAAAGCGGATCGCGGCACCATCGTGACTGCCTTCAATTATCGCCATGAGCGTATCGCCTTTGGCACCGGCAATCGTATTGGGCTCGGTGATCCGACCCGACAAGACGCCCGCCACATCCACAAGCTACAATTCAAACGCACCGGCTTGCCGCCCTTGTCATAATCAAACCGGCCCTTCCCTGGCCCTGATAAACTCTTGCTTATGCGACCATCGCCGCCGCTTTCTTGAGATCCACAGAGACAAGCTGCGATACACCCTGCTCGCCCATCGTCACACCAAACAAACGGTCCATCCGGCTCATCGTGACGGCATGGTGCGTGATGATCAAAAAGCGGGTCTGGGTGCGGCGGGTCATCTCATCCAAGAGATCACAGAACCGCGTCACGTTGGCATCATCCAGCGGCGCGTCCACCTCGTCGAGCACACAAATCGGCGCAGGGTTCGCCAAGAACACCGCAAAGATCAACGCCAGTGCCGTCAATGTCTGCTCGCCACCAGATAGCAGCGACAAGGTCGACAACTTCTTACCGGGCGGCTGACACATAATCTCCAAACCCGCCTCCAGCGGATCATCACTCTCGACCAGAACCAGCTTTGCCTCACCGCCGCCAAACAGGTGGGAAAACAGCAGGCCAAAGCTTTCGTTGACCTGCTCGAACGCGGTCAAAAGCCGCTCACGACCTTCCTTGTTCAAGCTGGCAATCCCGTGACGCAGGGCCGCAATCGCTGCCTCCAGATCGGCCTTTTCATTGACCAGATTGTCATGCTCGACCTGCACGTCCTTGCTGTCCTCCTCGGCCCGCAAGTTGACGGCCCCCAGACTGTCGCGCTGGCGTTTCAGGGCATTGACCTGACCTTCAACGACCTCAGCCGCTGGCATCTTCTCCAGATCGGTCTCGAGGCTCTCCAAGAGCTGCGCAGGCGTGACGTCTTGGGCCTCCATGATCCGCTCTTCGGCATAGGCCACAGTCTCGCGCGCCGCATCTGCACGCGCCTCGGACCGCGCGCGGGCCTCACGCGCCTCGGAGGCCGCACGCTCTGCCTCACGCTCCGCGTCCGCTGCATCGCGCATCGCCGTATCAGCCAGCGACAGCTTGTCAGACGACGCCTTGCGCCGCTCTTCGGCCTCACCAATCGCATCCGCCAATTCAGACCGCTTCGCCGCAATCTCCTCGGGGGCCTTGGTCGCCTCGACCAATTCTTCCTCGGACACCGCCTTGCGCTCGGCCAATTCCGAGGTGCGCTTGTTTGCGGTCTCCAAGCGGTGCTTCCAGCCGGAAACCTCCTTGGTAATCTCTTGCGAGCGGCGCAAGCGGGCCTCGCCCTCGCGGCGCACCTCCTCATAGGCCGAGCGGCGGGACATCATCGTGATCCGCGCCGCTTCCACCGTCATTTTGATGTCTTCGACTTCATCGCGCGCCGTGCTCAAATCGCCCAAGTCCGCTGCGGCCTGCTCCGCTGCAATCAATGCCCGCTTGGCGTCACGCGCCTCATCCTCGTGGCGGGTCACGGCCAAACCGCTGCTCTCCAGTTTGCCCTCAGACAGGTTGCGATCCGCCTCCGCACGGCTTGCCGCGCGGTTGGCCTCTGCCACCAAACGGTCTGCATCTCGTCGTGCCTGACGGGCCACCTGATCGGCCTCGGTCAAGGCCGTCAGGCGTTTGGTCAGCATCTCATGGGCCTGCGCGGCGCCCATTGCCGTTGCGTTCAACTCTTCGAGATCGCGCTTGAGTTCAACCAAACGGTTCAACTGCTGCAACCGCAGCGCCGCCGCCGATGGCGCATCCTCGGACGCGGCACGGAACCCGTCCCAGCGCCAGACATCACCTTCCAGCGACACCAACCGCTGTCCGGGCTTGAGAACGGCCTGCAACTGCGCGCCTTCTTCTTGGCGGACCAAGCCCACTTGGTTCATCCGGCGGCCCAAAACCTCAGGTATCTCGACAAATTGGGTCAGTGGCGTGACCCCGTCAGGCAAGGGCTGCGCGGACAAATAAGGCGTAAGCGTCGCCCAGCCCGAAGCGGCCGACGGGCCAACGGCGGGTGCACGCAAATCGTCAGCCAAGGCAGCGCCCAGCGCCTTTTCAAAGCCGCTCTGGACCGTCAGCAGATCAAGCACCTGACCGCCCTCTTTCGTGTCCCGCTCGACCAGCCGCGCAAGCGCCGCCACCTCGGCGCGCAAGGCATTCGCCTCACCCTCGGCCTCCGAGCGCTGAGCACGCGCGTCGCTCTCGCGCAATTGGGTCTCGGCGCGCGCGGCCTCGGCTTCGGCCAAGGTCAGATCCGCCTTTTCCGCTGTCGCAACCGCCTGCTTTTCAGCCGCACTGGCCGCGACAAAGTCCGCTTCGGCTTTCTTGAGCGCCGCATCAGCCTCTGCCATCGCGGCCTTCGCTTTGGCGGCCTCCGCTTCGGATTTCGCCAAGGTCGTGCGGTTGTCATCAATCAAGCGCTGCGCCGACTGGTGACGGGCCGCCAGCCGCGCGACATCCTCGGTCAGTTGCGACAGATCAGCTTCGCGTTCCTGCAACACGGCTCCCGCCTCGCGCGCACCGGACTGCGCCGCTTCCAAACGATCCTCATGACCCGCCCCCGCTTTGGCGATCTCGCGGGCTTCCCATTCGAGCCGCTCGATCGTCTCGCCTGCGTCCCTGTTCAGACCTGCCTCACGGTCGATGTCTTTCCCAAGCTGGTCAATCCGCGCCCGCAAGGTCTCGATCGTCTCAAGCGCACGCGTTTCCTGATCTTTCAACGTGTCACGCTGCACCTGCAAGCGCTGCAAAACAGCCGCCGCAATCGCCTCTTCCTCGCGCAGGGCGGGCAAAACACCCTCAGCCGCCAATCGGGCCTTGGCCGCCTGACGCGCCGCTGTTTCGGCTGCCGCCGCAGCCGTGGTGCGCTCGCGCAATTGCGACCCTGCGGCCAGCATGGCCTCATCGGCCTCTTTCCAGCGACGGAACAAAAGCATCCCTTCGGCGCGACGCAGGTTCTCGCCAATTTCGCGATACCGCGCGGCCTGCCGCGCCTGCCGCGCCAATGTCGCCAACTGGCTGGCCAATTGCTCCACGACGTCGTCAACACGGGTCAGGTTTGTCTCTGCGCCCTTCAGCTTCAACTCGGCCTCATGGCGGCGCTGATACAGGCCAGAAATCCCAGCCGCTTCCTCCAGAATACGACGGCGATCCTTGGGCTTGGCGTTGATCAACTCCGAAATCTGCCCCTGCCGGACAAGGGCTGGCGAATGCGCACCCGTCGAGGCATCCGCAAACAACATCTGCACATCGCGTGCGCGCACATCTTTGGAGCTTACCTTATAGGCAGAGCCGGCATCGCGGGTAATCCGCCGCGTGATCTCCAGGTTGTCACTGTCGTTAAACGCGGCAGGCGCCAGACGCTCGCCGTTGTCAATAATCAGGCTAACTTCCGCAAAGTTACGGGCAGGCCGCGTCGAGGCGCCCGCGAAAATCACATCTTCCATCGAGCCGCCGCGCATCGCCTTGTGACGGTTCTCGCCCATCACCCAGCGCAGGGCCTCCAACAGATTCGACTTGCCGCAACCATTCGGGCCAACAACGCCCGTCAGCCCGTCCGCGATAATCAAATCGGTCGGATCGACGAAACTCTTGAAGCCATTGAGGCGTAATTTACTAAATCGCACGACGTCGCCTTCCGATTCCTTAACGGACCCTGAAAATGGCCCCCGCACGCCCGATGAGTCAACGAAAACACCCCCTATCTGGGGAAAACCGCCCACTTATCCACAAGATATTGCGATTTTCACGCCCTGGCTCGCTTCTTTTGGCCCAAAATACGTCCGCCGGAGGCTCCCCCGCTCTCAATCTTCGCCGCCGCCAGCATGTATCGTGTCGCATTCGACCTTGACGGCCCCCTGTTCCACAGGCCACAAATGAGGTGCACGGTTCCCCGTCAAAGAAGCCAAGCTTCAGGGGGATGAAATGGGAATGTGGGACGGCCGATCCAAACCGGCAGGCCAGAACCACAGCCGCCCCCGCGACTGTAATGCGGAGAGTGCTTTGCGATAGGCCACTGGGAAACTGGGAAGGCAGCAAGGCATGATCGATCCGTAAGCCAGGAGACCAGCCTTGCGCAGTGAAACAACCCGTCGGGTGTGACGGGCACTTAGGAGAAGACACATGACCAACGAATCACGCGCAATCGCCGCAACGCCAGCTCAGTCCAAAGTATCGTCAAACCTGCTCGCCATCATCGCGACTGCGTTTATCGGCTTGGGTATCGTGACTGTTGCAGGCAACGTGCAGGCTTCTGCAATCCATGACGCGGCCCACGATGTGCGCCACGCAACCGGCTTCCCCTGCCACTAATCCATGTTCGCTAAAATTGCCGTCAGCGCGTTGATCGCTGGCTTCGGGGCGGGGCTGATTGCCGCGCTCTTGCAGTATACATTTGTGCAGCCGCTCTTGCTGCACGCTGAACTGTTCGAAGCGGATCCCCACACCGCCCTAGATGTCGTGCGCATTGCACGCGGAGCTTTCGATCCGCTGCGCGAGGTGATGAACGTGCTGTTTGCGGCGCTGATCTATACGGGCTACGCGTTCATGTTGCTGGCCGGAATGGTCTTTGCCGAAGACCGCGGACAGCCGATCACACCGCGCGCGGGTCTTCTGTGGGGCGCGGCCGGATTTATCGCCATGCATTTTGCCCCCGCGTTTGGCCTTGCGCCCGACATGCCGGGCCTCAATGGCGCAGATGTCGAAGCGCGACAAATCTGGTGGTATGGGACGGTAGGCTGCACGGGTCTGGGCCTTTGGCTGATTGCCTTCGGGCGCAACTGGATGCTGTGGGGTGCGGCGGTGATCCTGATTGCAGCCCCGCAACTGATCGGCGCGCCGTTGCCTGATACGCTGACCCAAGCAGCCCCGCCGGAACTGGCCGCCGCATTCGCCGCGCGCACGCTCGGTGTGGCACTTGCGGTCTGGGCGAGCCTCGGGCTCCTGCTTGGCACCGTCTGGAACAGTAAACTCGCAGAGGTTTGACCATGCGCTCCATTATTCTTCTCGTCATCGGGCTGTTCTTCGGCACCGGTATCGGTTTTCTTCTTGGCATGCCTGCCACAGAGCACGACCACGCAAGCCATGCCGACGCGAGCCACGACCATAGCGCCCTGACCGCATGGAACGGGCCAGCACCCGACATCGCTCTGCAACTCTTTCATGACAGTGGCGACGCGCAAAACCTGCTGATCGACATCACCGGCTTTACCTTCACTCCCGAAGCGGTGAACACAGCCGCCGTCGATGGCACAGGGCACGCGCATGTATATGTGGACGGCGTCAAGATCGGGCGGGCCTACGGGCCTTGGATGCTCCTTGATAACGCGCCCTCGGGTAGCACCGTGCGTGTCACTCTCAATGCAAACGACCACACCGCCTGGGGCTTGGGGGATACACCCATCGTCGCTGAAATCACGGTGCCATGAGCTATAGGGCAGGCACGCGGGTTTTGAGGCAAAAGCGTAACCGCCCTGCGGGGCGGGCGTCCTCTACCCAGCCCGCAACACTTGTGTCATACAGCGCAACAAACGCACGGACATCTTCCGCGTCAGCCTCCGTCAGCCCCGCAAATACATATGTCGCCCCTGCATCGGCCTGCACGGCCATTGCCACAGGCGCGTCGCACACCGACAAACAGGGATGCATCACGACCTCCCAGCCGCCCAACCCCTTCAAAGCGGCCGCCAGCCCAGCGCCCGGCCCCGCACAAGTCTCACAGATTGTCACACGTTTGGTCATGGCATAGCCTTAGACCAACACCCCAGAATTGGAAACGAAAACATGGCCGCTAAAATCCCCGCAACCGTCGTCACAGGCTTCCTCGGCGCAGGCAAAACCACGCTCATCCGCCACATGCTGCAAAACGCGCAGGGCAAACGGATCGCGCTGATCATCAACGAGTTTGGTGATCTTGGCGTGGACGGCGATATCCTCAAGGGCTGCGGCGTCGAGACTTGCACAGAAGAGGACATCGTAGAGCTGTCCAACGGCTGCATCTGCTGCACGGTGGCCGACGACTTCATCCCGACGATGGAGCAAATTCTCGCCCGCGACCCAAAGCCCGATCACATCGTGATCGAGACCTCTGGCCTCGCCCTGCCACAACCGCTGATCCGCGCCTTCAACTGGCCCGGTATCTCGACAAAGGTCACCGTTGACGGCGTGATCACGGTGGTTGACGGGCGCGCCGTGCACGACGGGCAATTCGCCCATAACGTTGCCGCCGTCGATGCCCAGCGGGCCATGGACGAAAACCTCGACCACGAAACGCCGCTGTCGGAACTTTTTGAAGACCAAATCGCCGCCGCCGACATGATCGTTGTGAACAAGGCCGACCTCTTGAATTCAACCGACGCGGATGCCCTGATCGCGCGGCTGAAATCGGACTCCCGCAAAGGCGTGCAGGTCGTCAAGGCCACCATGGGTGCCCTGCCCGTTGACGTGCTCCTGGGCCAAGGCATCGGCGCCGAGGCTGATCTCGAATCCCGCCACGAGATCCACCACCATCATCACCACCACGATGACGACGAAGACGATCACGACGACCATGACCACGAACACGACCATGGGCACGATGAATTCGAAAGCTTCATCGTCACGCGCGGCGAGATCACAGACGCGAATGCCTTCAAGGCGCAAGTCGCCGACGTGATCCGCGCCCATAACATCCTGCGCCTCAAGGGCTTTGTCGCCATCACAGACAAGCCGATGCGCATGACATTGCAGGCCGTCGGCCCCCGTGTTGACAGCTACTTTGACCAACCCTTTGCAGGCGCGCGCGAGACCAAACTGGTCGTCATCGGCGAAGCAGGTCTCGATCATACCGCCATCACGGCCGCCCTACAGGCATGATCATCGTCAGCCGCACAGATCCGCGCGACCCACAGGCGACAGCGCTTTTGCACCAAAGCCACGCTTTGATGCAAAGCCTGTTTCCGCCTGAGGACAACTTCTATCTGTCGATCGACGATCTGTGCGCCGACAACATCCACTTCTTCACGGCCCGCGAGGGCGACATGATCCTCGGCACAGGCGCACTCGCCGTGAAAGACGGCTACGGCGAAGTGAAATCCATGTTTGTATCCGAGGATGCACGCGGCAAAGGCGTAGGCGACGCCCTCATGCGGCAGATCGAAGACAAAGCCAAAATCGAATTCCTGCGCATGTTGAAACTGGAAACAGGCAACGTGCTCCACGCCGCGCACCGCCTTTATGCGCGACATGGGTTCATACCTTGCGGGCCTTTCGGTGACTATACCGAGGCAGCCTCCTCCATCTTCATGGAAAAGGCGTTGTGACCTTACTTTTCGGCCTTCTTCGCCTCTGCCGCTGCCTTCATCCGCGTGAGCAATTCTTCCTTGCTCGGACGATCGCCGAACGGCTTTTTCTTGGACCCATGGGCATTATGCTCCGCATGTTTCGGTGCATTCTTGCTCATTTTTGGTGCTCCAGCAGCTTTATAATCCATAACAGATTCCTTCAAATTTGGGCGTCATTACCACGGGGCAAAACCTTATGCACCTGCTAGCAGCAACACCGGGCGCAATATCTGATGGCACGGAGCCGGTCGATCTGGGCCAAACCCCTGCCGACATCGTGTTCATCTCGGCCGCCGACACAGAACTCGCCGCCTTATCAGAAGCGCGCGCCGAAATGTCAGCGCCCCCGACACTGCGCCTTGCCTCCATGATGCACCTGCAACACCCGATGTCGGTGGACCTGCATATTGACGACTGCGCCAGCAAATCGCGCCTCGTGATCGCCCGCGTGCTTGGCGGCGCTGGCTACTGGAAATACGGCCTTACGCAATACGCCGCCCGCCTGTTTGAGGCAGGCATTCCCTTCGCGGCCCTTCCCGGCGACGATAAGCCCGACGAAGAATTGCGCGGCCTCTCCACCGTCTCAGACGAAGACTACGACGCACTCTGGTCCTACCTCGTCGAGGGCGGCCCCGCGAACAGCCAGAATTTCCTCCGCTATACCGCCGCCATGCTGGACAATTCCGAAAAACCACAAGCAGCCTCGCCGCTGCTGCGCGCAGGCATCTACCTGCCCGATCGCGGCATTTCGGACGCATCAGCGGTGCACGCCCTGTGCACTCCCGAGGCCCGCACTGTGCCCATCATCTTCTACCGCGCACTCGTGCAAGGCGGCGGCCTCAATCCGATCAACCGTTTGGTGCGCAGCCTCACGCGCAAGGGGATGACACCCATCCCGATTTTTGTGGCATCTCTGAAAGACCCGCTCAGTGTCGCAACCCTTGAGAGCATTTTCAAAGCAGCTCCACCCTCAGTCATCCTGAACTGCACGGCCTTCGCAGTGGGTTCCCCCCACGACGGCGACGATTCCCCGCAAAATCCGCTCACAATGGAAGCTGCGAACAAGGCCCCGATCTACCAAGTGATCCTCTCAAGCACGACGGAAAAAGCATGGGAGACCAACGTACAAGGCCTCTCTGCACGCGACATCGCCATGAACGTGGCCCTGCCCGAAGTCGACGGAAGAATCCTGGCGCGCGCCGTCTCGTTCAAAGGCGAAGCCTTCTTCGACGAGGCCACCGAATGCCCCATCGCCACCTACCAAGGGAACGGCAACCGGATCGACTATGTAGCTGATTTAACATATCAAATGGCCAATCTACGCGCAACGACAGCCAATAACCGCAAAATCGCCCTCATCCTCGCCAACTACCCGAACAAAGACGGGCGTCTTGCCAATGGCGTCGGCCTCGACACACCAGCCGCCACCGTCAACACCCTTAATTTATTGAAGGATAATGGCTACGCCGTCGCAGCACCCGAAAGCGCGGCCGCGCTCATGACCCAGATGATGACAGGCCCGACAAACTGGCTTACCGACCGTGCCGATACGCAGGGCGGCGAAACGCTCCCGCTCGACATCTACAAAAAACACTTCAATGACTTACCTTGGGTGCTGAAAGAACAAATTACCACACGATGGGGCGCTCCGGAGTCCGACCCTTTTCTATGTCCCATAAAACTCCCCCCGGAGGGTCAGGCGGCAACGGGTTTCAAACTCTCGATCCACCGCTACGGCAACGCCATCGTCGGGCTGCAACCCGCGCGCGGTTACAATGTAGATCCAACTGAAACATATCACTCGCCGGATCTGGTCCCACCGCATAACTACCTCGCCTTCTATTTCTGGATCAGGCACCACTGGGGCGCTCACGCGATCGTACATATGGGCAAGCACGGTAACCTCGAATGGCTGCCTGGAAAAGCGACGGCACTTTCAGAAACATGCTGGCCCGAAGCCATTCTCGGCACCACGCCGCACGCCTACCCTTTCATCGTCAATGATCCGGGTGAAGGGACCCAAGCCAAACGGCGCACAAGCGCTGTCATCATTGACCACCTGACGCCGCCATTAACCCGCGCGGAGAGCTACGGCCCGATGCGCGACCTCGAAGCGCTCGTTGACGAATACTACGAAGCGGCAGGGGTAGACCCACGTCGCATTAACCACTTACGCGAACAAATCCTGTCACTCTCAGACGTCACGGGTCTTGCCAAAGACGCAGGCTTCAATGGCGACGCCGATACCGACCTCGCCAAACTCGATGCTTACCTATGCGAACTCAAAGAGGCACAAATCCGCGACGGCCTGCACATCTTCGGCCAATCGCCGACAGGAACGCTGGAGCGCGACCTTGCCATCGCCTTGGCACGGGTGCCACGCGGGAACGGACAAGGGCAGGATGCATCCTTGCTGCGGGCTTTGGCCAAGGATTTGGGGCTGTCGTTCGATCCACTCGATTGCAACCTTGGCGATCAAACGGACGAAAAGCCGGCCCGTCTCGACGGGCTCAGCAAGGATAGCTGGCGCACCAAAGGCGACACGGTCGAACGCTTGGAAATCCTCTCGCAAAACCTCCTGCGGGACGGGGGGTGGGGCGATCTGAGCTTTAGCTCAGGAGCGTCACAACCCGTCCTGGATGAAATCCAAACCAAAATCATCCCAACGATCCGCGCTTGCGGCCCAAATGAGGGCGCGGGCCTCCTCACCGCCCTTGCAGGGCAATTCGTCGCCCCGGCACCATCCGGTGCTCCCACCCGCGGGCGGCTCGACGTCCTGCCAACGGGGCGCAATTTCTATTCTGTTGACAGCCGCGCAGTTCCCACCCCCACCGCTTGGGCGCTCGGGTGGAAATCCGCGAACCTTCTCATTGAAAAACACCTGCAAGACCACGGCGACTGGCCGCGCACCATGCTCGTCACCGCTTGGGGCACCGCCAACATGCGCACGGGCGGCGATGACATTGCGCAAGCCCTCGCGCTGATGGGCGTAAAACCGACATGGGACAGCGCCAACAGGCGGGTCACAGGGTTTGAGGTTCTTCCTCAGGGCGTCCTTGGCCGCCCGCGCGTCGATGTCACCCTGCGCATCTCCGGCTTCTTTCGCGATGCCTTCCCGCAACTGATCGCTCTCGTCGATAGCGCGGCCCGCGCGGTGCAAGCGCTTGATGAGCCTGCCGACCTCAACCCCGCGAGCGCACGAGTCAAATCAGGCGAAGACGGCGCACGGGTCTTTGGGTCAAAACCGGGTGCTTATGGCGCAGGACTACAAGCCATGATCGACGAAAAACTCTGGGCCGACAAAACGGACCTGGGCGAGGCCTACCTCACTTGGGGCTCCTACGCCTATGACGCCAAATCCCAAGGCCGCGCCGCCAAGGCAGAATTCACCCAGCGCCTCTCGCAAACCGAAGCGATCGTGCAAAACCAAGACAACCGCGAACACGACATCCTCGACAGCGACGACTACTACCAATTCGAAGGGGGCGCTGCGGCGGCCATCTCCACCATCCAAGGCCGCGACCGCCCGATCTATCACAACGACCATTCTCGCCCCGAACGGCCCGTCATTCGCACCCTCGAAGATGAAATCGGCCGGGTGGTACGCAGCCGCGTGGTGAACCCGAAATGGATCGATGGGGTCAAGCGGCATGGCTATAAAGGGGCATTCGAGATCGCGGCGACGGTCGATTATCTCTTTGCTTTCGCCGCAACAACAGGCGCGGTGAGCAACCACCATTTCGACCTCGTCGAAGGCGCGTTTCTTGAGGACGACGCGACGCGAAACTTTATCGCGGAGGTTAATCCTCCTGCCCTTTTGGAAATCGCACAACGGCTCCAAGAGGCCATCGACCGCAGCCTTTGGACACCGAAATCAAATTCGGCCCGCGCTCGCATTTCAGAGATTCTCGCCCGTTAGATGCCAGCCGCCAATGCAGCAGTGCCAAGATAACCGACCAACAAAAGTAAAGAAAACAACCGCATCTGATCTGCACCCAATTTTATGTTTTTCTCGTGATATGCGGCGGCTCGGTTTTCGCAAAGGGGAAAAACCAGCGCAAAGGCCCCCTGACCGCATCTGACGCATATTCGCCACGTGTGGCGCGCGCAGTGCCCTTGCGTCTGCCCGCCGCTTCCCGCAATCTGACCGCAACCGCTGAAAGGATAAACCGATGACCGAAGCCACCCCAGACGACGACCGCCACGCGATAAAAATGGCCAAGAAAAAGGCCGCACGCGATAAGATCATGGCGACCAAAACCGATAAAAAGGGCTTGATCATCGTCCACACCGGAAAGGGCAAAGGCAAATCCTCCGCGGCCTTTGGCATGATCTTCCGCTGCATCGCCCACGGCATGAAATGCGCTGTGGTGCAGTTCATCAAGGGCGGCATGTCCACAGGCGAGCGCGATTTGATCCTGTCAAAATTCTCTGACGAATGTGCGTTTCACACGATGGGCGAAGGCTTCACGTGGGAAACCCAAGACAAATCCCGCGACACTGAGATGGCCCAAGCCGCATGGGCAAAAGCCAAAGAATTGATCCTCGACGAGACCAACAAAATGGTCCTGCTCGACGAGATCAACATCGCGATCCGCTATGACTATGTCGACATCAACGAGGTCGTCGAATTCCTCGCGACCCAGAAACCCGACATGACCCACGTCGTGCTCACAGGCCGCAACGCCCACGCCGACCTCATTGAAATCGCCGACCTCGTGACCGAAATGGAACTGATCAAACACCCGTTCCGCTCGGGCATCAAAGCGCAGATCGGGGTGGAGTTTTAACCGGCGCAGACGGGATAAAGACCTTGCGAAATGCAAATGGCGATATCCTCAAAACCGCCCCCCCATTATGGAGCCTGATATGCCCAAACACCGCGTCCTGACAGAGTTCGGCATGGGCACGTCCCTGCGCCGTCAAGACTACACCCAAGCTGCCCGCCGCGCCCTGCAAGACGCGCTGTGGCATAATTCGATCAACATGGCCGAACTCTTTGGTTTCCCCAAAGAGGCGATGATCATTGACGTCGAAATCGCCTGCCAGCAGCCTGACAAGGTCGATACATCCGCCCTCCTGGACATCTTCCCTTACGGCCAACCCAGCGTGACCGTCACCCACGGCGGCCTTGATGTGCCGCGCCCTGATGGCGTGCCAACGGTCATCGCCAACGCCGCGATCAACGTGTCTTTCATGATGGAGCGCACATAATGGATCAGCGTGTGATTATCGAGATGGGCATGGGCAACGACCTGCACGGGATGGACTATCAAAAGGCCGCGCGGCGGGCGATCGAGGATGCGTTTCGCCATTCGACCTTGCCGATTTTCGCGACCCTCGACATGCCAACCGACATGATGCGGGTGCAAGTCACCGTCGGTGTGCAAGAGCCGGGGAAACTCGACACAGAGGCGCTTGCGTTGATGCTCCCGCGTGGCCGCGCGACTGTCACCGCCGTCTTTGGCGGCCAGAACGTGTACAGCGCTGAGACAGGCGACACCGCCGTCATCGCGACCGCTGCGGTCGAAGCGTTTCTGCCCAACCAATCGGCAAACTGGCGGGCACCATGAAGCTGGAGCAATCCCACCGCGATGCGCTGCACGACGTGCTGACTTGGCGGCGCGACGTGCGTCACTTCAAGACCGACCCGATCGCGCCGGAAATCCTGCGCCGCCTCAGTCATGTGATGGACCTCGCCCCCTCGGTGGGCAACGCTCGCCCTTGGCGAATTTTCAACGTCGAAAGCCCTGACCTGCGTGCACAAGTCATTGCGGATTTCGAGGCCGAGAACGCGAAAGCTGCTGGTAAATACAAAGGCACCAAAAAGGTCGACTATATGGCGCTCAAGCTTGCAGGGCTGCACGACGCGCCTGTGCATTTGGCCGTATTTACCGACCATACCCCGGCAGAGGGGCACGGGCTTGGCCGCCAAACCATGCCCGAGATGCTGAACTATTCTACAGTTGCTGCGATCCACACGCTTTGGATTGCCGCACGCGCTGAAAACATCGGGCTAGGATGGGTGTCCATCCTCAATCCCGACAATATCCGAAAGATCATGGGCGCGCCCGAGACTTGGTCGCTGACAGGCTACCTTTGCCTTGGCTATGCGGCCAAAGATGACGACACCCCGCTTTTGCACCGCGCCAACTGGCAGGAGAACACCTCGGCCAGTTGGACCACGCTCTAGGTGTTTAGTCCCGGCATCTGGTGGATCGGATTTACGATGAATCTGTCTGGCTCAGATGTCCAGATCTTGCAGAGGTATCCGTAGGGTGTGAGCCCACCGAGGGTCTTGAGTCTGCACGCGAAGGTGTAGGCTGCGAGATGCACCCGTAACTGTTCGTGGTTGTCGTAGTGGACGCGTTTGACGGTCGCGTCTTTGATCGTGCGGTTCATGCGCGCGACCTGATCGTTGGTCCATGGGTGGTTAGGTTTGGTGAGGCGATGCGCGATACCGTTGGCCGCGCAGATCATGTCAAAGCGCATTGGCATTGAGTATCCGGTGTTGCGGTTTCGAGGTTGCTCAGCGAACAGGTAGAACTTGCCTTCAGCAGTCTGAACCTCGGCGATGTCGATATGAAAGAAACCGATGGGGTAGCGTTTGATCTTCTGGCGCTTCGGCTTGTCACCTTCCACATCAGGCAAGCGCGAGATGCCATGCTGCTGGAGGCACCGATGCAGCGCCGAACGCGTCAAATACGGGATGGACGGCTGCAGAGCATAAGGACAATCGTCCAGCGGCAACAATGTATGCCGTCTGAAAGCGACGATGGTCGCCTCCTCGGCTTCGGTCAGGGCCGTTGATCGTGGTTCCTTTTGGCCCAGTTTTCAAGTCTTCAACTGTCGCACGCTTGCGCCACTTCGCGACGGTTTTGGGGTTGATGCCCAGCTCTTTACTCAGCTGCGAGAGCGAAGCTCGCGACCGCTGTATTGCAGCTCTGACGGCGTGCGTGGTCGTGGCGCTCCCGTGACAGGTCCATAATGCGTCCTTCCATTCC
>CBFHTU010000015.1:0-63493 GCA_965658825.1 Yoonia sp.
AATCATCATAGATGATCAGCGCATGCTTCCCGTTGTCACGGAAGTATTCTGCCATCGCAGTCGCAGCATATGGTGCAAGGAACTGCATTGGAGCAGGCTCGGATGCAGTTGACGCAACAACGATAGAATATTCGATCGCACCAGTTTCTTCGAGCTTCTTAACAAGCTGAGCAACTGTTGAACGCTTTTGACCAACAGCAACGTAGATGCAGAAAAGCTTCTCGCTGTCGTCTTTTGCGGCGTCGTTGTAAACTTTTTGGTTCAGAACAGCGTCGAGAGCGACAGCTGTTTTACCTGTCTGACGGTCACCAATGATCAATTCGCGCTGGCCACGGCCAACTGGGATCATGGAGTCTACGGATTTCAGACCAGTCGCCATTGGCTCGTGAACCGATTTACGCGGGATAATGCCTGGCGCCTTGGAGTCGGCAACCGCACGCTTTTTCGCGCCAATCGGGCCTTTGCCGTCAAGTGGGTTGCCAAGACCGTCAACAACGCGGCCCAAAAGCTCGTCACCGACTGGAACGTCCACGATGGACTTGGTGCGCTTCACAACGTCACCTTCTTTAATGTCACGGTCGGACCCGAAAATAACAACACCGACGTTGTCAGTTTCAAGGTTCAGCGCCATGCCACGGATACCACCGGGGAATTCCACCATTTCACCGGCCTGGACGTTGTCCAACCCGTAAACGCGCGCAATACCGTCACCAACGGAGAGCACACGGCCCACTTCGGCGACTTCGGCATCTTTGCCAAAGTTCTTGATCTGGTCCTTCAGGATCGCAGAGATTTCAGACGCTTGGATCGCCATGTTATCCGACCTCTTTCATTGTGTTCTGGAGTGCGTTGAGCTTGGATTTGATCGACGTGTCGATCATCTTCGAGCCAACTTTTACGATAAGACCGCCGATGAGGCTTTCATCAACGGTCGCTTTAATCTTCACGTCGGCGCCAATTTGCGCCTTGAGCGTTTTCGCAAGCTTGTCAGCCTGTGTCTTGCTCAGTCCTTTTGCAGACGTCACTTCGGCCGTCACTTCGCCTTTGTCGGCGGCGATACGGTCGCGCAATGTCGCCACGAGCTGCGGCATAACAAACAGGCGACGCTTGGACGCCATCAGCGCCAATACGTTGCTGGTTGTCGCGGACAGCTTCATCTTTTTGGCAATCGCCGCAATCGCAGCGCCTTGCTCTTCACGGCTGTATAGTGGCGAAGAAAGCAATGCCTTCAGATCAGCGCTCTCGGCCATTGCGGCGTCGATTGCGTCAACATCAGCTTCAAGCGCGGCAAGCGCTTTGCTTTCTTTGGCCAAATCAAACACGGCTGTCGCATAGCGACCAGCGATGCCTGTGGAAACTCCTACTGGTTCGGACACGTCCACCCTTCCGATGTCTTTGGCCCAGTCCCACCATCCACACGAGGACAACAGGAGGGCAGCTTACTCGAGCCCTCACATTTCCGCGAGGACAGCAAAATCAGGGCCGATGTAGCAGAGCCGTTCCAACGTCGCAACCGCCTTGCGTGGTCAAATTGTCGCCTTTCGGGTACTATTTACCCACAAGGCCCCGGCCTGGCTGTCACTTTAGCGCTATCTGTCAAATTCGGGCGCCCCCAAAGAAAGCACAAAGCCGCCACAAAATCTTCTGAAAGACGAGTTTTAGAGTTATTTAATACATTTGAGGCTCTGCACGAGGATTAAGTCACCATGTTTTACGATTATTTAGCAGTAGCGCTCATTGCTATTGGCCTTGGCGATTTGATTTTGGGCTTGGTGACCGATTCTGACACCTCAACCGATCCAGATCCGGACACGGCACCTGACGAGGGGGATATGCTCACACCGGATCCCAGCGATTCTAACCCCGACGACTATGTCTATGTCTCGGGTGAGACGGTCGTGACCGTTGAAACAGGCGAACAACTCGAAACATCGATCTTCCAAGACGTCGACTTCGGGCTGGCCCCCACTGTCTCAGGCACAGCCGAGCGTGACATCATCACCGCAAGCGACGGCACGGGGATGCCACTCACGCTTGAGGGCGACGACGGTGACGACGTGATCGCCTTTGGCTTTGGCGCGGATGTGGCGGGCGGCGTGGGGTCTGATGTATTGAGCCTGTCCGTCACCCGCAACGCGCTGGCTTCCGAGAGCGACGCAGGTGTAATCGACCTGACCGATAGCAACGATGCGCTGGACGTGACCTTTGAGGACGCGACACCCGCATTTGTCCACATCGTGCGCGGTCAAAGCACCGAGGAGACCGAGGGCGTCATCGTGCAAACCGATTGGGTCGATTATTACGTCAGCGATCAGGCTGATCTTGAAGCCGACGTGATCAGCAATGGCCTTTATAATGGCGCTGACGTGACACGCGTGTTCCGCGCCGTGATTGGTGAAGGCACACCAGATGCCCCCGCAATGATCAACCAAGACGCGACAATCAATGTGAACCGCGAGATTGCCTCTTTCATCGACCTGACCAGCCCTTAAATTTCCCCGCCGCGTGCAGTTTCAGGCGTCGCACCGATCCCTTCCAAAGCGCGCAATGGTCTGCGGACCTTTTCGGTCAGACCCGTACGGGTTGGGGCCGCGATTTGCTTGGAGACTTCGACCATCAAGACACCCCCTGCGGCAACGACGGGCATATGCTGGCCCAGCTTTTCCAGCAGGCCAGCAGTTTTGCGCCAGATCCGACGGTGCGACGGTGGCTGGAACAGCATCGACATCGACCGTTCGGTGACAAATTGGTGCTTACGCAGCAAGGCATCAAGCTGGCCCAGCGAAAACGGGCGGCCAAATCCGAACGGCGTGTTATCGGACCGCGACCAAAGACCTGCCCGATTGGGCACAACAAAGACAGCGCGCCCCCCCGGCCCCAGAACCCGCCAGCACTCGTCGAGCAAGGCATCGGGGTTGTCAGAGGTCTCAAGCCCGTGCATCACGACCAATTTATCAACCTGCCCCGTCTGGATCGGCCAAAACGTATCCTCGCAAAGGACACTGATATTCGGCTGGCCTGCGGGCCACGGCATGACCCCCTGCGGACCGGGCATCAGCCCGATGACACGGCGGGCGTCGGTCAGATAAGGCCGCAAAAGTGGCACAGCAAAGCCGAAACCCACGACCGTCTGCCCCTTCGCCTCTGGCCAAAGCGAAAATAATTCGTCGCGAATGACTTTTTGCGCGGCGCGCCCCAAAGCGCTGCGATAATAGAAGTTGCGCAGATCAAGAACATCTAAGTGCATTGCGAATGCCCCTCCTATGGGCAAGACTTAGACCCAACACTATCATCAAAGGACAAAGACGCCATGGCCTTGACGCTCACAACCGTACCCTGCCTGACAGACAACTACGCCTTTGTGATTGGCAACCCCGCGACGGGCGAAGCCGCCGTGGTCGACGTGCCAGAGGCCGCCCCGATCAATGCGGCGGTCAAGGCGGGGGGATGGCGGCTGACCACCGTGCTTTTAACCCATCACCACGACGATCATGTTCAGGGGCTCGATGGGCTCGACAATCGCGCGGCGCTCTCCGTGATCGGTGCTGCCGCCGACGCGCACCGCCTGCCGCCACTGGACCTCGCCGTCAGCGAAGACGATGTGATCGCCGTCTGCGGCCATGACGCCCGGATCATCGACGTCTCGGGGCATACGATCAATCACATAGCCTTTTATTTTGCCTCTGAAAAACTCGCCTTTACCGCCGATAGCCTGATGGCGCTGGGGTGCGGCAGGCTGTTTGAAGGCACACCGCAGCAGGCTTGGGCCAGTCTCAAGAAACTCCGCACCCTGCCCCACGATACGCTGATTTGCTCGGGCCATGAATATACCCAATCCAACGCCCGTTTTGCCGCAGCCCTTGATCCGCACAACGCGGACCTTATATCTCGTATCCAAGAGGTGAACGCAGCCCGCGCCGCCCATCAACCCACTGTCCCTACGACCCTTGATCTTGAAATCCGAACAAACCCGTTCCTGCGTGCCGACGACGCAGCCTTGATGGCCCATCTGGGAATGTCAGGTGCCGACCCCGCTCTCGTCTTTGCCGAAATCCGTGGGCGCAAAGACAGGTTTTAAGCGGCACAACGCGATTTCGACCACAGAACGCACCCAAATAGACGCGATCACGGGAAATGTGACCGGAAAACGAAAAAAACTCCTTGAAGGTTGGGCAATAAAACCAAACCTTAAGGTTAAGAGGCCACGGTTGTAATCAGGCGCGCAGCGTTCGTTATGACCCAGAACTATGAAGGAGCACGAACGTGCCATCTTTTTCGACAACACTAGAGCAATCCATTCACGGTGCCTTGGCCCTTGCAAACGCGCGCAAGCATGAGCTTGCAACGCTGGAGCATCTGCTGCTGTCCTTGATTGATGAACCTGACGCCTCGCGCGTGATGCAGGCCTGTGCGGTCAACCTCGTTGAACTTCGCAAGGAACTTGAGGACTTCATTGAAGAAGACCTCTCGACACTGATCACCGATGTCGAAGGATCTGAAGCCGTGCCAACGGCCGCTTTCCAGCGCGTGATCCAGCGCGCGGCGATCCATGTGCAATCCTCGGGCCGGACCGAAGTGACCGGCGCAAACGTGCTTGTCGCCATCTTTGCCGAGCGCGAAAGCAACGCGGCCTACTTTCTGCAAGAACAGGACATGACGCGTTATGACGCAGTGAATTTCATCGCGCACGGCGTCGCCAAAGACCCCGCTTTCGGCGAATCCCGCCCCATCACAGGTGCGCCCGAGGGCGAAGAGGCCGGCTCGGGCGAGGTCGAAAAGAAAGAAAGCGCACTCGCGAAATACTGCGTCGACCTGAATGCCAAGGCCGCCAAGGGTGACGTTGACCCGCTGATCGGGCGCGACCACGAGGTCGAACGCTGCATTCAGGTGCTTTGCCGCCGCCGCAAGAACAACCCGCTTCTGGTGGGTGATCCAGGCGTTGGCAAGACCGCGATTGCCGAAGGTCTGGCTTTCAAAATCGTGAACGGTCAGACGCCGGAGGTCTTGTCAAAGGCCACGATCTACAGTCTCGACATGGGCTCGCTTCTTGCTGGCACACGGTATCGCGGCGACTTTGAAGAGCGTCTCAAGGCGGTGATGACAGAGATGGAAGAGCACCCTGATGCGGTCCTCTTTATCGACGAAATTCACACCATTATCGGGGCGGGTGCCACATCCGGCGGGGCGATGGACGCCTCCAACCTTCTAAAGCCTGCGCTTCAGGGCGGCAAATTGCGCTGCATGGGGTCCACCACCTACAAAGAGTTCCGTCAGCATTTCGAGAAAGACCGCGCGCTTGCCCGTCGTTTCCAGAAAATCGACGTCAATGAGCCATCCGTCGAGGATGCAGTCAAGATCTTGCGCGGGTTGAAACCCCACTTTGAAGAGCACCACGGCATCAAATACACCGCTGATGCGATCCGCACCGCCGTGGAACTCTCTGCGCGTTATATTAACGACCGCAAATTGCCTGATAAGGCGATTGACGTGATCGACGAGGCGGGTGCGGCTCAGCATCTGATCCCTGAATCCAAGCGCCGCAAAACTATCGGTGTCAAAGAGATCGAAGCTGTCGTCGCCAAAATTGCGCGTATTCCGGCCAAGAACGTAACCAAGGACGACGCCGAGGTGCTCAAAGACCTCGAAAAGTCGCTCAAGCGGGTCGTCTTTGGCCAGAACCAAGCGATCGAGGCTTTGGCATCTGCCATTAAACTTGCCCGTGCGGGTCTGCGCGAACCTGAAAAGCCGATTGGCAACTACCTGTTCGCGGGGCCGACAGGCGTGGGTAAAACCGAGGTGGCCAAGCAACTGGCCGACACGCTTGGCGTGGAGCTTTTGCGCTTTGACATGTCGGAATACATGGAAAAGCACGCCGTTTCCCGCCTGATCGGCGCGCCTCCGGGCTATGTCGGTTTTGATCAAGGCGGCATGTTGACCGATGGTGTGGACCAAAATCCGCACTGCGTGCTTCTGCTCGACGAGATGGAAAAGGCGCACCCTGACGTCTACAACATTCTGTTGCAGGTCATGGACCACGGCAAACTGACCGACCACAACGGGCGCACCACTGATTTCCGCAACGTGATCTTGATCATGACCAGCAACGCCGGTGCCTCCGAGATGTCGAAAAACGCCATGGGCTTTGGCCGTGAAACCCGCGAGGGTGAAGATACTGCCGCCATCGAGCGGACCTTCACCCCTGAGTTCCGCAACCGTCTGGACGCGATCATCAGCTTCGGCGCCCTGCCGAAACCTGTGATCTTGCAGGTTGTCGAAAAGTTTGTTCTTCAACTGGAAGCGCAACTGATCGATCGCAACGTGCATATCGAGCTGACACCAAAGGCTGCCGAATGGCTCGCGGACAAAGGCTACGACGCCAAAATGGGTGCCCGCCCGCTTGGCCGCGTAATCCAAGAGCACATCAAGAAACCGCTCGCCGAAGAACTGCTTTTCGGCAAGCTGGTCAAAGGCGGCTTGGTCAAGGTTGGCGTCAAGAACGGCAAGCTCGACATCAAATACGAAGAGCCACAGCAGGCCCGCATTTCGGGGAAAAGCGACAAACCTCCGTTGCTCACAGCCGACTAGTGCGGACCGCGCTACTTGCAATCATCTCCCTCGCAGCCACGCCGGCTGCGGGGGGTTTTTTTTGACATTCCCGCTTGAGTGCAGCTTGGGCAAGAGCTGTTTCATCCAGAATTTCGCCGACCTAGGCCCTAGCCCCGCCGCACGCGACGGCGCAGCAAAAGACGCCTGATACCCCTCAAGACGGATTTGAGACCCAATACGGGGGCGCGACATATGCGCGGTGGGCGCAAAACGCCGCCGCACGGGTGGCCTGAAGGCGATTACACTTTCACGCTCAGGCGCGGCACCGCCGTCATCGACACCGCACTTCAGACTTACGCGCTGAATTAGCGCTCGGTCAGCTTGAGTTCGATCCGGCGGTTCTGGGCGCGTGCGTCTGGCGTGTTTGCGGGATTGATCGGCTGATATTCTCCAAAGCCGTTGGCCGCCAAACGTTCTGGCGAAATTCCAAGGAAATCAACCATATAAAGAACAACCGACAAGGCGCGCGCCTGCGACAATTCCCAGTTGTTCGCGAACTGGCCCGCGCCCGAAAGAGGGACATTATCAGTGTGCCCGTCCACGCGGATCACCCAATCAATCCCTGCGGGAATATCCTGTGCGATGTTGCGTAATATCTCGGCCACATTGGCAATCTCACCGCGCCCCAACTCCGACAGCGTCGCACTGCCGGGCTCAAACAAAACCTCGGACGAGAACACGAACCGGTCACCTTCAATGCGCACGCGGTCCTGACCTTCCAGAACATCGCGCAATTGACCGAAGAAGTCGGATTTGAAACGCTCAAGGTTCTGCGCCTCTGCGGCCAGTCGCAAGGCTTCTTCTTCCAGTCGCGCGCGCTCGGCCTGCTCAAGCGCCAGTCGCCGCCGCTCCTCCGCCGCCACCCGTGCAAGGGCCGTATTCAACTGCGCGCCCAGCGACTGGATTTGTACATTGGCAGCAACATCGGCATCCTCCGCCAGATTGAGAAGTGTCTGTAACGTACTGACTTGATTTCGTAATTCCGCGACTTGTTCGTTCAAGAGTGCCACCTGACGCTGGCTCTGAACCGAGAGCGCCTGTTCGTCCGACAGCGCGGCATTGGCCGCAGCAAGCAGCGCCGCTTGCTGCTCAGCCGCTGTCATCTGCGCCGCTTGCCCTGCCTTGACCACGTCCATCTCGGCCAAGGCGGCTGCCAAACGGGCCCGTAAATCCGCGCGCTGCGTCGCAGTCTCGCCTTGCCCTTCAGCCAAAGACGTGACCCGCGCTTGCAAGGTTTCATTGGCCAAAAGCGCCGCCGCAAGGCGGTCCTCAAGCGATTTGCGCGCATCTACGGCGCTCGCGCCGCTGGCCTGAACAGCCGCCATTTCGGCCTCTAACGCCTGTTTGGCAAGGAGCGCCGATGCCAATTGCGCCTGCAACGCCTGCTCGGTCAATGCGCTCTCTGCCATTGCCTTTTCAAGCGCGTCCTGCGCGGCAGCCAAGGTATCGGCCCCCTGCGCGCCCTCAGCCAAAGCTGCGGCCAGACGTAGTGTCAAATCTTCGGTTTTGGCCTGCGCAACCGCGATTTGCGCCCGCGCCTCGGCCAGTTCGGCAGATGTCGTCTCTTGCAAACTCAGCGCCGCCAAAAGCCGTGCATCAAGATCAGACCCCTCATTGAGCGCACGCGTCAACTCGTTTTCGGCGTTTTGCTGCGCCAGCAATGCCGCCGCCAACTTCATATCGAGATCTGCACTCGCCGCATTGGCCGCCGCCAGAAGTGTCAGCGTATTCTCCGCCTCACGCCGTTTTTCCTCAAGTGTCAGGGTCATCGCCGTCAGTTCGGCATCGGCGGCCTCAAGCCGTTTGCGCAAGGCCTCTGCTGCGGCTGCATCCACCAATTGCGCCGCTTCCAAATCCGAGATCCGCGTTTCTCCCTGCGCCACCAGTGCCTCCAATGCCGCGCGGCGCGCCGCCGCCAATCGGGCCTGTTCGACACCTGCGTCAATCTCCGTGCGGGCCTGTGCCAAGGCCAGATTCAGCGCCTCTTGCTCGGACATCAAACGCGTTTGATCGGCCTGAAGCCCGGCGATCTGGGCCGTGGCCTCGCGACGCTGTGCCAGCAATCCCGCGATCTGCGCCTCAAATCCTGTGATCTTGTTTTGCGCAGCCGTGAGCGCCGCTGAGGTTTCGTCCCGCTCTTGGGTCAGTATGTCGATCAAAGCGCGCTGCTCGACAGCCGCCTCCGACGCGCGCGCCAAATTCTGTGCCAAAGTGACGTTTGGGTTTTCTTGCAGGCCCAAGGCCGCCGCGAGTGAAGATATCTCGGCGGCCAGTTCATCCAGCTCCGTCGCCTGCCCCGTGATGGTTTCGCGCAGCACAAACTGGATCACCATAAAGATGGTCAGCACGAACATCAGCACCAGCAAAAGACCGGTCATCGCATCCACGAAACCTGGCCAAATCGCGTTATGCATCCGCCCGTTGCGACGACCCAGCGCCATATTCAGCTGCCCCCGCTTGGCCGTCCGCGACCCGTGCGCACGGCGCGCGTCAGCCCTGCAATATCCGCGCGCAAGTCCGCGACGGTCTCTTGGCGGCCCGCAGACATCTCTTCGAGGATGCGTAACATCTGCACGTCAATCGAGCGCAACCGCATCCGGCTTTCTGCATCGATTCCGTCGACGCCGCTGTCTTGCAGCTTGGCGATCAGGCGCTCTTGGCCGTCCACGACGCGGCGCAACAGGTCGGCGCTTTGCTCGCTGCTATCGCTGCGCGCGCCCTGTTCGAGAACGGCGACCAGTTTGGCCTCCAATGCCGATTGCGCCTCCGCATTGACGACCTGCTGACGTTCCATCTGCTGGGCAAATTGATCAAAAATCTCAGCCATGATGCTGGTCTCCGACCCGCCTTCATCGCCTGTTGCAAAACCCAGCCGCGTGATCGTCGACAGCCACTCTTCCAGTTCGCGGTAAAACCGGTTCTGCCCGTGGCTCGCGAAAAGCTCCAGCAGCCCGACGACCAAAGATCCCGCAAGACCCAAAAGCGACGAGGAAAACGCCGTGCCCATACCGCCAAGCTGGCTCTCAAGCCCTTGCTGTAAGCGGCCAAAAATGTCGGCCCCATCCTCGCCTTCCGCAGGGTTGAGCGACCGGATCGTCTCGACAAGCGCAGGAACGGTCGTGGCAAGCCCGTAAAATGTTCCCAAAAGGCCGAGAAAAATCAGGGTATTACCAATATATCGCGTGATCTCGCGGTCTTCGTCGATCCGCTGGGCCACGGAATCCAGAATGGATCGAGCCGAGGAGGATGAGATCTGCATCCGCGCCCCGCGCGACCGCAGCAGGGTCGCCAGAGGGGCCAGCAGGCTGGGCGCCTGCACCTGCTCATAGCCCAGTCGTTGCTTGGCAAAGCCCTCGATCCACTGCACAGAGCGCATCAACTGCGCCACCTGCCCGAAACACGACAGCACGCCCAAGATGAACACGATCAAAATCGCCCCGTTCAGATAGGGGTTCGACCAGAAAATCGCCTTGATCTGTGCAAATCCGATGTAGAGCCCCGCGCTCACCAACGCCAACGCGATCATCATAGATGTGATCTGGCGCACGGGTTGCGAAAACTGCGGCTCGTACTCTATTTCCTTTGTTAAACCTGACACAAAGGGCCCCTCACGATTATTGTTAGGGCCACCATAGGCAAAGCGCGTTCAAATCCCAAACAGAATCCGAAGCGCCCTGTGTCACGCCTGCGCGATCTCT
The DNA here is from genome assembly GCA_965658825.1 of Yoonia sp. GTDB lineage: Bacteria > Pseudomonadota > Alphaproteobacteria > Rhodobacterales > Rhodobacteraceae > Yoonia. Next base: position 10,305 of record CBFHTU010000015.1, read on the forward strand.
TGCACGCGGGTCACAAGCCACGCCATATCGGCGTCAGCGATCCCCATCTCATCCAGATGCGCCGCGGTATTATAGAGGTATTCCGGGTTCGGACCGCGCCCGCCCACGGCACCCGCAATCATCTGTGCCTGTGTCTCTAGATCAAACTGGCAGTATTGCTCGTGGTCGGGGTCGATCACATAGGCCAGCGCCTCGATCTCGCCTGCATCGGTCAGCAACATCACATTGGCCTCGACATAAGCGGATGAGATCAACTCGCGCGCCCGCAGTTCGGCCAAAACGCGAGCTTCTTCTTCAGGCTTGACCTGAAAGGCAACGCCCGTGCATTGCCCACCCGTCACTGCATCCAGCGCCAGCACCAGTCCAGGGTTTTCGACAGTGCCCCGATGGTGGATCGACAACATGCAAAAGCTCCGGTGATAGTCCTTGAGAACCGCGCGGACCTTGGCTGCAGGCTCAAACCCCGGATTCCACAAAAGTGATCCATATCCGAATACCCAAAGCGCCATCTTGCTGGTCCTTTCACATTTCGCCCTATAAACACGGGATTGATCAAGACGCCAAGGGGGAACCATGCGCCGACTAACATTCATCGTGCTGGCATTGGCCGCGCTCTATGGCAGCTACTGGTTTATTGGCGCAACCGCCCTCGCCAAAGGCATTGACGCGCAGATCAACGCCATGCAAGCCGACGGCTGGACCGTGCAAACAACCGACCTTACAACCGAGGGCTTCCCGTCGCGGTTTGACACAAGCGCCTCTGACATCACCCTTGGGACACCTGATCGCGGTGTGATCTGGCGAGTGCCCTTCGCACAAGCAAACGCCCTGTCCTATCGCCCCAATGAGGTGATCCTTGTGCTGCCAGAGCACCAAGAGCTTGAAATTGATGGCAAAACCTATGAGATCCAGTCTGACGGTCTCAAGGCCAGCGCAAGTGTTGCGGCCAATACCGCGCTCGATCTGACGAGTTTCACCGCGCAGTCAGGGCCGCTTGCCGTCGATGGTGCGACCGGAGAACTGTTGTCGGTGGCCAATGGAATCGTCGCGCTGAGGCCTTCCGGCCCCGCGCCACTGACCTATGACGTTTACGCCAATCTTGACGGCCTGGCCTTATCCACAGGCCTGCGCAGGCTGCTTGACCCGACCTCAGCACTTCCCGAGACCTTTGCGCAAAGCACGATTGACGGCACCGTGACCCTCTCTGCCCCCCTCGACCGACATGCGCTTACAGCAGCAGAGCTGCCGCAGATTGATGCGTTCAAGATCAATGGCATGACCCTGACATGGGGCAAACTGAGCCTGCGCGCGAGCGGCGAAATCGCCATCGACAGCGCGGGCATTCCAACAGGGAAGCTTACACTGTCTGCACAGAACTGGTCGCAAGTCCTTGATATGGCGGTGCAAGCCGAGATCATCGACCAGACCGTCGTGCGCACGGTCAAGAATATGGCGATGCTGATGGCAGGCGGCTCTGCGGACCTGAGCGTGCCTGTCAGTTTCCAGAATGGCATGATGTCACTCGGGCCAATCCCTGCAGGGCCTGCGCCGCGTTTTCGCTAGTCCTTCGAGAACATCCCCGTCAGTGACCGCTTCACAATTCCGGTCACGCTGGGGCGCGTTGTGGCGTTATAGGGCAAGGGCCTGCAAACTTCGAGAGCGGCCACGCCAACCCGTGCGGTCAGCGCCCCGTTGACAACCCCCTCGCCAAAGCGGCGAGAGACCTTCGACAAGACACCGCCGCCCGCAATAGTGCCGATCAGATCGTCGCCCACCGCCACAGCCCCCGTCGCCACAAGATGCGTCAAAACCGTCCGCGTCAGACGCCACGACCCGAACGTGCCAGAACGCCCGCCGTAAATTTCCGCGATCCGGCGGATCATCCGCAAATTGGTCGTGAGCGCAGTGAACACATCCGCCAAGGCCAGCGGTACAATCGCCGTGACGGTCGCCACCTGCCGCGCCGCCGCCTCGACCTCGCGCACCGCACGCGCGTCTAACGGCGCCAAAAGCGTGGTCTCTGCCAGCCCCAAAAGCCCGTCCGCATCAAGCACGTCGCCCGCCTGCTCGGCCAGCCGCGCACGGCCCCAAGCCGCATCATCCCGGCTTGCATAAAGCTTGTCCAACCGCGTCACCACATCCCGCGCTGCCGCCAAATCGCCCGAGGCCATGGCCGCGATCGCCGCCCCATGAACGCGGTCCAACCGACGCAAACGGGCGAATGCGGTCAGTTCCTTCAGCGCAATCACCGCCAGAACCAAGCAGAACAGGGTGATCAAGCCAAAGGCCACCATGCCCAAGATCGGGGAGCGGACTAGCAATCCGTTCACGTAATCCCAAGCGGCCAAGGACACGACAAACCCCGTGATCGACACCGACAACGCCCAGAACCATTTCGTTAGGGCGGACGCTGGCCTTGCGGCCCAAACTGCCGCAGTCTGCATCGTGCCGGTGGCCGTGGTTTCGGGCACCGCAGGGGCCGCATCGGGCCGCGCGACGTCGCCGCCCTCCAAGTCGATCAACACCGGACCCTTCACAAGCGATCTCCAATCAAAAACTGTGCGGCCTTGTCCAGCCGGATATGGGGCGGCCCGTCTCCGGGGCGCAAATCCAGCCGCGCGGGCGCGAAATTCATCACCGAATAGTCCGCGTCGAGCCACGCCTGCGCGCCCGCACGCGCGGGGCCGAGCAGATGCTTGGGGTCACTCGGCAGCTTGCCCGGATAGAACGCGGCCTGCTTGCCTGTCTCAAGCAATCGGCCCCGGACCACCTCCAAAGGACCATCGCGATGCGTCACGGTATCCTCAACCGTCGCACGCAAGGCCGCGATCGACATGGCCGCAGTTGTGGCCCCTGCGAAATCAGCGCGGTCCTTGGCATCGCGCAACAGCGCCTCTGTAATGGCGGTCAATTGCCCGTGCTGGGCGTGATGCAGATGGTCGGCCTTGGTCGCGGCAAATAGTATTTTTTCAACACGGCGCCCTTGAAACAGGCGAGCCAGAAACGCGTTGCGTCCGGGGCGGAACGCACCCAAAATCGCAGCCATTGCAACGCGCAAATCTTCGACAGCGCGCGGCCCCGCATGGATCGCGCCAAGCACATCAACAAGCACAACCTGACGGTCGATTTTGGCAAAGTGGTCGCGGAAAAACGGCTTTACCACATGGCGTTTATAGCTCTCGAAACGGCGGGCGAATTCACGGCCCAATGTGCGCTTTGCCCCTGTAATTGTTGGTAAGGGTGCGAATGTGAGCACAGGCGATCCCGCCAGATCACCAGGCAACAAAAACCGTCCCGGCGTGCAGTCGGAATGACCTGCGTCGCGCGATGCGTTCAAATGCGCGGTAAAGCTCTCGGCAAGGGCTCTTGCTTGCGTCTCATCCAAATCCGCCTCGGGATCCACGCCAGCCAATTGCGCCAAGAACGCACCTCCCTTGGGGCGATCCTTCGCGCGGGCAAGCGCTGCCGCAGACCATTGCGCATAGGACAAATCCAACAATCCGAGATCCAGCAGCCATTCGCCGGGATAGTCCACAATATCCAGATGCACAGTGCGCGGGCTTGCGAAGCCAGACAGCAATCCGCGCGACTGTACCTTGAGAGACAGGCGCAATTCGCTGATCTGTCGCGTCCCTTCTGGCCACGCAGGTTCAGGCGCGGTCAATAGCCCCAGATAGGTTTCATAGTTAAAGCGCGGCAGCGTATCATCGGGCTGCGGCTGTAAGTAGGCAGTCCGAATGGACCCGTCACGCGCGGCGACCAGCTGTGGCATACGCCCGCGATCCATCAGATTGGCCACCAGAGATGTGATAAAAACCGTTTTTCCTGCGCGGCTTAAGCCCGTGACGCCAAGGCGGATGACCGGGTCGGAAAACGGCGCGCTCAAGGTGTCGGTGACGGCATCAACGCCGCGAACGATCTGATCTGCGATGGAGGCAATGAGCACGTGGGCCCTCCTTTTGGCGGCTTCTGGACCTAGATAAGCGCTCGGCCACCGCTTGTGTAGGGATTGATTTCTGCGAGGCCTCCCCCTAAGCCATGCAAATGCCCCGTTATGCACTTCAAATCGAATACGACGGCGGACCATTTTCAGGATGGCAGCGCCAGAATGATCAGCCCTCCGTGCAGGGCGCGATCGAGGTTGCGCTGGGCAAACTTGAAGCGGGCGACCATACTATTGCCGCCGCAGGGCGCACCGACGCAGGTGTGCATGGCTTGGGGCAAGTCGCCCATTGCGATCTGGTGCAAAACTGGGATCCCTTCCGGCTCTCGGAGGCCCTGAATTTCCACCTCAAGCCCCTGCCCGTCGCCATCGTGAATTGCGCCAGTGTCAGCGATGACTGGCACGCCCGTTTTGACGCGACAGAGCGATGCTATCTGTTCAAACTGGTGAGCCGCCGCGCGCCGCTCACCTTCGAGGCGGGCACTGTCTGGCAGGTCAAACACCCGCTCGATCCCGTGGCGATGCAAGCGGGTGCCGATATGCTATTGGGCAATCACGATTTCACCACCTTCCGCTCGACCATGTGTCAAGCCAAAAGCCCTGTCAAAACCCTTGATGAATTGCGGATTGAAACGGTGCCGCGCGCGAACGGGACAGAGTATCACTTCCATGTCCGTGCGCGCTCTTTCCTGCATAACCAAGTGCGCAGCTTCGTTGGCACCCTTGAACGTGTCGGCGCTGGCGCCTGGACGCCGCAAGATGTGAAGGCGGCGCTAGAGGCAAAAGACCGCGCCGCTTGTGGTCCTGTCAGCCCCCCCGACGGGCTCTATCTGGCTGGCGTGACCTATCCCGAAAACCCGTTTCGTTAAATCGGCAGTCTTTCGCTGGCATCTGACCGCATCGTGACTATGCATTTGTCTGCGAACGGGTTAATTAAACAGTTAAGAACTGAGGGAATTTACGCGGTGACGGGGGCAAGCGGCATGAAGCGCACAGCACTATATTTGATAGCCGCTTTGGCAATCCCGACTATTTCTTGGGGGCAGGATATCTCATTCGAGATCGCAGGTGGCAGCGATACCTTCAAGGCTGCGATCCGAGACGCCTCGCTTGTTGCGGGCCTCGTGCCAGAAGATGACCCCGCACCCCAAGACTATATCGCCGCCGCGCGGGCCGACTATCGCCGCTTGCTGACCACGCTTTATTCGCGCGGCTATTACGGCGGCACGATTTCCATTTCTGTCAACGGCTTAGAGGCCGCCGATATCGCCCCGCTTGATGCGCCCTCTACGATTTCGACCGTCAAATACATCGTTAATCCCGGTCCGCGCTTTACGTTTGGCGCGCTGAACCTCGCCCCGTTACCAACAGGCACTGCCCTGCCAGAGACATTCCGGACTGGCGAATTTGCCCGCTCCGATGTCATTTCCGAAGCCGTCAGCACAGGCGTCGAGGCATGGCATAACGCGGGCTATGCAAAGGCGGCGTCTGGCGCGCAAAAGATCACGGCCAAGCATGGTGATGCTGTTCTGGATGTCGCCGTGAATATCGACACCGGCCCGCAACTGACCTTTGGCGCACTGACGATTTCGGGCAACAGTGCCGTGCGCGCGACCCGCATCGCAAAAATCGCAGGCCTGCCAACGGGTGCAATCTACAACCCCCAAGACCTTTTGGACGCCGAGCGCCGCCTGCGTGAAACCGGCGCTTTTGACAGCGTTTCCGCGGTTGAGGCTGATCAGATCGGGCCAAACAACACCCTGCCGATTGAGCTGCAACTGGTGGATAGCAAACCGCGACGGATCGGGTACGGGATTGAACTCTCAAGCATCGAAGGCCTCAAAGTGTCGAGCTATTGGATGCACCGCAACTTTCTGGGCGGCGCAGAGCGGTTTCGGGTTGAGGGCGAGATTTCGGGCATTGGCGGTGCGACAGGCGGCACCGACTATCTGCTTGGTACCAGTCTTGATCGGCCTGCGGTTTACGGCCCCGACACCAATCTGTTTTCGCGGGCAGAAATCAGCCGGTTTGACGAGCCTAACTATTTGATCGACAAGGTCTCTTTGGAGTTCGGCCTCAAGCGTCCGATCCGCGACGACATCGACGGATTTGCGGGCATAGGCATTCTGGCCGCACGCGAAGTCACGTCGCTGGGCACCAAGACATATACGCTGCTCACACTGCCGCTAGGTGCAACGATGGAGCGCCGCGATAACCCGACGGATGCGAAGAACGGCTATTATCTCGACTTTGACGCGACCCCGTTTGTGAACATCGCAACCGGCGATCTTGGCGCGCGTATGTTCGCGGACGCCCGCGCCTATAAAACCATTGGCGAGACCGGGCGATTGACGCTGGCCGCGCGTAGCCAGATCGGTACAGTCACGGGCAGCACAATCACCGATACGCCTGCCGACTTTTTGTTCTACTCGGGCGGGGGCGGCACGGTCCGCGGGCAACCTTACGACTCGTTGGGGATCACATCCACGGTGGACGGGGTGACGACAACAACGGGCGGCTTGTCGTTCATCGGCGCACAAGTCGAGGCGCGTGTCGCGGTGACAGACAAAATCGGGGTGGTCGGCTTTTACGACTTCGGCCAGATCGGCGCTGATGCAGGCTTTGCAGGTCGCAGTGAGTGGCACGCGGGCGCAGGTATCGGGGTGCGCTACAACACGGGCATCGGGCCGATCCGGCTTGATATTGGCACACCTGCGAGCGGTGACAATATTGCGCAAGAGGTCCAAGTTTACATCGGGATCGGACAATCGTTTTGAAGAAGATCATCGCATTCGCGGCCCTGACCGCACTTCCTCACGCGGGCTTTGCCCAGACCCAAGAGGACGAAGACAAAGGCTATCTGGTCACGTTGATTGAGGAGAACCTGTCAGGGGCCTCGCGTGATGTAAATATCGTGGGCTTTTCGGGGGCGCTAAGCTCGGTGGCCTCGATCACCCAACTGACGGTTGCGGACGCCGATGGCGTTTGGCTGACCTTGGAAGGGGTCGTACTGGATTGGAACCGCGCCGCTCTTTTGCGCGGCCAGATTGATGTCAACGCGCTAGGCGCAGAGCGGATCATCGTCGCGCGCGCACCGCTCGCAGACACCGGCGCTCCGGCCCCCGAGGCCGCTCCCTTTGCCCTGCCAGAGCTGCCTGTCGGCATTCAACTGGGCGCGCTCAACGTGGATGAAATCATCCTCGGCGACAGCTTTCTTGGCGAGGAACTGCGTCTGAAAATCAGCGGCAGCGCGGCACTGGCCTCTGGCGAGGGCACGGCTGAGATTGCAGCCGAGCGCCTTGGCGAAAAGACGGGCACGTTCCAGATCAATGGCAGTTATGCGAACGAAACCAGCATCTTATCTCTCCTTCTTAATGTTGACGAGGCTCCGGACGGGCTGGCGGCGACGCTGCTGGAGCTTCCGGGCCGCCCCTCGGTAAAACTCGCGATTGAAGGGACTGGCCCGATTGACGACTATGCCGCCCAGATTGCGCTGGCCACAGACGGGCAAGACCGTGTCACTGGCAATTTCGGCCTGCTCGCGGACGCGACTGGCAAGCGGATCAACTTTACCCTTGGCGGTGATGTCACTCCCCTTTTCGCCCCCGAATATCAATCCTTTTTCGGCAACGATATCCAGCTAGGGGTGAGCGCCCGTGTGGCGCCCGAAGGCTCCGTCAGCCTTGAGAGATTTGATCTGCAGGCCAAAGCGATCCAACTTGCGGGCAGTGCGGAAATAGCGGCGCAGGGCTGGCCGGACCGTTTTACGGTCACAGGGCAGATTGCGGGCGAGAACGGCGCGGTTGTGCTTTTGCCTATGTCTGGTCCGAAAACCTATATCGATGGCGCAACGATCGACATCGCCTACGATGGCGCGGCCAGTTCCGCGTGGACCGCCAATATTGACGTGACAGGATTTGAGCGTCCGGGCCTTTTCATTCGCGATTTGGGACTGTCGGGTGGCGGCGTGCTGATCTCTGGCGAGGGCGACGCGATTGGCGAGGTCACAGCCGGTTTGTCTTATAAGGCGTCCGGTCTGGAGCTTGACGACGCAGGGGCCGCAGAGGCCTTTGGCGATGTGATATCGGGCGTGCTGAAGGCGGCCCGCACAGAGGGGTTTCCGACCCAGGTCACCGATTTCACCTTGACCGGGCCGGGCCTTGAGGCTCAGGCGGAAGCAACGATCGCAGGCGCGGGTTCCGACCTCAAGATTACCAGCAATGTGTTGTTAAGCGTCGAGGCGCTTGACCGTTTCTCGACTTTGGTGGGCCGCGATCTGGCGGGATCCGGCGCACTTGCCTTCACGATTGATACGACCCCGCTTGACGGATTGTTCGACATCATTTTGACCGGCGATACGCGTGATCTGGAGGTTGGCATCCCGCAACTGGACGCAGTTTTCAAAGGGGCTGGCACAGTTTCGGCCAATGCCATTCGCGATATCAACGGCACCCGCCTTGAGGCCTTGCGCGTCAAAACGGGTGCCGCCAAGTTAACCGCAGCTGCCGAGATCACCAGCGCGTCGAGCGACGCCAAGTTTGATCTGGCGGTCACGGATATCGGCCTGATCGAGCCAAAACTCAGCGGTGCTGCCCGTGTCAACGGCACGGCGACCCGCGATCTTGACGGCACTATCCGCACGGATGTGACGGCGGCTGATCAGGCCTCCGATATTGCGCTCAATGCGGTGATTGGCACCGCAGAGGCAGGTCAGGTGATCACATTCACCACCACAGTTGCGACGCGCGATCTGGGCCAATATGCGGCCCTTGTCGGGCGCGACCTTGCGGGCGCGGCAAAGATCGACGCAGAAGGCACCATGCTGAACGCGGGCGCGGATATTGGGGTGGACCTTGTCGCAACGACGCAGGATTTACAGGTGGGTGTCGTCCAGCTTGATCCCCTTTTGGCGGGTAGCGGCAGGATGTCCGCGCGCCTGTCGCGGATTGCGACGGATGAATTCCGCGTGGAAGGACTTGATCTCGCCACGCCGCAGCTGACCCTGACGGGCAATGCCAATGGTGGGCTGACGGGGCCTGCCAACCTTGATCTGGTGGCAGGTCTCAAAGATGTGGCGGTCTTGGGCCAAGGCCTGAGCGGGCCGATGTCTGCCACGGTGAACGCGGTGCGCGACGCGGCCAATCAGGCGCAAGTTCGCGCGACAATCACGGGCCCTGCGACCTCCGTCGTGCTCTCGGCAGATGTTGACCCCGACATGAATGTCACGGGCGACCTTACGGCGGATCTGCAGGACCTCGCCACATACCGCCGTTTGATCGGGCAACCTGTTTCCGGTGCCTTGTCTGCCCGCGTCACTGGCGGGTTCAAGCCTGACCTCTCTGCCTTTAACGCCGCGATCACGGCGCAGTCCCGTAATATCGGGATCGGAAACCCGACGGTTGATCTGCTCTTGTCTGGTGAAGGCCGCCTGAGCGCGGACGCGAGCCTGCAAGACGGCAATTTGCGCGTGGCGGACTTTGTGCTGCGGCTGCCAAACGTCGGGATCACGGGCGACGTTGGCGGCCAGTCTGGCATCGGGCGCGGCACATTTGAAGCAACCCTGCGCGACGCGGGCTTGCTCACCGATCAGGTGAGCGGCCCAGTCACAGCAACCGGCACGGCCTCGCTGGACGGGGCTGGCAATTGGGGCATTGATGCGCGCGCCACCGGACCGGGCGGGATCGGCATGACCGTTGCGGGCCAATATGGCGCCAATGGCCAGCTCGATCTGGAGGCCAACGGAAAGGCCCCGCTCGGGCTTGCCAATAAGGCGCTTGAGCCGCGTCGCCTGTCGGGGGAAGCTGTCTTTGACGTTGCGATCAATGGCACCCCGAGCCTGAACGCCGTCTCTGGACGTATCGATCTGCAAGACGCAAGGCTTGCAGCGCCGACATTGGGGCAGGCGCTGTCGAATATCGCGGGCGGGGCGTCGTTTGCCAATGGCACGGCCGACATTAACCTGACCGCAGATGTACAATCCGGCGGACAGATCGCGATCACGGGTCCGGTCACGCTGACTGCGCCGCAGACCGCCGATATTGCGGTGAATTTCGACCGCGTTGTCGTCAAAAATCCCGAGCTTTATCAGACGACGGTTTCGGGCGGCATTACACTGCGCGGGCCTGTCACAGGCGGTGCCGAGATCGTGGGCAACCTGACCCTTGGGCAGACCGATATTCAGGTGCCTTCCTCAGGCGTCGGTGCGCTTGGCGACTTGCCGACGGTGACCCATTTGGGGGCAAGTTCCGCCGTGAATAACACGCTCGCGAAGGCGGGTGTTTTGGGCGGCGCGGCGCAGAATGCGGACGCGCAGGGCGCTGGTCCACGTTACCCGCTTGATATCACGATCAGCGCACCGTCGCGCATCTTTATCCGTGGTCGCGGCCTCGATGCAGAGCTGGGCGGTAGCTTGCGGATTGGCGGCACCACCCAGAATGTGCAGCCCGTCGGCCTGTTCGAATTGACCCGCGGGCGGATTTCGATCCTGCAACAGCGGTTCGAGTTGACGGAAGGCAGCGCCTCGTTGCAAGGCAGCTTTGAGCCGTTTATCCGCCTCGTGGCTACGACCGAAGCGCGCACTGGCACCAAGATCAGTATCATCGTCCAAGGCCCCGCCTCCGAGCCTGAGGTCACTTTCGAATCCCTGCCCAATCTGCCGCAGGACGAAGTGCTGTCGCAGCTAATCTTTGGCCGCGATCTGGCAAACATCAGCCCGCTGCAAGCTGTGCAACTGGCCGCCGCCGTGGGCACGCTTGCAGGCAAAGGTGGCGGCGGAATGATCGACAGCTTCCGGCAAGGGATCGGGCTTGATGATTTCGACGTCACAACGGACCAAGACGGGAACGCCGCGGTGCGAGCCGGTAAGTATCTGAGCGATAACATTTATACCGACGTCACCGTGTCCAGCGATGGCGCGACCGAGATCAATCTCAACCTCGACATCACCGATCAGATCACCGCGAAGGGCACCGTTGATGCCGCAGGTGATACAAGCATCGGTGTGTTCTTTGAAAAGGATTACTAGGGCAGCGCGACCAGCGCCCTGCCTTAGGGTTTAAGCGGTCACGATCACCTTGGCGGGCGCGTGAAACGGACAGCCGACAAAGTGGTCCCCGCCAAGATCGATCATCTTTGGCCGCTCGCCTGCACAAGAGGCTTGCGCCTTCGGGCAGCGGGTGCGGAAGACGCAGCCGGATGGCGGTGCGAGCGGTGAGGGCAGCTCCCCTTCAAGGATCGGGCGGATGCGGGCCTTTTCCAGCTTGGGATCAGGGATCGGCACCGAGGAAATCAGCGCTTGGGTATAGGGATGCTCTGGTGCGGTGGTCAGTTTGTCGGCTGTCGCGGTCTCCATCTGGCGGCCCAGATACATCACGATGATCCGGTCGCTGATGTGTTTCACCACAGACAGATCATGGGCGATAAAGATCATCGACAGTCCCATATCCCGCTGCAATTCCATCAACAGATTGACGACCTGCGCTTGGACTGACACATCAAGCGCCGAAACGGGTTCGTCGCAGATAATCAGCTTGGGCTTGAGGATTAGCGCCCGCGCGATCCCGATCCGCTGGCACTGCCCCCCCGAAAACTCATGCGGGTAGCGGTTGATCAGATTGGGCAAAAGGCCCACCCGCTCCATAAGCTCTGCAACCCGCCTCTTCACCTCGACACGCGGCGTTTTCGGCTCGTGGGTGACGAGCGGTTCTGCGATGATGTCGCCCACAGTCATGCGCGGATTGAGCGCGGCGAGCGGGTCTTGAAAGATCATCTGCACATCGCGGCGATGCACGCGGCGCTGGCGCGTGTCCATACGGGCAAGGTCGGCCCCCTCAAACAGGATTTGCCCGTTTGACGATGGCACCGTCCCCACGATAGCGCGGGCGAGCGTGGATTTCCCCGACCCACTTTCGCCCACAACGCCCAAACATTCGCCAGCCTTGATATCGAAGGACATCTGCGAGACCGCGTGGAGTTTCTGCGCGGGCGTCCAAGGCCAAGCGCCCTGTTTAGGCACATCAAACGTGACCGAGAGGTCTTTGACCGAAAGGATGGTGGACATCAGATGACCTCCGCAACTGGCAGGTGGCAGGCGCGGCGGCGTGTGCCGTCGAAAGTGGTGAGCGGTGGGCGGATGCTGGGGCATGTGCCCGCGATCACTTGCGCACAGCGCGGCGAGAATGGGCAGCCTGCGGGCAAGTGCGACATATCGGGTGGCTCGCCTGCAATGGTTGCAAGCTCTGCGTCCGCGCGGTCAAGGCGCGGCACGGCCTTCAGCAGGCCGGATGTATAGGGATGCGAAGGGGTCTCGAACACATCTTCGGTCACGCCCTCCTCCATGATCTGCCCGCCATACATCACAAGCGTGCGGTCGCAAAACCCCGCCACGACGCCTAGATCGTGAGTGATCAGGATCACGGCAGTGCCGAATTCGGTGCGGATATCGCCCAAAAGCTGCATGATCTGCGCCTGCACAGTCACATCAAGTGCGGTGGTCGGCTCGTCCGCGATCAGCAGTTTCGGGCGACAAAGTAGTGACATCGCGATCATGATCCGCTGACGCATGCCGCCGGAGAATTCGTGCGGGAAAGACCGGATGCGGTTGGCAGCATCTGGGATGCGCACCGCATCGAGCATCTTCACGCTCTCGGCAATGGCTTGCTTTTTGCTCATCCCCTTATGCAGGGTCAGCACTTCGGCCATCTGGTCGCTGATCCGCATATAGGGGTTGAGCGAGGTCATCGGGTCTTGAAAGATCATCCCGATTTCTTGGGACCGGACGCGGTTCAACTCCGACGCGGTCAGACCGATCAGCTCTTTCCCATTGAACTTGACCGAACCTGTCGCAGCTCCGTTACGGGCCAAGAGCCCCATGGTCGCGAAGGCGGTTTGGCTTTTCCCCGACCCGCTCTCGCCGACGATGGCGAGGGTCTGGCCAGCGTCAATATCAAGGCTCAACCCGTTGACGGCATGCACATCGCCGTCGCCGGTTTTGAATGTGACCTTCAGGTCGTTGATTTCCAGAAGGCTCATATCAGCGGTCCTTTGGATCGAGCGCGTCACGCAGACCGTCGCCGACAAAGAAGAAGGCAAAGATCGTCACGACAAAGAAGAAGAGCGGAAATGCGATCTGCCACAGCGTACCATATTGCATGGTCCCTGCCCCTTCGTTGATCAGCGCCCCCAGCGATGTGTTCGGCTCTTGCACACCAAGGCCAAGAAAGCTGATGAAGCTCTCGAAAATGATCATATTGGGGACCAGCAGCGTGGCGTAAACAATTACAATCCCAAGCAGGTTTGGCACGATGTGGCGCAGGATGATCTTGATCGGATGCACACCCGTGGCCACGGCCACTTCGACAAATTCCTTGTTCTTGATCGAGAGCGTCTGCCCCCGCGCGATCCGCGCCATATCAAGCCAAGAGATCAGGCCGATCCCAAGGAACAGCATCAGGATGGACCGCCCGAAAATCACCAGCATCAGGATCAGGACGAACATGAAGGGGATCGACATGAGCACGTCCACAATCCGCATCATGACCCCGTCCAAGCGACCGCCGAAATAGCCCGCCGTGGCCCCGTAAAGTGTGCCGACCACCACGGCGACCAAAGCCCCCACAATGCCCACCATCAGCGAAATCCCCGTGCCTTGGACCACGCGGGCATAAAGGTCGCGCCCGTTGTTATCGGTGCCAAAGAAGTGACCCGTCTCAATCGACGGCACCCCCAGATGCGCGTTGCGCCCCGTCAGTGAGAAGTCGACAAAGTCGCGCTCCCATTCGGCAATCAGCCCGCCCAAAAGGGCGAATGCCGCCACAAGAGCGAGCAAGATGAGCGAGACGACAGCCGCTTTGTTACGCATGAACCGCGTGCGCGCATCGGCCCAAAGCGAGCGGCCTTTGACCTCTGCCACGGCCATGGCGTCAATGACGCCCTCCAGATTTACGGGATTGGGAAGCATATGTCTCTCCCTGCGCTCAGTAGCGGATTTTCGGGTCAATCCATGCGTAAAGCACGTCAACCAGAAGGTTAAAGAGGATCGTCAGGGCCCCCACCAGAATGGTGATCCCCATCATAACCGAGTAGTCGCGGGTAAAGGCCGAGTTCACAAAGAACGTCCCGATCCCCCCCGTCGAAAAGAAGCTGTCGATCACAACAGATCCGGTGATCATGCCCACAAAAGCTGGGCCGAGGTAAGACAGAACGGGCAGCATCGCGGGCTTCATCGCGTGTTTCCAGATCACGCGGCGCATCGGCAGGCCCTTGGCCTTGGCGGTCCGGATGAAGTTGGTATTGAGCACCTCAAGCATGGATGAGCGGGTAATGCGCGCGATAGAGGCCATATAAGAGGTCGAAAGCGCAATGACCGGCATCACCAGATAAGGCCATTCGCCGCCGTTCCAGCCTCCTCCCGGCAACCAGCCGAGCCAGAGCGTGAAGGTCAAAAGCAAGATCGGCGCCATCACAAAGTTCGGCAACACCTGCGCGCCGATGGATACCCCTACGGCGAGGTAATCCAGCCACGTATTCTGGCGAATGGCCGCTGCAGTGCCGAGTGAAATCCCCACGACGATCGCCACAAGAAAAGAGATCGCGCCATAGGTGAGCGTCACAGGAAAGCCTTGGGCGATGATGTCATTGACCGACCGGTCTTTGAATTTGAATGACGGTCCGAAATCGAAATGCGTCACGACGCCCACGATATAATCAAGGATGCGCTTCCAGAACGGTTGGTCCAATCCGTATTTCGCTTCGATGTTTGCCAGGACTTCCGGCGGCAAGGGGCGCTCGGAGTTGAACGGGCCGCCGGGGGCTGCGTACATCAGAATGAAAGAGATCACGACGAGGATCAACAACGTCGGGATGGCCACGGCAAGCCGTCTGGCTACAAAGCTAAACATGTGATTGGGCCCGCGATTTGAGTGCGAAAAAGAGCGCCGCGCCCCAGCAGTGTGGGGCGCGGCTATGAGCAGTTAGCGGTTATTCACCAGCGACCTTATAAAGGTCTTTGGAGTACCAGTTCTGCTGGAAGTTATCATATGCCCAGCCCTTAACAGTGGAGCGGAGCATTTTATCTGCCGAGTAGTGGTAGATCGGGATGATCGGCACATCACGCGCAATGATCTGCTCTACGGCTGTATAATCAGCCTGTGGGTTGTCGGCTGTTTTGGCGTGCGCCAAGAGCGCGTCGACTTCGGGGTTGTTATACTTGGCATCGTTATAGCCTGACTCCGATTGCATCAGGTCGAGGAAGGTTGATGCCTCGTTATAGTCCGCACACCAGCCAGCGCGGGCGATTTGATAGTCCTGGTTGCCGCGTGTCTCAAGGAAGACCTGCCATTCTTCATTGCTCAAGACTGTTTCGACACCCAGCGTCTGCTTCCACATCTGGCTGATCGCGATGGCGATGCCTTTGTGCGCGTCGGATGTGTTGTAGATCAGGTCGACAGTCAGCGGATTGTCCTTGCCGTAACCAGCAGCTTCCATCAAGGCGACGGCTTCTGCGTTGCGGTCCGCTTGGGTCATAGAGGCTTCTGCGATGTCGGGTGTCTCGAAGCCAGCTGTCGCCCAGTGGGTGAAGGTGTAAGCGGCCTTTTGGCCACCCGCCAGCACGTTATCCACGATCACGTCACGATCAACGGCCATCGACAGCGCCTTGCGGACGCCCGCGTCCTGCAAGGCCGGGTTCCCAGTCTCTGTCATGTTGATGGTGTAATAGTAGGAACAGGCGTCTGGCACGGACATGATGTCGTTTGGATATTCCGCCTCAAGTGCTGGGAACTGCCCAGATGGCACCTCTGTGCGGTCAAGCTCGCCTGCGAGGAAACGGGTCAAAGCGACGTTTTCGTCGTTAATCACCAGCGATGTGGTTTTCTCGATGATGGTGTTCTCGTTATCCCAATAGTTCACGTTGCGCTCGCGCACGAGCTTCTCTTGGGGCACGTGCTCTGTCAGGACGTATGCGCCGTTGGACACCATGTTGCCCGGCTTGGTCCAGTCAGCGCCGAATTCTTCAACCACGGCCTGCGGCACAGGGAATGTGGTGTAATGTGTCACCATCTGCGGGAAGTAAGGCAGCGGCTGGGTCAGGGTCACAACGAGAGTGTGCTCGTCGGTGGCTGTCACGCCAAGCTCGGACGGATCTTTGTCGCCCGCGATCACTTCGGAGGCATTCACGAGGCTCATCAACTCGATATACCAGCTATAGGGAGAGGCCAGCGCTGGGGAGGCTGCGCGCTTCCAAGCATATTCGAAATCGCCAGCGGTCACAGGCTCGCCGTTGGACCATTTTGCGTTGTCGCGCAGAGTAAATGTATAAACCAGCTTATCATCAGACACGGTGTAGCCCGTTGCAACACCTGGAATAATATTGCCTTCACCGTCTTGGCTCATCAGGCCCTCAAAGAGGTCGCGGATGATGTCGCCGCCGGCGCTGTCTTCGGCCATGCCCGGATCAATGGAGGGACTTTCGTCCAGATCGCGGTAGGTAAAGGACTGATCAGAGGCCAGAACTTCGCCAGTCACAGGGTGCGTTGCATGGCTATCCGCGAATGCAGCCGTCCCAGAAAGGAACAAGACCGCAGCCGTTGTCGCCTTCAATGATGTTTTCAATGTCATGAGTATCTCCCGGTAAAGGTGCCGTTTTCCGGCCCTCGGTTTTTGCTTATCTCATTCGCCTCAAGGGCGCTGATGATCCATAGTTTGACTTGATGGTAAAAATGGCAAGCGCAATTTTTGATTGACCTCGCGGCACCGCGATGAGGCCTTCCGGTTATCATGAAATGGAAAAAAATTGGCCAATCGCGCGCAATATTCTGGCGCGCCGCGCAACGCAGCAGGGCGACTGCGCTCCAAAAACACGGGCAGGCATGATTCGCGCCCTGCTTCAGACTGGTCTTTGCTCCGTGTACGCACTACTTGAAGCCCAGAAAACAGGAGTTGAGAGATGAAATCGCTTGATTTGGCCCAGCGCGACGGCCTGCCGGATGCCCTGTGTGTCTTGCTAAAAGACTATCCGCGCAAGCTTTGGGAAACCGATCCGGGCTTTGACGGTCTGATCCGCTTTTGGCTTGAGCGTCACATGATGTTCCGCAAGGTCGTGGCCGAGATGCAAAGCGATGCCCGCAATCTTGTCGATGCAAAGATCGCGCCCGACCAATACGCCGCCCGCTTATCGCGCTATGGCGGCATGTTTGTGAACGGGCTGCACGAACATCACACGATTGAGGATTCCTATTACTTCCCGAAACTTGCGACCAAAGACCAACGCATCGAGGGAGGCTTTGCTATACTGGATAAGGATCACCACGACATTGACGTTCTGCTCAACGCCTTTGTCGCCAGTGCAAACGGCATTCTGCAAGCCCGCGACAAACGGACCAAGATGCATAGTCTTGTGGGGCATTTTGAGGCCGAACTGACAGAGCTGGAGCGCCTGCTGGACCGGCATTTGAATGACGAGGAAGAATTAATCGTCCCCGTCATTCTGAAGTTTGGTGCCGCTGACCTGAGTTAGGCGCGGTTCATCCGGTTCTCGATAAGGTCATCCACAACCGACGGATCGGCCAGCGTGGACGTGTCGCCAAGGGCGGCATAGTCGTTCTCGGCAATCTTGCGCAGGATACGGCGCATGATTTTGCCAGACCGCGTCTTTGGCAATCCGGGAGCCCATTGGATCAGGTCCGGTTTTGCAATCGGCCCGATCTCGGAACGCACCCAAGTTTCAAGCTCTTTGCGCAGCGCGTCAGAGGGTTCTTGATCATTCATCAAAGTCACATAGGCATAGATCCCCTGCCCTTTGATGTTATGCGGGTAACCCACAACAGCCGCCTCGGCCACAGCCGCATGCGCGACCAGGGCGCTCTCGACTTCTGCGGTGCCCATACGGTGGCCTGACACGTTGATCACGTCATCAACGCGGCCCGTGATCCAGTAGTAACCGTCCTCATCACGACGGCAGCCGTCACCTGTGAAGTAGTAGCCTTTGTAATCCGAGAAATAGGTGTTCTCGAACCGCTCATGGTCGCCCCAAACGGTGCGCATCTGACCTGGCCAGCTGTCCTTGATGCACAAAACACCTTCGACGCCATTGCCGTGGATCTCTTCACCTGTTGTGGGTTCAAGCACGACGGGCTGGATGCCAAAGAACGGCAAAGTCGCAGAGCCTGGCTTGGTCGCTGTCGCTCCGGGCAGTGGCGTGAGCAAATGCCCGCCTGTTTCAGTCTGCCACCATGTATCGACAATCGGGCATTTGCCCTTGCCGACGACATCATTGTACCAGTTCCATGCCTCAGGGTTGATCGGCTCGCCCACTGTCCCCAGAATCCGCAGATCTGACAGATCGTGCTTTTCGACAAAGCTGTTGCCCTGCCCCATCAATGCGCGCAGTGCGGTGGGAGCTGTGTAGAACTGATTGACCTTGTGCTTGGCGCAAACCTCCCAAAAACGGCCCGCATCGGGATACGTTGGCACGCCTTCGAACATGATCGTCGTGGCCCCGTTCGCGAGCGGACCATAAACGATATAGCTGTGCCCTGTGACCCAGCCCACGTCAGCGGTGCACCAGAAGATGTCACCCTCTTTATAGTCGAACGTATATTCATGGGTCATGGAGGCATAAACGAGGTAACCGCCTGTCGTGTGTACCACGCCCTTGGGCTGACCCGTCGAGCCGGAGGTGTAGAGAATGAACAGCGGATCTTCTGCATCCATCTCCGTCGGTGCGCACTCCGCAGAGGCTGCCGCCGAAAGCGCGTTATAATCAAAGTCACGCCCTTCGGTCCATGTTGTCTGACCGCCAGTCCGCTTGACCACGAGACATTTCACGCGGTCATCACAATGCAGCAAGGCTGCGTCTGCGTTCGACTTCAACGGCGTCGCACGGCCGCCGCGGGGCGCGTAATCCGCCGTGATCAGTACTTTTGCCTCCGATCCGTTGATCCGCGCGCCCAGCGCATCGGCACTAAAGCCCGCGAAAACGATCGAATGGATCGCGCCAATGCGCGCGCAGGCCAGCATCGCGTAAGCGGCTTCCGGGATCATTGGCAGGTAGAGAACGACGCGGTCGCCCTTTGTGACGCCCAAATCCTTGAGAACATTCGCCATACGGCTGGTTTTTTCGTGCAACTCTTTGTAGCTGATGTGCAGTGCTGGCTCTTCGGGGCTGTCGGGCTCCCAGATGATCGCGGTCTGATCGCCGCGCGTCGCAAGGTGCCGGTCAATGCAGTTAGCGGAGACGTTCAACGTGCCGTCTTCAAACCATTTGATGTCAACATTACCTATCGTAAAGTCGCTGGACTTCACTTTTGTATAAGGCTTGATCCAGTCAACGCGCTTGCCCTGCTCGCCCCAAAACGCAGCCGGGTCTGCGATAGAGGCCGCATACATGGCCTCGTATTTGGCCTTATCTGCATGGGCGCCAGCGGCCATTTCAGCGGATGGTGGATAGAGTTTGCTAGTGTCAGACATGGACGGTCCCCCGTTTGGAAATTCTATGATTGTTGAGCCAATAGCTCGCCTCCCCGCCGCCCTTTCTCCTCAAAGGGAAGCGCACTTGTCGGCATCATGTGAGGATTCAACTCAATTTCCAAGCCAAACTCGGTGCAGGCCACATCGTTTTGTAAAATTCACGCAATATCGAGCACCATACTGAAAATTTATTGACAGACCCTCTTCAGCATTTCTTAATGTCCCGTTAACTATTTGTTTATACTTTGTATGGAACAGTCTGGCTCTTGCTCATGCGCATCTTCGCGATTTTCCTCTTTATTACCTGCACGAGCACAGCGTCCGCAGGCGCTTGGTCGCGGGCTGAGGGTGAGCTATTCATCGCGGCGGGCGGCAATTTTCTATTGTCTGACGGCGCACGGTTACCCGTGCATTACGACCCGACCGTCTACGCCGAATATGGCGCATCCGAGCGCGTTACCCTCGGGCTGGACCTGCATACCGCGGACGCGGGGCGCATCGGCTCGGTCTTTGTCTTTGCAAGCTTTCCGATTGGCGACATGGAAAGCCAAAACAAATTCGCGGCAAATTTGGCCTTGGGTGTGCGTGCAGACGCAAATCACGCCCCTGAAATGCTCTGGCGCGGCGGACTATCATGGGGCCGCGGGCTCAAGAACGGCTGGCTCGCAATTGACGCAAGCGCCACCTATGGCACTCGGGACAGCACCTTTCGTCCGAAAGCAGATGCGACTTGGGGGCATAGGTGGTCCGAAGATTGGATGACGACCCTTCAGTTACAGACGGGTCAGGGATTCACCAACGACTACTACGCCAAAATCGCGCCATCAGTCATCTATAACGTTAGCGACAACATCAATATCCACTTGGGCGCGGTCAAAGGTCTGACGGGCGACCGCGGTGCTGCGCTCAAATTCGAAACCTGGCTCACTTTCTAGCCGATGACGACAATCGTAATCCCTAGACCGAGCAAAAGACAAAGCGGCCCGTATGCATAGCGGTCCAGCGTCGCAAATGGCTCTCGCGGGGCCATGCGGCGCCAAAGCGGCATCCAAGCCAGAAGCCCACGCACGATCAGCACCAGTGCAGACAATCCCAACAGAATATCGCGTGGCATAGATGGCGGTGCCGTCAACGAGATAATGACAGCCACCAAAGCCCCCGCAACAAGACCACAAGGAATTGGCCCGGGCATGCGCGTCGCATCTTTCGCGCCAACGACCGCACGGACAAGCCTGTCTTCGTCGCGCAGCGGAAACCAGAACCCGAACCCCCAGAGGGTATGGATTGCAGCAACGACCGACAAGACCGCGATAAGAGAAGAAGTAAGAATCGTCATGCAGCTATCATACGCCGAAACAGACAAACAAAAAGGGACACGTCTTTTGTGCCCCTTTTCATTCACAATGCGTTCAGTCGTCAGATCGGGTTGTCCATCCGCACGACGAAGCGCACGCGGCCTTTGACAGCCTTGCCCCAGCCAAACGTGACCGCGCGATTGCCGCTACCTTGCCCCGTTGCCACAGAGGGGGCGATGTATTCGACCCCATTGCTGGCGTTACGCAGATCCCCGTCGACCGCGACGGAGTCGACATAGCGGGCGCGCCCTCGGAACGGGAGGTAAGGAACGGTATCGGCTGTCCAGACCGATGCCGCCGTGGCTTGATCGTGATCGATTGATGCCGGGTTAAACACCTCATCAGTCACCCCGTGAAAGGTGTTTCCAGAGAACGTCACCGTCCGAATCCGGCTATAATCAAGATCAGCGAAGGTCGTATCAACCTTTTCGACGCGATCAATAAATCCGTTAATCGAGCGGAACACATTGCCGACAACCCCCAGACCGTGGATAAAGTGCCCTGGCCCATGGGGCTTGATTACAATGAATTTGAACGATGCAGCGACGTTTGAGGCAAAAAAGATGTTACCCGTAATCGTCATGCCCCCGAACGAGAACTGATTGCCCAAGGCAGGCTCTGCGCTGTGTTCGTTTGTCCATTCAATAAAGCAGTTATCGATATAGTTTGCACAGATGGCCGAGACAGGGTTGGTTGCCGTGAAGACGATACCACCCGTGCGCACACCGTCTTGCTGGGTGTCGCCTTGGAACCAGTGGTTGCCACTGATCAGCGATGTGACACCGCCGATCACCGCAAAGTGTCGAAACATCATGATCCGGTTATCGCGGATTTTGACATCGTTGGCATTGGCGTTCAGCGCGATACTTTTGCGCGACTGGACACTCAATGCGGTCTCGTCGGAGTTGAACTGACAGCGATCCACCATCATGCCTTGGCATCCTGTGCCGATTGAGGTCAGCCCACGGTCCTTTGGGCGGGTGAAAAATGAATCCCGGACCTGAAAGGTAAGGCCGCTCTGCGCCAACATCACGCCGCTGGCAAACCCGTTGCCTTGGAACTCGATATCGTCGAGAACAAACTGGCTGAGGCTTTCAAACCCGGAGAAATCCAGCAGGTATTTGAAGCGCCGGAAGGTAAAGTTCTGTGTACCTTCCGCGTCATAAAGAGGCGCACTCAAATAAGCGATCTTTGCGCCAATGTTGACCGAGCTGACATAGACCTCACGCCCGACGCCGCCGCCTTCGACCAGCGATCCGACTTGCACGTTCGCGATATTGACCACATTCGCAAGGCGGGTGGGGTTGGAGGCCGAATAGGTCGCCTGTGATGTCACAACTGTGGTATCCCACCCGCCCGAGCTCTCAGCCTGAAATTGCCCGTTACGGATCACGCGACGTGTCGCGAAAACGGTGCGCAAAGGGTCCGCCGCTTGCATATCCACAGGCTCTGTGAGCGCAATACGCCGCCCGCAAAGATCCAGCGACTCGTGGTCCGAAAAGTTTAGCAAGGCTTGAAAGGCTTTTTTGAAGGCTAGCGTCTCATCGCCAAACGCATTCAAATAGCTCTCGTAATTAAACCCCTTTTGCAGAATGAAACGCTTGCTTGCAGTCTGGGTGACCGTGCCTTCGAACTTGATCTTGCTCTCGATTGTCACATCGTTAGCCAGCTTGTAAACACCTGCAGGCACCAAAACAGTGCGGCCGTTTGCAGCGGCGTCCGCGGCCTCGAAGGCAGCACTATCGTCGGTGGTGCCGTTACCGAGTGCGCCGTAATCACGCACATCTACCATCGACAGCATATCGCGCACAAAAACACGCGTGACGTCTTCGATTTCGACATCGTCAATGCGCACAAGGCCGCCACTGACACCTGTCAGGTCAATGCCAAAGTGCCCGTATGCCGCTGTTGGCCAAACCATATCCACACCGCCGCGATCGCCCGTGGCAACGATTGCGCTGACCTCGACCACTTCACCATATGTCGTCAATTGGACGCTTGGACCTGTCTCTGTCAAACCAGTGACCTTATTGCCATTGGCCAATGCAGGGTAACCCGCAATGCGAACGGCAGGCATCGGACCCGCGATGGCTTTGACCTTCGCGCGCACCTGCAGATAACAACCCGGCAACAGCGGCGTTTCACCCATATAACGGACCTTACCGATGGTGGTTGTTTTCTGAACCTCCAGACACCCCGAAAAGTCCTGGTCGGCTGCGACGAAGACGCCCGTGCCGCTTACGGCATAGGTATCTGACCCGGGCGTGCCGTCGCCGCTCGACCAAACACCCAAACCTGCGGAGAACGGGAGTGGCGCGAAAACGATCCCGTCTGTAATTGCCTTGTTCATGAATAACCCTTTCCAGAAAGCCAATGCAAAAGCGGTCCGGAAAAGTCGCCGGAGCCTTCCGCTTAGATTTAGCTGTCAGGGGTAAAGGGCTGCTGAGGGCACCGTGACGGTGCGCCGCGCAACACCTCAGACGCTTAGATCGGGGGCTGGCACATAGTCAACGCCGTCGATTTTCCAGCCTTGCTGCGTCTCGATCATCTTATAGTCAAAGACAAAGGCCCGCCCGTCTTGGCCCGTGACCATCACGCGTTGAAAAATGGCGCCCCCCTCCTGTCGTTGCGCCAAAAAGCGCGCAGAGGCATGATCCCAAATCATCGGGAACGACCGTTCGACCATGATGCCAAAGTTCTCGGGGCTGCCAAAAATGCGCTTGATCGCGGGGCTCGCAAAGGTGAAGGCCTGCGCAATGTCGCGGTCATGAAAGGCCGTAAGCTGATCAGAAATCACATTGCCAAAGGCGTCTTGCGCAGATGACGCCCCCGCATAAACCGCTGCGAGCGCTGACAAAACCAGTGCTATGATACGTTCCAATACCGCCTCCATCCTTTAGGTCCATCTGAGATACGGATGAAAGCGGCTTTTGGTTTCATATGGGCCTAGGCTGACAGCTGTGCCTCGATCAAGTCAATGGTCTCATTAACGCCGTAAAGCGCGATGAACCCGCCAAAGCGCGGCCCTTGACTGGCCCCGAGCAACACCTCGTAAAGTGCCGTAAACCAGTCGCGCAGCGGCTCGAACCCGTGCTCTTTGCCAACCGCAAAGACCATCGATTGCAGAGCTTCTGCATCCAAACCGCCATCCCAAACCTTAAGGCGCGCGACCATATCCTCCATCGCAGCACGCTCTTGATCCGAGGGCGCGCGGAACACCTTCTCGGGCTTCACAAAGTCGTTGTAATAGCGCACGGCGAATTCCGCTGCCTGATCCATCTGCGGGTTCGTCTCTGCCGAGGCCTCAGGAGCATAGCGCTTGATAAAGCCCCACAGCGTGTCCTTGTCTTCCGCACCAGAGACCGACGCGAGGTTCAACAACATTGCAAAAGGCACAACCATATCAGAAGCAGGCACATTGTGGCCGTGAATATGGAACACAGGGTTGTTCAGCCTGCCCGCATCATCTTGCGTCTCATAAGCGCGCAATTGCTGGTGATACTCGTCCACCGCCTTCGGGATCACGTCAAAGTGCATCCGCTTGGCGGTCTTTGGCTTCAAATACATGAAGTAAGACAGCGATTCGGTCGCCGCATAGGTCAGCCACTCGTCAATAGTCAGACCATTGCCAGAGGTCTTTGAAATCTTGTGACCGTCGGCATCCAAGAACAATTCATAGGTAAAGTGCTCTGGCGCACGGCCACCCAAAACGCGGCAAATACCGTCGTAAATCGGGGTATTCGTCGCATGGTCCTTGCCATACATCTCGAAATCGACGTCCAAAGCCGCCCAGCGCGCGCCAAAGTCGGGCTTCCACTGCAACTTACAATTGCCCCCCGTGACGGGCATCGTGATTTCGGTGCCATCCACATCGTCAAATGTGATCAGACCATCTTTGGATACGTTCTTCATCGGCACATAAAGCACCTGCCCCGTTGTCGGGCTGATCGGCAAAAAAATCGAATAGGTTTCGCGACGCTCGTCACGCAACGACTTGAGCATGATCGCCATGATATCGTCATAGCGCTCGGCAGAACGGATAAGGATTTCGTCCATCTTACCGGCTTTGTAATAGGCGGTGGAACTGGCGAATTCATACTCGAACCCGAAGGTATCAAGGAACGCATTCAACCGCGCATTCATGTGATCGCCAAAGCTGTTGTGCGTGCCGAACGGATCAGGCACCGCCGTCAGCGGCTGCTGCATATAGGGCCTTAGCGCCTCAGGATCAGGCACATTGCCTGGAATCTTGCGCATCCCGTCCATATCGTCCGAAAAGCAAAGCAGTTTCGTCGGAATGTCAGAGATCACTTCAAACGCACGGCGGATCATCGTCGTGCGACCAACCTCGCCAAACGTGCCGATATGGGGCAAACCAGACGGACCATAGCCCGTCTCGAATAAAACATAACCCTTCTCGGGGTCCTTCTTTTCATACCGTTTGAGCAAACGGCGGGCTTCTTCAAAGGGCCAGGCCTTGGAATTCATCGCAGCGTCACGCAAATTGGTCATAGTATCTCTCAACGGTTGAAATGGCGCCCCAATGGCAACCCATCGCGCTCTCCCTATTGCGCAGGGGGCGAGGCGTCAATAAATCGGGTGTAGATTGAAAAGGAATATTGACATGACACCAGACGCAGCAATGACCGGACAAGACGCACTCGTGGCCCTGATGGTTGCAGTATCTGCCTCCGACGAAGAAATACGGACAGCAGAGCTGGTTAAAATATCCAATACAATCAACCATCTGCCTGTCTTTGCACAATATGACGCCGACAGATTGCCCCGTGTGTCGAAAATGGTTTTTGAACTTTTGGAGCAGGAAGACGGCCTAGAGGCACTTTTTGGCCTCATCCGCGATGCGCTCGACGAGCGGCTTTTTGAAACTGCTTATGCGTTGTCATGTGACGTTGCAGCCGCCGATGGAGCGATTGAGCAGACCGAAGGGCGCATGCTTGAAGAGATTCGCTACGAATTGAACATCGACCGCCTGCACGCAGCCGCGATTGAACGTGGCGCACGCGCACGCCACATGACGTTCTAATCAGAGATCTCCGCCAAAACTGCCCAGCGCTGCAGCAAAACCTGCTGGAGACGCTTGGCAGCGGTATTGAACGAAATCGAGCCGAAGGGCTGCTCATCTTGCGAAAGCTTGCCCTTTTCGCGCGCATCCAGATCCGCCGCAAAGATCGCAAACGCCAGATCGCGCCCACTCGCCGTCCGCAGATAGCCTGCGAGCCCAGACACAAAATTCAGCGTCCCCGTCTTAGCCAAAACCGTTGCGGGGTGATCCTTCAATGTCTGACCATCCTCATTTTTGAATGCGATGTCTTTCATGATAGGGAACAACTGCGCCATTGCGCCCTCTGCCGTGAGCAAGCCAACCATATCTGCAGCAGAAATGCGCGATGCATCGCTTAACCCAGAATGATCCGCAAACTGCGGGGAAATTTCTGCGCGCGTCTTCGCCCATTGCGACATACCCAGCGCTGAGGTGCGCAGCCCGCGCTTTTGTCCTGTCCGCCTTTCTGTCGCCGTCATGCCTGCCGCTTCGGCTGTGATATTCGTCGAATACTTTAACATATCACGCAGAATATCCGTCAGCGGCGGGCTCTCGAAGGTGGCGAGCACAGCGCCGCTCGGCAGATCAGACACCTCCACAGGGGCCTTCAGAACGATCCCGTGGCTCCGCACAAAAGTGGCAAAAACCTCTCCCGCATAAAGCGCGGGATAGCGCACGGGCAGCCAGCGCGACCCGCCATTGCCCAGCGCCCCGCGCGCCACGGTCCACTGATCGACATTGCCGCCGTCTTGATAGGTGAACACGGGCACTTCGCGGTTCACAATCTGTATCTGCGCAATGGTTACGTCAGGGCGATACAGATCACTGCGCGCGTCCATCATGACACTATAATCGCCAGCCTGCTTCTTCCATTCGAAATGCACACGGTTATAATTCAGGTTCAGCCCCGTGACGGCAGGATTATACCCGAAATAGTCAAGCTGCCCCGCGTCGATTTCATCAAGATTTGGCAGCGCACCGTCGTAAACCTGAAACGCTCCCCGCACCTCTTTCAGGCCCGTCGCCTTCAGCCGCTCGGCGAGAACCGCGAGATCGTCGGTGATCAAATTCGGATCACCGCCACCGACTAAAATCAAATCACCATCCAAAATACCTTCTGAAATGGTTCCTTTAGCAAAAACGCTCGTTTTAAACCGAAAATCACCCCCAAGCCCCTCCAGCGCATAGAGCGCCGTGACGGCTTTCGTTACACTCGCAGGGGGCTGCGGTATATCCGCCTCATGCTGATCAATAATCTCGCCTGTCTGTGCATCCGCCACCACAATACCCACATGCCCAGTCACCTCGGACGACGCCACCACCTGCGCCAACGTCTGGCGCATTTCTGGCGTGACCCGATCCGATGCCGTCGGGCGCGCAGTGGGGCGCAACGACACCAGCGGCGCATCGGCCCCCGCCGCGCCAGCCGCGCTCATCAGCATTGCCAAAAGCGCTCTGCGGGATACCAAACTACGCATTCCACGCGCCCTTTGACCGTATCGCCGTCGAGGACGCATCCGACATGGGCATATTCACAAAGCACCACCTAGGCGCGTCTCCTCGGGCCAAAGCCTGCGACACGCTCCCCTGTAACATCGCACCACGATAGACAAACGCCGCCTTCGACAGCCGGGCAGAAATCCGGTCATTTGGCCGCGCCAACACGCCAACAGGGACATTTTGCATTATCCACTGCCAATCCTGCCAGCGATGAAGCTGCGCCAGATTATCCGCACCCATCAACCACACAAATCGCACAGCAGGATAGCGCGTTTGCAAGGCGGCAATCGTCTCGGCCGTGTACCGCGTCCCCAAGCGGCTCTCGATATCCGTCACCGTAACACGCGGATGCCGCATCAATTGCCGCGCCCGCGCCATACGGTCAGCCAAGGGCGCAGGACCGCGTTTTTTCAGGGGATTGGCAGGGCTCACCAGCCACCAGACGCGATCAAGCCCGAAACGCTTCATCGCCGTGCGCGTGATATGAACATGCCCCTCATGCGCAGGGTCAAATGACCCGCCGAGCAGACCAACGACCTGCCCTGCCCTCGCAATCGGAAAGCCCTGCTTCACGTCTTAGGCGTCCAATTCAGCGGAGGCTGCCCAAAGGTTGATCTGCTCTTCATCCGCATATTGATCAATCAAAGCCAGCTCTTCGGCACTAAAGGCCAGATTATTGATCGCACCCACACAATCAATCACCTGCGACGGCTTGGAGGCGCCAATGAGCGCTGTCGTAATCCCGCCCTCGCGCAACACCCAAGCAATCGCCATCTGCGCCAACGTCTGCCCACGCCCTTCCGCGATTCCATTGAGCTTGCGAATATTGCCAATCGCCTGATCGGTCAGCATAGAGGCGAATAGCGACTTGCCCTGTGCGGCACGGGACCCTTCCGGAATGCCACCCAGATACTTCTTGGTCAGCATACCCTGCGCCAAAGGCGTGAACGCAATTGAGCCGATCCCCAAATCCTTGAGCGTCTCTTTTAGTCCATCGCGCTCTACCCAACGGTTCAGCATGTTATAGCTTGGCTGGTGGATCAAACAGGGGGTCCCCAGATCCTTCAAAATCGCCACGGCCTCGCGTGTTCGCTCCGTGTTATAAGACGAAATCCCCGCATAAAGCGCCCGACCGGAACGCACGATATAGTCGAGCGCGCCCATGGTTTCCTCCAGAGGCGTTTCGGGATCAAAGCGGTGCGAATAGAAAATATCGACGTAATCAAGGCCCATCCGCTTGAGCGACTGATCACAAGACGCGACGAGGTATTTGCGGCTGCCCCACTCGCCATAAGGGCCATTCCACATATGATAGCCCGCTTTCGAACTGATAATCAGCTCATCACGGTAGCCCTTGAAATCTTCGGCCAGGATCGAGCCGAAGGCATGCTCTGCCGATCCTGCGGGCGGGCCATAGTTATTGGCCAGATCGAAGTGGGTAATGCCATTGTCAAAAGCCGTCCGGCAGATCGCTTGCTTGGTCTCATGTGGCGTATCATGGCCGAAGTTGTGCCAAAGCCCTAAGGACACGGCAGGCAATTTCACCCCTGATTTGCCACAGCGATTATACACCATGCGGTCGTAGCGGTCGGCGGCGGGTACATATGTCATGTCAGGCTCCAAAAATGTTTGGGCTAAACGAACCACTTAGCGGCTCAACTGTCAAACCAAAGCCGCATGCCTGTTTCCCCGATTGCCCCTCGCGCAGAGCGAGGCTATCTAAGGGCAAATTCCTAAACCCGAGCGGAGCGTCGCAAAATGGCCAGCAATCAATTCGTCTACTTTATGGACGGTGTGTCCAAAACTTACCCCGGCGGGAAGAAAGTATTTGAAAACATCCGTCTGAACTTCTTGCCCGGCGTGAAAATCGGCGTCGTCGGTGTGAACGGCACCGGTAAATCAACCCTGATGAGGATCATGGCTGGCCAAGACAAAGACTTTGTCGGCGAGGCATGGGCGGCCGAAGGCGTACGCGTGGGCTACCTCCCGCAAGAGCCGAAGCTGGACGAGACCCTAACGGTTCGCGAAAACGTGATGCTCGGCGTGGCCGATAAAAAGGCCATTCTCGACCGCTACAACGAACTCGCGATGAATTACTCCGAGGAAACCGCCGACGAGATGGCGCAACTCCAAGATGAGATTGACGCGCAGAACCTCTGGGATCTCGACAGCCAGATCGACGTCTCCATGGAGGCCCTGCGCTGCCCACCTGACGATGCGGACGTCAGCACCCTTTCGGGCGGTGAACGTCGCCGTGTGGCCCTGTGCAAGCTCCTTCTTGAAGCGCCGGACATGCTCCTCCTCGACGAGCCGACCAACCACCTTGACGCTGAAACAATTGCCTGGTTGCAACAGCACCTGATTGATTACAAAGGCACAATCCTGATCGTCACGCACGACCGCTACTTCCTTGATGCGATCACAAGCTGGATTTTGGAACTCGACCGTGGAGCAGGCATCCCGCACGAGGGCAACTATTCCAGCTGGCTGGAAGCCAAGGCA
This sequence comes from Yoonia sp., assembly GCA_965658825.1. Classification (GTDB taxonomy): domain Bacteria; phylum Pseudomonadota; class Alphaproteobacteria; order Rhodobacterales; family Rhodobacteraceae; genus Yoonia. Next base: position 40,132 of record CBFHTU010000015.1, read on the forward strand.
AAACGCCTTGAGAAAGAGGCGAAAGAAGACAAATCCAAGCAGCGCACCCTTGAGCGCGAACTTGAGTGGATGCGTCAGGGCGCCAAAGCCCGCCAAGCCAAGTCCAAGGCCCGTATCAGCGCCTATAACGACCTCGCCAACCAGTCCGAGAAAGAGAAAATGGGCCGCGCCCAGATCATCATTCCAAATGGTCCGCGCCTTGGTTCCAAGGTAATCGAGGTCGAAAACCTCAAGAAAGCGATGGGCGACAAGCTTCTTATCGAGGGGCTCTCATTCGATCTGCCCCCCGGTGGCATTGTCGGCGTGATCGGCCCGAACGGTGCGGGTAAATCCACGCTCTTCTCAATGCTCACAGGACAAGTGCAGCCCGACGAAGGCTCCGTCACATTCGGCGATACTGTTAAACTGTCCTATGTCGACCAGTCCCGCGATGCGCTGGATCCAAACGCGACCGTTTGGGAAGAAATCACAGGCGGCGCCGAGATCATCGAACTGGGCGAGGCCTCCATGAACTCCCGCGCTTATTGCTCGGCGTTCAACTTCAAAGGCGGCGACCAGCAAAAGAAGGTCGGCCTCTTGTCGGGCGGGGAACGCAACCGCGTACATATGGCCAAGCTATTGAAATCAGGCGGTAATGTTCTGCTCCTTGACGAGCCGACAAACGACCTCGACGTGGAAACTCTGCGCGCTCTTGAAGACGCGCTGACATCCTTCGCAGGCTGTGCTGTCGTCATTTCCCACGACCGCTTCTTCCTTGACCGCATCTGTACGCATATCCTCGCATTCGAGGGCGACGCCCATGTAGAATGGTTCGAGGGTAACTTTGAAGACTACGAAGAAGACAAAAAACGGCGCCTTGGTGCCGACGCTTTGGAGCCAAAGCGGATGAAGCACAAGAAATTCGTGCGCTAAATCAGTCTATTGGCGGCAGCTCCCTGTGGAATTGCCGCCGCATGACTTTGTGAACAACCTCAACTAAATATAAATCAAATTGACCGAGGTTCACCTCATTCCCGCTTGAATTTGGAATGAGGGCTGAAGTTTGAGATCACTTTTTAACGTTGTTATTTCGTGGTGTGTTCTGGTCATGACGCCGACGATCACCTCTGCCGAAATGGCGTCGCTTTTGGGGGGAGACGCCTTTCAAAGTGCGCGGCGCTCTCTTCTTGCCGGACAAGATACCGCATTGGCTGCCGATCAAAATGGCGGCGTAGGTAGCCTTTTTGCTGGGAAGGGTGGCCTCGGGCTTTTTGCGCCGCATCCCAAGCGCGAGAGAGCGACGATCCAGACTGTCAGCCTCGAACAGCTTCAATCTTTGTCTCCGACCTTTGGACCGGCGGAGCGGGTCCTGCATTTGATCAGCCTCGCAGAAGCGGGGTCCAAAGGCTATGACGCGGTGCAACACGGCGCCAAGCTGCGCCCCTCGCGCCCGCCCACTCAAATGACCATCGCAGAAATCTATCACTGGATTGACCGCACACCCGGCCAGCCGCATGCAATCGGGCGCTATCAATTCATTCCCGCGACCTTGAAGCGGCTCGTGAACGAGCTGGGCCTGAGCCCACATGAAACGTTCTCGCCGCAGGTACAAGACAGGCTCGCGCAGGTGCTCTTGGCAGAAGCGGGTTTCAACGACGTGTCACGCGGCGCGATCGGACGGCGCACCTTCATGAACAATCTCTCGCGGATTTGGGCAGGCCTACCGAATTCCACTGGGAAATCACATTATCACGGCTACGCAGGCAACAAGGCCACGATGACATGGGCGCGGTTTGACGCGGAAATGCAGCAAATCTTTCCGAACAATTCCTAGCCTATTTCCGTTTGACGAAATCCGTCAAAATCACGATTCGCTGTCCCTCAACGCGGCCTTCAATATGGCCCGCGTTGTCTTGCACCAAAGAAATGCCGCGTACCGCCGTGCCGCGTTTTGCGGTGAAGCCCGCACCTTTGACAGGCAGGTCTTTGATCAATACCACCGTATCGCCATTCGCCAAAACAGCGCCGTTCGCATCCTTGTGTACCAAAGACACGGCCGCGGCGCGGGCGGCAACATCGGGTTCCATCATCATGCCAAGCTGCGCCTCAGTGGCCCAAGCCTCGCCAATGTCCCCAAGTTTGCGCCAAACGGCGATCTGGACCGCCGGTTCAACCGACCATGCAGCCCCCTCAAGCGCACGCCAATGCCCGCTAGGAGCCTCTGCTTGCCCCGCACAAATCTCGCAGAAAACGGTATCGTCTGTTTCCGTCACCACGACGCGGGTCAAACCATCCGTGCTACTACAAATCTCGCAGACGCCGCCCGAACGCTCCAGCAATTGATCAATATTCACGTCCAGCTCCTAACATCTTTGAGATACTTCTGGACAAATGCGGGGCAATTTCGCCAAGGTCAACCATTCAAAGCGAGCCAAGCGGGTTCAACCGCCTCATGCGCCCGACACGCCCGACGACGTTTTTATGCCGATACCATATCCAAAACGGATAGCACTTGCATTTTTCCCCAATTCACGCCATGTAAAGTGTGCAGACGTTATTCTATCTCGACCCACTGTTTTCCTTTTCGGCTACAGTCTTCGATATTGCACTGACTAAGCCGCGCTGTCGCACTCCGCGGGCAGACTGAAAAAAAGGATTATCACCATGGCTACTGGTACAGTAAAATGGTTCAACGCAACTAAAGGCTTCGGCTTTATCGCTCCCGATGGCGGATCCAAGGACGTTTTCGTTCACATCTCCGCTGTTGAGCGTTCTGGCCTCACAGGCTTGAAAGACGACCAGAAGGTCACTTTCGACATCGAAGCTGGCCGTGACGGCCGCGAATCTGCGGTGAACTTGGCTCTGGCCTAAACACCCTGCGGGGCGCCCGTTTCATACGGGCGTTCCACTCCGCTGGCCTAAGGCCGCGAAAACACTCCCCCAAATATTCTTGATTTTGTTTTGAACTGCGCACAATATTTCTGTGCGACGTCGTATTCTATCGACCACTGACCCCATGCTGGCCCAGTCTTTCGATCTTGATTTGACGAGCCAACCCGCTGCACTCACGCGAGCGGTGAACATGGAGAAAGCAAAATGGCTTCAGGTACAGTGAAGTGGTTTAACACAACAAAAGGCTACGGCTTTATCGCCCCCGATGGTGGATCAAAAGACATCTTCGTTCATATTTCCGCTGTCGAGCGTTCGGGGCTGACGGGTCTCAAAGACGACCAAAAGGTCACGTTCGACATTGAAGCGGGCCGCGATGGACGCGAAAGCGCCGTCAATCTTGCCCTTGCATAATTCGATCATCGAGGCGCCTCAAACAGGCGCCTCACTTATTGCGCAGTTTCAACCAATTCCAAGACGGACGGCCCCAGCGCCGCAACGATCAATTTGAGGCCCTCCTCATTGGGGTGAATGCCATCGGACTGCATAAACTGCAAAACAGCGTCTTGCGTGCCAGCCTCTGCCAACAAACCCTTAAAAAACGTCGGGAAAAGCGCCGTATCATATTGTGCGGCCAAATCCGCATACATCGCGTCAAAGGCAGTCTTAAATTCAGGGCCATAGTTCGCGCCCGCGGTCAAACCCACCACAAGCACATCTACCTCCGCTGCCGCCGCTTTCCGGAGAATCCCTTCCAAATTCGCGCGGCTCACGGCAGGATCCAGCCCGCGCAGATAGTCATTGCCCCCAAGGGTGAGAATCATTGCGTCAACATCCGGCGTCAGCGTCCAATCGACCCGCGACAGACCACCGGCGGTCGTATCTCCGGAGACACCAGCGTTCAAAATGACGGCATCTGCCCCCGCAGCATCCAACCATGCTTGCAACTGCGGCACAAAACCCTGATCACGCTGTAACCCGTAACCCGCTGTCAAACTGTCTCCAAGTGCCGCAATTGTGACCGTTTCTGCATGAGCGGCCCCCGAAAACACACCAATTGCCAAACTAAGGTTGCGAAGCCAGCGCGCCGCCCCATATCCAAGTCTATGTCTCAAACCAAAGGCCCTCTTTATGTCAAACCCGATACTCTCGCTCAAAAATGCTTCGCTCTCTCTGGATGGGAATGCGGGTAAGGTTGATATTTTGCACGGCATCTCATTGGATGTCGAGGCGGGCGAAACATTGGGTCTTATTGGGCCAAGCGGGTCGGGCAAATCATCTCTCCTGATGCTGATGGGCGGGCTGGAACAGGCCTCCTCTGGCCAGATCAACGCCTTGAACGAAGACCTGTCTGCCATGAACGAAGACCAACTCGCCCGCTTCCGTCTGGCTAATATGGGGGTAGTGTTCCAATCTTTCCACCTGATCCCGACAATGACTGCACTTGAAAACGTAGCGACCCCGCTTGAACTTGCGGGTGTGCAAGACGCGTTTACCCGTGCAGCCGCCGAACTTGACGCCGTGGGCCTTGGTGCGCGCAAAGACCATTATCCCGGCCAGATGTCTGGCGGTGAGCAGCAACGTGTGGCCCTCGCCCGCGCCTCTGCGCCGCGGCCGAAAATCCTGCTTGCGGACGAGCCGACAGGCAACCTTGATGCGACCAACGGGGCGGCGATCATCAAGCTGTTGTTCGATTTGCGCGACAAACACGGGGCGACCCTGATCATGGTCACCCATGCCGCCGACCTCGCGGCGCGTTGTGACCGCATCGTCAATCTCTCTGACGGACGCATCGCATGACCCTCAAAATCGCATTCAAATTCGCACTGCGCGAACTGCGTGGCGGCCTGCGCGGCTTTCGGGTGTTTCTGGCATGTCTGGCCCTTGGCGTGGCGGCGATTGCGGCCGTTGGAACGGTGCGCGCAGGGATCGAGGCCGGTCTTGAAAAAGAAGGCGCGGCCCTCTTGGGCGGCGACGCAGAAGCCGAATTCACCTACCGTTTTGCCCGCGAACCAGAGCTGGCGTGGCTCAACAGCATCGCCACACAAATTTCGGAAACAGTTGATTTTCGCTCGATGGCTGTCGTCGGCAGCGGCGACACCTCAGAGCGCGGCCTGACCCAAATTCGCGCAGTCGACAGCGCTTATCCGCTCGTGGGCGCGGTTACACTGGACCCGCCGATGCCGCTTGACGCCGCCCTCGCCGATTTCGGGGCTGTCATGGAACGCGTGCTCGTCGACAGGCTCGGGCTTGCGGCAGGCGACACTTTCGCGCTCGGCACCCAAACCTTTACCCTGCGGGCCGTGCTTGACCGCTACCCGGACAACGCATCAGGAGGCTTCGGCCTCGGGCCGCGCACGATTGTGCTCACGACCGCGCTGCAAAACTCCGGCCTCTTGGCGGAAGGTAGCCTGTTTTCCACCCACTATCGCCTTGATTTGCCGGAAGGCGCTGATCTTGCCGCGTTAGAAGTGGCGGCCGAAAGCCAGTTCCGCGACTCTGGCCTGCGCTGGAGAGACAGTCGCAGAGGCGCAGGCGGCACCGCGCGCTTTGTCGAGCGTATCGGCGCGTTTCTGATCCTCATGGGGCTGTCCGGGCTTGCGGTTGGCGGCGTCGGCGTCTCTGCTGCGGTGCGCTCCTATCTCGCTGCAAAAACCAGCGTTATCGCGACGCTCAAGACCCTCGGTGCCACGCGCAACACGATCTTTCTCACATATTTCATTCAGGTCGGCATTCTGACCCTTGTTGGTGTCAGCTTGGGCCTTGTTTTGGGCGGCGGCATCCCCCTTCTGCTTGCCCCCGTTATCACAGCGCAATTGCCCATTCCGGCGGACTTCACGCTGCAATTCGGCCCCCTCGCCGAGGCTGCGATCTACGGCATCCTTGCGGCGCTCATCTTCACACTCTGGCCACTTGCGCGCACCGAACAGATCAGGCCCGCGACACTCTTTCGGGATGCGTTTGGCAGCACAAGCCGGTTGCCCGCGATGCGCTATTTGATCGCCACGGCCCTGCTGATTTCGACGCTTCTGGGCTCTGCGATCTGGTTCTCGGGCACGGTCTGGCTGACGCTTTGGACGGCGGGGGGCATCGTGGGCGCGCTGCTCATTCTGGTTTTCGCAGCTTTCCTTGCACGTATATCGGCACGCCGTCTCACAAATTGGACACGCGGAAAACCCGCGTTTCGCTTTGCCCTTGGCGCGATTGGCGCGCGCGGTGGCGAGACAACCTCCGTTGTTCTGTCCCTCGGCCTTGGCCTAGCGGTTCTTGCGTCGGTCGGACAGATCGACGGGAACCTGCGCAAATCTTTTGCCGACGAACTACCCGACGTGGCTCCCAGCTATTTCTTTGTGGATATCCAGCCTGACCAGATCGAGGGGTTCCGCGACCGTGTCGAGACAGATCCGAACGTGCGTAAAGTTGAAAGCGCACCGATGCTGCGCGGCATCATCACCCGGATCAACGGGCAAGACGCCGAAGATGTTGCGGGCGGTCATTGGGTCGTGCGCGGGGATCGCGGTGTGACCTATGCTGCCGCCCTGCCCGAAGGCAGCGACATCACCCAAGGCGCATGGTGGCCCGAAGATTATGCAGGGCCACCGTTGATGAGCTTCGCCGCCGAGGAAGGGGCCGAAATCGGCCTGAAGCTTGGTGATACGGTCACGGTCAACATCCTCGGGCGCGATATCACCGCCACAATTGCGAGTTTCCGCAATGTAAGTTGGGAAACAGGCGGCATCGGCTTTGTGATGACCATGAACCCCGCAGCGCTTGCAGGCGCACCCCATAGCTGGATTTCGACCGTTTACGCCACGCCCGAATCCGAGGCAGCTATTTTGCGTGATCTTGCGGGTCAATACCCGAACATCACGGCCGTTCGGATCAGAGATGCCATTGACCAAGTGATCGAAGTTGTAAGCGGCATTGCTGCCGCGACACGCTACGCGGCCCTTGCCACGTTGGTCACTGGCTTTTTGGTGCTGATCGGCGCTGCGGCCGCGGGCGAGCGCACGCGCACCTATGAGGCCGCCGTGCTCAAGACACTCGGCGCATCGCGCGCGCGCATCTTGCTGAGCTTTGCCTTGCGCGCGGCGCTCTTGGGGCTTGCCGCGGGGCTTGTGGCCTTGGTCGCTGGCATTTTGGGCGGCTGGGCTGTCACGACCTTCATCATGGAAGGGGATTATTCGGTGATCTGGTCGAATGCCCTCTTGATCATTGGCGGCGGCGCTGCGGCATCGCTGGTCGCAGGGTTAGCCTTCGCCATCAGACCCTTGGCTGCGAAACCGGCCCGCGTATTGCGGGCGCGCGACTAGTCCGCGCGCACAAAAAATGCCGCCTCGGGCTGAGGCGGCCTTTTGTTCAATACTTGCGATCTTATAGCTTGGGCTTATGGGCCAAAAGCGGCATCACATCCGCCATTTCAGGGCCGCGCTCGCGCCCCGTCACTGCCTTGCGCAGAGGCATGAAAAGACCTTTGCCTTTGCGGCCAGTCGCGTCCTTGACGGCCGTCGTCCAGCTTGACCAAGTGTCGGCAGCATAGGGAGGATCACCAAGTATATCAAAGGCTTGGGCAATGAAGTCGCGGTCCTCGTCAGCCACCAGCGGGACAGCGCCATTTTGGAAAAATGACCACCAATCCGCGATATCGTCCAACTTTGTGATGTTGCCCTTAATTGCATCCCAGAAGGCCACCTTTTTATCGGCAGGCACGTCGGTCAAATGATCCGCGACGTCTTCGGCGTTCAATGTCGCCAGATAGCGCGCGGTGAGCGGCCAGAGGTCTTCAACGTCGAACTTGGTTGGCGCCGATCCGAACTTTGTCACATCAAAGCCGTTGACGATCTCTTCAACTGTGGAGCGCAGCTCGACTGGCTCGGATGACCCAAGCCGTGCCATCAGCGACAAAACCGCCTGCGGTGCGATCCCCTGTTTGCGCAAATCGCGCAACGCCAATGTTCCCAACCGCTTGGAGAGCGCCTCGCCCTGCGGGCCTGTCAACAAGGAGTGATGCGCAAAGCGTGGCACAGTGCCGCCAAGCGCCTGCATGATCTGGATTTGCGTCGCGGTGTTGGTCACGTGATCCGAGCCGCGCACGATATAGGTGATCCCCATCTCCACATCATCAACCACAGATGCCAGCGTATAGAGAATCTGACCGTCATTCTTGAACAAGACCGGATCGGAAACCGACGCCGCATCAATCGAGATTTTCCCGATAATGCCGTCGTCCCACTCGATCCGCTCAAGGTCCAGTTTGAACCGCCAATGAGAGCCACGCTCGGCGCGCAGCTTGTCTTTTTCAGCCTCGGACAAAGCCAAAGCAGCACGGTCATAAACCGGCGGCTTGCCCATATTCAGCTGCTTTTTCCGCTTCAAATCCAGCTCGACAGGGGTCTCGAAACATTCGTACAGACGGCCCATGTCGATCAGTTTCTGCTTTGCTTCCAGATACTTATCCATGCGCTTGGATTGATACTCCATGCGGTCCCATGTCAGGCCCAGCCATGTGAGGTCATCCATGATGCCTTGCACATATTCATCCTTGGACCGCTCAGGATCGGTATCGTCGATGCGCAGCACAAAGGTGCCACCATTTTGACGGGCGATAGAATAGTTGAACAAGGCGGCGCGTAGGTTACCGATATGGATATAGCCGGTTGGCGACGGCGCGAAACGTGTTGTGGTCATGACCTAATCTCCTGTTACTCTACGATGTGTCAGACCGCACGGAAATTGTCCAGTTACGCCGTTGCGGAGGCGGCTTGGGCCAAAGACAAATTGGCTAGCGAAATGCAGGCCCATGCGCCCAAACGGTCATCGAAACGCGAGACCCTTCGGTCACCGGCGTGACGCGGTGCAAAACATAGCTGGGAAAGATCGTCACAGTGCCGCGTCCAGTATTCGCAGTAACGGTGTGGCTTGATGGCATAACCTCCAGTAGCCCGCCGGCATAGGCGTCAGGCTCGGACAGTTGCGCCACCAGCGTCAGCTTGCGCTTGCTCGCAATCCGCCCGTCGCCAATGTCGCTGTGCCAATCGAAATGCCCTTCGCGCGCGCTGTGATAGTGGGCGACTTGTACGCTTTCCATAAATTCGGTCACCTCAAAGCCAAAGGTTTCGCGATTGGCCACGCGCACCAGATCAATCACCTGATCCATGACCCACCCTGTATCGGGCACGTTATCGAGCCAGACGAGATCTGCGCGGCGGATGTTGTGATCTTTGTTTTGACCAACCAGCTTTGCGTCCTCGGGCGGCACAGTTGCCGCCTGGAGCAAAATGCGGTCGCAATCCGCCTCTGAGAAGGCCGCAGGAATGGTGTGAACGGCGAGCATAATTGGTGCTTTCAAGGGAGAATGGACAAGCGTTACGCTTGCCCATCGCCAACAGCAAGTAAAATGCTAACGCATCGCCATGATCTTGCCAAGCAAATCGTTCCCTAGCACAAGTTTTGCGATTTCACTTTCATCCGTTGTGATGTGTTGAAACGACATATTGGCTGATACGCAGCCTTGAGAGGCCACGGCGTCCGGGATCGCATCACCTATCCTAGGGCCCGTCCGGAGGTTGACCATGACAGCCCGCGAGGCCGAGGGTTACAATAGGGGCGGAAGTGAGACGAAGCGCTCAATCAATTTGCAAGCTTTACGAGTTATCCCGCCATCTATTCACAATCGGATAGCGCCGATCAAGCCAGAAAGCATGCTTGGAAAGCCGCGTTCCGGGTGCCGATTGGAAGCGCTTATATTCGGAAATATACAGCAGGTGTTCGATCTTTTTCACGGTCGCGTGGTCATACCCTGCGGCCACGCAATCGGCCACAGAGGCCTCGCCGTCCACCAGCATCATCAAGATGCCGTCGAGGATGTCATAGGGCGGCAGGCTGTCGCTGTCTTTTTGATCCGGCCGCAATTCTGCAGAGGGCGGTTTGTTGATAATCGCGGTCGGGATCACTTCGCCGGCGGGACCGTTCATCCAAGGAGCATGGTTGGTGTTGCGCCAGTGGCAAGTTTCGAAAACCCGCGTTTTATACATATCTTTGATAGGGTTATAGCCGCCTGCCATATCGCCATAGATCGTGGCATAGCCGACCGCGACCTCGGATTTATTGCCCGTGGTCAGGAGCATTTCGCCAAATTTGTTGGACTGCGCCATCAGCAGCAGCCCGCGTATGCGGCTTTGGATGTTTTCCTCGGTCAGGTCTTCCTTGAGGCCTGCAAAGAGAGGCGCCAAGGCCTCGGAAATCGCCGCACGAGGGCCGGCGATGGACACCGTGTCATAGTGACAGCCCAGCGCGTCAACCACCGCTTGCGCGTCGTCGAGCGAGGCTTGCGAGGTGTATTCCGAAGGCAGCATCACGCAGCGCACGTTTTCCGCGCCCAAAGCATCCACAGCGATTGTTGCGACAATGGCGGAATCGATGCCGCCCGACAGCCCCAATAGCACCTTTTTGAAACCTGTCTTGCGCATATAGTCGCGCAGGGTTTCCACCATGGTGCGGTAATCTTGGGCGGTCTCCTCGCCAAAAATCGCTTTTTCCCCGTCAGCCGCTTCCCAGCCGTTTTCGGTGCGGGTGAAATCAACGTGGCAGATCGCTGCGTCAAACAACGGCAGTTGCACCGCAAGCTTGCCGCCGCGATTAAGCACGAACGAGCCTCCGTCAAAGGCCTGATCGTCTTGGCCTCCGATCATGTTGAGATAAACAAGCGGCACGTTATTCTCGATCACGCGGGCGACCATCGCGTTGACCCGCTTCACGAATTTCCCACGGTAGTAAGGCGAGCCATTGGGCGCGACAATGATTTCTGCGCCGCTCTCGACCATGGCCTCGCAGACATCGACATACCAGTTGTCTTCGCAGATCGGGCTGCCGATCCGCGGACCGTCCGGTATCGCATAGGGCCCTTGGATCGTACCACGGCGGAACTGGCGCACTTCGTCGAAAACGTCATAGTTAGGCAGGTAATGTTTGTGCTGGCGTGCGACAACCTTGCCGCCGCGACAGATGTGGTAGCTGTTATACAGCCGCCCGTCCTCATAGTACGGACCGCCGATAGCCAAGGTCGGACCATCCGCACAATCTGCCGCCAAAGCCTCGATATGAGCCATGGCGTCGCGGTAAAACGCGGGCTTCATCACAAGGTCTTGGGTCGAATACCCCGTTAAAAACATTTCCGGCAGGGCAACCATATGCGCGCCTGCAGCCTTCCCTTGCGTCCAAGCCTCTTTAGCCATTGCCGCATTTCCAGCAAGATCGCCCAAAGTCGGATTGAGCTGCGCCAAAGTCAGTCGAAAATGATCGCTCATGGTCTTATCCTTATCACCTTTCCCAAGATGTAGCAGATTGATGAGCGAGGGAAAGCCGATTAGGGGGGGCCTTCCCCGTTGTCAGCCAAGGCTTGCTCCAGTAGGTTGCCCGAAGATAAATTGCGGACAGGGTGGACATGATGAACGGTTTTGGATGGCATCAAGTGGCATATGCGGCGCTTTTCTCGCTCACCGCCTCTGGCCTTACGGCTCAGACTGTTCAAACCAAGCAATATGACGACGGCGGCGTCTACGAGGGCGAGTTCCTCAATGGCAAGCAAAACGGCACGGGCACCTACCGCCTCCCCAATGGTTATGAATACACCGGCCAGTGGGTCGACGGAGAGATTCGCGGCAAAGGCACCGCCACTTTCCCCAATGGATCACTTTACGAAGGCGACTTTGTCGCGGGCAAACCCTCTGGCACCGGCAAGATCGTTTTCGCAGACGGTGGCACTTTCGAAGGGGACTGGGTCGACGGCAATATCACAGGGCGCGGGATCGCAAATTACGCCAATGGCGTGGTCTATGAGGGCGAGTTCCGCAATGCGATGCACCATGGGATCGGCACCATGCGCAGCCCCGGTGGCTATGTTTACGAAGGGCCGTGGATCAACGGCGTCAAAGAGGGCGAGGGCAAGATTACCTACCCCGATGGCGCGGTTTACGAGGGCACGCTCAAAGCAGGTGAACGCGACGGGACAGGCACGCTCACAATGGCGGACGGCTTGATCTATACAGGGACGTGGGTCACAGGCCAGATTGAAGGCAAAGGCCGTTTGCAGCAGCCCAACGGTGATGTTTACGAGGGCGACATGGTCGCAGGGCGCCGCGAAGGTGCAGGCACCGTCACCTATGCCAATGGTGATACATATGTGGGCGGTTTTGTCGAAGACAAACGCCACGGTATCGGCACGTTCACCGGCTCGGACGGTTACAAATACACTGGTGACTGGAAAGCGGGCCAGATTGACGGCATGGGCGAAGTGACCTACCCCGACGGCTCAGTCTATGTGGGCAGCTTTGCCGCCGATCTGGCGCATGGCACGGGCAAGATCACCTATCCCGACGGTTCCAGCTATGACGGTCAATGGGAAAGCGGTGTGATCAACGGGCGCGGTGTAGCGACCTATGCCAACGGCCTGATCTATGACGGCGAGTTCAAGAACGCCAAGAATGACGGCATGGGCAAAATGACCTATGCGGATGGCTACACCTATGACGGCATGTGGGCCGAGGGTCAGCGCAACGGGATGGGCACAGCCACCTATGCGGACGGGACCGTCTACGTCGGTGAATTCAAAGACGGCCAACGCCACGGCAATGGCGCGATCACCCTGCCCGACGGGTTCAAATACGAAGGCCAATGGGCCGACGGCGAGATCAGCGGGACGGGACTTGCGACCTATGTCAACGGCGATGTCTATGAAGGCATGTTCGTGCGCGGTCGACGTCAGGGCGCGGGCACAATGCGCTACGCGACTGGCGAAGAGGCCACAGGCGACTGGGTCGACGGCACATTGCCGATCGGCGATACCGCAGCGACCGACACGCCAGCGGACGCAGCGGCACTGCCGGTTGACGGTGCCCCGCAAGAGGCCGCACCCGTCGCAGACCAGTAAAGACGGCGCTCAATCGCCGCCTCCCGCTGGTCGATTTGCCCTTTGATGAATTGAACAAATCGAACATCGCGTCGCTCACACGCTGTCGGCGTTGTCGAGTTTTGCGAGCCATGCCTGCGCCTCTCCCAAGACTGTCGCACGCTTGGCCGCGTCCATCTTATCCCAGACGCGATACATGTTACCCATGCGCGGATTGCCCTTGAACCTGTCGCGATGCCGGTCAAGAAAATCCCAATACAGCAGATTGAACGGACAGGCCTTTTCACCGGTTTTATCCTGAACGCGATATGCGCAGGATTTGCAGTAATCCGACATTTTGTGGATATAGTTGCCGCTCGAAATATATGGCTTGGAGGCGATGATCCCCCCGTCGGCAAATTGCGACATGCCGATCACATTGGGGGCTTCGACCCACTCATAAGCATCGGCATAGACCGCCAGATACCACGCATGCACCTCGGCGGGATTGATCCCCGCCAAGAGAGCAAAGTTGCCGGTGATCATAAGCCGTTGAATATGGTGGGCATAGGCCTCGCGCTTGGTCTGCCCAATGGTTTGATCCATGCACTGCATGTTCGTGGGCGCGCCCCAGAACATCGGCGGCAGGCTGCGCGTATGCGCGAGGGCATTGCGCGCGGTATAGTCGCGCCCCTGCAGAAAATAGATGCCGCGGACATATTCGCGCCAGCCGATAATCTGGCGGATGAACCCTTCGACAGCGTTTAAAGGGGCCGCGCCTGCGTGATAAGCGGCTTCCGCCTGCGCGCAAACAGCGCGTGGATCGAGCAATCCGGCATTCAGATATAGCCCAATGACAGCGTGATACATGAACGGCTGATCACGCAGCATCGCGTCTTGGTAATCGCCAAAAAAGGACAAACCGTGGATCAGCCAGTGCTCAAAAGCTTTCTGCGCCTCAGCAGCCGTGGTGGCAAAACCAAAGGGCTGCAAATCCCCGAAATTCTCGCCATAGCGGGTCTGCACGAGCGCCATAACATCGTCATCGGGCGCGAAGGTAAGCGGGACATGGCCGATCCCTTTTGGCGGTGCCTTGCGGTTGTCGTGGTCATAATTCCACGTGCCGCCCACAGGCATATCACCTTCCATCAAAAGCCCCGTTTTGCGGCGCATCTCACGATAGAAATACTCCATCCGCAGCTGTTTGCGCCCGGCAGCCCAAGTCTCGAAATCCGCGTGACTGGCGATGAAGCGGTCATCTGGCAGCATATGCACCCGCAGCGGCAGATCGCCCAAGACATCAATCAAGCGCCACTCCGCAGGTTCCGTCGCAATCACGCCCGCCGTCGCTTGCGCGCTCGCGTAGCGGATCAGCTCGCCCGCGATAGACTGCGTGTTGTCGGGGTCATCCAGCTTTGAATAGTACACTTGCCAGCCAAGCGCACGCAATTGCTCGGCAAACCGGCGCATCGCCATGAAGGTAAACGCGATTTTCTTTGGGTGATGCGGGACGTAAGTCGCTTCGTCTGCGACCTCGGCCATCACAACGATATCAGAGCCTTTGTCCGCCTTGCGCAGCCCATGCAACCCAAGCGAAAGCTGATCGCCCAACACCAGAACCAGCCTTACCACGGGATAGGTTTTCCTGCGAAATCAAAGAATTGTCCCGTCTGCGCAGGCGTCAAACCTGCGATAACCGCGCTCAGGTTCGCGGCCGCCTCTTGCGGGGTGACCGTCGCATGGCGGCCTGCGTATTTGGCGGTAAAGGGCGTGTCGACCGTGCCCGGGTGCAACGCGACACAAACGGACCCCTTGTGCGTACGGGCAAGCTCGATGGCCGCCCCATGAATGATCTGGTTGAGCGCCGCTTTTGACGCGCGGTAGCTATGCCAGCCGCCGATGTGATTGTCCCCGATCGAGCCGACACGGGCCGAGAGCACCGCAATCTTGCCTTGCGGCGCCAATAGCCGCGGCACATGGCGCAAAATCAAAGCAGGGCCAATCGTATTGACTGCAAAAACCTCTTGCATGGCCTTGGCATCAATCGCGGCAAGAGACTTCTCGGGCGTGCTCAAAATGCCGAGCGCCACAAATATAAGATCAAATGGACCGCCCAGCGCGCCAAGTGCTCTGTCAACGCTCTCGGGATTGGTCACATCAAATCCATCATCGCGCCGCGAAAGCGTTGTCAAAGCATCGCCGGATGCAGTCTGCGCCATCGCCTGCCCAATACCGCCCGATGCGCCGATGATCAGAGTTTTCTTCATATCACGGTTCTAGCTCTTATAGTGGGTCTGACCAGTCTTCTGCTTGTTTTAGCCGCAAATTCCTCGGGGGTTTGGGGAGGAGGCCCCATAATCGGGGTTTTCATCGCGCGAATCCTGAGTATAGTCCGCCACATGAACACAAACGCACATATCATTTCAGGTGGCCTTTCAGGTCTGAACCTGCGTGCGTTGCTACTCCTTAGCTGCCTCTGAGCGTGCCATGTCGGTGCGACCGCTCAGAGGGGAGACGCACCACGAAGGCTTAAGGACAACAAGGAATACCTAAAATGACTGATCAAGTGTTGATTTTCGACACCACGCTGCGCGATGGCGAGCAATCCCCTGGTGCGACCATGACCCATTCGGAAAAGCTCGAAATTGCGGAGCTGTTGGACGAGATGGGCGTGGACATTATCGAGGCCGGCTTCCCGATTGCCTCCGAGGGTGATTTCAAGGCCGTGTCCGAGATTGCCATGCGCGCCAAAGGCGCCACCATTTGCGGCCTCGCACGTGCGAATTACAAAGATATCGACCGCTGCTGGGAGGCCGTGAAACACGCGAAATCCCCCCGCATTCATACTTTTATCGGCACCTCGGAATTGCACCGCGCGATCCCGAACCTGACGATGGACGAGATGGCCGAGCGCATTCATGACACCGTGACGCATGCCCGCAACCTATGTGACAACGTGCAATGGTCCCCGATGGATGCGACCCGTACCGAGTGGGACTACCTGTGCCGCGTGATTGAAATCGCGATCAAAGCGGGTGCGACCACGATTAACGTCCCTGATACAGTGGGCTATACGGCCCCCGTTGAGAGCGCCGATCTGATCCGCCGCTTGATTGCGACAGTTCCGGGTGCTGACAGCGTTATCTTTGCGACGCACTGCCACAATGATCTGGGCATGGCGACGGCAAACTCTTTGGCCGCTGTGGCCGGAGGCGCGCGCCAGATCGAATGCACAATCAACGGACTTGGTGAACGGGCGGGGAATACGGCGCTCGAGGAGGTCGTGATGGCTTTGAAAGTCCGTCACGACATCATGCCTTATACCACCCGCATTGATACAACCAAGATTATGAACATCTCACGCCGCGTCGCAACGGTTTCGGGGTTTGCAGTTCAGTTCAACAAGGCGATTGTCGGCAAGAATGCCTTTGCCCATGAAAGTGGCATCCACCAAGACGGGATGCTCAAAAACAAAGACACCTTCGAGATCATGCGCCCTGAATCTGTCGGTTTGGCAGGGACGTCTTTGCCGCTGGGCAAGCACTCCGGGCGTGCGGCGCTGCGCGCAAAGCTGGTCGAGCTTGGCTATGATATGGCCGACAATCAGCTTGCTGATGTGTTTGTGCGGTTCAAGGAACTGGCTGACCGCAAGAAGGAAGTTTACGATGACGACCTCATCGCCCTGATCCGTCAGAATGAGGGTGAAGAGGACCGCGTGAAGCTGAAATCGCTGCGGGTGGTCTGCGGGACCGAGGGGCCACAGACAGCCGATCTGACGCTTGAGGTTGATGGTGCCGTCGTCAAGACAACGGCAACGGGGGACGGTCCTGTTGATGCCGCCTTCAATGCCGTGAAGGCTCTCGTGGAACACAGCGCCCGCCTGCAGCTCTACCAAGTGAGTGCGGTGACAGAAGGCACTGATGCGCAAGCCACGGTTTCCGTGCGTATGGAAGAGGATGGTCGGATCGCGACCGGTCAATCGGCCGATACCGATACGGTTGTCGCCTCGGTAAAGGCCTATATCAATGCGCTCAATCGGCTGATTGTACGACGCGAACGGTCCCAAGTTGGCTACGATACCAAGGGCGTTTCCTATAAGGATGTTTGATATTATCGAGGGTGGCGAGAAAGCGCCGCCCTTCACTTTTTCAACACAGGTAAGGGCTGCGGGCACCAATTTTCGTCGAAAATTGGATATTTCGAACATTACGAGCGTTCTGAAACACAGCGCCATTATGTAGGTTATGCGGCGACAGCTGCGCCCGAAATAATTGCCCCTTTCGCCCCCCGAAACCCTTCCCTATAACGCCAAGGGTTCGCGACTGGGGAGTCGCGCCCTTATTTTTTACTACTCGCAAGGATTAGCTGCACCATGGCGATTTTCGGAAGCTTGTTTTCGTCGGACATGGCGATTGACCTCGGGACGGCGAATACGCTCGTCTATGTGCGCGGCAAGGGCATCGTTTTGTCCGAGCCGTCAGTCGTCGCCTATCACATCAAGGATGGTGTGAAAAAGGTGCTCGCCGTGGGCGAAGACGCAAAACTGATGCTCGGCCGCACGCCAGGCTCGATTCAGGCGATCCGCCCCATGCGCGACGGGGTTATCGCCGATTTTGATACTGCCGAAGAGATGATCAAGCACTTCATCCGGAAGGTGGCCAAGCGCTCGACTTTCTCAAAGCCTAAGATCATTGTCTGCGTCCCCCATGGAGCGACACCCGTTGAAAAGCGTGCGATCCGCCAGTCGGTTTTATCAGCAGGCGCACGCCGCGCAGGTCTGATTGCTGAACCCATCGCGGCAGCCATTGGCGCGGGCATGCCGATCACTGATCCAACGGGCAACATGGTTGTGGATATTGGTGGCGGGACCACAGAAGTCGCGGTCCTCTCGCTGGGCGATATCGTTTACGCTCGTTCCGTGCGCGTTGGTGGCGACCGTATGGATGAAGCGATCATCAACTATCTGCGCCGGCAGCATAACCTGCTGATCGGTGAATCGACCGCCGAGCGGATCAAGACATCCATCGGCACGGCCCGCATGCCCGACGATGGCCGTGGCCAGTCGATGCACATCCGGGGCCGCGACCTGCTCAATGGCGTGCCAAAAGAGACCGAAATCTCTCAAGCGCAAGTCGCCGAAGCCTTGGCGGAACCTGTCCAGCAGATCTGCGAAGCAGTGATGACAGCTCTTGAAGCGACCCCGCCCGATTTGGCGGCTGACATTGTTGACCGTGGCGTTATGCTGACGGGCGGCGGTGCGCTGCTGGGCCAGCTTGATCTGGCGCTGCGCGAACAGACAGGTTTGGCGATTTCTGTGGCAGACGAGAGCCTGAACTGTGTGGCTCTGGGCACGGGCAAGGCGCTTGAGTACGAAAAACAACTGCGCCACGTCATCGACTACGACAGTTAATCGAGGGGTCCCCCTTGGCCAAAGACCAAAACAACGAGGACTATTTCGGCCCGATCCGCAGATTGCTGGTCGGGCTGATCGTCTTTGCGCTTTTGGGTATTTTTCTCGTCTGGCGCATCGATAGCCCCCGTGTCGAGCGGTTTCGGGCCGCAGTTGTGGACCGCGTCGTGCCATCGTTTGATTGGGCTATGGCCCCTGTGACAGGTTTCGCAAACCTTGTGGGCGATTTTCAGTCTTATACGCAACTGGCCGCGCAAAACGGTGATTTGCGCCGCGAGTTGCAACAAATGAAGGCGTGGAAAGAGGCGGCTTTGCAGTTAGAGCAGGAAAACGCCAAGCTCTTGGACCTCAATAATGTGCGTCTCGATCCGAAATTCACCTATGTCACCGGCGTTGTGCTGACCGACAGCGGGTCGCCATTCCGCCAGTCGGTGCTCCTCAATGTGGGGGCCCGCGACGGAATTATCGACGGCTGGCCGACGATGGATGGCATCGGGCTTGTCGGGCGGATCTCCGGGGTGGGCGAGCGCACGGCACGTGTCATTCTGCTCACCGACACGTCAAGCCGGATTCCCGTCACCATTCAGCCCTCCGGCCAGAAAGCGATCCTTGCGGGAGACAATACACTCAACCCGCCGATCGAGTTTCTGGAGAATCCCGATCTGATCCGCCCCGGCGACCGCGTGGTCAGCTCGGGCGATGGCGGCGTGTTTCCGGCCGATCTGCTGGTCGGACAAGTGGCCTTGGGCAATGACCGGCGGCTGCGTGTCCGCCTGAGCGCGGATTATGGCCGGCTCGAGTTTCTGCGGGTGCTGCGCGCCCGCCCGCATGAGGTGATCACCGATCCGGGAGGGTTGCTTGCACCGTTCAGTTTGCCGCTCCCCCCCGCTCCTGCCGCAGACCCCGATGCCGCGCAGGTGAATGCCGATGGCTGATGCCCCGACAACCCGCATCTGGTTTGGACGCCTCGTCTATGCTTTGGTCATGCTGGCGCTGATCTTTGCGCAACTCCTCCCGCTCAATACGACCCCGACGGTCTGGGCGGCGCCCAATTGGGCGCTGGCGGTCACCTTTGCATGGGTCGCGCGCAGACCTGAATATGCGCCCCTGATCATGATTGCGGCCCTCTTCTTGCTGTCTGATCTGTTGTTCCAGCGCCCGCCGGGCCTTTGGGCCGCACTTGTGGTGATCATGTCAGAGATGATCCGCACCCGCGCGCAAGGCATCCGCAATATGCCCTTTGCCCTCGAATGGGGCACAGTTGCGGCGGGTATCGTCGGCATCACCTTGATGTACCGTGCCGCTCTCATGGTTGTGATGACAGCGCAGGCCCCGCTTGGCCTCACCTTGATCCAAATGGTCATGACCATCATATTCTACCCGTTGGTCGTCGCTGTTGCCCATTTCATCTTTGGCGTGAGCCGCCCCGCATTGGGCCAAGTGGATAGCCGAGGACACCGCCTATGAAACGTAGCGCTAAAGACACAGAAGAAAGCGCACGCGGGATCAGCCGGCGGGCGCTTGTCGTGGGTGTTGCCCAGCTTGGCATTGTTGGCGCTTTGGGGATCCGGATGAAGTCGATGCAGATCGAGCAAGCAGATCACTTTCGTCTGCTCGCGGAAGAGAACCGCATTAACATCAGATTGATCCCTCCGGCACGCGGTTTAATCTTTGATCGCAATGGCTTGCCCATTGCAGCGAACGAACAAAACTACCGCGTTGTGATGGTGCGCGAAGATGCGGGCGACGTCGGCGAAGTCTTGGAGCGCCTGACAAAAATCGTCCCGCTCGACCCCGAAGAGCTCGCCCGTGCGATGGAAGAAATGCAACGCCGCTCGCCTTTTGTGCCCGTCACGATTGCCGACCGTTTGACATGGGACGATGTCGCCCGCGTCAATATCAACGCCCCCGCCCTGCCCGGGATCAGTGCCGAAGTCGGCCTGAGCCGGATGTACCCTTGGGGGGCGGATATGGGTCACGTCGTAGGCTATGTCGGCCCTGTTTCCGATTACGACCTGAGCCGCATCGACGACCAAGACCCGTTGTTGCAAATCCCCAAGTTCCAGATCGGCAAGACAGGTGCCGAAAACAAGCTAGAGCATGCCCTGCGCGGCTCTGCGGGGACCAAGCGTATCGAGGTCAATGCCATCGGCCGCGTGATGCGCGAGCTGGACCGCAAAGAAGGCACCTCTGGGGCCGATGTGCAGCTGACGATCGACGCGCGTCTCCAGACCTATGTCCAAGCCCGCTTGGATGGCGAATCCGCGGGTGCCGTGGTGATCGACCTTGAAAATGGCGACCTGCGCGCTGTGGCCTCTGCCCCGACATTCGATCCCAACCTGTTTGTGCGCGGTATTTCCTCCAAAAACTGGCGCGATCTGAACGAGAATATCTATCGCCCCTTGGCTGCCAAGGCCGTGCAAGGCACCTACCCGCCCGGCTCGACGTTTAAGATGGTCACCGCATTGGCGGCCCTCGAAGACGGCAAAGTCACCGCTGAAGAAACTATCCGGTGCCGCGGCTATGTCGAGGTCTCAGGCACCCGTTTTCACTGCTGGAAACGCGCGGGCCACGGCAATGTAAACTTGCACGAAAGCCTCAAGCAATCCTGCGACTGCTATTACTACGAGATCGGCCAACGCGTCGGCATCGATAAAATCGCGGAAATGGCCCGCAAATTGGGGTTGGGGATGAGGCATGACTTGCCGCTCTCTGCTGTGGCTGCGGGGCTCGCCCCAGACAAGGCGTGGAAAGCTGAAGTGCGTGGCGAAGACTGGCGTATCGGTGACACGGTCAATGCGTCGATCGGGCAAGGCTATGTGCTGGCTTCTCCGCTCCAGCTTGCGGTAATGACCGCCCGCATCGCGACAGGCCGCGAAATCACGCCGCGTCTGGTGCGCGCGATTGACGGGGTCAAGCAGCCAAGCGGGCTTGGCCCCGATCAGGGGATCAATGAAAACCACCTGCGCCGGATCCGCGAGTCGATGTCAGATGTCATCAACAGCTCACGCGGCACCGCTTATAGCTCGCGGATTACCGATGAGACCATGCGCATGGCGGGCAAGACCGGCACCAGTCAGGTGCGCCGCATCACCGCCGAAGAGCGCGCGCGTGGCGTCATAAACAACGCCGATCTGCCGTGGGAGCGTCGCGATCACGCGCTCTTCGTCAGCTTCGCCCCTGTTGACAATCCAAAATATGCCATTGCGCTTATAGTCGAACACGGCGGCGGCGGATCTGCGGCTGCGGCGCCGATTGCACGCGACATCATGCTGCAAACCCTCTCGGATGGCGAGCCGCCACTGAGCGCTTATCCCTCCAATGTCCGCGGCACCATCGAAGAGCAGCAACGCAAAATACGCGATCGCATTCCGCCCGGCTCTAAAGGTTTGGAGCGCGCATAAGTCATGAGTTATCTTGAGTATAACACCAAATATGTCCCGACGGGCTTTCGCAAGCTGATCTATCTCAACTGGCCGATTATTATTTTGCTGTCGGCTGTCGCGTCGGCTGGGTTTGTGATGCTTTACTCCGTCGCAGGCGGCTCTGTGGACCCTTGGATGGCCCCCCAGATCAAGCGGTTTGGCGTCGGCATGGCCCTCATGATTGGCGTGGCGATGGTCCCGATCTGGTTTTGGCGCAACCTGTCTGTCCTTGCATTTGGCGGCTCGCTTTTGTTGCTGGTGGCTGTCGAGCTGTTCGGCGAAATCGGGATGGGCGCCCAGCGCTGGATCGACCTCGGCTTTATGCGATTGCAGCCGTCCGAGTTGACCAAAATCACGCTGGTGATGGTCCTTGCCGCCTATTACGACTGGTTGCCGACCGATAAGACGTCACACCCGATCTGGGTGATTGTGCCGCTCTTGGTCATTTTGGTTCCAACGGCCTTGGTTCTAAAGCAACCTGACCTTGGCACCGCGATTCTTTTGTTGTTTGGCGGGGCGACCATCATGTTTGCGGCGGGCGTGCACTGGGCCTATTTCGGGTCGGTCATCGCCGCAGGTATTGGCACGATTGTCGCTGTGTTCCAAAGCCGCGGCACAGATTGGCAGCTTTTGAAAGACTACCAATTTCGGCGGATCGACACGTTTCTGGACCCGTCGAATGATCCGCTCGGGGCGGGCTATCACATCACACAAGCCAAGATAGCGTTTGGGTCTGGCGGCTGGACAGGGCGCGGCTTTATGCAAGGCACGCAGTCACGACTTAACTTTTTGCCTGAAAAGCATACCGACTTTATCTTCACCACATTGGCCGAAGAGTTCGGGTTTGTCGGTGCCTTTGCCCTTTTGATGCTTTACCTGCTGATCATTGTGTTTTGCATTCATTCGGCAATCTCGAACAAAGACCGTTTCGCGTCGCTTCTGACGATTGGCGTGGCGATGACGTTCTTCTTGTTCTTCTCGGTGAATATGGCCATGGTCACAGGGCTCGCGCCCGTGGTCGGTGTGCCGCTGCCGCTCGTCTCATATGGAGGATCAGCGATGCTGGTCCTGCTCGTCGCCTTTGGTCTGGTCCAAAGCGCGCATGTTCATAGGCCCCGCTAATGCTCAAAGTTCTCTTCTCCGCCAAGCCCGAAGCATGGGCCGAATACGAAGCCCCTTTGCTGCGCGCCTTTGCCGCACAGGGCATTGCCGCTGATCTGGCCTGCGAGCACGATCCGTCCGAGGTCGATTATATCGTCTTTGCCCCGAACGGCCCCGTCACGGACTTCACGCCATTTATAA
Source organism: Yoonia sp. (assembly GCA_965658825.1). Classification (GTDB taxonomy): domain Bacteria; phylum Pseudomonadota; class Alphaproteobacteria; order Rhodobacterales; family Rhodobacteraceae; genus Yoonia. The sequence continues at coordinate 63,023 of CBFHTU010000015.1, forward strand.
AAACCAAAGCGGTCATGAGCCTTTGGGCGGGGGTTGAGACGGTCGTGGGCAATCAGACTTTAACGCAACCCCTGGCCCGCATGGTCGATCACGGATTGACCCAAGGCATGGTCGAATGGGTGGTGGGCCATACCTTGCGTCATCACCTTGGGATGGACGCTCATATTCTGGGCCAAGACGGGGTCTGGCGCCCATTACCCGCCGCTCGCAGCCGACCGTCCTGTGACGATCCTCGGACTTGGGGCCTTGGGCGAGGCCTGTGGGCTCGCGCTTTCGGAGCTGGGATTTCCGATCACAGGCTGGTCACGCAATCCAAAAGATGTCAGCGGCATCAGATGCTTGCACGGCGATGCTGGCCTGCGGGAGGCGTTGACGGGTGCGCAGGTAGTGATCCTTTTGCTGCCCGCAACCCCTGCGACGGAAAACACCCTTGATGCGGCGCGACTTGCCTTGACCGCCAAGGGGGCCTTT
>CBFHTU010000016.1:0-60758 GCA_965658825.1 Yoonia sp.
GGCGTGCGTGGTCGTGGCGCTCCCGTGACAGGTCCATAATGCGTCCTTCCATTCCGGAGAAAGGATCGCACCATCAAACCATGCGATCAAACACCTGGGCCCTGCGGACGCGCATTGCACGGCGTCGTTGACTTCGGTCAATACCACCCTGTGCAGTCTGTGCTCAGTTGGCGGTGCAAACAGCAGGGTGGTGGTATGATCGCAGATTGGCGTCTCGGCACTGGCGGCAATCTAAACATCCGTGTGGACGAGATCAGACCGCTTTGTATCAGCCCTTGTCGTTTTGAAACCGTTCCTCATGCCCGAAGGTGACACATGACCCAGACCGATGATCCAGCCGTAGATGACCCCGAACTGGCGGTGCCTTTGAACACTGTCTGCTATCTGATCGCGCGGCTGCATGATCTACAGGGCAAATCGGCCAGCACACTCAACAGGGGCGATACAGATGACGATCCCCAGCTTGATATCCTTGAAGATCGCGGGACTGACCCTGTCGAAGACGAAATCCGAACGGTTATCGACGACCTTGACGAAGAGGCGCAAGTCGATCTGGTGGCACTGCTCTGGCTGGGTCGCGACGATGGCGACTGGACAGAATTGCGCAGCCTTGCCGAGCAAGAACGAAATGATGCCACTGCGGATTATCTGATCGGCACGCCATTGGTCGCAGACTATCTGGGGTCGGGCCTCGCAGCACTTGGATTCGATTGCGTCGAATTGGCAGCGAAAAACGCATGAAAAATTGACCGGCGTCAATGGCTTTATTCAGGTTTTGTGCGACTCTTGTCATGTCGGCAGGAGGAGTGGAACCGAAGAAGGACCATCCCGAAACGCCCCTGATAGGGCGCAGATGGATGCAACGACGGATCGGGAAAACAATGAGACCTGTCGGTCGGGGTCGCCGTCCATCAAGCGAGCGCACCGGGGGAGACCTTGGTTGTAGAGTTTGGTGGCGGTGGCCCTTTGCGCGGCCGGAGAGAACCGGTCAAATGTCGCCAGCCTGACACGACAACCGCCCGTTCCTGCGCGGTTGTTTGGGTTCTCGACAGAACCCTTTTGCCACAGCGTTTGTGGATCGCGAGCGGATCAAAGACGACTTAACACCTGAACAGATCGGCAACCGGGCTTGCCAGAAAATAATCTACCTCACCCCCGGTCTTGGTTCAACGATAACCCGCCTGGCCGTCCAGCACATATAGCCCGTGTTCCATCACCTGCACGCCGCGCGCGATGGGCACTGCAATTTCACCCTTCATTACAAACAAAACACCGTCGGCACTCGTGTCAGTTTCGGGTTTATCCGAACTGCCATTTGGCTGCGCCGCGGCGATGATATTTGCGGTCTCGTTGTGGCTTGGGCCTGACGCACGCGCCATACCGCTGCCCGTAGCAATCGCATCGTCAGAAATCGTCAGAAATCGGCCAAAACTCTAGTATAAATGTACCAGATTCATGGTTGATTTGCCAATTTTCCCGACAGATGCGGAAAATCTGGAACTTTGACCAAAGTGATAGGCAGGCGTCCAAAGAATCAGCGCCGAAATCCATTTTTTAGCGCAACTTTCGACGAAACACGCATCCGGCCAATGATCGGTATAGGTAATTGTTTTCTATTATAAATTTCAAAATTCCAAATATTTTCCAACAGGTAATCGGAAGGCGCCCGGCGCATAGTTTAGAGGCGGATCAGGAATAAGCCTGACCTGCACTGAAAAACTCAAAATCCTTAGGAGAAGAAAATGAAAAAGTTCATCGTAGCAATCGCCGCCATTTCGTCCCTCGCATCGGGTGCAGCATTCGCACAAAACGTGTCTATTGTTGACCAATGGGGCGCAGGCAACGGTCAGCTTACCGTTCAGTCAGGTGCTAACTTTGCATACACAGGTCAGATCGGCGTCCTGAACGGTAGCATTACTGCCCAAAATGGTACTGGCAACATGGCAGCGACACTTCAGGGCGGCTTTGCCAACGGGTCGATCACAACGCAGGCTGGCCACTTCAACGGTGCAGAGACAATTCAGACTGGTACAGGTCACCTGTCGGACACCGACCAGTTTGGCCTTGGGAACGTGTCTTTGACAATCCAGTCTGATGGCGTTCCACACCCATAAGTTGGTTTGCTGAGGGCGGCGGTCACGAGCCGCCCTCATCGTCCTCACGACCCAAGTACCAGGAAGCGCGAAAAAAGTTCGCATGTGGCTTGGGCCGTTGGGGTCAGGTGGCCTTTTCAGGCCCGCATGTTCCAGCGGATGTGAATCCGCGTCACGAACCGAATATAGGGAGTAGTAACAATGAGACGAATCGTCATTTCCGTAGCGCTATTATGCGCCCCGCTTTCCGCGTCGGGACAAAACGTCGCTGACACGGTTCAGGTCGGCGAAAACAACGTGCAGCTGACACTGCAATCCGGCAGCAACATCGCCGTAACGCGGCAGTACGGGTCGCGCAACACAGCGTCGATCACGCAAGATGGCACTCAGAACGTCGCGACCATCGCGCAAATCGGCGAGGATCACGAGCGCACCGTCGTCCAGAGCGGCCATAACTTGGGCTATGGCAGCGTTCAGGTCACAAACAAGATCTATACGGGGTCTTACATCGGTGTTGGTGGCAACGCTTTTACGTCCACCACCTTGGAATTCGAGGGTGTCCAGTAAGGATTGATGCGTCGGATGCGTTCAACGACGAGGAGCGAGATAAATGACAACTTGGATGTTCCTTTTGTTGAGCGCGGTTCGCAAGTCGTTTGTAGGAGCCATTCACGCTATTCTTTTCATCGGAATATCGTCGATTTTCACCCTCCAATCGGCAACCGCCATGAGTGAGGTTAATCAAATGGAGGTGGGAGAAATTCTAGTGGAAAGCACAGTTGGCAGTCTTCACTGCGAAATCGTTACCCACTCTGTATTACAGAGCCTCGAAATGAAGGCGGTGGTGTGGTCCAACGACATGGCAACCGGAAGCTACAGCTTCATCGTCACGAAGCAGGGCGTCAGCGGCAGATCAAACGTTGCGCAAAGCGGCCTTTTCGCGGTCGAGCCCAGCCAAAAGAGAGTTGTCGGGTCCATCATGGTCAATGCGTCGCAAGGGGACCGCTATCTTGCACGATTGTCCGTTCGCTCGGGCGGGAACGAAGTGATTTGCGATACCGCAATTGAGTAAGCGCCCCGTCCGTGAAAACGGCTAGAAAAGAAAGATTGCGCTCACGCTAATGCCGACGGCAATCATGCTTTTGCTTTCGATGGAATAGGTGCGATAGGTTTCACCACTGCCCGTCAAACCGGCGCTCGACCCGTCCACTGTCAGCGCCGGGTTTCCGGTCACATGAGTGACGACATAGGGCGCATCTGACAGGTAATCGACGTATGCGCTCACGGTGTAGATCGCGCCGCTCCGGCTGACATGGGTCAGATCACCCGTCGCTCTTGCGATGGTTGCAGTCCCGCTCCGTCTCATCATTTCGCCATGTATCCCCACATTCGTCCCTGCAATGCTGACGGCGTCGGAATGCGTCGCGCGTGCCGCGTATCTGGTAAGACCTGCTTCTGCGCCAAAGCCGAACAGCCAGTCCTTCCCGATTTCCTGGCTGAAATCGGCGCCCAGAATGGCACCGCGGTAGTCTGTTTTCAGTGCCGTCCTTTCTGTCAGCACGACGTCGGGAAGAGGGTCCGTCAGAGTAGACCCCTCGTTGAGGCCAAGCGTTGCAAGCGATGTCGTCGTGCGTTTGAGGCCACGAAAGGTCGGCCCCACGCGGGGTGAGACCGTCCATTGATCATTCAAAGGAACCACCGAGTTAAGGAAAAACGTGTGATTGGATGCCGTGATTTTCTCATCGATCACGGTCGTCATCACGGTTTCGCTGTTGTCGCCAATCCCGAGAAACAAATACCCTGTGTCATCGAAGACCGCACCATATGCAGAGCCCAACCCGGTTTGGCCATTTGTGGTAAGGGCCGTAAAAATCGCACCAGAGTCGGTTTGCGAAATGGCAAATTGAGACACTGCGGCCTCCTGCCCAACAGGCGAAAACGCCGAGCTTAAAATGGATGCTGCGTCGTCCGTGCTATCGGTGATCTGCAAAGTTGCTTCAGAAGTCACACCGGTGCTGTCACCAAAACTGGAAAGGTCGATCGTCCCGACTGGCGCTGCACTTGACGTGTAAAGAAGCGTGGCAGATCCCTGAACATCCGTTTGCGAGCTACGGCCACGGGCAAGCGTATAGGATTCAGCCCATTCCAAGTATACCGGCGCCCCGGCAACGGTGCCCAGCTTGCCAGTGAGACTAAATTCAAAGCTGGGGCCGTCGGCTTCAAATTCGGAGTGCTGTGATAGCCGGCTTGCACCAAACGTCAGGTTTCCCCCGACCAGTTGAAAGCGGTCTTCAGCCAAGCTCGTTAAGGTGTCACCGATATCTTGAGACAGCGACGCAGTACATACGATTGACAAACATATCGCTGAAACAAACGTCTTCAACTCGCACCTTCTTTCTTTTCAGCTAACCGAAAATAGCTGTCGTCCGGTAGCCATGTGCGGACAGGCTTAATGCACTGTAGACAGCGCAAGCCGTGTCAGCAAAGCAATAAGTTGGGGTTGGCGATGGGTTTCGGTTTTCTTCATGATCGACCCGAGGTGGTTACGCAGCGTTTGCTTGGCCAAGCCCTGCTTGTGCGCGCATTCGCCGATCGAGCAACCCGCCAATAGCATAGACGACAGCTCCGCTTCGGCATTTGTCAGTTTGAAGGCGTTCCAAAGTGCGCGGTGGCTCAGTTTAAGCGGCGCATTTGTATCCTGCACCACAAGCGCCAACCGCGCGCCATGTTTTTCGTAGGCGAACTTTGACTCTCTGCGCGGCGCATTGTTCCCCAGTCTGGTCAGCGACAGGAAAGCGCGCTTCGTTTTTCCTGTGTTCGGCAATGTGAAAAGCTCGGTGTTGTGCCGGTGCCCTTTGCTCAGCCGCTCCACCATCGACCGAAACTCCATTTCAGCATCCAGATCGACGGCATGAAACTCGTTTTCGGCACTGATGAAAAAGGTTTCCATCTTGTCCGCGAGAATCTCGGCTTGGTCGTTGATGCATATCACACGGGATTCACCGTCAAGGACAAGCATCGGAAAGGGGAAGAGTTCGAGCACATCATCGGTCAGTTTGGCATCAATCGCGTTACGGTCGGTGAGGCACATAATTTTTGCAGCATGCATCAGATGCGGGCTCAACTCGTTGAGCAAAGCCGTCGCGTCACGCCGCACTTTGATAGACTCCGACGCGGGAAATCGGATTTCCAAGACCAACTGCCGTGTTCGCTGACGATTGACGACCATGCCCGTCGCATGAACAAATGGCCCGATAATGGCGTTCCATTGTTTGGCTTTTGTTGCGGTGATCCGCGCATCGGAAGTCATTATTTCGTCGTCCTGATAGACATCTCCGACCGCCTTGCTCCACTGAGGTTCGAGCCACGGGTTGTCGACGGCAAGCCCTGCCACAAAGGGCACAATTGCATCGGTCACAAGGCCTCTATGCAACAGGAAATTGCCCGCCGGGTGCAAGGTATCCTGGCCAAAAAACACGACGGCAGTCGTTGGAAATAGATTTGAAAGAATATCGAGGACGGTTTCAAAAAATGTATCCGCAAGGGCTGATTCATATATTTCGTTCAAAATGTTGGATTGCATGTTGGTCACGATATTGTCCTGCCTGATAGCTTGAATGGTCAAAGTGGTTTGCATGAATCGGGGTGTGAAACGGCGTTTCGCCTATGGGTCCCCGATCATGCTTTCGCTATGACCTCTCTTCTGCGTAACGCGCATGAACTGGTCATAGGAACTTGAGGTGGTTCTTCAGAATCGCAATTTCATTTAAGGACTTTGTTAAGAATTTCGATTGACGCGCATCAATGTTACCCCTTGGAACAGCTTCTTTTGACGGGTTTCGTGCCGTGATAAATCGGGATTGAAGATGCAAGAAATCAGCGAAAATGCCCCGTCGTGACGGCAAAACCACGTCATGCGAGGTGTCCGCGGTCAACCCAGCGATGCCCGATCTGCTGCGACTTATCGGCTCAATAGACGCCGTTGATGCAGCGGCCATTTCCTGTATTACGGTAGGTAACGATGACGTCTACGCCAAGACAGGGCTCGCGTGTCGTCAGTTCATCCAGAATATCTTCCGCCATACGCAGGAAACGCACATTGCGCATTTCCGCATAGCCCATGCGCCTTGATGAAATCGCTGTCGCAGTCAGACTTGAGCTACAGCGCAACGTAACAAAAAGCTGCCGGATATTCCGGTCAGTGATGTGTCTGCGGATGCATCGCCAAAAGGCTTCGGTCTCGATGCTTCCTTGCTTAAGCAGTTGATCGGACTCGGGGTCAACGAGGACGGTGCCAAAAACAAGACGGCTTGGTTGATCGACGTAGATCGCAACATCAATGCCTTCATCCGCACCCAAATCAGCGATTTCCATTTCGAGAATGGGACTGGCATCAGCACGACACACCGTGCCCCAAAACGACTGGAAACTCCCGTGGAACTCTTGCATCGGCTTCCTCCGTTTTCGTCGCAGCTTCTTTGCGCTACCACCATTAGAGGCTACAGGGTCGGACGGCGCGCTTATTGATTTTTCTCAAGTTCTTCTGACCGATCCGGCAACACTGCCTCGACGCCCTGTTTTGAATGCGCGATAAAAGATAAAAGGGGCATTTGATCGTAGCAAAGGGGTAGCCCGCATGGACCAAGCAAGCGCCGAACGACCAAAGACCGCGCTCCTGCTCATCGCGTTTGTCAGTCTGCTGTCTGGTCTGGCGTGTTTTTACGCAGGCAAGGATGATCTGGCTGATCTGCTGTGGTTTGCCGGAACCCTTCTCGTCCTCGCGGCCCTTTTGTTAGAGATCATGCGCAGCCTCGCGCGGGGCGAAGTCGGGCTTGATATTGTGGCGGCCCTCTCGATGACTGCCGCATTGGCATTCGGCGAGACACTGGCGGCGGCTGTCGTGGCTGTGATGTATTCTGGCGGCACCTTTCTCGAAAGCATGGCCGAAGGCCGCGCTCAAAGGGAAATGCACGCCCTTTTGTCGCGTGTCCCCAGAACCGCAAGCAGGTACCACAACGGCGGCCTTGAGGACGTGCCACTTGATGAGATCCGGCCAGATGACCTGCTGCTGATCCGGCAGGGCGATGTGGTCCCTGTGGACGGCGTTGTGGCCTCTGACACTGCGCTCCTCGATACGTCGGCTTTGACCGGTGAATCCTTGCCAGCGCGTTTGGCGCGCGGGGCAGAAGCCATGAGCGGCGCTACCAACGCAGGCGAGCCGTTCGACCTTACCGCCACGCGGCCCGCCGCAGAAAGCACCTATGCGGGGATCGTGCGGCTGGTGTCCGAGGCACAACGTTCCAAGGCCCCCATGGCGCGACTGGCCGACCGCTGGTCGCTCGCGTTCCTCGCCGTCACAGTCGCCATCGCTTTCGCCGCCTGGTGGTTCACTGGTGACCCGATCCGCGCGGTCGCTGTGCTGGTCGTGGCCACACCCTGCCCGCTGATCTTGGGGGTGCCCGTTGCCTTGGTCGCAGGTCTGTCACGGGCCGCGCATTACGGCGTCCTGATCAAGGGCGCGGGACCGCTTGAAAACATGGCGCAGATTCAAACCTTGATCCTCGACAAAACCGGAACATTGACAGATGGACGCCCGCAACTCGTTCAAATCCATACAGAAAGCGGCATGTCCGAAGATGACACCCTGCGCTTTGCCGCAGCTCTCGACCAGACGTCAAAACACCCCATCGCACAGGCCGTTGTTGCAGCCGGCAAGACCCGTGGTCTTGATCTTCCCATGCCGTCAAATATCGCGGAAATCGCGGGAGAAGGCGTGGTCGGGCATGTTGAGGGGCGCGAGGTTCTGGTCGGCGGAGAGGACTTTGTGATGCAGCGGCTCGGGCAGCCTTCGGGCAATCATCCCGCCCTTGCCGCAGGGTCGGTCGTTGTCGCCGTGGCCGTTGATCAGCAGATTGTCGGGCGCCTCGTTATGGCCGACCAATTGCGCGACGGCATCGACGCGATGCTCGCACGGCTGCGCGAAAACGGGATCGCGCGCATTCTCTTGGCGACGGGCGACAGGGCCGTGGTGGCGGCGCAGGTGACAAAGGGGCTGGGTCTTGATGGGGTTCATAGCAAATTGACCCCCGACCAAAAGGTGCTGCTCGTTCTGATAGAGCGCGAAAACGGCCCCGTGATGATGGTGGGAGACGGCGTGAATGACGCCCCTGCCCTTGCCGCCGCCCATGTCGGTGTCGCCATGGGCGCACGCGGTGCGGCCGCCTCTGCCGAGGCCGCTGATGTCGTACTTCTTGTTGACCGGATTGATTTGCTGGTGATGGGGATCGAGATTGCGCGCGCATCTCGGCGCATCGCAGTCCAGAGCGTCGTCGTCGGGATCGGCCTCTCTGTCGTAGGGATGATCGCTGCAGCCTATGGCTATCTCACACCTGTACAAGGGGCCTTGCTGCAAGAGGTGATCGACGTGGCTGTCATACTCAATGCATTGCGGGCCCTGCGCATAACGCCCCGTGATCCGGCCCCAAGTCTAGCCGATTAGAACACCGTCGCGCACCACAAGCTGCCGCCTGCACAGCGCGGCGATTTTCTCGTCATGGGTTGAGATCAGAAACGTCGTCCCTTCTTCGCGGTTGATCTGCCCGATAAGGTCCATCACTTGCATTGCTGAGGCACTATCAAGGTTCCCTGTCGGCTCGTCCGCCAGCACCAGTTCGGGGGCATTCATCAAGGCGCGCGCGACAGCGACCCGTTGCTTTTGCCCCCCCGAGAGATGCGCCGTTGGAAAGTCGATCCGGTCGCCTAACCCCATCCGCACCAGCAAATCGCGCCCGCGTGCCCGCGCTGCTGCCGTTTCGCGCCCGTCGCGCACCGCACGCGGAAACACGACGTTTTCCAGCGCGGTAAAGTCGGGCAGCAGATTGTGAAACTGGAAAACAAAGCCGATATGGCGATTGCGAAAGGCTGTCAGGTTCTTGTCATCTGCCGCAATCAAATCCTGACCAAGCATGCTATAGCGACCCGATGTGGGCTGCATAAGCGTGCCAAGGATCGTCAGGAGCGTGCTTTTGCCCGATCCCGACGCCCCCAAAAGCGCCGCCATCTCCCCCGCCTCAAGCCGCAGGGACAAGCCCCGCAAGACGCGCGTTGCCACAGCCCCCGTTCCAAAGGTCTTCACCAGATTATTTGCGTCCAAAAGCAGCGTCATTGCCCGATTGCCGTGACAGGGTCGATCCGTGCCGCCGCGCGCGCGGGCAGAATTGACGCAAGTATCGCGCCAATCACCGTCAACGTGATCGCAAGCCCGTACGACCCTTGCGTAATATCCATCGGCAGCGTGCCCACCTGAAAGTTATCGCGCGAAGGAAACGGCAACAGCGCGAGATAGCCCAGCCCTGCCCCCATGACACCGCCCAGCAGCCCGACCAGCGTGCCTTGGGTCACAAAGACGAAGATGACAAAGCCGCGCCCTGCCCCCATCGCGCGCATGATCCCGATCTCGGGGCGGCGGCGATAGGTCGACAGCAAAAGCGCGGATGCGACCCCGATCACAATGGTGATCAGCGCAAATGTTTTCAGGACATACCCCGTCTGCGCCTGCGCATCGAGCGCCTCCATCAGCTGCTCTGCACCATCCGTCCAAGGCACCGCATCAAGCCCCGTCAGTGCCCTGATCCGCACGGCGGTGGCATCGGCTGCGTTCAGGTCAAAAAGCTTGATCTCGATCCGGGTCACCCCTTGCGGCATCGCAAAAAGGGTCCGCGCGGTGGGCAAGCTGACAAAGGCGCGCGCACGGTCCATGGCGCCGTTCCCCGTTTGGAATATGCCGCTTAGCGTCAGAACCGTGTCGATCCCATTTGCGCTTTGCAGCCGAAGCGTCTGACCGAGTGACAAGGCGAGATCGTCGGTCAAATCACGGCCCAGCACGACCATACCGGACCCTAGAAACGCCCTGCCCTCCACAATATACCCTTCGAGATCAAGAATTGCGGATTCCCGGCCCGGCTCTACCCCCGTCACGCTAACTTGCGACACTTGCGCCCCGCGGGTGAGGAATCCTGCGCCAGTGATTTGGGGTGATACGGCCTTAACGCCGGCAACCCCCGCAATCAGCGGCAGCCATGTGTCCGCCTCTGCCAATGTCGCTGTGCGTACGCGGCCGCGTTCTGTCACCATCAGAACATGACCTTGCGGCGAAATGAGCAAGGCAGGGTCTGTCGTCTCAGCCTCGATCGTTATATGTGAAAGATCGCCGACGGTGCGCGACAGGATGAATTCGGCCAGCCCGCCGATCAGGGCCGACATAAAGATGAAAATGAACACCCCAACCGCGACCCCAAGAACAAGAAGCGCCGTCTGCGCCTTATTGGCCGTCAGATAGCGGGCCGCGATTTTCAGGGCATAGAGCATTAGGGCTGGTCCGCCGTGACGGCCATTCCGTCTGTAATATTGCTGGCGTCAGTGATCAGAATGTCATTCTCGACAAGACCCTCGGTCACAATCAGGCGGGCGGCGGGCCAATCGACAACCGACACGGGCTGGAACCACGCGGTGCCCTCTTTGAGTAGAAAAACGCCCGTTTTGCCATCCTTTGTTGCAAGCGCCGTGCGCGGAACCGTCAGCGCCGCTTCGCGCTGGTCGACAATGATATTTATGGTGACAGTCAGGCCAATGGGCGCAGTGATCGGGTCGTCAAAGGCGATCTTGATAGCAAGACCGCCCGTCGCAATATCGACGCGCGTGGAAACATAGCTGACATGGCCCTCCCGATTGCCCGCCTCGCCCGCAAGCTGCAAAACAGCCGGCTGGTTGCGCGAAATCTGCGTGGCGTAGGCCTCGTCCACGTCGGCCTCAACGACCAGTTCAGACATGTCCGCTAGGGTAAGCAGCGGAGTTGTCGGACCCGCGAGTTGCCCCAGTTTGGCATTCAGCGTGAGGATGGTCCCGGCAAACGGCGCCCGCACGGTGTGGTTTTCAAGACCAACCCGCGCCTGATCCAGCAAGGCGCTTTGCCGCGCCACCTCTTTCGTCGCTGATTGAAGAGCATGGGCGTCGGCCTCAAGCACGGTCCGTGCGACGTTACGCCCAAGGGCCACCGCGCGGTCATAGTTTTCAGAGGCCTGCTGCTGCGCCACAAGGGCGGCATCAAGCCCTGCGATGGCTTGGCGGACAACCGTATTTTGCGCAGCGGGATCAATTTGTGCTAGGACCTGATCTGCTTCAACGTGATCCCCCTCAGCCACCAGCGGCGCAATAAGGGGGCCACTGACAAGAGGCCGGATTTCAACCGTATTGACCGCAGCGATCCGACCATTCACCGCCAAAACGCGCGTGACAGGTGCCAAGGTGGCCACTTCCACCGCAGCCACAGGCGGGCCCACCTTCCAGACGTTCGCATAAACGAGGCCCGCGAGTGCAACCACGATTAGCCCCCCAACACCCCAGAGCCAAAACCTTCGCTTTGGCTTGGAGGCAGGGGGTGGGTCACGGAGGGCTGGCACATTGCGAGAGGGCTCATGCGACGAAGACGGCAGGCCGGTCATACCTTTTGCATTTGATTGGCGTTCATCCGTGACCAAACCCGTCTTCCTCCCAATCCCTCCTAGATATCGGCAACCGCTTGCGCCAGCAGATCGCGGACCTGCGCGGCAACTGCAAGCAGCGCGGGATTGTCGATTGCTTGCATGGATGAGACCGGATCAACGGCGCTGACCTCAACGCCCCCTGCAACCTCGCGAAGGATGACATTGCACGGCAACATGGCACCAACACGCGGCTCCATGCCGATCGCCTCATAGGCCATTTTCGGATTGCAGGCCCCAAGGATGACGTAAGCTGGCATTGTCGCATCCAGTTTCTTTTTCATCGTCGCCGCCACATCAATTTCGGTTAAAACGCCAAAACCCTTGCCCGCCAAAGCGACGCGTGTGCGCGTATCAACATCTTGAAAATCAGTGTCTACAAAGACGCGATTGATCGTGTAAGCCATGATGGTGTCCTTTTCATTTAGAGCCCAAGAGCGGCTCATGCTGAACAATAAGCTGCACGTGCGCGGTCGCCGTGATCCAGATCAAAACCGCGCAAAATTGAGTGCGAGAGCCCGCCGCGTTTCGGTATAATGGCAAATGAGCGCGGATAACAAACGAACCGCACTCATAAAAAATGTTTGTTTTCAATGCCTTATGGAGAAAGCGTCGACTCCAGAGACCGCATCACCTTTTCAGGGTCTGAATTGGCCAAGTCCTTGCCCACTTCTGCATGGATTGCGGCCCGCAAGTCTGGCGTTATTTCCTCCCGCAATACCCCAAGCATATGCGGCGCTGCGGCGATGATCAGCCTGTCAAAGCGCCCTGCGTCAAGCGCCTCCGTCATGTGACCGACAATGGATTTCGCAAACGCAATCTCGGCCTGAAGAGTAGGATCAGAGCGCGATATTGTCGCGCGACCCGCACCCACACGTGACGGCATAACACCCGCCTCGTCGGAGTATTCGCTGGGCGGTTCAGCAGTCCACGTTGTTCCATCCACAGGCAAAAGGCGTTTTCCGGCGACATCATAGGTCATCACCTGCGCGTGGCGCGCGTCGGCACAAAGTACCCAGGTTTTTATGGCTTTCATGAGTTATCTCCAATGTTTCAAGGACACGCAAGGCGCGTTTGGGCGGATCAATCAGGGCGCGGGCCAAAATGCCTGAAGCTCGGCAGGCAAGTTCGCCCGAACGTCTTCAACCTCTCCACGCGAGATTCGCGCATTGATCAATTTCAAAACTGTGACGATGTCTTCGGGCCCGCGGTAATCCAGAACCTCCCCCACCTGCCGTTCTATCTCGGCTATAAATTGGGCGGCGAGAGGGGCATCAATCGGCGTGTTCTTGGGCTGCCAGCCTTCGAAAAACATGCCTCGGATGAGGATCGGAAGCTGGGCCGAGAATTGCGCAATTTCATTATTCGACAGATGATCCCTGACCAAATGCAGAACACTTCGCAATATCCGCAGAGCATCGCGATGACTGATCCAGTCCAGCCTCTCGGCAAGCTCATTCACCCACGCGTGACTTTCCTGAACTGTGCGGTCAAACACCTCAAGGCCTTTACCAGACATAGAAATCCCCCTTTTTAGTGGCTTTACTATGGCAAGAACCACAAGATCACTCTACGCCCCGCACGCCGCTTCCTCATTGACCCAAGTCAATTGTCCACAGTCGCCGGCAAGCGGCACTAGCCATACACCACACAGGCGTCGCATATACCAGATGTGGCCTGCCGCACCGAGGTGTCGGGCTGCGTGACACGAGGAATCGGTTGCACGAATCCCCTCCTCAGGTTAAAGAAACGATAAACAAGACGCTGCCGAAAAATAGCGTTACTAAGAAAGCGGTGATATTCATGGTGTCCGAGCAGGGGATTTTCCATATCAATAAGCGTATTCGCGAGAATGCGGAAGACCTGAGTGCGGCCCTTCAAAGCCATATGCTCAAGGTTTTTGCCCCCGACGCCCGCAAGGAATTGCGGCAGTTTAGCGCTGGCGAGACTGCCGAGCTATTGGGGATATCAACGAGTTTCCTGCGTAAGCTGCATTTCGACGAAAAAATCCCTGATGTAGAGTCTACTGCAGGAGGAAGGCGCCATTATTCCGGCGAAGACATCCTCGAAATTCGCAAGATATTAGAGACGACTGCTAAGAATAAAGGGACCTATATGCGCGGCCGTCGGGCAGGCGATAAGGTGCAAGTGCTGTCCTTTCTGAATTTTAAGGGTGGCTCGGGCAAAACGACCAGCTCTGTGCATACGGCACAGCGCCTCGCGCTGCGCGGGTATCGGGTTTTGGCGGTCGATATCGACCCGCAAGCGTCAATGACGACGCTGTTTGGCTATACGCCTGAGCTCGATTTCATTGAATCAGGGACGATTTACGACGCGATCCGCTATGAAGACCCCCTGCCCTTCTCGCAGATCATCCAGAAAACCTATTTCACAGGCATCGATCTGGCCCCTGGCGGGTTGCTGTTGCAGGAGTTCGAGCATGAGACGCCGCAAGCGCTTCGCAAGAATATCCAGCCACCGTTTTATGCCCGCATGGCGGCTGCATTGCAGGAAGTTGAGGCAAATTACGACGTCATTATCTTTGATTGCCCGCCGCAGCTTGGCTATCTGACGATGTCGGCGCTTTGTGCCTCAACCGGTGTCTTGATCACGATCGTGCCCAACATGCTTGATGTCGCATCGATGTCGCAGTTCCTCCAGATGAGTGCTGACCTGCTTGATGTGGTGTCTAACGCGGGGGCAAACATGGAGTTCGACTTCTTGCGGTTCCTGATTAACCGCTACGAGCCCAACGACGGACCGCAACAACAGGTCGTTGCTTTTTTGCGGCAATTGTTCGGCGATGAGGTCATGATTGCGCCGATGCTGAAATCAACGGCGATTTCCGATGCGGGCCTGACCCAGCAGACGATTTTCGAAGTCGAGCGCGGGCAATTCCACCGGAATACCTATGATCGTGCGCTCGATTCACTGAATCTAGTGAATGATGAAATTGAATTGCTCCTTCAGAAAGCATGGGGACGATAAATGGCACGCAAAGGCATCTTAAGCACAGATATTACCAAACAACCGCGCCCTGCCCCACCTGAGAAGGCACCAGTGCGCCCGCGCGGTGCTGTGGGCGCACTGCAATCGTCACTGTCCAAGTTGCAGGACAATGCCGTGCAAGAAATCGACGTCAATCTGATTGATGACGCAGGCGTAGAAGACCGCCTTGGCATTGACCCCGAAGCACAGCGCCAGTTGAAGGAAAGCCTTGCTGCATATGGCCAGCAAGTGCCTGTTCTTTTGCGGCCAAATAAGACTCTACAAGGCAGGTTCGAGATTGTTTATGGCCGTCGTCGTCTGGCCGCGCTCAAGGAATTAGGGCTGCCCGTCAAGGCGATGATCCGGCAGCTTGACGATCATGATTTGGTCATGGCGCAGGGGCAAGAAAACACCGCCCGCCAGGATCTCAGCTTTATCGAAAAGGCATCATTCGCGACCCAGTTACAGTCGCTGGACTACGACCGGCCGACAATTGCGGCGGCTTTGTCGATTGATTTGCCAATGGTCTCGCGGCTGTTGAAAGTCGGCACGGCGTTTCCCCTGCCCTTCTTGCGCAATATCGGCTCTGCGCCGAGCATTGGCCGCGACCGATGGACGGCATTGGCGGCAGCGCTTGAGCAGGACGGAGCGCGTGGACGCGCGAGCGCATTGATGAAGACACCAGACTATGCGCAGTTGAACTCTGACGCCCGCTTTGAGGCCGTTTTCAAGCGCGCAACCCAGACGCCAAAGGCGCCAAAGCCTGCGGTCACCAAGCCGCGCACATTGCGCGATGCGCAGGGCCGCGCCTTGGCCGATATTCGCACCACTGCGCGGGGGGTGACATTGAACATCCCTGCCCGCACCGCAGAGGGATTTGATACATGGATTGCCAGCAATGCCGAGGCGCTGCTGGTGGACCTTCACGACCGCTGGAAAAACGAACGGTCGGAAGACAATCGCGCACGCAACACAAAACAGGAGGCACGAGAGTAGGGACAACCAAAAAGAAAAAGACCCCCTAGGATAAATCCCAGAAGGCCAATTTCGAGCTTTGCACCTTTGAAATACTCCTGAACTGGTAGCTCTGTCAACTCTTCGCGCGGCGAAGGGGCGGGGATCTGTTGTCTTTCGTGATTATTAGATGAAACATGCGACCCAAACAGCGTTTGGGCGGCCAGTAGAGGCCGTTCAAACCGACCCCAGCGATTTAATGGTTGATAAGTGGGATGCGCTCAAAGCGTTGACCGAAGCAGCCGCCACATTTGATGTGACACATCGCACGCTGAGTGTTTTGAAGGCTCTGATGACCTTCCTGCCGCAGCGCTTGATCACGCCACATCCGCGCGGCGCGATTGTGTTTCCATCCAACAAAACGCTCTCGGACCGGCTTAACGGAATGCCCGATAGCACGTTGCGGCGTCACCTTGCCAAGCTTGTAGAGGTTGGAATTGTCAGCCGTCACGACAGCGCCAACAGAAAGCGGTTTGCGCGGAGAAACGGGCAGGGCGGGCATATCGCCTTCGGATTTGATCTGTCGCCGCTGGCCATGCAAATCACGCAATTAAGGCAAGCCGCAGAACGGGCAAGCAGGGCAAATGAAGCCTTGATGGCCTTGCGCGCAGAGGTCGCCCAGTTGCGGCAATTGGTTCTTGATACACCCCTTGGTGATGAAGCCCGACAGCTGTTACGTCGTAAGCCGGAAGCAAAAGCATTAACCGACATAATCGCCCGCCTGGAGGATGCCGTGACCGCGCAAATGAGCGGCGATGACGCTCAAAATGAGCGGCACATAGAGTATGAATATATAAACTACTTTGACTCTGAAGCGACACTTCCGAGTGAGACTCCCATAAAAAAAACAACCTGTGAAAAGGCACCACCCTCAGAGGCTGAGCTTGTCGAGGTTTTAGCGGTTTGCAAAGAATTTCAGAGCTACTATCCAGAGCCCGTAAAGCAATGGACCGACGTGATCGGGATTGCTGATCATCTAACAGGCATGATGGGAATTGATCCTCCTGTGTTCAAAGATGCAATAGCGCAGATGGGTGTAAAACATGCCGCTGTGGTGGTGCTTTGTATGCTTGAGAGGTTCGCAGAAATTCATAATCCCGGAGGTTATTTGCGCCGGTTGACACAAACGGCACAAAGAGGCGGGTTTTCTGTTCGCCCGCTGCTTGACGCGGTTGCAAATAAGCGGGGATTGTCAGCTGACAATTATCTAAATTGTTTTAATTCAACATGTTAGGATAAAATGTGTCTGCAAAATTTGTCGAAATCCGGCCAACTATCGCGAATAAAGAACCGGTAGTGTTGCAAATCGCAGCAAATCCTCGACAAGCGGCCCTCCGACTTTGTCACAACATGGCGCGGCCTTGCTACCGGCCACGACGATCAGATCGGCACGCCGTTCATGTGCCTTATGTAGAATATCCTCGGCGCCTGTTTTATCGCTCGGCACGCTCGGCAAAATATCAGGGTTCAAACCGTGCTCAACGAAAGTTTTGACCAGATCACTTATCGCCGGATTGTCATCACCTGTCTCGTCAATTGCCAAGAGGCCAACATCTGCGCCCCGCGCGGCAATGTGCAGAAGATCGCGAGTGGCTTGCTCTACCTTTTTGGCAGTTCGGTAACCCAACACGATACGTTCGCCAATCCCATCGGCCCTGAAACCTTCAGGAACAACAAGCACCGGACGACCGCAGTTGCGGATAGTCTGTCTAACCAGATCCTCGCCATAAGTCCAATCCGGCGCGTCACTTTCGTTGGCCATGATGACCAAATCAACTGCACGCGCGTTATCCATCATGCGCACCGTCGCAGTTGCGGTATCCGCTTTTTCAAGCCGCCATTCGCTTTTGAAGTCCGGAGACTTTATGTGGCGGTGAAAGATCGCTTTGATTTCATCTGAATGTGCTTTTTGGCTCTTGTTGAAACCGCTGAAACAGGCTTCGGGCAAGTGCATCGAGATCGCCGGATACATGATGAGAGATTCAAGGATATGGATCGCGATAAGTTGCGCGCCAAGGCGGCGGGCAAGTGGGGCTGCAGCCCTTGGTAGGGTCTCGGCACTTGATAGCGTTGTCAGACATAGCAGTATTGTCTTGATCGACACAGGGCTGCTCCTCCCTCGACTTTATCACGCTGACCACATCAGGGTCGTGTTGCTAAAGACTAAGGGAGGAGCGTTTTCCTGATTTGACGAATATCAAATGTCACTGCTTTTTCAATCTACTCGGTTCTCTCCGCAATAGCCCTAAGTGCGGCCGGCTTTAAAACGATAACCGTATGAATATTGTCCAACGCGATGATCTGAGATTTGCGTAATTGTGTGATGGCACGGCAGACAGTCTCGGTACTCAAGCCCAGAAAGTCAGCAATATCGGAGCGGTCCATCGGCAGGGTAAACTGGCTATACTGCCCGTGCTTTTGACCGACCCTTTTGCTCAGGGTGACGAAAAAAGACGCGACCCGTTCACTCGCTGATTTGCGCCCCAACATCAAGAAGTGATCTTGCATGCTGCTAATCTCGCGGAGCGCAGCCTGAAGCAGACGATTATGAAGCGCGACATCCCCCAACTCGTGTTCGAGTGCTTCGCGCTTGTAGACGATAAGCGTCACTGCTGTCAGCGACTCGCAGTCGCTATGGAAACGCCCATCACTCGGGAAACCGATAACGTCACCCGGATAGCCGAAAGCGATGACCTGCCGTCTTCCGTCCGGCATCACACGCGTCAGGCGTAACACGCCTGATTCCACCTCGAAAATTCGACGTGCAGGGTCACCTTCGCGAAAAAGATGGGTATTTTTGGCGAGATTCCGCCGAATTGGTGCCGACTGTCTGCGCACGTTTAGCGTTGGTTTTTGCAGCCTAATTTCATTATTTTGCAGCGTTACGTACATGTGAATTCTCCCCCAATGAGGCTTGCAATCTAGGGGAGGGATGTCGCAGTGGTTTCCCAAGGACCGTATCAAAGTGTAATGATTTGTATGGCCCATTTTTAAATGCTAGAATTGAAACCAAGATCAGAAACCATATTTAAATCTGATCGGTGTGCGTACCAGTACCAACATTTCCAATGAATCGAATTTAAAAGCTAAGAAGGGGGATACGATGATCCAGTCCCGTATTCTTGTTGTTGATGATGACCCCAAAATTAGGGCATTGCTCCGCAGATCTCTTGAGGGGGAATCGTACAATGTATCCGAAGCATCGGATATGTCTGAAACACTGACTGAAATTGCCGCTCGGCCACCAGATCTGATAACTCTGGATTTGCAGCTCGGTACTGATGACGGGTTCGAAGTCGCGCGTGCCATTCGGCGGGTGTCCGACGTGCCGATTGTGATGATAACGGCTAAAGCCGATCTTATTGATCGCATTGTTGGGCTTGAGATCGGGGCGGATGATTATATCCCCAAGCCGTTTCATGTGCGTGAAGTGATTGCGCGGGTCAAAAGCGTTTTGCGCAGATCAACGGCGACTCTGCCACAGGACACCCCTGTAACTGTGCAAACGCACAGCCATAAGATCGCGTTTGACGGGCTGGTCGCCATCCCCGATCAGATCGTTTTGATGGATCGCGAGGGGGCGCAAATCGAGCTGACAAGCAACGAGTTCAAACTCTTGATGATCTTTCTTGACCGGCCAAAACGCAGTCTGACGCGGGATCAGTTGATGGAGTTGATGGGGGGGCATAATTACACGCCACTCGACCGCACAATGGACAATCAGATTGCACGACTTCGCAAAAAGATTGAGCACGATCCGGCCCATCCGAAGCTTATCAAGACACTCCGTGGGTTGGGGTATATGTTTGCGGCGGATGTCACCCGCATCGAGGCCTAAGCGCGGAAATCCTGCGCAAGTCCAATCAGTTAAGTCTCACGTTCGGGCGCGCCATCATAGGGCAGGCCAAAACGGTGTCGGGTCATGGCAAAGGCCCGCAGTTTTGCCTCGACCAATCCATTGATGCTGTCTTTTGGAAACTGCCCGTTGCGCCCGCGCCGCCCTGCATCAACCCCTGTCAGCACGGTCATGCCTTGGTCAATCGTTGAGACGGGAATGACCCGAAACCTACCCTTGTCGGCGGCCGCAACAACGTCCGGACGTAGCATCAGGTGGTCGACATTCGAGGCCGGAATAAGCACGCCTTGCGCGCCTGTCAGGCCACGGGTGTTGCATATGTCAAAGAATCCTTCGATCTTTTCATTCACACTGCCAATAGCCTGCACCTCGCCGTTTTGATTGACTGATCCGGTGACGCCGAGCCCTTGACGGATCGGAACGCCAGACAGCGCCGAGAGCAGGGCGTAAAGTTCGGCCGAGGACGCGCTGTCGCCGTCGACGCCGTCATAGCTTTGCTCAAACACAAGGCTGGCGTGAAGTGACATCGGCACGTCGAGGGCGAAATGAGAGGCGAGATAGCTGCTTAGGATCAACACGCCTTTTGAGTGCAGGGGTCCACCAAGCTCGACCTCTCGCTCGATGTCGATCAGCTTGCCCGTTCCCATCCGCGCCGATGCCGTGATCCGCGACGGCTGGCCGAAATAGCGGGTGCCCTGACCTATGACGGACAGGCCGTTGACCTGCCCAACTGCCCCGCCGCTGGTGTCGATCAGGACGGTGTTGCGGATAATGTTTTCCTGCATCCGTTCCTTGATGCGCGCGCCTCTGTGCTCGGCTTGCTGGATCGCGTGGTTGATGTCTTTGTTGGATATCAACGGGTGCTTTTTCTGCCGCGCATAGAAATCGGCTTCGCGTATGACGTCGGCCAACGCCCCAAGTTCGAGTGTCAGTTCCTTGTTATCGCCCGCCAGCCGCACCGCGTGATCCAGCAACGCGGCGACCGCTGCGGCGGTCATCGGCTTGAGATCCTTTTCGGTGGCGTATCCCGCGATCACACGGGCCAGCGCACGGGTGTTTTTGGCGGACCTCGGCAGGGTGTCTTCGAAATCGGCTTGCAGCTTGAAGAGCTGCGCAAATTCGGGGTCCAGCAACATCAGAAGCGTGTGAAGCCTGCGGTCACCGATCAAGACAACACGGGTATCCAGCGGGATCGGGTCAGGTTCCAGTGTAACCGTCGACGTCAGGTTCAGCCGGTCCGCAAGTGACGTGATCGCGATGGATTGGCTTTGCAGGCAGCGCTTCAACGCATCCCACGCATAGGGTTCAGAGAGCAAACGCTGCGCATCCAACACCAGATACCCGCCGTTTGCCCGATGCAGTGCGCCGGGTTTGATCAAGGTGAAATTGGTGACCAGCGTGCCCATCTCAGAGACATGCTCAACCTGACCCGTCAAATGGCCCAGCGATGGCAGGTCTTCCCTGACAATAGGGGCGGATGCGGTGCGATGCGAGACCATGATATTGACGGCGTAGCGGTCGAACCGTGGGTCCTGGTGATACTTATGGATAACTTCGGGAAAGGTCCCCTCTTTGCCATCTTCGACGGAAAGCAGGAAGAGGTCGGCGTTAGAGATCATATCAGTCCGCACGGTTTCCAGATAACTGCCAACGGCTTTGTGATCCGAAAACTGCGCCGTGATCTCGCGGATGCGCAGCGACACAGCGCGTTCTGCCATCGCCGCGTGCAGGGCCTCGATCCGTTGCCTTTGCTCCTTCTCAAGTTGAAGTCCGTGGCTTAGAACGCGCGTCAATTGCTCTTGAAGTTTCTCGATCTTGGCATCGATTTTGTCTTGCTCTTTGGCAGACATAGCCTCGTAGACCTCTGGCTCAATCGGTTTGCCATCCACGACGGCTGTCAGCACGAACTCCGTCGGTGTTCTCAGAAGCACGGCACCTTCGGCCTCTGCGCGTGCAGCAAAGGCGTCAATCGGATCGTCGTTTTTTTGTCCGAATTCATCGTCGATCGCGCGCCGCTGCCTTTGGTAGTCCTCCGATTCAAAGAGTGCCGGAATCTCGACGGCGAGATCATCAACCAACTGCTGCATCGCAAACTTGAGAGAGGCCGCCAAACCTGGCTGCAGCATCATAGCATGGGGCTTATGGGGCGCGTCGAAGTTATTGACATAGACCCAGTCGCAGGGAACAGGGCGCGATGCGGCGGCATCCGAGAGCAGTTGGGAAACTGCGGTGTGTCGCCCTGTACCCTCGCGCCCGAGCACGTAGAGATTGAAGCCCTTTTGTGCGATTTCGGCAGACAACTTGATCGCATCTATCGCCCGATCCTGACCGACAAGGCCCACAGGAGATTTGAGTTTCGCGGTTGTTTTGAACCCAAGGGTTTTGGCATCGCATTCGGGCCTTAGCCGAGATGCGGGCAATCCGACGGGAAGATCGGCGCTATCATGAGACTCTGGCATACAACCCACCCTTCGACGCACTCGCGCTGTGAACGCGTTCACCATTTCACATGCCGTGAAAGCTTTTATTGATCCGGATCAATAAGACATCCGTGCTCTATCGACTTCAAGCAGGGCAGACCCTCGGGTCCTGCCATAAATGACCGGGGGATTTTTCCGGCGCATGGTTGATGATTGTCAATCTCGTCCGGCTCTTTGTCTGCTGAACTGACGGCGTTGCAAGGCCGCACTGATCGGAGCGCTTCAGCATCGCATGACTTCAAAAGGAGACCAGATATGGCGACGACAGAAACAGAACCGAACAAAAGTGCCAAAGCATTAGGGTATGAGGCCGAAATTCGCAGTGAAATTGCCGAAATCCGGCGCGATATCGCGGCTTTGGTCAAATCGGCTCGAGGCTACGGCAAAGAGCGCGCGGCCGACTTGCAGGACCGCACAGCAGAAATGTCGGACGAGGTGCGCGAGGAAACGCGGCGTGCACTCAAGAAGATGGGCAAGCAGGTCACAAAGCTTGAAAAGAACCTGCAAACGAATGCGCGCGAACACCCGCTTCAATGGGTCCTTGGCGTGCTTGGGCTTGGGTTTGTGATTGCCATGCTCTCACGGCGGGGCGAATAGGCCGCGTCATAGCAGCTCAATTCGGCGCAGATTGATATGTCTCAACTGCAGGTCCGATTTGCGGGCGATACTACAACCTCAGGATGTTTTGATGTGATCGGTCAGATCGGCATCAGCTTCGTTTCAAACACATCGGTATTGAATGCTGCATGGAGACCGCAAGATGAACAATAAGTTGCACGACGAGCCGCCGGACACAGCCGCACGACCTGCGCAGGCCATCCAGTCGGACGTTTTGATCTTTGTTGATAGCGCCCAAAAGGAAATGCCCGCGCTGCATCACGCGCAAAAAGTCGCCAGTGCTTTTCAGGGCAATGTGGTGATTTTGCATGTCATGTCGGAGGCATCAAATCACAACGGACCAATTGATCCGGTCGATTGGAACCTGAAAAAGCAAAAGAATTTGAAGTGGCTGGACAGTCTCGCGCAGACG
The DNA here is from genome assembly GCA_965658825.1 of Yoonia sp. GTDB lineage: Bacteria > Pseudomonadota > Alphaproteobacteria > Rhodobacterales > Rhodobacteraceae > Yoonia. Next base: position 23,001 of record CBFHTU010000016.1, read on the forward strand.
CTCACGGGCGGCGGTCAGACCTGTGAAGTGAAGCTGCTGGAAGGCCCGTGTATCGGGCAGATTTCTGCGCTGACGGAGCTTCGGCATCGGGATATCACCGCGGCCATTCGGCCTAGCAACGGGCTGCGCTGGCAAGTGAGCGAAACTGCTTGCGGGGTGCTCGAGTCCCGCAGTGCCGCGATTTTGATGATCCCTGAGGACGCGGATTTTGCCAAAGATCAAAGCTATCGCCGTATCATGGTGCCGCTTGATGGTTCGTCGCGCGCGGTGGCTGCCTTGCCGATGGCTGTGATGTTGGCCAATGCCGAGCAAGCGGAGCTTTTGCTGTGTTACGTCATGCCGGACCCGGGCCTTACAGAGTTCGGGATCAAAGATCCGGAATCGGAGCGTCTGCACGATTTGGTGATCCAGCGGAACGCGAAGTCCGGCGAGACCCATTTGACGCGTATCAAGAAAAGTCTGGCGTCTAGCGGGCTGAAGGTCTCGACCCATGTTTTGCAGGGCGGTGATGCACGGCGTGTCCTACTGGATTTTGTGTCGCAAGAGACCGTTGATTTCTTGGTCATGGCCAGCCACGGGCAAAGCGGGCATAGCGATGTGGCAACCGGAGATGTGGCGCGTTTCATCCTTGATAGGGTCGATATTCCGGTGCTGATGGTCCGCCACGCGCGCGGTCGCAACAACGCCCACGCCTTCAGGAACCCTGCGTCAAAAGGCGTTCGCCAGCCGACGGGGACAGATGGATGACCCTACCGTCTGAGGGCAGCTCGGATAGCGGGCCGGAGGTCGCGGATTTTGCGGCAGGTCATCGTGTTCAGCAAGGGCCACCGCAGTTGCTTGAGAGCTACTGCGCGCTGCCGCGTTTGTCTGACTGGTTTGATCGCGTGCGAGTGTATTGTGCTGATCCTGCCCCTGAACACCAGCGCGCAGCTGACTGGCTGCTGGACAATGACTATCAGATCAAACGCGCCTTGCGGCACCTGAAAACCGGAATGCCGCGGGCGTTCTATGACAGACTTCCTGCATTGGCGGGACCGGACGGCGGGCAAGGCCCGCGTGTCTTTGCCTTGGCCAGTGCCCTGTTCGATGATTTGAAGCCACATTTTACATTGGCCGGATTGACTGATTATGTCGCGCGCTACCAGTTGCATGCTGTGCTTACCAACGCCGAGTTGTGGGCAATGCCGTCGATGCTGCGGCTCGTTTGTGTGGAAAGGCTCATTCAGGCGATAGCTGCGATGGACATCACGCTGGCGCCGGATTTGCAGCTGAGCCGTGAAACACGCGCCACGGCTGTTGGCCGTCCAGTTGACCAGATCGCCAAGGCGATCGCGTATCTCATTGCGATTGATGCTGTCACTTGGCCGGATTTTGTCGACGCGACCAGTTGCGTTGAGGCTGCGTTGTCTGATGATCCCGCGGCGATCTATGCCGACATGACGTTTGAAACACGCAACAGCTATCGCAGCACTGTCGAGCGGTTGGGCTGGCGATGCGATCACGCGGAGGTGGCGGTTGCCCGTCAGGCTGTCGCACTTGCGCAGGGCGAACCCGAAGACAGCGTGCGGCATCACGTTGGTTACTGGCTGGTCGGTGACGGGTTGCATGCGCTTGAGGCCGCCTTGGGGTACCGCGTCCCGCGCCGTATCGCCCTCCGGCGCCAGCTGTCCCGATTTAGCGGTCAGCTCTATGCGGCTGGTCTGATGCTGCTTGTCGTCGCTGCGATTTTGGTGTCCCTGCTGTATCTACAGGCGCATGACGCGACCCGCTTGCAGTGGGTCGGCGGCATTCTTCTGACCATATTGCCAGCCACGATTCCGGCGGTCTGGGCCGGGCATTGGGTCATCACCAGATTCAGCGATCCCGAGACCCTGCCTGAACTGGATTTCTCGAAAGCGATCCCGCCCGAATTTACGACTGCGATCATTTTGCCTGTGATTGTCGGCTCTGTGGCCGAGGTCGATGTGATTGCGCAAAAGATCGAAATACTGCGTCTCGCAAATCCGGATCCAGCATTGAAATTTGTTGTCTTGTCGGACCCTGTTGATGCGCAGAGCCAAACCGTGAGCGCAGATGCCCCGATTGAAGCGGCCTTCCAAGATAGGATCGCGGCGCTTAATAGGCGCTATGATACGGGCGGCGGCGGCCCGTTTATGCTCTTGCACCGTCACCGGAAATTCAACGCAGCACAGGGATGCTGGATGGCGTGGGAGCGCAAGCGCGGCAAGCTCGAAGAGTTCAACCGTTTTGTGCTAGAGGAGGGCGGTGACGGGTTCGAGGTCGTCGCAGGGCCCGTCGAGAGCCTGCGTGGCATCCGTTACGCGATCACGCTTGATGCAGACACGCAGATGCCACCCGGAGCAGCATCGCGCATGGTGGGGATAATGGCACATCCCCTCAATCGCCCGATCAACGACCCTGAGACAGGGCGCGTCATCCAAGGCTATGCGATTTTGCAGCCCCGCATCGAAATTCTGCCCAAGCTGGGTGAGGGCACGCATTTCACGCATTTGTATGGCGGCGACACAGCTGTCGATATCTACAGCCGCGCGGTTTCGGACGTGTATCAGGATCTGTTCGGGACCGGCATTTTTGTGGGCAAAGGGATATACGATATTGCCGCGATGCACCGCAGTATGGCTGGTCGCGTTCCCGAAAATCACATCTTGAGCCATGATTTGTTTGAAGGGCTGCACGCGCGCGCGGCATTGGCAAGCAATCTGGTGCTCTATGAAGATTTGCCCGCGACCTATCCGGAATTCGCGATGCGTCAGCACCGCTGGATGCGGGGCGATTGGCAGCTTGTGCCTTGGCTTGGGCGCAGGGTGCCCGATGCCGAGGCGCGCGCCGCCCCGACAACCTTGTCGGTTTTGGACCGCTGGAAGATGGTCGATAACCTGCGACGCAGCCTGATGCCGCCCGCACTCTTGCTGCTGTTTCTGGGGGCGTGGCTGGCCTTGCCCGGCAGTGCACTTGTCTGGACGATACTGGCCGTTGCCGCCCCGGGAAGCTATCTGGTCGGAGAGCTTTTCTCGATTGCGACAGGTGGGATCCGCCGCGGCGCCTTGGGGAGTGCAATCCACCAGATCCGCACGACGGGCGGGCGGTGGTTCTTCTCGATCGCCTTTCTCGTGAGCGATACGCTGATCGCGCTTGATGCCATTTTTCGCACGCTCTGGCGGGTTTTTGTCACAGGCAAGAACCGGCTTGAATGGACCTCGGCAGCCCATGCCTCCAGCCAAGCGAAAGGGCTCGGTATCCGCCGCGCATCATGGGCGTTGATGTGGCCGTCCTCGGCGCTTGCCCTGATTCTGGCTGGACATTTGGCTGTCAACAACCCGAGCGGGTTCTGGCCCGCTGTGCCAGTCTTGCTCCTGTGGCTGATCGCGCCCGAGATCTCTGTCTGGAGCGCGCGGCCGCGCTATTTCAGAGCCGAATCGTTGGATCAAACGGACCGCAAATTCCTGACCTTGGTTGCGCGCCGCACGTGGCACTTTTTCGAAACCCTTGTTGGCCCTGACGACAATTGGCTGCCTCCGGACAATTACCAATATGGCATCACGGAAGAGACGGCGCATCGCACGTCTCCCACGAATATCGGGATGTTTCTTGTCTCGGCGCTGGCTGCACGGGATATGGGGTTCATCACCTCAAGCGATTTTGTGGCACGCGCGCGCAACACGGTAGATGCGCTTAAGCGGATGGAGCACCATCGCGGGCATTTGCTGAATTGGTACAAGACCGAAACGCTTGAACCGCTTGAGCCGCAATATGTCTCGACCGTGGACAGCGGCAACCTTGCCGTTTGTCTGGTGACATTGAAGCAAGGGTGTTTGGAGCTTGCGACACGCAATGCGATTGAGCGCACATGTTTTGGATGCCTCGAGACCACGCTCGACCTGTTGTGCGAAGCGATACGCGCCGCGCCGCATTATGACGAAGCGGCTTTGGTCAAAGCCGAAGGGGCAGTCCGCCAGCAAATTGCGAGAGCCGCATTGTCACCCACAGAATGGAAAGCAACCCATGCCGCGCTTAGCGGGGCGCTCTGGGTGGAGCTGGAAATTTGCGCGCAAAACGCAATCGGCGGGGTGCCGAATATGCCGCTTGCGCAGGTCAGCGAGATTTCCACATGGCTAGAGCGTTTCCACCACGACCTTCATGCGATTGCGCGCGAGATCGATAGCTTCATGCCGTGGCTTTCGGTGTTCGAAGACGCGCTTGTTGCGCAACCTTCCGATGCGCGCACCATGGTGGCCGCGTTATACGCGGCAGCCGACGCACCCGAAGATTTGATGACGGCAGAAGGCGTATTGGAGCGCATCGAGACTTGGCAGGTGTCGCACCCGAAAATGGATAATGACGCGCTGGAGTTGTGCAATCATCTGCGCAAATCGGTGCAAGACGGTCTCGACCAGCAAGCTGGTTTTCGTGCCGCGCTAGACGACCTTGCCGCCAAATCCGATGCGCTCGCATTTGGTATGGATTTCGCGTTTCTCTACGATACAGACCGCCGGCTTTTTTCGATTGGCTACAACCTGAGCTTGGGTAAAATGGACACCAGCCATTACGACCTGCTGGCGACAGAAGCCCGCCTTGCGAGCTATTTCGCGATCGCCAAGCATGACGCCCCGATTGAGCACTGGTTCGCATTGAACCGCCCGATCACGCGGCTTCGCGGCAAGCCATCCATTTTGTCGTGGAACGGGTCGATGTTTGAATATCTCATGCCGCCGCTTTTTCTGCCCAGCTATCGCGATACCCTATTGGGCGAAAGCGAGCTGACGGCGGTCGAATTCCAACGCGACTATGCCCTCGCGCGCGGCGTGCCTTGGGGCATCTCTGAATCGGCGTTTGGTATGACGGATGCGATGGGGACGTTCCAATATCGCGCATTCGGTGCGCCGGGGTTGGGCATTCGCAGGGGCCTGACCGATGATCTGGTCATTGCACCCTATAGCACCGCTTTGGCCCTTTGCGGTTGGCCGCAAACGGCGACGGAAAATCTTCACGTGCTTGCCGCGCAGGGTGCTTTGACCCGCTATGGCTTTATCGACGCGCTGGACTTTACCCCTGACCGTGCCGCGCAAAATGCGGATTTTGTGCCGGTCACGACGTTTATGGCCCACCATCAGGGGATGGTGCAGACGGCGATCGTCAACGCGCTTTGCGACAATGTCATGATGAACCGTTTCCTGCGCGAAAAGCCGATGCGGGCGATGGACCTCCTGCTACAAGAGCGGGTGCCTTGGGACGCACCGCTGGAACTGGGGCGCGCAGACGAGCCTTGGGTTGATGGCGTGGAGGCTTCTCAGGGCCCGGAGCTGGCCCCTTGGGTGCCGTCGCCCGATTTCATTGTCCCGCATGTGCATCTCTTGGGTAACGGGCGCATGTCGTCGCTTGTCACCAATAGCGGGGGAGGTGGGCTTAGCTTGGGCTCGACAGCACTGACGCGATGGCATCCCGATCCCACGCGCACGGCACATGGCATGTGGGTCTACCTGCGCGACGTGGACGGCGGGGATCTTTGGTCGCTCGGGTCTGCACCTACGGGGCCTGTCAACGCCGAGGCCAAATGCGTCTTTCACCAGCATATGGTTGAACTGCTGCGCCGCCACGACGGCATTGTCGCGCGGATGGATGTCACAGTTGCGCCATACGATGATGTCGAAGTCCGTCGCATAACGCTTGTGAACGAAAGCGACAAAGACAGGACCATTGAACTGACGACCTACGCTGAGGTGGTTCTTGCACCACCGTTGGAGGACGAGCGACACCCTGCTTTTAGCAAGCTTTTCATGCACAGCAGCTATCTTGCAGATGAACAGGCGCTGTTTTTCCACCGCCGCCCGCGCCGCCCTGAAACCCAGCCGCCTGTTCTGCTGCACAAGCTGGCATCAAACGGTCCGGATATTGCGATCACCTCTTGGGACACGGACCGCAAGCATGTTTTGGGTCGCAATCAAAGCGAGCGCGCGCCAGAGGGCCTGCGCACGGGGTTAAGCGAGACCGCGGGCTGGACACTTGATCCGGTGATGGCGCTTCAGGTGCGGGTGCGGCTGAAACCTGGCGACTCCAAAGAGCTGGTGTTTCTGACGGTTGCAGGGCGTTCACAAGCGGACGCATTGCATGTGGCGGCGCGCTATAGCATGGCGACTATTGTACGCACATTTCAGGACGCGTTGATCGAGACGGGGCGCGCGGTGCAAAAGCTCGGGATCGCGCCAGAGCATTTGCCAGAGCTGCAACTGTTGTCGTCGCTGCTGGTCCATAATCACGAGACATTTCGCACAGAGCCTGCAACCGATCCTGATGGCTGGAATGGTCAGCAGGATTTGTGGCAGTTCGCAATCTCTGGTGATTTCCCGATCCTGATGCTTCAGCTTTCGCAGTCGGAGGATTCAGAGCTACTGGATTTGGTGCTCCGCGGGCATCGCCTGTGGCGAAGCGCCGGTTTGCAGGCCGACCTCGTGATCCTGCGCGACGTGGCATCGAGCTATGAAGAGCCCGTGCGTGAAAGGGTCCTGTCGATCCTTGGTGACACGAACGCCACCAGCCTTTTGGGAATGCGCGGGGGTATTCATTTGCTTGCCGCGAACCAGATGACTGCCGGATTGCGGCGCGGCGTCGAGGCCGCAGCTCACGTTGTCTTGCGCGATGACCGAAAATCACTGCGCGAGATGCTTGATCGGGTGCTGGAGGCGCAAGATCGCCCGCCGGAATTTGTGACCGGACCGTCGCCCGCATACGCAGCTATTCCAGCGATTAGCAGGCCAGAGGACCTGCTCAACGACAACGGATATGGTGGATTTGAGCCCGAAACCGGTGATTATCTGATCCATTTGCGTCCCGGCATGCGGACCCCGGCGCCGTGGTGCAACGTTTTGGCCAATGATGACTTTGGCTGTCTGGTCAGTGAGGCGGGCTTGGGCATGACATGGGCCATCAACAGTGGCGAGCATCGTCTGACGCCGTGGTCCAACGATCCCGTCACCGATACACCCGGCGAGGTTCTCTACCTTCGGGACGAGGCGGACGGCGCGGTCTGGACGACGACACCACTGCCGATGGGGCAAGATGCGACCTGCCAAATTCGACATGGCGCCGGTGTCACCGAATGGCGCCAGAACAGCCACGGGCTGGAACAGCAGATGACTGCATTTGTGCCGACAGACGGGTCCGTTAAGCTTGTGCGGCTGCGCCTCAAAAACCTGTCGGGCCAACCGCGGCGCATCTCGGCTACATATTACGCTGACTGGTTACTTGGTGCATTGGGCAGCACTGCCCGCCCGCATGTTGCCTGCCACTACGATGCGACGCTTGAAGCGATTATCGGGCGCAACAGGTGGAACGCGGAATTTGCGTCGCGCGCGGCCTTTCTGACGGGCTCGCAAGAGTGCCATAGCGTGACCGGACGCAGGGCCGATTTTCTGGGCCGTGACGGGGACGTGTTTGACCCTGACGGGCTGCGTCGCTGGGATTTGGGCGGGCATTTCACGGAAGGGGGAGATGCCTGTGCGGCCTATCAGATCCACATCGATATTTCCGCAGGCGCGCAGGCGGACGTGATCTTTGCCTTGGGAGAAGTTGCAGATCAAAAGGATCTTCCGCAAGCTGTTCAGCGGTGGAGAGACCCCGTTCAGGTCGATCGGGCGCTGCAATCACTGCGCGCCACTTGGGCCGAAAGGTTGGGCCGCGTCCAGGCCAAGACGCCTGATCCTGCATTTGACCTGATGGTGAACAAATGGCTGCCCTACCAGAACAGGTCCTGCCGGATTATGGCCCGCGCGGGGTTCTATCAGGCAGGCGGGGCTTACGGTTTCCGTGATCAGTTACAAGATGTGCTGGCCTTGCTCATCACCGACCCCGCGCGCGCGCGTGACCATATCTTGCTGGCCGCGCGCCAACAGTTTGAAGCGGGCGATGTGCTGCATTGGTGGCACCCTCCCGCAGGGCGCGGTGTGCGCACCCGTTGCTCGGACGATTATATCTGGCTGGCCTACGTCACCGCGCGCTATGTGACCGCGACGGGCGACAGTGACATTCTTGACGCGGAAATCCCGTTCCTTGCAGCCCCCGATTTGCGCTCTGACGAGGATGACCGCTATGCGCTCTTCGGTCAGGGGAGCAATGGCACGCTTTACGATCACTGTGCCCGCGCTTTGGATCATATGATGGTGACGGGCGCCCACGGGCTGCCATTGATGGGCGCAGGCGACTGGAACGATGGCATGGACCGGATCGGCGGCAAGGGGCGCGGCGAGAGCGTCTGGCTGGGGTGGTTCGAGATTGCGGTTGTTGGCCTCTTTGCCCCTCTCGCGCGGCAAGCGGGGCATGTCGACGACAGCCGCCGCTGGCAGGCTCATGCAGAGGGTCTCGGGGACGCGATCCGCGCGCATGCTTGGGACGGGAACTGGTATCTTCGGGCCTTTGACGACGACGGGCGCCCTTGGGGGGCGGCCCAGAACGACGAATGCCGTATTGATCTGATTGCGCAGGCGTGGTCGGTCCTGTCTGGTCTGCCTGTCGATGAGCGTGCGCTCACGGCTTTGGCGTCAGCCGGACAGCATCTCGTTGATGTACCCGCCCGCTTGATAAGACTTCTGACGCCACCCTTTGATCAAACCGACCGCGATCCGGGCTATATCCGTGCCTATCCGCCGGGTATTCGCGAAAACGGTGGTCAATACACCCATGCGGCGACTTGGCTGGGGATGGCCTATATCGCGGTCAGAGATGGCGATGGGGCGCATCGGGTTTTTGATATCATCAACCCGATCGGGCGCACATCAACGCCGCAAGACGCAGATCAATACCTGCGTGAACCCTATGTCCTGGCGGGGGATGTTTCGGGCATCGGATCGCAAACCGGACAAGGCGGTTGGTCTTGGTATACCGGCGCTGCTGGCTGGGCGTTGCAGCTTGGCGTCAGCGGAATTTTGGGTGTGACGCCCGAGAACGGGGCGCTGAGGTTGGATCCCTGTCTGCCAACAGCGTGGGGCGGTGCGTCGATCGTGCTCGCAAGCGAAAAGGGGCGCCTTGAAATCACAATCAAAGACCCCGACCACCTCGGCCACGGGCACAGCGAGATCACTCTGGACGGTCAACATTCGGCCGCGCCGCTTGTGTCATTTCCTGGCCGTGGCAAAACAAGCCTCGTCGTGGTGACGTTAAGGGCAGACGCGGAACGGGATTGATCTTGGTCAATGTGCCTCTGCCGTTCAGGACTATAGCTTGGGTTAAACACGTTATCGTCAGAGGACAGGTGATGAAACATTTCTATATCGCTTCACTGATTGCCGTATTGATGACCCCCGTTCAGGCGGAAGAGGTCTCGCAAGTGAGTGGCGCGGACCAGTTCAGCGCTGGATCCAGCTACACAAAAACCTATAGCGCCCCCCGCGATGTGTTTGCGGCGGGCAATGTTGTGACGATCACGGGGACGGTTGCGGGTGACGTGCATATTGCCGGATTTGACGTCGATATCAGCACCAAGGCCGGGGCGGACCTCTATGCCATGGGCGGCACGGTCAAGATCCGCGCTGATGTTGGCGACGATCTGACTGCGATGGCGTATAGTTTGCAGCTTGGGCCGGACGCCGTTGTCGGTGGGAACACTCGGATGATGGGGCAGACTGTGCGCATGGACGGCACGATACGCGGTGCCCTGATGATTTCAGGCGCGGAAATTTTTGTGAACGGGCCGATTGGCGGGGATGTCAGGCTTGACGGGCAGAGCATCACTTTTGGACCTGCCGCACGGATCGACGGCCAGTTGACCTACCGTTCGGAAAAGCCTGTTGCTGTTCCCGAGAGCGTTGCGCCTGCAGACCGTATTACTGTGGAAGAGTGGGATCGCACCGACTGGATGCGTGAAATGAACGACAATTGGAACGACATGGAGATGCCAATGTTCCCGACCGCAGTCACGCTGTTTAAGGCGTTCCTGATTAGTCTGGCGTTCTTTGTGGCAATTGGCGCGGTCTTTCTATCATTCATGCCAAAGCGTATTGCCGCGATGCGCGAAGAGATTGCCGAGGCACCCGGGCGGTCTTTCCTGCTCGGGGTACTAGGGCTGTCTGTTCTCTTTGGCCTCGTTCCGATCACGGCGCTGACAGTCGTCGGCTTGCCTTTTGTGCCCTTTGCGATCCTGTTGATCGTGCTGGCGTGGACGCTGGGGTATGTGCTGGGGGCCTACGCGGTCGCGATGCGCGTTTTGGGAGCCTTTAACGGACCCGAAGAAGATGCGTCGCTGCTGGTCAAACTTGTGGTGCTGGCCGCAGCAGTTTGTGCGGTCGCCGTGCTCAACTTTATTCCGTTTGTCGGGTGGATTGTGAATTATACGCTGGTCCTCCTTGGTATCGGGGCCATGACCCACGCGCTGCTGGGGCGGTCGATCGGCGGGCTCGATGTCGATCTGGATGCGGACAAATAATCACGCGCAGCAAGGAAAGGGCCGGATATGTCTTCCAAACAGCTTCACGTTTTTGAAAGCACGGTACATGAAAGCCATGAGTGGGTGAACGAGCTGACCGAGCGGCTGGATTGGTCGAGCCACCACAACGCCTTGCGATTGTTGCGCACTGTCTTGCACCTGATCCGGGACCATTTGCCCAATGATGAATCTGCCCAGTTTTCGGCACAGTTGCCGCTTTTGCTGCGCGGCATGTATTTTGAGGGCTGGCAGCCCAAGAATACGCCGATCAAAGCCCGCCACTGGGCGCAGTTTATGGCGGTGGTCGAAGAACAGGTGGGCGCAGTTTTGGACTACCGCGGGCGAGGGGATGTTATCGCGGTGTTCAAGGTCATCAACGCCCGCGTGACGCGAGGCGAGGTCGAAGACGTGCGCGCGTGCTTGCCCGCAGAGCTGCGCGACTTCTGGCCTGCGCCATAGCGCCTGTCCGATCAGGCGGTGCGGTCCTTCAGATAGGCAAGCATATCATTGAAACTGCGCATCTTGTCATAGTCCGCCTCGGGCATTGGCAATGACAGCTCGCTCCCCAAAGCGGTGATCAGTTTGAGGAAATCCATTGAATCAATGTCGCACTCATCGCGCAGATCGGCAGTCGGGTCGATTGTCTCTATGTCAATTTCCGGGGCGATGCGGCCCAAATGTGTGATCACGATGCTGCGAAGGTCAGGTTCGGTCATAATGTCTCCGGCTTTTGCAAGTTGCTGATAATCGCGCGTAGAAAACCCGCGCCACGGTGGCCGTCACTGACCCTATGGTCGGCCGCGAGTGTGATCGTGGCTGCCCGTCGCGCGACCACATTGCCGTCACGCACGGCGGCTTGCCATTGCGGCGTGCCGATCCCGATGATCGCGACCTGTGGTGGAAAGATGATGCCGGTGATGCCTGTCACACCACGATCCCCCAGACTGGTCAGGGTGATCGTCGCGTCGGTCAACTCGCGGGCACGGAATCGTCCTTGGCGCACGCGGTCAACAAGATCACGCAGCCGCGTCATCAGATCATCGAGGTCACCGTCGGTCGCATCATGCAGGGCAGGGGCCACAAGCCCGCCCCCGCGCAGATTGATCGCCATGCCGACGTGCGGCTTTGGGTTCGGCGCGAATTGGTCGTTCTCAAACACCCCGTTGAATTCGGGAAATTTCGCGACAGCCCGCGCAATGGCCCGTATAAAAAGCGCACCGATCAACAGCCGCGCATCGGGGGGCAGATCGGTGTTGTGATCTGTCACAAAGGCCTCTGCCTCGGTCAGGTCCACAGTATCGGATAGATAATAATGCGGGATCTCGCGTTTTGACCGCGACATGGCGGCAGCAATCGCCTGACGCATGGCAGACAAGGGTGCGGTCTGCGTTTGGGGTAGGTCATCGAGCGAGATGATGCCCGCCGTGCCAAGCTGCGACAAGTCAATGCCGGCCTGGGCCGCTTTACGCCGCGCGGCGGGCGTCACCCGTTGGCGTATCTCGTCGGGCGGTTCATCTGCTGGCGGGGGTTGCACGTTCGGATCTTCCGGCGCAGGCGGCGTGATGTCAGGGTCCGCGGGCTGCGGCGCCTCGGGCGGCAAGGGCTGTGGCACAGGATCGACCGGTTGCGGAATATCTGGCATGTCACTGCTGCGAATTTCCGCAATCGGTGTGCCAACGGGCACTTTCGTTCCCAAAGGCACCAGCCATTTGTCAAGAAAGCCGTCCTCGAAAACTTCGATCTCAATGGCCCCTTTCTGGGTCTCCACGGCTGCAATGATATCGCCGCGTTTCACCCGCTCTCCGGGCGCAATAAGCTGTTCTATCAAGGTTCCATCCTCCATATCTGCGCCAAGAGACGGCATGAGAAACTGCGTCATGGCTTTTGCTCCATGAGGGTTTTTGCGGCGGCAACAATAGCCGCAGTCCGGGGCAGGGCGGCCTGCTCAAGTTGGCGCGCATAGGGAATTGGCACCTCGGCACTGCACACCCGAGCGGGCGGCGCATCAAGATCGAAAAACGAGTCTTCGGCCAGCCGCATCCCGATTTCCGCAGACAGGCTGCCGCTGCGCCAGCCCTCGTCAACGATCAGCGCGCGGTGGGTGCGGGCAACCGAAGCGCGGATCGTGTCCATATCAAGCGGGCGCAAACTGCGCAGGTCGATCACCTCGGCGGAAATGCCGTCGCTGGCCAAGGTCTCTGCCGCATCAAGCGTTTTGAACAGCGATCCCCCGTAGGTCACAAGCGTGATGTCATCGCCCGCGCGCCGCACCACGGCGCGGTCAATATCAACTGGCCCCGCATTTTCAGCGATTTCGCCCGCCATATTGTACAGCATCACATTTTCGAAAATCAGCACGGGGTCGGGGTCTTCGAGTGCGGTCCACAGCATCCCGCGCGCATCCTCAAGCGTGGCAGGTGCCAGAATCCGCAGACCGGGAATATGGGCATACCAGCCCTCCAGACTGTGCGAATGCTGCGCGGCAAGCTGTTTGCCCGCACCCGTCGCCATACGGATCACCACTGGCACACCGAATTGGTTGTTGGACATGTGGCGCAGGGTGGCGGCGGTGTTCATGATCTGGTCAAGCGCAAGCAGCGAGAAATTGACGGTCATCACCTCGACAATCGGGCGCATACCGGCGATCGCAGCGCCGATCCCCGCACCTGTAAAACCGGATTCGGAAAGCGGTGTGTCGCGGATGCGGTCGGCGCCGAACTGGTCTAGCAAGCCTTTGCTGACGGCATAGCAGCCACCGTAATGACCCACATCTTCGCCCATGAGAAACACGCGGTCGTCGCGGGTCATGGCGTCGGTAATCGCCGATTTCACAGCATCGCGGTAGGTCGTTTGGATCATTTTTCCGGGCTTTGGAATTTCAGGCGGGGCAGGGCGGTCCGGGGCCATGACATAGAGGTCAAGGCTCTCGACCGGCTCGTCGGTGCCAGCCTCGGCAAAGGCCACGGCCTCGGTGATTTCGGCCATCACTTCCGATTTCATGTCGACGATATCCGCTTCATGCAGCAAGCCGCTTTCGGTCGCCCAGTTCTGGAACCGGACAATGGGGCCTTTTTCGCGCCACTTCGCGACCTCTGCCTTGTCGCGGTAGAGTTGGGCGTCGAACATGGAATGCGGGCGGAACCGGTAGGTGCGGCATTCGAGAAAATACGGCTCTTTGGTTTTTGCGATGGTTTGCAGGGCGCGTCGCGCCGCGGCCTCGACAGCGACAACATCCATGCCGTCAACGATCTCTGAGGTCATGTCGTAACTGCGCGCCTTGACGCTGATGTCTGTCTCGGCCTCCGAGATATCGAGAGCCGTGCCCATGGCGTAGCCGTTGTTTTCGCAGACAAAGAGCAGGGGCAAATCCCAAAGCGATGCCAGATTGAGGCTTTCGTGGAATTCGCCCTCGGCGACGGCACCTTCACCGAAGAAACAGGCCGTGACGCCGTCCGTGCCTTGCATTTTATCTGCCAAGGCCAGCCCCACGGCCATTGGCAATCCGCCGCCAACAATCGCATTGCCGCCATAGAAATTATGGTCCTTGCTAAACAGGTGCATGGACCCGCCGCGCCCGCCAGCGCAGCCTTCGGCCTTGCCATACATTTCGGCCATAACGGCGCCCATCGGGACGCCGCGCGCCAGCGCATGCCCATGTTCGCGGTAGGTGGCAACAAGGCGGTCTTGCGGCTCTAATAAGGGGATGATCCCCGCAGCAACTGCCTCTTCACCATCGTAAAGATGCAGAAAACCGCGAATTTTTTCTTGGGTGTAGGCCTCGGCGCATTTTTCCTCAAACAGCCTGATCCGCAGCATGGTTTTTAGCAACTCCGCGACGTGGGCTGCATCAAGACGGGGTTTGGTGCGGTCAACGGTCATTTCTCATCACTTTCGAGGGTTGAGATATCGCCTTCGGGCAGACCCAGTTCGCGAGCCTTTAGCAGGCGCCGCATGATCTTGCCGCTGCGGGTTTTGGGCAGGTTTTGGCGAAACGCAATTTCCTTTGGGGCGACCGCTGGCCCCAGCTTTTTGCGGGCGTGGCCGAGCAACTCGAGCATCAAAGCCTCGTCGGGTGTGTGGCCGGGTTTAAGTGCGACATAGGCCTTCACGATCTCGCCTGCGGTTTCGTCGGGCAGGCCGATGACCGCGACCTCGGCCACGGCGTCGTGTTCCATCAGTGCACTTTCAACCTCGAACGGGCCGATCAGATGACCGGAGCTTTTGATCAGATCGTCAGCCCGCCCGACGAACCAGAAATAGCCGTCAGCGTCCCGCATCGCCAGATCGCCGCTCAGATACCAGCCATCGCGAAAGCATTTGTCGTAACGCGCCTGTTCGTGCAGGTAACCGCGCATCATTGACGGCCATCCAGGACGCAGGACCAATTCGCCGACGGTCATGGGCGTGGTCAGTTCGGTGACTTTTGCCTCCGTAACTTCCGCAACTGCGGCCATAATGCCGGGCAGCGGTTTGCCCATCGACCCCGGTTTGACATCCATCGCGGCAAAGTTGGCAATCATGATGCCGCCCGTCTCGGTTTGCCACCAGTTGTCGTGGAATGGCTGGCCAAAGGCGTCTTGCCCCCATGTCACCGCTTCGGGGTTCAGGGGTTCGCCGACACTTGCCATAAAGCGTAAATGCGGGAATTGATGCTTTCCCAAGGCCTTGGGACCTGCCTTCATCAACATGCGGATTGCAGTGGGGGCCGTGTACCAGACGTTGACGGCCTCGCTTTCCAGAATGTCATACCAGCGATCGACGTCGAATTCGGCCTCGTCCACGATCATTGTCGTCCGGTTGGTCAGTGGCGCGATGATCCCGTAGGACGTGCCCGTCACCCAGCCGGGATCGGCAGTGCACCAGTAAATATCGTCAGGCTTCAAATCCAGTGCCATCCGTCCTGTTGCATTGTGCGCGACAACCGCCTGATGGACATGCACGACGCCCTTGGGTTTGCCCGTTGTGCCTGATGTAAAATGCAAAAGCGCTTTGTCTTCGGGTTTGGTTTTCTCGATGCTGAATTTGTCCGATGCCTTCTCCATCAACGGTTGCAGCGCGATTGTGTCGGGAAGGTCTCCGTCGATCGTAAAGATGGTTTGCAGAGCGGGCAGTGCGGCGCGCAGGCCAGCTACCTTGCGCTGATAGAGCCGCTTGGACGTGATAAGCGCGTTAGCTTCCCCGATCTCCATACGCGACTGGAGAGGTTCTGGACCGAAGGCCGAAAACAGTGGGCAAAAGACACACCCCGCCTTCAATGCGCCAAGCGCCGCGATATAGAGGTCGGGCACGCGGCTCAGAAGCGCGTAAACGCGGTCCCCTTTGGTCAGGCCGCTGGCACGCAGGACGTTGGCAAAACGGTTGGTCAGGGCTTCGAGGTTGGCATAGGTGAAATCGGTCCGGTCTCCGGATTTGGCAATCCAGCGCAAAGCGACCTGATTGCCGTGCCCGTCGGCCACATGCCGGTCAACCGCTTCATGGGCGATATTGAGGCAACCACCTCGCAGACCATCCAACATGGATTGGGCGTCGGACCACATGAAGCCGTCATAGCTTTCTTGATAGTCTGGCATATTGGCAGCTTTGCGCGCTGCGGCACTCTTGCGGATGATATCACGCGGTTTGCGGTCCTTTGTCATTGCGCCACATATCCGCCGTCGACAGGAATGACCGCCCCCGTGACAAAGGACGATCTTGGCGAGGACAGCCAGACGATCAGTTCGGCCACCTCTTGCGGTTTGCCAATGCGACCAATCGGGTGCAACGGGTCCATCATTTGGGCGCTGCTCTGCGTGCCGCCAGTGGCCTGATCTGCCAGTGAATCCAGCATCCGCGTATCAATGCCTCCGGGGCAGACCGCATTCACGCGGATGCCGGATTTTCCGTATTCCAGCGCCGCGTTTTTGGTCAGGCCTGCCACGCCATGTTTTGACGCCACATAGGGCGCAAGCCCCGAAAAGCCGATGAGGCCCGCGACCGAAGACAGGTTCACAATTGTGCCGCCGCCGGATTTCAGCATCGCGGCAATCTCGGCCTTCATGCACAGGAATGTGCCCTTCAGGTTGACCGCAATAATCGCATCAAAGTTATCGTCCGTCTGATCGGCAAAGGGGATGATCTTGCCTTCAATCCCCGCGTTGTTCACCGCGCAGTCGATTTTGCCATAGGTTGCCACGGCCATATCAATCAGGGCCGCAACATCGGCAGGCTTCGAGACATCGGCCGTCACCAGTGTGGCGGTGCCGCCCGCTTTTTCGATCATATTCACAGTTTCGGCGGCGCCATTGCTGTCGATGTCAGAGACCACTACCTGCGCGCCCTCTGCCGCAAAACAAAGCGCCGTGGCACGACCAATTCCTGCACCCGCGCCTGTTATAACAACCGTCAGTCCATCAACGAGTCCCATGTCGTTACTCCTTATTTGCTGAAATCAAAGCCGTGATGCCACGCTATCGCGAGACCGCCCCATTCGGTTTGACCTATGTCAATGAGACGCCAGCGCGTTGTTCTAGGCTGCGAGAAAGGAGACCGCCATGCAGACAAATGCGTTCCCAAAATATGACTTTAGCGAAAACACCACTGGATGTTGCCCGCGGTTCAAGCCTGAAGGTTGGGACAATCAGTCTTTGCACTTTGAAAACAAGAAATTCGTGCGCGCTACCACGCGGAGCGCGATGCATATCCCATTGAATATGGGGTCTGTTTTTACCCGTGTGCAGGGCAATATTGAGGATGCAGGCGCGGCAGACCCCGCGACCGAGATTGTGCTCAGCCGCGACACCTCCGCTTGGGAAGGGGAGCATTTGTTTGCCGTGACCAAAGACATTCCCGACGAAGAGATGACGACCCTTTCGGGCGATTTCATCACGCGGGTTTTTGAAGGCCCCTACCGCAAGGCCGCTGACTTTGATCATGATATGCATGTCGCGGCGCGCGCTGCGGGCAAGACTGCGAAAGACGTGTACTTTTTCTACACGACTTGCCCGAAATGCGCGAAGACTTATGGCGAAAACTATATGGTTGGCGTAGCACGCGTCTTACCGCCGCTTTTTGCCCGTGCCGCATAATATGTGGCGCACTCTGCTTCCTGACCGCGCACAACACGTTTGCCGGCAAGTTGACCGCTATGTTCCGTGACAACAGTGACTTGACCTTCGGCTTGAGAGGCACGTTCAAAATAGATGACGACCCAGTCACGGGTTTTTTGAAACCGATGGGCGTTCGGACTATTTGAATAGAGCGCCGTAAAATGCCAACCGGCGCGATCCGCGTGCAGGATCGGCAATCGCACCTCGCCTGTGGGGTTGAACCTGCGCGGTTTGATGAAGGGCAACGTGTCTGCATCGGCGCGGTAGGCCGCATCAATCGCAAGGATATCCGCGACGGCTGGTTTCTGGCGATCCCGTGTCGCGCGGCTGGGCCGTCTGCGCGCCAACATGTCCGCGAGTGAATGCCGCAGACTTTCGACACGCCGTGGCCCGATGCCCTTGATGGTTTCAAGACTGCCGTCATGCGCGGCAACTTCCAACGCTTCAAGCGTTTCGATGCCGAGGTCTTCGTGAATTTGGCGGGCGAGGGCGGGTCCGATCATCGGCACGGTCTGGAATATTTTTTCGGGGTCGGCAGCGCCACGCAGCCGGTCCAGAAGCCCAGATTTGCCCGTATCGAGAATTTCGGCAATCGCACTGGCAATCGAGGACCCGATTGTCGGAAGCTCGTCCAGTCCGCGCTTGCCGCCAGTCTCATAATCCAGCCGGATAGGGTGTGGCAATGTACGGATATGGGCCGCTGCATCCCTGTAGGCCTGGACCCGAAAAGGAGAGGCTGCCTGTTGATCCAAAAGCCCAGCGATTTCCGAAAGCTTATCCGCGACATAGCGGTTTTCGGAGTGGTCTTTCGTCAGTGTATTTTCCTGCGCCATGTGTGTCTCCGAGAAAATCATTCAAGCAAGAATAGCAAAGTTCGCAGGGTCCCGTGTTGATAAGGGTCAATGCCCGATTTGCGGGCCCCCATGATCTAGCGCAATTTGACCGCAAAATTTGTCGTTACGTTTCTGACTACTGAAAACGGAAATTACTTTTGAGGAGAGGAAGATCATGCATCACTTCAATAGCTTGGTAAGTGAACAGCCGCTGAATCTTACGAATCGTGAGTTGACGCAACCAGCCCGGAGGCATCAGCCAAAACGCAATCTCAGGCTGAAGATACACGACGCGTTCGGCCCTGAACCTGATAAGGCGTTAGAATGTTTTGTCGATCTCGGACTGTCAGATGCAGATATCGCCCGCTACGTTGGGCTTTCCTTCGAATGCATCCAAATACTGACACATCGCTTCCGGCGGCAAAATATGACCGGGGATGTGGACTAGAGTGCCCAGCCAAATCCGGCACATAGCCGCTTATACAAAATAGCGGCATGCTTCGGTTTATCTTTACTTATTCTCGCAGACGCGCTGTTTTGGTGTATTAAGATCAAAACACTAACCGATGGGCAGAATACCCAAATCACATGGCAAAAAAGACGACAAAACCGGATTCCAGCACTGCAACGGCTCAGGCACCTGTTCCTGTCGTCGGACTGGGCGCGTCTGCGGGCGGCCTTCAGGCCTATAGCAGCCTCTTTGACGCGGCGCGGTCTGACATCGGCGCGGCTTTTGTCTTGGTGCATCATCTCGACCCCGATCACAAAAGCCTCATGGCGGATATTTTGGGCAATCACACGAAAATGCCCGTGGTCTTTGCCAAGGATAAGACGCCTGTCCAAGCGGATCATGTTTACGTCATTCCGCCCGGCAATTACATGACAATCAAGGACGGTGTTTTGTCTCTGTCGCAGGCGACCGAAGGTCTCGGCGCGCGCCTGCCTATTGATATTTTCTTCCGGTCTCTGGCCGATGATCTGGGTCGTAACGCAATTGGGATCATCCTTTCGGGAACGGGCGGGGATGGCTCGACCGGGATCCTGAGCATCAAGGACAAGGGGGGTATCGTGTTGGTGCAAGACCCTGTCGAGTCACAGCATGACGGCATGCCGCGTAGCGCGATGGCGACAGGCGCGGTGGATCACGTGGTCTCGGTTAAGAAGATGCCTGACATCATCACCCGCTACATCCGTCATCCTTTTGTCCAGAACAGTGAGGGGAAAGAGGGCCTCCGAGAGACTGCGAAGGGGGCGTTGGGTCAAATCTTCGCGGTTTTGAAATCGCACTCGTCTATTCACTTTGACCTTTATAAAGAAGGCACTTTGTTGCGCCGCATCGAGCGACGAATGGCGCTGCGGCACATGGAAGATGCGGCGGACTATGTTGCATTACTCAAGGATTCGCCCGAGGAATTAAGACACTTAAGCGAGGATCTTTTGATCAGCGTCACCTCGTTTTTCAGGGACAAAGAGGCCTTTGAATACCTTGAAAAGACCGTGCTTGCGGATTTGATCAAATCCCACAAGTCTGGAACGCCGATACGGATATGGGTGCCAGCATGTGCAACGGGCGAGGAAGTGTATTCCTTGGCAATGCTTGCCATCGAGAAGATATCCTGGCTGCGCAAAGATGTGAAACTTCAGATCTTTGCGTCGGACGTTGACGAGCGCGCGTTAAAGGTTGCGCGGCTGGGTGTGTATCCCGATGCCATTACCGAAAATGTCTCTGCTGCACGGCTCCGACGGTTCTTCACCAAAGAAGATCACAGTTATCGTGTGAAACCCGAACTGCGCGATGCGGTCGTTTTTGCCAATCAGAACGTTTTGTCAGATGCGCCGTTCTCGAAAATTGACATGATCTCGTGCCGCAACCTGATGATCTATTTGACCCCCGATGCGCAAGAACGCGTCACCCAAATGTTTCACTTTGCGCTGAATGACGGCGGGATCCTGTTTCTGGGCATGTCCGAAACGACGGGTAGTAATGATACTCTATTTCAACCAGTATCAAAGAAGTTCCGCGTTTATAAGCGCGTGGGCCACGCGCGTAGCCGTGCGTTCGATTTCACGATCGCGCAACGTGCTTCGTCCAATTCAGGCAATGATATCATGCCTGTCCGCGCCCATGTTGCGGGTAACAAACTGGCGGAGTTGAGCCAAAACCTATTGATGGAGCACTATGCTCCGGCGGCTGTTCTGATTAACGCCCAGTCAGAAGCGCTCTATTTTGTCGGTCCGACCGATTCCTATCTCAGGGTGCCTTCAGGCGAAACAAGCCGTGACCTTTTGGCCATGGCACGGTCTGGACTTCGCGCCCGCCTGAGCAGCGCTATTCGAACGGCGCGCTCGGATCAAACGGACGTCAAGGAAACTGCGACAATCACCCGCGATGGCGACAAGGTGAATGTGACCGTTCAGGTCCATCCCCTGATCCACAACGATATCAATCTGTTCCTTGTGACATTCACAGATCAACCCGCGATGCCGGTGGTTCAGGGGGTGGACCATCAAAATATTGAGCATAACGGCCTACTTGAACGGGAACTTGAATCGACCCGCGCTGACCTCGTCAATACGGTCCGCGATTACACGCGCACGACCGAAGAGTTGAAAGCCGTCAATGAAGAAGCAATGTCGATGAACGAGGAGTTTCAGTCGACGAATGAAGAGCTGGAGACATCCAAGGAAGAGCTGCAATCCCTCAACGAGGAGCTGACCACGTTAAATACGCAGCTCCAGCAAAAGATTGACGAAGAACGTCGCATGTCGGATGATTTGGACAATTTGTTGTCAAGTTCCGGCATTGCGACCCTGTTTTTGGATGCAGAATTCAAAATCATGCGTTTTACGCCCGCGACGCGTGAGCTCTTTAACCTGATTAGCAAAGATGTCGGCCGTCCGTTCAGCGATATCACCGGCAAGATTCAGGACCCCGCCTTACTACTGGACGCTGAAAAGGTTCTCGAAACCTTAAAGGCGATAGACGCTGAAGTGAGCGGTGAAAACGATCAATGGTTCGTGCGTCGCGTCCTGCCTTACCGCACGCAAGACGGTAAAATTAGCGGCGTTGTGGTCACGTATTCGGATATTTCCGACAGCAAAGCCATGCAGCGCCAGAACGTAGCAGAACGCGAGTTTGCGCAAAGCATCGTCAACACCGTGCGTGAACCCCTGCTTGTGCTTGATGGCGCTCTCAAGATCGTTTCAGCCAGTCAGTCTTTTCACCGCGCCTTTGCAACGGCTCCAGACAGCATTGTCGGGAAAAGCTTGTTCGATATCCAAGAGGGCCAATGGGAAGTGCCTGAGCTTCGGACCTTGCTGCAAAATATTTTGCCCGAGAAGTCGGTGGTGGAGTCTTTTGAGCTCAGTCTCAAGGCCGCTGATCGTGAAGAAAGAGAAATGGTTTTGAACGCCCGCATGATCGAAGATGGGCGGGACCTGATCCTTTTGGCGCTAGAAGACGTGACAGAGCAGAAGCGGGCGCAGCAAGTTATTCTCAACCGTGAAGCACGCCTGCGTGCCATTCTTGACGCAGCGCCCGAGGCGATTGTGACAATCAACGAATCTGGAATTATTGACAGTTTCAGTCCGGGAGCGGAGGCCTTGTTCGGGTATTCCGCCGACGAGGTTCTCGGTCAAAATGTGACCATCCTTATGCCCGAACCCGATAAGGGTAGGCACGCCGATTATCTGGAGAACTATTGGAAGACCGGTGAAAAGAAAGTCATTGGCACCGGGCGTGAAATGGAGGCTTGTCGCAAGGATGGGTCAGCCATTCCAATCCGGTTGGCGGTTTCCGAGTTTGAGTTGGACGGCGAGCATTATTTTCTGGGCATCATGTATGACCTGACTGCTGATCGTAAGCGGCAGGCCGAGTTGCAGCGCGCCCAAAAGATGGAAGCCGTCGGTCAATTAACCGGAGGCCTGGCGCATGACTTCAATAATTTGCTGACAGTCATTATTGGCAATCTTGAATTAATGGAAATGCGGACAGGCGAAAAAAATCTTCTGGAATTGACACATGAAGCGCTGGAAGCAGCAAACCTTGGCGCGACGCTCACCAGCCAATTGCTCTCGTTTTCCAAAGGCCAGTCTCTGGTGCCAGAAAATGTCGATTTGAACGCGCTGGTCGGAGCAATGCTGCCCATTCTCAAGCGGACACTTGATGATAGAATTCAAATAGAAACCTTGCTTGGCGACGGTCTTAACGGCACGGTTGCCGATCCGGGGCAGGCAGAAAGCGCGATCCTCAATCTTGCATTTAACGCGCGCGACGCGATGCCCGACGGCGGCACGCTGACAATTGAGACCCGCAATGTCACGCTTGATGCTGACTTTGCGGCCACTCAAATTGACGTGGCTCCCGGGGACTATGTCTGCTTGGCCATCACCGATACGGGCACAGGCATGAATCCCGATATTCAGTCTCATGCCTTCGAGCCGTTTTTTACCACAAAGGGTCCGACGTCTGGTTCCGGTCTCGGGCTTAGTATGGTCTATGGTTTTGCCAAACAATCGGGCGGACATGTCGCGATTTATAGTGAGGAAGGGCAAGGAACCACGGTCAACCTCTTCCTTCCCAAGGCCAAAACAACCGGAAACGGGAGCAAAGTTGCTCCTGCCGAGCATGCAAACACCGCGCATGGCGAAACGATTCTTGTCGTTGAGGATGATCCAAAGGTGCGCCGCCTCACTGTCACACGTCTCAAAGAGTTGGACTATAAGGTTGTTTCCGCCTCCGACGGCCCCACAGCGATGGAGATATTAAAGAATGACAAATCTATTGATCTGGTGCTCACTGATGTTGTGATGCCCGGCGGCATGTCGGGTTTTGACGTGATGGAGAAGGCGCTCGATATGCGGCCGGAATTGAAGGTCCTGTTGTCAACGGGTTACGCCAAGGGCGTGAAGCGGCCCGACGCGAAAACCAGCCAGGCTGAACATCACATCCTGCGAAAGCCTTACGGGTTGCAGGAACTGGCGCGTACCCTGCGAGAGGCGTTGGACTGACCTTACGTCGCACACGATAGCATGCGCATTAAGTCAGTCCTTGGCGGCAATCCACGTGCCGTTCTTCATAGGTCGCGAAAGAACGCCGACTTCTATGAATGAAGAGGCGCGGTCGAGCGCGATTGTCCTGACACCAAGCGCCTTTAGCCCAGCGTTGAAGGCCGATTTAGCGCTGTTCAATCCCTCCAGATGTGCTTTGAAAGTGTATTGTCGCTCTCGGGGCAGGCTTTTGCCGCCTCAATCGCCATGCGGATGTCATCGTAAGCGGGGGCAAGGGCCTCGACGGCCATCGCGTCACCATGCTAGCGCCCGTCCAGTTGCGCCATGTCGGCGCGTTTGCGGGCGTTCTCTGAATCGGCAAGGGCACGTTTCCACTTGTCCGTCATCTGCGCCAGCTCGGTATCCGGATCTGACGCGGAGACGTCGGGTTTATCGTTGGTGTTGTCAGTTTTATCTTCCATTTTTAGGGTCCCTTTATGGATTTGACGGTCAGCGGATCAGCAGAAATATGCGGGCTGATCCGCGCTGGATTGTCAGAGCGAGTGCGCTGTCTATCGCTGCAAGTTGCTCGCGAAATGCGGCCACGGATGTGATAGGAACACGATTGACGGCTAAGATAATGTCGCCTGCCTCCAAGCCCGCCCGTGCAGCGCGGCTACCTGCGTCTACGCGTGTGACGACAATGCCGGACACCTCGCCATAAAGCGGGTCGCCCTTTTGCATGTCGCGCACTTCGGCCCCTGATAGCCGTTCGATGTCGCGCCCACCCGCGCCTGCATCTATCGGTGTACCTTGGCGTAATCTGGTCTGAAAGGTCAGCGTTTTGCCATCGCGTATGACAGCGATTTCAATATCCTGATCTAATCGCTTTAGCCCGATCTTACTGCGCAGATCAGCGGATCCCGTCACTGTGCGGCCATCGACAGACACGATCAAATCGCCTGGCTGCAATCCTGCCGCCTCTGCGGCGCTGTCCGGCATGACTTGGGTGATCACCGCGCCAGTTGCGCCTTCAATCCCCAACGCCTTGGCAAGGTCAGGTGTGAAGTCTTGAATCCTGACACCAAGCTGTCCTCGCTGGACCTCGCCAAACTCGATCAATTGGCTGGAAACAGCGTTGGCCATGTTCACAGGCACCGCAAAGCCGATGCCGACATTTCCGCCCGACGGCGCAATGATCGCGGTATTGATGCCCATGAGCTTGCCGTCCAGCGTCACCAAAGCGCCGCCGGAGTTACCGGGATTGATCGAGGCATCAGTCTGGATGAAATCTTCGTAACCATCGATGTTCAACCCGCTGCGCCCCAATGCGCTCACGATGCCGGATGTCACCGTCTGGCCAAGGCCGAACGGGTTTCCGATTGCAATGACGTAGTCGCCCACTTGCAGTCGGTCACTGTCGCCCAGCTCAAGAGCGGTCAGCCCCTCGGCCTCGATCTTGAGCAAGGCGATATCCGTGCCTGCGTCGCTGCCAATCAGCTCTGCATCGAACTGCCGTTGGTCTTTGAGCGTCACGATGATCCGGTCACCGTTCTCGATGACGTGGTGGTTGGTCAGGACATAACCTTCCTCTGGATTGAATATCACACCGGAACCCGCGCTCATTTGCCGACGTTGCTGGGGCATTTGCGGTGCCGGCTGCATGTCGAAAAACCGCTCAAAGAAAGGGTCGTTGAGCAGCGGATTCTGTTCAAACGACTGAAGACTCTCCACGGAAATGTTGACAACAGCCGGGGTCACCTCGATGAGCAATGGCGCCAGCGTCGGCAGCCCGTCGTCGTTCAGATAGGGCGGTCGGCCCGCAGTCTGCGACGCCACGGGCGTGGCGAGGTTGATGCTAAGAACGCAAAGAGCCAACAAGACGTGGCCAAGCCGAGAAACGGGAACAGACATCACTTATCTCCTTAAAACCTCGCGATCGGGGCCGAAGATATCGGCCCCGATCGCGTTACGTGGCTTTGATTGGAATACGTTTGATCTTCGCCTGCGCCTCGGGCGTCTTGGGGATACTGACGGTCAGCACACCGTTCTTGAACGTCGCATCGGCCTTGTCTGCGTCGACCCCTGCCGGAAGCGGCACGGTGCGATAGAACGACCCGTAGGATCGCTCGGACATGTAGACGCCTTTGCGCTCTTCTTCGTGCTCGGCTTTCTTTTCGCCGCGTATCGTGATCGCATCATGTGAGACCGATATGTCCACGTCCTTTTCGGTCATGCCGGGCAATTCGACCGATACGTCCACACTTTTGTCTGTCTCGGTGACATCGGTGCTGGGGCCGAACATGCCGATGACATCGCTGCGACCGCTCCAGCCCTTTTCAACCTTGTCCCAAAAGTCTTCGAACACATTGTTGATGTCACGCTGCAGCGCCATCAAAGGGTTGGATCCATTTTCGTTGGTTGGTCGTTTTTCTTTATCCCGACCCCATGGGATTAAATCGCTGATTTGCATTTATCTGGTCCTTTCTGACTGGATTGATCGGTTCGAAAGACGGATTATCCCGCCTTCACCGAAATTTTCTTGGGCTGGGCTTCGGGTGAGCGCGGCAATTCAAGCCGCAGAACACCGTTTTTGAACGCGGCATTGATTTTGGTCTGATCGATTTCATCCGAAAGCGTGAAGCTGCGGATATAATCGCCGACCCGGTATTCTGACGTCAGCGCGCGGTAACCTTCGGGCGCTTTGGGTTTGACTTTGCCGTGCAACGTTAAGATCCGCCGCTCCAGCGTCACATCCACGTCCCCGGGCGCCACACCTGGCATATCGGCCATAATCACCGTGGTTTCGTCACGCTCGAATATGTCGACGATTGGCGTAAATGCCATCGCCCTGCGATTTGCATCACCGTTATTTTTAGCGACGTCCTGCGTGTTTTGAGTGGTGATTTCTTGTGCCATGTTAATCTCCTTTCCGGTGCGGTTTCAGCTTGATTTAATCGCGACGTGTTTGGGCTTGTCGTCTTCTGGCCGCTTCATTTCGACCGTCAGCACACCGTTTTCAAAACGCGCGTTGATGAGGTCGGGATCGACCCGAAACGGCAGTTCGATGGATCGCAAAAAGGTCCCGTCTGCACGCTCGTGGCGGTGCCAGACAGTGTCGTCACCGGTCTCCAGATCGGGATAGGTGCCGCGAATTTCCAGCATATTGTCTTTGACTGTCAGCTCGATGTCTTGCTCGGTCAGGCCCGCAAGCTCGGCTGTCATCATGATACCTTCCTCGCCAGCCCAAAGGTTGATCGGCGGGTAGGTCGCCGATTGGCCAGGTCCTCTGGCACCTTCAAAAATCCGGTTCATTGCGCTTTGCATGCGGCGCATGTCCATGAACGGGTCCGCGAAGTTGAACGGGGTGTAAGCTGTCTGTAGCACGGCGGGTCTCCTTTTCTTGTGCGGTGGGTAATATGTGCCCTGTCCGAGGCTCATCAGAGGCCAAACGGATAGGTTTCGTCCTCTGTTGTGGTTGTCGGTGTGGGTAGTGCAGTGACGGCGCGTGTTTTGTCGAACCAGACGAAGGCGTCGTATTGCTCAGGCAGGCTTGCATAGCTGTAGTGGCTCGCGCGTTCCGTTTCGGGGCGGTAAATGACGCCGATGTAGCGCTGCAATCTTTGCTGGTTCAAAAGTCGTAGGAAATCCGGCTCGTGCTTTTTTTTGAAGTCCCAGAGAAAGCGGTCGAGGCCGACGTCATGACACAAGGCTTCGTAGCTGTCGGAGCGCGGGGGGCGGATGGCTTTGGTCTCCATCGGCGCATCCCATTCTGATGCGGCAGTCACGGTACCCGAGCCTGTTCCAAAACCGATCAGGGCGACTGTATCGCCGAATTTCTCGCGGCAAAGCTGCCCGATATTCAGCTCGCCACGGGTGCGCCCCATGTCGGTGTAGCGGGCATCGCCGATATGGGAATTATGCGCCCAAACGACCGCTTTTTTGTCCGGTCCCGCATGATCGAGAATTTGGCTTAAGGTCTGGAACATATGCTGGTCGCGCAGGTTCCACGACAATTGCGAGCCGTAATACATCACGCGGTAGTAGCGTTCCGCATTGGCAACCAGTCTGGCGTTTTGCGCGGCATCAAAGAATTGCTCCCCGTCCTTGGCGGCATAGTCCAGCTGCTGTTTCAGCAGATCGATCAGGATGTTTGTAACCGGCGTTTCACACATGGAAAAACCCGGAGAAAGGGCCGCACGCCCGTAGGCCGCTGGGTTTTGCGACCATCCGGACAGGCAGGCATAGCGTGAGCGGGCCACCTTTGCCGCCGTTTCATCCACACGGTCCAGATAGGTCAGAACCGCCGCAATCGACGCCGTCATGTTGTAAAGATCAAGCCCGTAAACGCCGACACAGTCGGCGCTGTCCTTTGAGCTGTTATAATGATGTAAGTACCGTGTGAAGGCGTCAAACTCTACATTGCGCCACATCCATGTTGGAAATCGCGCGAACGGGGGAGGCTTCATCGCCTGCTGGGTGCGGTGCTGGACATAGCTGTTGACGGCTGCGGCGTCCGGCCAGTCGGCTTCGAGAGCGACAATCGAAAACCCGTGTTCTTCGATCAATCGTCGGGTGATGGCTGCGCGGGCCTGATAGAATTCTGAGGTCCCGTGCGATGCTTCACCAAGTAGCACAATGCGCTTTGATCCGAACCTGTCAAACGCCTTGGAAAAATCAGGATCGGGGATCGGGGGCAGGGGTTCGGCGGCGGATCTGAGGCGTGTTGACGGCTTTGTCTCCACAGGTTGCGGTGCAGGTTGAGGGCGCGCAGGCCCCACACCGCGAAGATACGTTTTGAACCATTTGACCGCATGGTCGATCGCACTGTTGAGAGTACCCGCTTCTTCAAACAAGTGGCCCGCACCTGCAACAATCTCCAGCTGCGACTTGCAGGTCAGTTCTGCAAGGGCTTGTTCATTCAATCCGATGACATCGTGATCCAGACCGCCGACGATCAGAAGCGTCGGGCTCGTGACTTGCGCAAGCAAAGGCATCGCCAAATCGGGTCTGCCGCCGCGCGATACAACTGCGTTGACCCGACTTTTCAATTCAGCCGCAGCGACAAGTGCCGCGCCTGCGCCAGTGCTCGCGCCAAAAAGGCCAAGTGGCAAATCCTCCAGATCTGGCTCTGAAGTTATCCAGAGCGAGGCTGCGACCACGCGGTCAGCCAAGAGCGGAATATCGAAAACATTGCGGCGGTCCTGTCCTTCCTCGGGCGACAATAGATCGAAGAGAAGCGTCGCAAATCCTTGGGCATTCAGTTTTTCGGCGACGTAAGTGTTGCGCGGGCTGCGTCGGCTGGACCCGCTTCCGTGGGCAAACAGAATGATGCCCTGCGGGTTCGGAGGGACGGTGAGATCGCCTGTCAGCCCGAGCGGGGGAATGGCCACTTGTCGTATGTCCATGCGTGTCGGGGCGTTTGGGACCTGTGCGAGCAGAACCACTGTCTCGGCGTCTGTCAGCTGCGGAAAATCGCGATAAAAGCCCCCCACGCCGCGAAACTGCGTCGCGGGATGCAGGCAAATGATGTCGTCTGCAAGATCGGACATCTCGTCCAAGGCCAACTTTGGCGCGACCGGAAGCGCCAGAATAATCCGTTTTGGTTTACTGCGTTTCAACCCGATCAGGGCCGCTTTCATCGTGGCACCGGTGGCCAGCCCGTCGTCCACGATCACAACGGTGCGCCCTCTCGAGTCCAACCTTGGTCGGTCCCCGAGGTACACCTTTTTGCGCCGCTCAAGCTCGGCGCGTTGCTCGGCGACAGCCGCTGCTATATACGCCTCATCTGCACCTGACAGGCGCTTCACATCTTCATTGATGACGACCTCGCGGTTTGCACCCTCAACAATGGCACCCAAGGCGACCTCCGGGTTGTGCGGCGCGCCGACCTTGCGCACAAGCAGCAGATCAAGCGGTGCGTTGAGTGCTTTTGCGATTTCGACACCCACTGGGACGCCGCCGCGGGGCAATGCATAGATCAAAGGGCGATCGAGGCCCAACGCCGTCAAGGCTTTGGCCAGTTTTCGACCTGCGTCTGCGCGGTCAATAAAAGAGCGAGTCAATTGTTCCATAACTCAAATTAAGGCCTTTGCTGGCTTTCAAAATTGATGCTTATCAATTGGGGCGTGCGATTGAATTGGCGGTCGCGAGCGGGCGGAACAATGCTGCCGATTTCCCGCGTGAGGTCAGCACGATTTTGCCAGAGAAACGCAATCTCGCGACCAGATTGATCGGCATCAACCGCGGGGGTGATTAGCTTATTATCGGGTGAATAACGTTTGTGTTTTACATTGTTTGGAATGAAAGATTCAGTATGACCGATAAAGACGACCATCGGAATATTATGCGGCAACTTGGCCCCGGCGGGCGGTCGTTCCCGTCTCAAATTCAGCCGAAACGCGATGACCTGACGCAAGAGCTGCACAAGTACATACATGTTCTGGGACCAACGCCAAAACGTAGCCTTGAAATGTTCGCCGATCTCGGGCTGTCGGATCTGGAAATTGCGCGTTATTTCAAAATACCGACGGATATCGTCACCGATCTCAGGCATATCTGGGAAATTGACGGAAACGTCTGAACCTATCGGAAATGCAAAGACCTACCTGACCGTCAAAACACTACAGCCCGCGTGATGTAACACTTTTTGCGACACGCTGCCCAACACGGTGCTCTTGAGCAGTCCAAGCCCGCGCGACCCGATGACGATCATGTCGGCGTTACAGTCTTTGGCAGCGTTCAGGATCTCTTCGGCGTAATCGCCCGTTCGCACAGAGGTCTTGATGGTTTTGACACCTTGCTCGGCGCAAATTGTTTTCGCCCTCGCGACGATCTGGTCGCCAAGAACTGAAATAAGTCTTTCGCCCCGTGGGTCCGTTTTGCTGCCGCCCAGCAATTCGGGGTGACTTCCTGTCATGTATGCGATGCTCGGAGAGATGACTTTTTGTGCGTCTTTTACGAGGTGTTCAACCTCTGCCATATGCAGCAGCTCTTCGGTGGGACGACCATGCATCAGCACATGCACAATGAACAATTCCGCCGTCAGTTTGGTTGCCAGTTCGGCGGCGAGGTCGGTGGCGCGCTCGGCGTTTTGAGACCCGTCAACGGCCAGTAGGATTTGCTTGATCATGATCGTGCTCCTTTAGAGGGATGAAGTCTGGATAGCCCAGCCAAGTTGTGCACAAGGCGCCCCAAACAGATTGACGCAAATCAATTGCGCGAAGCCGTTTTTATTTAGGGTGATCCGGAGTGATCCGGCCTCTGACGATGACGGCAGTGTTGAGGCTACCCCGCATACAAGGCCGCGCATTGACGGGGCAGGGAATCAGGGAGCTGTGGCAATGCCCAAGATGCATCTGTTTGCGCTGCCAGACAGTCAAGCCCACGGCGCGCGCATTGCGGCGGCCATGGGGGTCACGCTGTCCCCACTGGAATTTCGCGGCTTTCTCGATGGCGAAAGCAAAATTCGCCCGCTTTGCGAGGTTGCCAACGCACATGTGTGCATCATCCAAAGCCTGTATGACGGCCCCGATCACAGTGTTCACGACAAGCTTTGTCATCTGTTGTTTCTGATTGCGACCATGCGCGATCACGGAGCAAGGCGCGTGACCGCTTTGGTTCCTTTCCTGTGTTACGGGCGCAAGGACCGCAGGACCAAACCGCAGGACCCCGTCACAACAAGATATGTCGCAGACCTGTTTGCGGCGGTGAACTGTGACGAGATCATCACCCTTGAGGCGCATAATCTTGCGGCCTTCCAAAACGCGTTTCGCATACGGACGCACCATCTGGAACTTGGCAATGTCTTCGGAGACGCCTTGGCCTTCAGGCTTGACGCAGAGCCGCCAGTGGTGATGTCGCCCGATTCAGGCGGCGTGAAACGTGCCCAGTTGTTCAGAGACAGTTTGCAGGATCGTTTGGGGCGCGAGGTCGGATTTGGCTTTATGGAGAAACGCCGTAGCGGCGGGGTTATGACCAGCGGCGATGCTGTCGGCAATTACCAAGACAGCGCGGTCGTGATCGTCGACGACATGATCGCCTCGGGCGGCACAATGATCGCGGCAGCCCGTGCCTGTAAGGCGCGCGGGGCTGCAAAAGTCTATGCGCTGGCGGCCCACGGGCTGTTCACGCAGGGTGCCGAAGGTCTGTTTTCCGGCGATGACATAGAGCGGGTTTTTGTCAGCGACAGTATTGCACCTTTCAGGCTGCCCGATGGGGTCAAAACCCAACGACTGGAAATCGCTGACACGGCAGATGAGTTTGCGAGCCTTCTACGGAGGATTGCGCTTTAGCGGGCCAATCCGTTCGGGCCAGTCAAACGGCGTTCGGCTACAGCAAAATATCGCATACCTAACGGCAGCCATTTCTCGGGCGTTCTGGGGTTTGGCACTAACAAATGCGCAAGGCATAATCGGGTGCGCAACAAGGCATGTTGTGTTTCATACAAGGCCAGTAAGTCTGGCGCAGGATATGCGCCAAGACCACGGGCAAGATGCGTGATCAAAGCGGGTTTGATCCAATCGAGACCCAATATGTCCGCCTCCAGTCCTAAGAACATGATTTCGCTAAAGGGATCGACCAGCCGAAGATTCCGGTTGAATTCCAGACAGTCAAACACAAGGGGCGGAGTGGTCATGCATATATGCTCTGGCCGCAGGTCACCGTGGCATTCCCGTATCCATCCTGCGTTCACGCGGGTCGCGAAGAGAGGGAAGTGCCGCAAAAACGCAATGCCCAAAGCATCAAAGACAGCTTCGAACCGGGGGTGGAATTCGGCAAAAAGTGGGTTGCGCAGGCACTCTGCATTCATCTTTTGTTGGTCGTGAAAGATGTGTATCAGCTCGGAAGCATTCAGCTTTGAGGCAGGGCACTGTGCATAGAACTCCGTCAATCGCTCGGCAAGTTGGTCAACGCAAGACCTGATTTCCGGCGCCGGATCAATGCCTCTTACCGCAATTGTGTCGAGCATTCTATCGGCAGGCAGGCGTTGCATTTCGACCAACCAGTCCACGGTTTGCGCAGTGCCGCCAAGGCCGAGCGTGCCATCGCTGTATCTGACGACGCGGATAATCCCCAGATATGTCTCGGCTGCCAGACGCCTGTTGAGGTCAACTTCTGTCAGGCAGTTATCAAAGCGTGCGCGCAACGAGGTCAAATCCTGCAGATCGTCGCGCACCTGCTTTTTTAATTTATAGACGCGGTCTTGCGCTATAAATATCCATGACTTGCTGGTTTCGTGCAGCACGACAGCCGTGACATCATCGCCCAAGCCTTCGATCAATCGCTTGATCTGCGCGACACTGGTGGGAGGCCTGCCCATGCACTTTGACGTTAGCGAACTTGGATGGACTGGATGAAGTTGGTCAGTTCCAGAATGCGCGACCTGACGCGAAACTGGTTAACTTCGTCGGGTCCGAATTGGCTCATGGATGACGCCATATATCGATCACCCCAGACCGGCATTTTGCGATCCCCATGCGCGGCAATATCATCGCGACCGTCGATCACTTGATAAACCCTGTCATAAGGGAACGCGCCGTCATTGTTGGCCGCAAGCTGTGTCAGATCACCAGGATCAACTCCGCGAAACAAGCGCGTTAAAAAACCTGCGCCTTTGCCATCGGTACCGTGGCACGACGCGCAAGAATTCAGGAATTCGGCATCATCCGGCTTGAAACCCTGATCGGCGATTTGGGCATTCGCTGCCGTCGTGTACATCAAGATTGGCAGCACCGCTGCTAGTGTCAACGTTTTCAATTTCTGTCTCATAATCCTGCCTCCTGTTTGCGTTTTCAAAGGGAATTGTCACATACAGTTTTCCCGCCTGACTGATTAATGTCAGTGAACGTGCTGATTTCCAGGAGTGCCACTTGCAAAGTTCATTTGAGAAATATCAATGCGCGCTTTGAGACTTGGATCAGCCTGACATGATGCATGCCTGCGCACCGACATAGCCAGTTTAGGTCGCGGGTCACATCCTCCGCACTTAGAAAATCCGTCTTATGAATGACATGACACCAACCACCGCATTCGCCAAACACGCCGACGTTGTGGCGCTAAACCTGTCTGTCGAGACAGGATTTGGACTAGAAGACAGCGAGGTATTATTGCGGCGTAAGCGCTATGGATTGAACCGGCTGCGCACACGCCCAAAACAAAGCCTCTTGGTAATTCTGGCGCATCAGTTTCGCAGCTTGCTTGTGGGGCTTCTGGCCGCTGCGGCGGGGCTGTCGTTTTACTTTGATGATATTGCCGAAGGCGTCGCGATCGTCGTTGTCCTTTTGATTAATGCGCTGATCGGCTTTGTCACGGAACTGCGCGCTGCGCGGTCGATGGAAGCGCTCTTGAGGATCGCCACCGTCACGACGAGGGTGCGGCGCGGGGGCAAGGTCCGCCGCATCGATGCGCAAGATCTGGTACCAGGTGATATTGTTCTGCTGGACGCAGGCGATATGGTGGTTGCCGATTTGCGGCTTTTCGAAGTGTCGAACCTGCAATGCGATGAATCGGCATTGACTGGTGAATCCCTGCCCGTATTCAAGCAGACCGCCCCCGTTTCCCCCGATGCCATGATCGGGGACCGGTCGTGTATGACATTTAAGGGCACGGCAATTATCCAAGGATCAGGGGTCGGCATCGTGACGGCCACAGGCATGAAAACCGAGCTTGGCCATATCAGCCATCTTGTGAAAACCGCTCAGTCTTCGGTGTCGCCACTCACGAAGCGTCTTGGTCAATTGGGACATAGGTTGGTCTGGCTGACGCTTGCCCTTGCGATTTTGGTGGTGACTGCGGGCGTTTTGCGTGGGCTGGAACTGGCGCTGATTATCAAGATGGGCGTCGTGCTGGCCGTTGCGTCTGTGCCCGAAGGACTGCCAGTGGTTGCGACCTTGTGTCTGGCGCGCGGAATGTGGCAGATGGCGGCGCGAAATGCGATTATTTCAAACCTCTCGTCGGTGGAAACTTTGGGAGCCACCACGGTGATCCTGACCGACAAGACAGGCACGCTGACCGAAAACCGCATGGCGGTTGTAGGCTACCTCGTCTCTGACGCAAAGATCGACCTGAACAGGTACAATGATACCGTGCAGTTCAAAATCGGTGACCATATCATCGATCCCGCTCGTGACCCGCGCCTGGGCGCTTTGTTGCGGATCGGGGCGCTCTGCAATGCTGCGTCGTTAGGCCATGGGGATGCTGCGTCTTCAGGCGATCCGATGGAACTGGCGCTTCTGCAGGTTGCAACGCAGGCGGGGCAGGGACGCGATCTGCTTTTGCCGCTGTTTGAGAAAGTAGGTGAATTCGCCTTTGAGCAGGCCACAAAGATGATGGCAACTGTGCATGCGGATGGCGATGAGGTCCTTTATGCGGTCAAGGGGGCACCAGAAGCGGTGTTGGACGTCTGCACCCATGTGCTTGGCGCGAATGGGCCCGTCGACATTGACGCGGCGACCCGCGCAGATTGGCGCGACCGAAGCAGGATTGCTGCAAGTGAAGGGCAGCGTTTGCTGGCCATAGCGATGAAGCAGTCAGACCAAAAAGATGCGCCCCCTTACGAGGGACTGATGCTCGTCGGGATGGTCTGCCTCCGCGATCCGCTACGTGAGGATGCGGCCCCAGCCATTGCCGCTGCTCTCGCGGCGAGTGTGCGTGTGGTCATGATAACGGGTGATCATGCCGACACTGCCGCCGCTATCGCCGCTCAAGCCGGATTGGGCGGGCAGGGCCGCGACCTGAGCGTGATCGAGGGACGCGAGGTGAACGGTTTTGACCCTCAAGTTATTGATGATGCGCTGCGTGATCGTATTCTTGCGGCTGACATTTTTGCCCGCGTGGCCCCCGCAACCAAGCTAAAAATAGCAGCTGTATATCAAAACAGCGGTCATGTCGTCGCGATGACTGGTGACGGTGTGAACGATGCGCCCGCATTGAAAAAGGCCGATATCGGGATTGCCATGGGACAGCGCGGCACTGACGTCGCGCGTGAGGCCGCGCATATGGTGCTAAAGGACGATTCCTTTGGCACGATTATTGCAGCAATGCGACAGGGGCGGGTGATTTTTGATAACATCCGCAAATTCGTCATCTATCTGATGTCGTGTAATGTCAGCGAAGTCATGATTGTCGGCCTTGCTGTTGCTGCGGGTCTGCCGATGCCGTTGCTGCCTCTGCAAATCTTGTTCCTCAACCTTGTGACGGACATTTTTCCAGCCTTTGCGTTGGGGTTTGGTAATGGCGATGAAGCCATCATGCGCCAGCCGCCGCGCAACCCGAACGAAGCCATCATTGCCCGCCGCCACTGGATAACAATCGGCGTTCTGGGCGGGGCGATTACTGTCGCGACGCTAGGAGCATTCTGGCTGGCGCTGCACCGGTTGAAGCTGGACACAGGACCCGCTGTCACCGTGTCATTCTTGACGCTGGCGCTGGCGCAACTTTGGAATGTCTTCAACGTCCGGAAGTCAGGCTGGCGCGTTTTCGTGAACGACGTGACTGGCAATCTTTGGGTCTGGGGCGCAATAGCATTATGTCTGATCCTAATCGCGGCGGCGCTATGGGTGCCCGCACTGTCGGATATCCTAAAACTGCCTGACCCGGGTTTGGAAGGATTGCTTTTGGCGGCAATCGCAAGCTTTGCGCCGCTGGTGATTGGGCAGTGCTTTGTCACATTTGGTGCGCCGCGAGACGTGCAACTTGACCACATCTGAACAGCTGGTTCCCCGATTGCGCAGTACCGGCTTGCGACAGATCTGTGAAACATCATCCGGCTGTGCGCGGCACGTGAACCGCGACTCTTGTTGGCGTGAGGGTAGGGGTCTCATCGCATTTGGGCAGGCTTTGATCTCTGAAATGTTTACGCTTCAGCGCACGAATGATCGTCGACCTGCAGCGCCTCAAAGTACTCGCCATTTCATCAAAAGGGACTTTTGCGCGTCGCCAGCGTTATATTCTGAGCCGTTCTATGATACTTAAGCTGCTCTGGCGTCCAACTTTATATGACGACGGGCACACCCCTATCTGATCTGAGAAGCTGGAGATCATCCGTTTGGTCGAAGAAGGCCGCCTGTCAGCGCGGCTGACGCTGGCCTGCAGAACCAATCTCCAAAGTCCAAGCAGATATGGAACCGCATCTTGCTGGAAAACTACTTCCTGCCGGGCGACCTTGAAGCTCAGATCGAAGCCTTCGTCGACCACTACAACCACCAGCGATATCACGAGAGCATCAACAACGTCACACCCGCTGACGTCTTCTTCGGGCGTGATAAAGCCATTCCAAAGCAACGGGAAAGGATCAAACGAAAGACGCTCGAAACGCGCCGCTTGCATCACCGCTTGCGCTGTTTTTCGGATACGTAATTATGCGCCGCATCTTTCACGAAAAATCGCCAGCGGCATGGATATACAGCTTGGCGATCGCAAATTCCAACAGCGGGTTCATCGGTTTTGCTATCGCGAGCATGGTTTTTCCAGACATCGCTTTGCCGGTCCTTGTTCGGGGTATTGGCTTGTCGCTGCCAAAAGCAATGATCTCGACAATCCAAATGCTTGCTTCGGTTGCGCCTGTCATTGCCTTGTTTGTCGTTGGTGGAATTGTTGCACACTATAGCCTCAGTTCACATTGGCGGAGGACAGCGGCAATCAGCTTTGGCAAGTTGATCATTCACCCGACTCTTGTTTTCGCTGTGCTTTCATTGTGGCCAGGCTTGGAACAAGAGTTCATCATGGCAGCTGTGCCGTTTGCTGCCGTTCCAATGCTTTCGATTTATCCAATGTTGGGGGCAACGTTGGCATTGCTTCCATAATTGGATGAAAAGTCCATTATTTAACATAAGATTAATTATACGTCTTATAGATGTAGCCGCAAAGTTAGAATGTCTCACATCTGCAAAGTAGAAGTGTCACACTACCCTGTCAAACAAGCAGGATTGGAGTGTGGCCGTGGGATTGATTATCATGAGCGAACGCGAGCTGAACCGCATTGAAGTATTGAGCCAAGTGACACAAGGTCGAATGACGGCTGTGACTGCGGCCAACGTGTTGGGACTGAGTCGACGACAAGTGCATCGTCTGTTGAAGGAGTTTCAGGCCGAAGGACCCGCAGCGATCCGCCACAAGGCGCGCGGCCGAAGATCCAACAACCGGATAGATCCTGCAGTGCGTGCGTTCGCCGTGACACTAGTCAAAGAGAACTACATCGACTTTGGGCCTACCTTTGCGGCTGAGAAGCTGGCGGAAGATCACGGCTTGAAGGTGTCGCGTGAGACATTGCGCAAATGGATGCAGGATGCTGGGATCTGGTTAAGCCGCAAGCAACGGCGCAGGTTTCATCAACCGCGGCTGCGCCGTGAATGTCTTGGCGAACTCATCCAGATTGATGGATCTGATCATCGTTGGTTTGAGGACCGTGGTCCCGCTT
>CBFHTU010000017.1:0-60171 GCA_965658825.1 Yoonia sp.
CAACGGTGCGAGGTAGCCATCCATGCTAAATACACCATCGGTGGCGATCATGATATGACGCGCACCGTCAGCGCGGGCGGCTTTCAATTGCGCCTCTAGGTCGTTCATATCAGCGTTAGCGTAACGGTAGCGTTTTGCCTTGCAGAGCCTAATCCCGTCAATGATGGAGGCATGGTTCAAAGCGTCCGAAATGATCGCATCGTCCTCGCCCAAAAGCGGCTCGAACACGGCCGCATTGGCGTCAAAACAGGCGGCGAACAGGATCGTGTCGTCGTGGCCGAGGAACGACGCAAGCCGCTGTTCAAGCTCGCGGTGCAGGTCTTGCGTCCCGCAAATAAACCGGACCGAAGCCATGCCGTAACCATGATCGTCGAGCGCAGTTTTGGCGGCGGCGATCAGCGCAGGATGGTTCGCAAGCCCGAGGTAATTGTTAGCGCAAAGATTGATCATATCGCGTCCGCCCACGGTAATATGTCCGCCCTGCGCAGAGGTGATTTCGCGCTCGGTTTTCCACAGCCCTTCGGCGCGGATGTCACTCAGGCGGCTACTGATGTCGGCGAGAAAATCTGTCATCGGAGACTCCTTTTGCGGGTAGCTTAGGGGGAGCGGGCCAAACTTCCCATCAAAATGACCTCACGTTTTGCTGTTCGCGACATGTCTCTTTGATAGGCTCTAGGAAAACGGGAGATGGAAATGACGGATATCGTGATTTTGGGCGGTGCGCGCACCGCAATCGGCGGCTTTGGCGGCGCACTTGCAGGCACCTCGCCGATTGAACTTGGCACGGTTGTGGCCAAGGCGGCAATGGAACGGGCTTGCGTTGATCCTGAGCAGATCGGCCATGTCGCGATTGGCCATGTGATCAATACCGAGCCGAAGGATATGTACGTCAGTCGCGTTGCCGCGATGCAGGCAGGTATCCCTGAGGGTACGCCTGCGATGAATGTGAACCGCCTTTGCGGCTCAGGCGTGCAAGCGATTGTCTCAATGGCGCAAAGCCTGATGTTGGGCGACGCCGATTTTGCGCTGGCGGGCGGGTCCGAGAACATGAGCCGCTCGCCCTATATCGTTTCCGACATGCGCTGGGGCGCAAAGATGGGGGACATTAAGAGCCGCGACATGATGCTGGGCGCGCTGAATTGTCCGTTTGGGACGGGCCATATGGGGATCACTGCCGAGAATGTCGCGCGTGAGCACGGGATTAGTCGCGCCGATCAAGACGCCTTTTCACTGCAAAGCCAAGAGCGCGCAGCGGCAGCGATTGCGGCGGGGTATTTCGACAGCCAGATCGTGCCTGTGCAGGTCCGCATGAAACGCGAAATGGTGGAGTTCGCCCGTGACGAGCACCCAAAGGCAACCAGCCTTGAGACGCTCGCCGGATTGCGCCCCGTATTTGAGAAAGACGGCACTGTGACGGCGGGCAATGCCTCTGGGCTGAACGACGGGGCGGCGGCGATTGTGCTTGCGCGGGCTGATGCGGCGGAGGCTGCGGGCCTCACGCCAAAGTTCCGCGTCTCGGGCTATGCCCATGCGGGCGTGCGCCCTGAGGTCATGGGTATTGGCCCTGTCCCTGCGGTGCGCAATCTGCTCGCGAAAACGGGGCTGAAGACCTCTGATTTTGATGTCATTGAGAGCAACGAAGCCTTTGCCGCACAAGGGCTTGCGGTCAGCCGGGAGCTTGGCTTTGATCCTGCGATTGTGAACCCGAATGGCGGGGCTATTGCGCTGGGTCACCCTGTCGGGGCGACGGGCGCGATCATCACGGTCAAGGCGATGTACGAGCTGGAGCGCACGGGCGGCAA
This sequence comes from Yoonia sp., assembly GCA_965658825.1. Taxonomy (GTDB): domain Bacteria; phylum Pseudomonadota; class Alphaproteobacteria; order Rhodobacterales; family Rhodobacteraceae; genus Yoonia. The sequence goes on from CBFHTU010000017.1 coordinate 1,803, forward strand.
GCGCGCGTTGATCACCATGTGTATCGGCGGCGGTCAGGGCATCGCCTTGGCGATCGAGCGGATTTAGGTCGGGTAGTCGCGTAAGAAAACCCATTTGCCCCCGTCCGACAAGTCGGGGTCAAATCCATAACCGCCAGCCGAAAACCCCTGAATAGACTCTGGATCTGTCAGGCGGTTTTCGACGATATAGCGGGCCATCGCCCCGCGTGCGCGTTTGGCAAAGAAGGACACGATGCGGGGACGGTCGTCTTTGATTTCCATGAACTGCGGGGTGATGACGCGCAGTTTAAGCGCCTTGCGATCCGCCGCGCCAAAGTATTCCTGACTGGCGCAGTTGATCAAAGTGTCGGTGCCGATGCTGGCTGCCTGCGCAGTGAGTGCCTTGGCAATCGTGTCACCCCAGTAGTCATAAAGCGACGTGCCGCGACGTGTTTTCAGGCGGCTGCCCATCTCCAAGCGGTAGGGCTGGATCGCATCGAGCGGCCGGAGCAGGCCGTAAAGACCGGACAAAATACCAAGGTGGTCTTGCGCCCATGCGAGGTCGTCTTCGGACAGGGTTTTCGCCTCTAACCCTTGGTAGGTGTCGCCGTTGAAGGCAAGTGCCGCGGGCTTGACTGCCTCCGCTGTCGGCTCTGCCGCGAAAGCCGCAAAGCGGTCACGGTTCAGCCGCGCAAGATCGTCGGAAATGCTCATCAGATCCTTAAGCTGGGTCAGCGTCAGGTTCTTGGCGGTTTTGGCAAGGCGCACCGCGTCCTGTTGGAATTGCGGCTGGGTCGGGGTGATCCCCGTGGGCTGCATATCAAGCGATTTGGCGGGCGAGACAACGACGAGCATTAGGCGACCTTTGCGTTTGTGAGCGTCACACCTGCGGCTGTCATGCCGTCGGTAGCCGCCTGAAGTGAACCGTCGAAATCAATGGCGCGGCAAAGGCTCAGGTCAACCGTGACATCAAAGCCCAAGCGCGCCGCATCAACGGCTGAATAGTGCACACAGAAATCTGTAGCGAGACCGACCAAAGTCAATGTGGTGATACCACGCGTGCGCAGATAGCCCTCAAGCCCCGTCGGCGTTTTCTGGTCGTTTTCAAAGAACGCGGAATAGCTGTCGATGGCGGGGTTATAGCCTTTGCGCACGATCATATCTGCGCGGTCAATATTGAGAGCAGGGTGGAACCCCGCGCCGTCAGTGCCTTGGATACAGTGGTCAGGCCAAAGGACCTGCGGCCCGTAGGGCATCTGGATCACACTCATCGGCGTCGCGCCATGGCTGCTGGCGAAGGACGAATGGCCAGCGGGGTGCCAGTCTTGCGTCAGGATCACCGCGTCAAAGCCACGCATCGCGGCGTTGATCCCCGCGACAATCTCATCACCCCCCTCCACGGCCAAGGCGCCGTTCGGACAAAAATCATTCTGGACGTCGATCACTAAAAGGGCATGCATGTTGGTCTCCTATTCGTGTTGATGACTGGGTAAGTCAGCAGGGCGGGCAAGGCAAGGCTTGGCCCCTTGGCACGGGCGCGCGAATGGCTTATGGCCGCCTCTCTTATGGAGTGGAGATGCGCTATGACCCAGACCCTTGGCATTGATTTTGGCACCTCGAACACGGCTGCGGCTGTGCTTGTAGGGGGACGCGCGCATTTGATTGAAGTCGAGCCAGGGCGGACAAGTCTGCCGACCTCCGTCTTTTTCGACTATGAGCGAAAGGTAACGACCTACGGATCGGTCGCCAACGCGGCTTTGATCGAGGGGCGCGAAGGGCGGTTCATGCGGGCGCTCAAGTCGGTGCTTGGCACGCCTTTGATGCGTGAAAAGCGGCAGATCGCCTATGAGCAACTGACCTTGATCGAGGTTGTCGCGCGGTTTTTGCGCACGGTGCGGGAGCGGGCCGAGGCGTCGACGGGGGCCACGTTCGACAAGGCGCTCTCGGGGCGCCCCGTGCGGTTTCACTCTGCCGATGATGCCCGTAACGCGCAGGCCGAAATTGACCTGCGCGAGGCCTATATGGTCGCAGGATTTTCGGACGTTGCGTTCATGTATGAACCCGAAGCCGCAGCCTTGGCCGCAGGTCCCTTGGCAAAGGGCAAGCTGGGGTTGATCATTGATATCGGCGGCGGCACGTCGGACTTTTCCATCTTTGAGCGGGACGGCGACGAGACACGCATCATTGCAAGCCACGGCGTGCGCGTTGGTGGCACCGACTTTGATAGGGCGATCAGTGTTGCGCAGGTCATGCCGCTTCTGGGGCACGGGGCTGAGATCAAAAACGAGATGGGTCCCGGCACGCATACCGCACCTAACGGGATCTACAACGATCTGGCGTCATGGGAAAAAATCCCGTTCCTTTATACTGCCGAGATGCGGCGGACAGCGACGCTTTTTCACAAGTTGGGGGTGCAACCCGAGCTGTTCAAACGCCTGTCGGATGTTCTGGAACTGGAACTTGGGCACGACATCGCCTTTGCGGTCGAGGCAGGGAAAATCCGCGTGAACGCGCCGGACGCGCAAGACGCCGCGATTGATTTGCGGGTGATTGAAAAGCAGCTTTGGGGGCGCATGACCGCGCAGGATTTGACGCGGATTCTGCACGATCATGCCACCACGATTAAGGCCGCCGCCTTGGAAACGCTGGCAACGGCAGGGGTGTCACAAGGCGAAATCGGGCAAATCGTCTTTGTTGGCGGCTCAAGCCTGATGCATGTTGTGGAGCGCGCCATGGTGGATTTGTTCCCAAAGGCAATTCTGGAACGGACCGAGGCCTTTACAGCCGTTGCCGATGGCCTAGCTATTGCAGCCGCCCGCCGTTCTTAAACGGGCTTGAACGGCGGGGAGTTCGGGCGTATCTGACCGCCATGTTTACAGTTGCAGCACTCTACCATTTCACGCGCTTCGATGACACAAGCGCAATCCGCGGCCCGCTTCTGGACCTGTGCAAATCGCGCGGAATCAGCGGCACTTTGCTTTTGGCCCGCGAGGGGATCAATGGCACGATCGCAGGCGACCGCGCGGGGATCGACGCCGTCATCGCACATATCCGTGCCTTGCCCGGCTGTACCGATCTGATCTGGAAAGAAAGCACCGCGACCGAGCCGCCATTCCATCGCATGAAAGTCCGCCTGAAACGCGAGATCGTCACCATGGGGCAGCCAGACGTGGATCCGACCGCAAAGGTTGGCCACTACGTGAACCCCGAGGATTGGAACGCGCTGATCACCTCGCCCGACGTTGCCGTGATTGATACGCGCAACGATTACGAGGTGGCAATTGGGACGTTTGACGGTGCGATTGACCCTGAGACAAAATCCTTTGGCGAGTTCCCCGCGTGGTGGGAGGCCAACAAGGATCGCTTCCATAACAAACGGATTGCGATGTTCTGCACTGGCGGGATTCGGTGTGAAAAATCAACGAATTACCTGATTGGCCAAGGTGTTGAAGATGTGTTTCACCTGAAGGGTGGCATCCTGAAATACCTTGAGGAAGTCCCGCAAGAAGAAAGCACTTGGGATGGTGAATGCTTTGTGTTTGATAGCCGCGTGAGCGTTGGGCATGGCCTGAAAGAAGGTCCGCATCAGCTTTGCTATGCGTGTCGTCGTCCGATTTTGCCAGAGGATCGCAGTCGCCCGGAATTCGAAGAAGGCGTCGCTTGCCATCAATGCGCAGCCGAGACGACCGAGGACGACAAGGGTCGTTTCCGCGAGCGGCAAAAACAGATCGCGCTGGCGAAGAAGCGCGGCACACATCACATTGGTGGCCTCACTTAAATGGCTTTGGGATCCCCTTTGGTCAGACAACTTCTGTCGTTGATCATAGGGGTTGCGAGCGGGCTTGCGGCCTATGCTGCGGGGCTGCCGCTACCTTGGATGCTGGGCTCTATGATTGGCAATATGGCCTTTTCTTTGGCTGGTGCGCCAATCGCAGGCCCCACAAATTTGCGCCCCTACGTGATTCCCGTTTTGGGGGTGATGCTTGGGTCTGCAATAACAGCGGATATTTTTTCCCAACTTGGTGGCTGGACGCTCACTGTCGTGATTTTGCCGATCTATTTGGCAATTGCGTCTGGATTGTCATTTCTCGTTTACCGGAAAATTGGCGGCTATGATCCTGTGACGGCCTATTATTCCGCCATGCCAGGCGGTTTGAATGAGATGCTAATTTTAGGGGGTGAAGCGGGTGGGAACGAACGCAAGATTGCGTTGGCGCATGCGGCGCGTGTTTTGTTGGTTATCCTATTTGTCGCGCTCTTTTTTGGTCTATTCCTTGGGGTTCGTTCGGGGGCAAATACACTAAATTGGATTCCCCTTAGCGCGCCCTCAGCGCTTGATTATACTTACCTCTTTGGAGCTGCTTTGTTTGGCAGTTGGCTTGGCAGACTGGCGCGCCTGCCCGCCGCTGCCGTGTTCGGTCCGATGATTTTGAGTGGCATTTTGCACGCCTTCAAATTAGTCGAGATTGCGCCCCCATCGGTATTTGTCATCGCATCGCAAATCGTCATTGGATCAATCATTGGCACTCGGTTTATCGGCGCGACATGGCGCGAATTGCGCCGCGATGTGGGGCTCGCGGTGCTTGGAACCGGCGTGATGCTAGTCGTTGCTGTCTGCTTCGGCGCAGTAATTGCATGGGCGACACATATGGCGATGAGCCAAGCGTTTTTGGCCTTCGCGCCGGGTGGTTTGACAGAGATGTCATTGCTCGCATTGGCGATGCACCAAGATGTCGCTTATGTCTCCACGATACATATCATCCGGATCACGATGGTCGTCGGCGTCGCCGCTTTTGTCTTTGGCTTGCTTGGAAGGCGGATCAACTAACAGGCCAAGGCACGCTTTTACTGCTTTATTGGATAACGATCGGCTTCGGCGAAAACGTCGATGACCCGCGTTCCGGCCTGAATGACAGCCCCGTGTTCAACGCCCGCCGGGATAGAGTAACTATCACCAGCTTTGTAAATCTTTGTCTCTCCGCCGATCGTAAATGTGATCTGGCCTTCGACGACAGTGCCCCATTGAGCGCCGTGCGAATGCGCGGGCAATTCCATATCTTTCAGGAAGGTGAAGAAGACGACCAGAGCATCATCGGACCGCACAACGGCAGTCTGCACGACATCCTCAGGAAACGGCACGTCAATGCCGGGGAACGCTTTGATGAAATCAGGATAGGACATATTTGGCTCTCCTTTGTGCGGACCGGCGGCGCGCAAATGAGACGCGCCGCGCAATTTTACAGGTAGCCCTCGTCACTTCTAGAAGTCGAGGTTGGCCACCGAAAGCGCGTTATTCTGGATGAATTCGCGGCGTGGTTCCACCACATCACCCATCAGCTTTGTAAACAAATCGTCCGCCTCTGCGAGGTCTTCGACCTTAACTTGCAGCAGCGTGCGCGCGTCGGGATCAAGCGTCGTTTCCCAAAGCTGGTCTGGGTTCATTTCGCCCAAGCCCTTGTAACGCTGCAAGGAAAGCCCGCGCTCGCCCTCTTCCAAGATCGCCTTCAACAGGTCCAGCGGACCGTGGATCAACTGGACGCGGTCCTTGCGGATCAGCGTGGCGGGCAGGTCGTAGACGTCTTGCAGGCCCTTGGTGAACGTCCCCGTACGACGCGCCTCGCCACCGCGCAGGATCGCGCCGTCAAGCGTGCGAACTTCTTCAACGCCGCGCAGAATACGCGCAAGGCGCATGCCTTTGTCTTGGGTAATCCGCCCCTGCCAGCCGCGCTCCCATTCTTGCGCGATGAGGTCAAGACGCTTGGCCACGCGGTCGGCGGTGCCTTGCAAATCGGCCTCGACAACGCCGGGCACAAAGGCACCGGCAATCGCCGCCTGCTCCAGAATGTGGCGCGGGTAATGCGTTGGGAAGGCGTCCAAAACGCGCTTCATCTGACGCGCATCGTCAATCACGCGCTTGAGATCAGCGCCAGAGATTTCCTCGCCGTTACCTTGGCGCAAGATCGTGCCTTCGGCGCCCTGTTCGGCCAAATAATCATCCATCGCGGCTTGGTCCTTGAGGTAAACCTCGGACTTACCACGGCTGACCTTATAAAGCGGCGGCTGCGCGATATAGAGGTGACCACGCTCAATCAGCTCTGGCATCTGGCGGAAGAAGAACGTCAGGAGCAGGGTGCGAATATGCGCCCCGTCGACATCCGCATCGGTCATGATGACGATTTTATGGTAGCGTAGCTTGTCGATGTTGAATTCGTCGCGGCCAATGCCCGTGCCAAGTGCCATCACAAGGTTGCCGATTTCCTGAGAGCCAAGCATACGGTCAAACCGCGCGCGCTCCACGTTCAGGATTTTACCCTTGAGCGGCAAAATCGCCTGCGTGCCACGGTCGCGGCCTGTCTGGGCAGAGCCACCGGCGGAATCGCCCTCCACGAGGAAGACTTCGGTCTTTGACGGGTCTTTCTCGGAGCAATCCTTAAGCTTGCCAGCGAGGAAGTTGACGTCCATGGCCGTCTTGCGGCGGGTCAGTTCGCGGGCCTTACGGGCCGCCTCGCGGGCGTGGGCCGCCTCGACAATTTTGCTGACGATCTGGCGGGCGACATTCGGGTTTTCCTCGAACCATTCCGCCAGCTTTTCACCCACGAGGTTTTCCACCGCAGGGCGGACCTCGGAGGAGACCAGCTTATCTTTAGTCTGGGACGAGAATTTCGGATCGGGCACTTTCACCGACAGGACGCAAGTCAGACCCTCGCGCGCATCGTCGCCCGTAAAGCTGATCTTTTCCTTCTTCGCGATACCCGATGACTGCGCGTAGTTGTTGATTGTGCGGGTCAGCGCGCCGCGGAATCCCGCCATATGGGTGCCCCCGTCACGCTGCGGAATGTTGTTGGTAAAGGGCAGCACCATCTCGTTGTAGCTGTCGTTCCACCACATCGCGACCTCGACGCCGATATCGTCACGCTCGCCAACCACATAGATCGGCTCGTCCATCACGGCAGTCTTGGAGCGGTCAAGATATTTGACGAATTCCTTAACACCGCCCTCATAGAACAGCTCTGTGCGCAGGTGCTCTGCGGGGCGCTCGTCGGTCAGGATGATCCGCACGCCAGAGTTCAGGAAGGCGAGCTCGCGCAGGCGTTTTTCCAGCGTCTCGAAAGAGTAGTCCAGGTTCGAAAAGGTTTGCGTGGAGGCGAGGAAGCGGACCTCCGTGCCTTTGCGACCATTTGCAGGCCCGACGACCTCAAGCGGTTGCACCGTCACACTGTCTTCAAAACGCACATAGTGCTCTTTGTCGTTGCGCCAAATGCGCAATTCCAGCCAGTCGGACAGCGCGTTCACAACCGAGATACCAACGCCGTGCAGACCGCCGGATACCTTGTAGGAGTTGCTGTCGAACTTACCGCCAGCGTGGAGCTGGGTCATGATAACCTCGGCGGCAGAAATGCCCTCTTCTTTGTGCATATCCACAGGAATGCCGCGCCCGTTATCGCCCACCGAAACAGAGTTATCTTCGTGGATCGTGACCGTGACGTGGTCCGCATGACCCGCCAGCGCCTCGTCAATTCCGTTATCAACAGCCTCATAGACCATGTGGTGCAAACCGGAGCCGTCATCAGTGTCGCCGATATACATACCAGGGCGCTTGCGAACGGCATCTAAGCCCTTCAAAACTTTGATAGAATCGGCGCCGTAGGCGGCGTTTTCGGCGTGATCGTCGGACATGCGGATTTTCCTGTTATTCTACCCGCAAAATATAGTCGTTTTGACAAGGATTGTCACGGTGAAACCCCCACATTTTGCGTCAGATGAACGGGATCACGAGGCCCACAAGAATAAGCAGCCCACCTGCCACGAAATTCGTCCTGCGCAGGGCCGCAGGTGCGGTCAAAAACGACTTCGCCTTATGGATTGAGATCGCCAAAAACAGATTCCCGATAAGCGGTACCAAGAACGACAGAAAGCAGATCGCGGCGATGTCGGGCCATGTCAGTTTCGTCAGGTCAAAGAAGCCCGGCAGCATCCCCATGTAGAATAAAATCGCTTTGGGGTTGCCCAAAATAACCGCAAGGCCTGCAAGAAAACCCGCCCACATGCCCGGCTTCGTCAAGCGACTATCGGTCGAAATTTTTTGTCCTGCGTTGCGGATGATCAGAAACCCCATCGTCAGGAACGTGAGGCAAGCCACCCATTTGAGTAAAACCATAAACCCCGAGAACACCGAGACAATCCATGTCACCCCCAAGATCGCGAGGAAGGGCCAAAGTACATCGCCCACCACGACGCCCAACGCCAATGGCCATGCCGCATGAAAGCCCCCCGACAGGGCGCGGGCCACGAGGGCCACCCAAACAGGTCCAGGCGTAAGGAACAACAATAACAGAGCACCCGCATAGAGCATCAATTCATAGGCCGAAATTGTCATCGTCATACGCGCCCCGCATGGTAAATAGTCATCGTCGATATCAGCTCGTTGGAAGGGTCAGCGACCCGTCTGCATTAAGCGGCCAGAACGGGTTCATCGCGACCTCCCAGACATGGCCGTCAGGGTCGGCATAATAGCCTGAATAACCGCCCCAAAACACCTTTTCCGGGGCTTTCAAGGCGGTTGCCCCGCATGTCAATGCCAGCGCATAGGCCGCATCCACCTCGGCTTCGGTCGTGAAGTTTTGCGCGAGCGTTACGGCCCCTGTGCCAAGCTTTGTATCCGGTCGCCCTTGGTCCTTTGCCAGGGCCCCGAGGCCAAAAAGCCCTAAACCCATGCCGTTGATCTGATAAAAGGCAACTTCGGCCGCGACCTCATGCACAGGCGTCCAACCCATTGCACCGTAAAAGTTTTTCGACTTTTGCAGATCGGAAACGCCTAGGGTGATCAGGGTTACGCGTTGCGGGGTCATGGCCTTGTCCTTTCGGTGAGGGTCGAAACGCCGTTTACTTCGGTCACTTCGGCAAATTGCGCGCGCGGACCCAGTTCGGCAAAAAGCTCTGGCCCTGTGCCTGTCATAAACGCCTGACTGCCCAGCGCACAGATTTCGTCATATAGCGCCGCGCGGCGGATCGCGTCGAGATGGGCTGCGACCTCATCCAAAAGCAAGATCGGCGGCGCGCCAAAATCGCGGATCAGGGCGCGGCCATTGGCCAGAATGAGGCTGATCAACAACGCCTTTTGCTCGCCAGTGGAACAGTCTTTGGCGTGCACGCCCTTATCGGCAAACACCGCGTCGAGATCGGCGCGATGCGGCCCGATCAGCGTGCGCCCCGCCAACATATCGCGACTTCGGCCTGCGGCAAATGCGGCGGCGATAGCCTCTGGGTCACGCGGCGCATCAATCGCAGGATCGGGATGCATCAAGGTCAGCGTTGCCGTTGGAAAAGCGGTCTTGGTGGCGTCTTGCGCCGTCGTCAGCTCGGCAATCGCATTGCTGCGGTTGATGTGGATCTTGGCCCCTGCCTCGGCCATCTGCCGCTCCAACGCGACATACCAATGGGCATCGCGCACCATGTCCTTGAGCAGGCGGTTGCGCTCGCGCATGGCCTTTTCGTAGCTCAGGACAGCCTCCGCATGGGTCGGCTCAAAGCTCATGGTCGCGCGATCCAGAAACCGCCTGCGGCCTTCGGCGCCCTCGATCCAAAGCCTGTCCATCGCAGGCACCAGCCACAGAATTTTCGCAATCCGCCCCAGCGCCACCTGTGGGGCGGCTTTGCCGTCGATACGGACTTGGCGAGATGTTTGCGGCTCGGCCCATGTTTCGATTTCGTGGGTTTGATGGCCTGACAGCAAGGTCGCCTTGACCTTCCAGCCCAAGACCTCTGGCCTTCGGATCAAATCATCAGGCGCGGCCCTGCGAAACCCGCGACCGGGGGAAAGAAGGGATACGGCCTCCAGCAAGTTGGTTTTACCCGCACCATTGGGGCCATAAATAGCCACGGGTCTGCCATCACAGGCCAAGACAGCCCGCTTGTGAGAGCGAAAGTGCGAAAGCGTGAGTTCAGATAAAGAAAGGGCCGACATGCATCGACCCTTACTTGAATTCTGCAATGACGAAAAGCGACACGCGGACCTTAGACGCGCATCGGCATGACGACATAGATCGCCGAAGTATCATTGCCTTCGCGCATCAGCGTTGGATCACCTGACGAGTTGAACATGAACACAGCGTTCTCTCGGTCGACCTGGCTCGCGATCTCGAGCAGGTATTTCGCGTTAAACCCGATCTCGAGATTCTCGTCGTTATATGCCACGGCAAGTTCTTCTTCAGCCGCACCGCTGTCAGGCGCGTTCACGGAAAGAACAAGCTTATCCTGGCTCAATGACAGTTTCACCGCACGGGACCGCTCGGACGACACAGTCGCCACGCGGTCAACGGCCTTTGCGAAATCGGCTGCATCGACTTCAAGCTTGCGGGTGTTGCCCTGAGGAATAACGCGGGTGTAATCGGGGAATGTGCCGTCAATGACCTTCGACGTCAGCGTGATATCAGGCGTTGCAAATCGGATCTTTGTCTCGGACACCGAAACCGCAATTTGCATGTCGTCGTCCTCAAGCAACTTGCGCAATTCGCCAACTGTTTTGCGCGGCACGATTACGCCCGCCATATCGCCAGCACCCGCAGGCAGGTCGGCGTCGATACGGGCCAAGCGGTGACCATCGGTCGCCACGCAGCGCAGCACCTTGCCACCCTCGCTATCGGCGACGTGCATATAGACGCCGTTCAGATAATAGCGGGTCTCTTCGGTCGAGATCGCGAATTTGGACTTGTCGAACAAGCGGCGCAAGACGGGCGCAGGCGCCGAGAAGTTAGCCGCATATTCGGAGGACGCCATGACGGGAAAATCCTCTTTCGGCAAAGTCGCCAATGAGAAGTTCGAGCGGCCTGCCTCGATCGTTAAACGCCCTGTCGCGCTTTCTTCGGTCAAGGTGACCAACGCGCCGTCAGGGAGCTTGCGGATAATTTCGTTCAGCGTCACAGCGGAGACTGTTGTGGCACCAGCGCGGATGACTTGCGCGGGCGCGCGGTCGACGACTTCGATGTCCAGATCGGTCGCGCGGAACTGGACGCTATCGCCCTCGGCCTCGATCAGGACGTTTGCCAAAATCGGGATTGTATTGCGCCGCTCTACAACGGATTGGGCTTGTGCGACGGCCTTTAGTAGGCTTGCGCGTTCAATACTCAGTTTCATTTCCCATGCTCCGCATATCGTGTTGGGCTGATGCCTTCGGGACTGGAAAGCTACCGCATTTCCAGCGCCTCGCAAGGGCTTTCGTCAGACTGTCGTTGAGTGTTGCTTTCGGGTCAATACCTTACGGCCTATTCCTCGAGCGCGCGACGCAACAATTCGAGATCATCCGCGATTTGGCTGTCGGTAATTTTCAGCTCTTCGATCCGACGCACACCATGCATGACGGTCGTATGATCGCGCCCGCCGAAACGACGGCCAATTTCCGGCAAGGAACGGCTGGTCATATGTTTGGCCAGATACATCGCCATCTGCCGCGGGCGCGCATAGTTGCGCACGCGCTTAGGCCCGATCATCTCGGACAGGCGAATGTTGTAATGCTCGGACACCTTGCGCTGGATCTCTTCCACAGTGACCTTCCGATCAGACGCCTTGAGCACGTCGGACAGGCAGTCTTGGGTCAATTCGAGCGTAATTTCACGACCAACCAGCGAGGCAAAGGCGAAAAGGCGGGTGAGCGCGCCTTCAAGGACCCGCACGTTCGTCGAGATACGATGTGCCAAGAACTCCAGAACGCCAGTTGCGATCGTCAGACCGGGGTATTGACCACGGTAGACTTCAACTTTCGACTGAAGGATGCCAAGCCGCAACTCATAGTCGGTCGGGTGCAAATCGACGACGAGGCCGCTCTGCATCCGCGACTTAATCCGCTCTTCGAGTTCCTTGATTTCGCCGGGCGCACGGTCAGCAGAAATAATGATCTGCTTCTTACCGTCGATCAGGGCATTGAACGTGTGGAAAAATTCTTCCTGCGTGCTGTCCTTGCCGGCCATAAACTGGACGTCGTCAACCATCAGAACATCAACAGACCGGAACATCTGCTTGAAATCCATCATCTTGCGATCGCGCAGCGCCGTAATGAAGCGATACATGAACTGCTCGGCAGAGAGATACAGCACATTCAATTCAGGGCTGCGGCGCTGCAATTCATGGGCAATCGCATGCATAAGGTGCGTCTTGCCCAGACCAACGCCACCATAAAGGAACAGCGGGTTAAATGTGACGGGACCGCCTTCGGCAACGCGACGTGCGGCAGCATTGGCCAGTTCATTTGGCTTGCCAACAATGAAGGTATCAAAGGTAAAACGGGCGTCGAGCGGCGAGCCTGTAATGTCATCGACGGAGGTCGGTTTCGGCGCGGTCGTCGCAGTTGGTTTGGAAACAGTGCGCGCGGCACCCGACGGGACGAAAGTGATACGGTTTACAGACTGCCCCATGAGGTTGATCTGATACATGATCTGCTCACCGAAGTTCTGCTGGACGTAATTTCCGATAAACGTCGTGGGCACTTTGAAAGAGGCGACCGATCCGGACAGCGAGACGAATTCGAGGGGCTCAATCCAATTGGAGAAGTTATTTGCGCCGACGGTTGTCTTTAATACGTCTAAAACTTTTGCCCACATGTCGTTAGTCATTATCGTCTCGTTCCCATACTAGCCAACCTCTGACGACGAGTCCTCCTCGCGGCCACGCCCCACATCCCAACAACGCGCAAATCAAGATGTCGTCCGAGCGTCGATCTCGGGCGCGCCTTGTCTGCGCAGTCGTATAGAGCCTTAATCAAAAGGGTCAGCACATTGCGCGCAGACATGATCAATTTCAGCTATCGCGGTTTGGGACATCTCGGAGTGCCGTAGCACCTCGTGACACAAAGCCGACCCGCACCGCAGGGACCCCTGCAATTTACGGATCACTCTGCATGAAAAGCCGAGGCGAGAATGATGGAACATGCGCGTTGCGCAATGCCGATCCTGTCCTCGATTCTCTTCATGTCCCCCCGGAACGATGTGAATCGCATGGTTAAGTTAGCAAGCTCTGAGTGGGTGCTTCAACACAACATCGCGCTTGACTCGGGTGTTGGTCGAAAAGAATCTGTGACGCCTTTGAAAAGATGCGAAAACTCATCACCAGCGGCCAAAAACGCAAAAAGCGCGCTAGGCTAGCGCGCTTCTTGACTTGTGCAATCGGGCAACACGTTGCCCCGATTCTTGTTTAGGCGATCGCTTTGACGCGCGATGCCAAACGGGACATTTTGCGTGCAGCAGTGTTCTTGTGAACAACGCCTTTTGTGACGCCGCGCATCAATTCCGGCTGAGCAGCCTGCAGCGCTTTTGCAGCCGCAGCTTGGTCGCCAGAAGCGATCGCTTCTTCAACAGCGCGCAAGAATGTGCGGATACGCGAACGGCGCATTTTGTTTACTTTGAAACGCGCTTCGTTTTGACGGGCGCGCTTTTTAGCCTGTGGTGTATTTGCCATGTCTCAGTTCCCTCTTTCGGGTCAATAAAAATTCATCTGCGCAATTGGCCCGAGCCGGGTTTTGGGAACCGGCTGATTCTGGTCAAAGCGGACCTCACGCGCATGTATGACGTCCCTTTAGGGCAATTGCGCCCCAAAGAAAACCCCAAATTGTTTAGCGGTCGCGGAACTGCGCCTCGCGCTTTTCGGCAAAGGCGGCCATGCCTTCCTTCTGATCTTCGGTTGCAAAAAGCGATTGAAAGAGGCGGCGTTCGTAATTCACGCCTTCGGCCAATGTTGTTTCAAATGACCGGTTCACAGCATCTTTTGCAGCAATCGCGGCAATCTGCGATTTCTCGGCGATTTTCTCGGCGGCCTGCTTTGCCTCTGCTTGCAGCTTAGCAACGGGCACAACCCGGCTCACCAAGCCGCAGCGCTCGGCCTCGGCGGCATCCATAAAGCGGCCCGTCAGGTTCATGTCCATCGCTTTGGACTTTCCAACGGAACGCGACAACCGCTGCGTGCCGCCGATCCCGGCGATCACACCGAGATTAATCTCGGGTTGCCCGAATTTGGCCGTGTCGGATGCAATAATGAAATCGCACATCATCGCCAATTCACAGCCACCACCAAGGGCATAGCCAGACACCGCAGCAATAATCGGCTTGCGCGTATTGTTGAACCGGACCGTTTCGGCCGCGAAGTAGTTTTTCGTATACATTTCAACAAATGAGCGATCCGCCATTTCATTGATATCTGCGCCAGCCGCAAACGCCTTTTCCGAGCCTGTCAGGATAATGCAGCGCACTTTGTCGTTTTCATCCGCCGCTTCGAGAGCGGTGCAGACTTCTTTCAAAAGCTGCGCATTAATCGCATTCAGCGCATCGGGCCGATTGAGCTTAATCCTGGCGATATAGTCCGAGATTTCGACGATGATGGTTTCATAGGCCATGAGACTGTCCATTTTTCCGTGTTCAGGCCTGACTGATTAACGAACCCTTGCGCCGTTTCAAGCTATCTTTGGCATTGCGGACAAAAGAAAGATGAGCGCCCCGACTGCACGATTCGGGTGATTTTCGTTTCACACGAAGGTGTTGGACACGGATTCCCCTCTTGGTCATAAACTGCAAAGCGATGTTGAAAATAGCCAAGTTCGCCATCTGCTTGCCGATAATCCTTCAATGATGAGCCGCCAGCCTCGATCGCCTCGCTCAGGACATCGCGGATAAGTGGAACGAGCGACGCAACCCGTTTGGCGCTCAATTGCCCTGCTTTGCGCGCAGGATGAATGCCCGCACGGTAAAGCACCTCGCAAACATAGATATTGCCCAGCCCCGACACGATGCGCTGGTCAAGCAGAGCGGATTTAATGGGCGTATTTTTGCCCTTAAGCTTTGCGACCAAATAGGCCTCGTCAAATTGGTTACCCAAGGGCTCTGGTCCCAAGTCGTGGGTCAGCCAGAACGTTTCTTCACTCCCCGTTTGCATGAGGTCCATCGCACCAAAGCGGCGCGCATCGTTAAAGGTAATGCGCACCCCGCCCGCCATATTGAACACGACATGATCGTGCTTTGCAGGTGCAGGATGCGGATGATGGAACGCGCCCACGGTGTGTCCCGAAATCGTCATCCGCCCCGACATGCCGAGATGGATCAAAAGCGTCTCACCGCTGTCGAGATCCGCAAGGATGTATTTCGACCGTCGCCGCAATGCCAAAACCCGCTTGCCCGTCAATCGCTCAGCCATGTTGTCAGGGAACGGCCAGCGCAGATCGGGGCGGTTTACCTCGGCTGTTTCGATCAAAATGCCCTCCATTACTGGGGCTAGTCCGCGACGAACCGTCTCGACCTCTGGTAATTCGGGCATGGGACACTTTCTATAAGGCACAGGGCGGGATATATGCCCCTTCAACGCCCTATAGTTGGGGGCCACGCAAAGGACGGCAAGCCCAGATGAACGATAAGACAACACACTTTGGTTTTGAAACCGTGCGCGAAGATGAAAAAGCAGGCCGCGTACAGGGTGTGTTTACCTCTGTGGCCAGCAAATACGATATCATGAACGACGTCATGTCGGTCGGAATCCACCGCATCTGGAAAGAAGCGATGATGGATTGGCTGGCGCCACGCGCGGGCCAAAAGCTCTTGGATGTGGCGGGTGGCACAGGCGATATCTCGTTCAAGTTTCTGGGTCGCGCAGGATCAGGACACGCAACTGTCTGCGATATCACAGAATCGATGCTCGTCGCGGGACGCAAGCGCGCAGAAGCAGAAAGCATGTCTGCGAATCTCGATTGGGTGGTCGGCGATGCCATGGCGCTGCCGTTTCCTGACAACAGTTTTGATGTCTACACAATCAGCTTTGGCATTCGGAACGTGACACGTCCGCAAGAGGCGCTCAATGAAGCCTATCGCGTGCTCCGACCCGGCGGGCGGTTGATGGTTTTGGAGTTCAGCCAACTTCCAAACCCGATGATGCAGGCTGCATATGATGCCTATTCTTTCAATGTCATCCCCCAAATGGGCCAACTGATCGCAGGTGATCGCGACAGTTACCAATATCTGGTCGAATCGATCCGCAAATTTCCGGATCAAGAAACTTTCCTCGAGATGATCAAGCTGGCCGGATTTGGGAATGCGAAGTACCGCAACCTCTCGCTCGGCATTGCGGCGCTACATTCGGGCTGGAAACTTTAGATGCGCGGGCCGCACAACATCATCCGGCTGATACGAACCGGCGCAACGCTTGAGCGCACTGGCGCGATGAAGGTCGTGCTGGATGCATTTGAGGCCCCGACGCTGCTGCGCATCGTTGTGCGCACCGTCGTTTGGCCGTTCCAGTGGCTCGGCTACAAAGGCGACCCCACAATGCCTTCGGCCACGCGCGCGCTTAATGCATTGGGCCCCGCTTATATCAAATTCGGTCAAGTGCTCTCGACCCGTCCAGATGTCGTTGGCGATGATCTGGCCGTGCAGCTGCGGGTTTTGCAGGATAAATTGCCCCCGTTTTCGATGGCCGCAGCCAAGGCCGCAGTGCAACGCGAGCTTGGCAAGCCTGTCGAAGCAATCTTTTCAAGCTTTTCCGAGCCCGTCGCTGCGGCCTCTTTGGCGCAGGTGCACAAGGCACATATTGCAGAAACGGGCGACGCGGTCGCCGTGAAGATCTTGCGTCCCGGCATTGAGAAGGCATTTCGCAAAGACATCGACGCCTTCTATTTCGCCGCTCGGGCGATCGAAATTCTGTCACCTGCCTCCCGCAGGCTGCGGCCGATGGAGGTGATCACCCACTTCGAAGGAGTGGTCAACGCAGAACTCGACCTGAGACTGGAAAGCTCCTCCGCCTCCGAATTTGCGCATAATACGCAAGACGATGCGGGATTCGCCGTGCCGCAAATTCGCTGGCATTTGTCAGGGCGTCGCGTGATGACGCTCGACTGGGCAGAGGGTATCGGCATCGGAGACAACGGCGCGCTTGATGCAGCAGGCCACGACCGGAGCGTATTGGCGACCCGTGTGATGCAACTTTTTCTAAACCATGCATTACGGGACGGATTTTTCCATGGCGACATGCATCAAGGTAATCTGAAAGTCGCCGCAAACGGTGATATCATCGCCTACGACTTCGGCATTATGGGCTGCATCGATGCCTACACTCGCCGCGTTTATGCGGAAATTCTTTTTGGCTTCATTCGCCGCGATTATTTGCGGGTCGCGGAGGTCCACTTTGAAGCGGGCTATGTGCCGGCAGATAAAGACGTTGACGAATTTGCCCGCGCGCTTCGCGCTGTGGGGGAACCCATTTTCGGCATGGACGCAAACCAAATTTCTATGGCGCGCTTGCTGGCCTATCTTTTTGAGGTCACCGAGCGATTTGGCATGGAAACCCGTACAGAGCTAATATTGCTGCAACGCACCATGGTCGTCGTGGAAGGGGTCGCCCGCTCACTGGATCCAAACATGAATATCTGGAAGGTTGCGAAGCCAACTGTCGAATCCTACATCAAGGATGCGATTGGTCCAAAAACGATGGCCAGAGACCTGCTCAAGACGACACAAATCCTTGCACGTTTTGGCCCGCAATTGCCCGCAATCGTCGAAGCGGCCCTGATCCGGCATAACAACCCCCCCGTTGCCCCAAGGCCGCCCTCACGCCTCAACGGGCTGACATGGATGGTTATTGGTGGCGCCCTTGTCACGGCCGCAAATCTCGCGCTTCAATTCCGCTAAAGGCTGGGGTCACGCAGGGCGCTCACTTGGGTCGCAGAGATTGCGGCCCCGCCTTGGAGAATCAAGACCGTCTCACCTCCCTGACTTCTTACCTCGGTGATGGTGCTATAAACATCGACCGGATCCTGCGCCAGAATGTCGCCCCCCGCCGAGCTTATGATCTCGAAATTATAGAGGCCCAAGGGCTGCGGGAAGCCCTCCGCATCCATGCCAGACCACTGCACCGGATCGGCAGACACAGGGACTTCGAACCGGTCCACTTCGGTGCCTGACGCGTTGCGGACAACAATCTCGGCCTTCTCCGCGACGATCGCGGGGTTGGGCGCCAGCTTCACAGGGCTGCCACCGAAATACGCGGCCACTGGCGCGCGGGCTTCCTTGCCGACCCAAGATGCCATCTGCGCCATCCCGCTCGTGCCCATCAGTGCCGTTAAACCGCGCAAAAGATCATTTGTTTGCACCTGCTGTTCGACGCCCGAAAAAGTCGCCAGCTGCACCGCATAATCTGAAGAATCGACTGGGTTAAGTGGGTCTTGATTTTGCATTTGGACCGTCAACATTTTCAAGAATGTCTCAAAATCTGAACTGATCTCTTTGGTGCTGCTGGCGCTCGCAAAAGCACCGGACGCGTTTGCCTGCTGTGGGGCCGAAAGTGTTCCGATATCCATGGTTAATTCCTCATAATCTCAAATCTAAGCCGTCTGTATCTGATTGCTCGCGCAGCGGCTCGGCCGTCTCAACCTGCGCGACAGCATCTGACATCAGGTCACCGGGGCCTGCGTCGCCCTGTCCGCTGGGGCCTTGGTCCTGAAAACTGAAATTGATGTCGGTGAAGCCAAGCGATCGAAACTCCTGACCGAGCGTTTCAATATGGCGTCTCATCAAATCTTGGGTTTCTGGGCGCTCCGCAGAGATCAGCACGGTCACGCTTCCCTCGACCGTCTTCATGGTCAGCGTCACCTTGCCCAACTCTTCCGGACTGAGTGCAATTTCGGTTGAACCTGCCTTCAAATTCGTCACTTCAACGGCCATCTGATGGCCGATGGCGCTCGCGACTTGCGCCGTCTGCGGCACCTTTACCCCTTGTCTATTCACCAACTACTGCACCGCCGCTCGCGCTATCGGTGATGACCATCGTCCACTCGTTTGATGCCCCTGCGCCAGGAACATTCGGGGTGAAAGTAATACTTAGGCTTTCAGACTTACCCAAATTATCATAGTACTCAACTGACAGAATCTCGATGTCGCCGGGTGCCCCGGTCTCGGTTGCAGTTGCTGGGAGATTGACCGCAAGTGTCATTTGCGTGGTCGCTTCTCCAGCAAACTGATTTGAATTGATCTTGATTGGCTCTAACCCATCAGTGGAATCTCGGGGATAGGCCGGAATCGTGCCATCTGGCGAAGCCGGCCATCCCATCAGTATCAAACCACCAGGGCTTCGCAGATACCCTTGGTCATCTGCTCTGAACGATCCAGTGGTGCTCAACTGAAGAGGATTATCACCGTTTTGAACTTGCAAAGACGCCTCGGTCGTAACTGGTAACATGCCGCGCCCACGGACCGCCAAATCCGTTGGGTTCGTGGTTGAAACCAGCGATCCTCTTTGGTCGATGAGTCGCGAGTTAGTCGTTCTAACCCCCCCCGCCGAATATCCCCCGCGTCCATTTTCAATAACCATTGAGTGAAAATCGGTCACCGCGCGCTTATAGCCGTAAGTGGATGCGTTCGCGATATTGTCCGAAATTGTCGCTAGTCTGGTCGCGTTCGCAGAAAGACCTGCGACACTTGCGTTGAGTGAGGAAGAAATCGTCATGGCACTGCCTTTCGGGTAGGGGAATCTTGGGCTCTGAACACCACGCTTAAACACACAGCCTTAACGTCCCACTAACGCGGGATCAGATGTCGGACCGCAAAAGCACGATTTCCAGCCGATTGTTCCGCTCTGAGGTCGAATCCTCTACGGCAGGCTCGCGATCACCGGCACCGGTAATCCGCGCGACGCGGGCCGGATCAAGACCACCGGCCTCAAGCATTGTCCGCATGGCCGCAGCGCGCCCAGTGGAGAGCTCCCAAATCGGGTTGTTCAACTTTAGCACCGATTGCGCCCGCAGATTGCCCTTCACGGCAACATCGTTTTCGACAACCACGAAAAGGCGTGCAAGCAACGCGGCAATCTCTTGTGTGATGGCAAGCGGGACCGCTGTATCGCCCTCGAACAGGGGCGCATCAGGCAAATCAAACACCTCTATGACGAGGCCTTCGTCGGTCAGGCGCGTCACAATGTGACGCAACGCCTGCTCCGCCAGAGCGCTTTCGCCACCTTGACCCAGCAAGTCCATCTCCAGATCCTGCAACGCGGCGACTTGTGCTGCGGCAGCCCCTTCTTTGTCGGCGTCTTCGTTTTTCGTGCCGCCTGTCCCTGATTCAACGGTGATGCTTTGCGCGAAAATATCGGTGCCGCCAAACATACCATCCCCGCCGCCGGAAATGCGGTTCACCGCGATCGTCGGGGTAAAATAATCCGCGATCCCTTTGCGTTGCTGTTCCGTCGTCGCGTTCAGCAGCCACATCAACATAAAGAACGCCATCATCGCCGTCACGAAGTCGGCGTAGGCCACTTTCCACGCGCCGCCATGGTGGCCGCCGCCAGCAATGACTTTCTTGCGCTTAATAATTACTGGAGCGTTTGCACTCATAGTTCACCACCTTTTAGACCACCTGCAAAAGGCATACCGCTGCGCAAATGAAAGGGGGCTTAAAGGTTGAATTGTCTGAGAATTTGAGACTATCGACTTTTAGTATAAATCTCATCAGGTCCGCAGAACTCCATCAAATCATAGCCCTTCTCACGCATGAGACTGGGCAAGGCCGGATCGGCGGTATTATTCTCGATAGCCCACACACCAACATTGTGTTTCTCAAACGGAAACTTGCGCAAGACGGCCAATTCGCCACCCTCGATATCCAATGAAATGAAATCAGGATGCAGAAGGTCCACTTCTTTCAAGATCGCAGACAAGGATCGGGTCGGGACATTGACAACCTTTTCCGCGTGCCGCTTGTCCGCGCGCACACGCTCGAGCATCGCCTTGTCATAGGTTGCAATCAGACCGCTCATTTGAGTGTAACCCTCGGTCACAGCCAAAAACGCGGCGGTGCCTTTCTTATCCGCGACCGCATAGGGCAAACAGGGAGACTTGCGCAGCAATTCCGCTTTTGCGCGCTGCTCTGCGACGGGCTCGACCAAAACACCGGTCCAGTCGCGCCAGCGCTCGAAGAACATCGTGTTCGAGCCGGTAACGCCGTCATAGGCGCCAACGTCAATGAATGTGCCGCCCCTCTTTTGACCCATGATACGGTCAATCACCACGTCCTGACCGGCTTGCGATGCATAGGGGAAGTTCGGGTTGAGCATGCCGCGCACCGTGTGCAATTGCCGGTTCAAAGGGGCCCGTGCACGACTTTTGTCCTTCGCAAGAGAGGCGACCAATTCGCTTTGAAGGGCGAACAGGTCTTCGCGCGCAGCGCGAATGCGGTCTTCGGCAGTCATGATTTTGCTCCAAAATCGAAATAGGATTTTTCTTCTACGATTTGCGACCCGAGAAGCAGATTGATTTCCTTCTTGATCCGGGCACGCTCGTCGTTGGTGACATAGACGGCACGCGCAAGCGCAACAAACCCTGCCCCGAAATCGGACCGCGCCTCAAAGGCACGAATGTCGTCTTCGATCGCCCAGAGGTCCGCATTGATGGCGTAAAGAGCGTCCCACAAACTGCGCAGTTCTGCCGACATCTCGATAGCCTTATCCGCCGTTGCGGTCAGAACCTTCATTTCATGACGTACATTCGCGAGCTTGTCCGCATCAGTCATTTTCTCTGATTTGAGTCGCAGGATCGTCAGTTTGTCGATCAACTCGGCTGGTGCCGTGGGAACAAGAATCTCTTTCATTTTATTTCTTTCGCATATGTCGCAAGAGCGACTTTGACCTCTTGCATAACATCTGTCCAATTTAAGGGCGATTTTTGACGAAATAACCGCATATTCGGATACCAGGGCGTTTTCTCGCCGGCATGGGTCCAAACCCAGAAGGGATCCCAATGCAGCAGGGTCCAAGTCGGAACGCCAAGCGACCCCGCAATATGAGCCGTCGCAGTATCGGAAGTAATAATAAGATCCATGGCTTGCATGGTTGCGGCGGTATCCGCAAATCCGCGTTCGTCACTCCCTGCGTCGACGATAAAGGCGGCACTGCCATCTGCGAAATAAGGCTCCAACATTGGCCCTTTATAGAGTGAAATCAGCTGAACACCGTCTAATTCGGTCAAAGGCATAAAGTCAGTGTGGCTAAAGGATCGAAACGCATTGCCCTTATACGTCACCGAGCCCGTCCAAATGACACCGACCTTAAGCTTGTCGTGAAACGGCGCGGCAATTCGGACGGCGCGGTTAACGCTCTCTTGAGGCACATGCAATGCCGCAGGCGCGGGAATCTTCTCGGACGTCTGGAAGTGATGGGCCGCAAGATCCATCATATTGACCCAAAAGTCGATTTTGGCAGTGCTTGGAACGGCCTGCCCCACCCAATCCGCACCGCTCAGTTTTTCAAACAGAACGGCAAGCGGACGCTCTATCATGCAATGCACCGTCGCACCCATAGCGCGCAAAACCGGCACGAACCGCGCGAAAAGCACGGCGTCGCCAAAGCCTTGCTCTGGCATCACAAGGATGGTTTTGCCCTTAAGAGGCTCGCCGTTCCACTCGGGAAAAGGCAATGCACGCGGCTTTAGCTCGCCCGCCTGCCAGCGCACATTATAGGTCTCGAAACCAGCGGCATAGTCGCCCTTCCCAAGCTGCGCAAAAGCAAGCTGCATCTTGAGTTCGACATCGGCGGGATGGTCCGCAATGGCGCTCTCAAGGTGGTCGATCGCGTCTTGATAACGACCCATGCCGCGCAAACAACGGCCGATCATGGCGAGGTGGTTCAGGTTAGCGGGTTCACGTTCCAAGACCCATTTTCGCTCCGCGATCGACTGCTCGTATCGCCCGATGTCAGACAGGATATTGGCGTAATTGCTACGAAAACCCGCGTCATGCGGCGCGAGGGATATGGCCCGCTCTTGCGCTTTACACGACAGTAAATGACGGCCTGCAACGCGATGCAAAACACCCAGATTGGACCATATCCCCGCATCTTGAGGGGCTTTGGACAAATAGCGCGCATACAACCTGCCCGCTTCGTTCAGATTGCCTGACTGATGCAACTGAACCGCGCGGGCGCGGAGCGCCTGAAGTGTTTCGACCATCCCTGCGGCCTATTCCGACGCGCGCCGCTTGATCGGCTTAACGAGCGTTGAGGGCCGGCGCTCTTCTGCCGCTTCAAATAGCGAGAAGGTCTGATTGACGTAATTCACCGCACCCGAGATCAGTTCCATATAATTGGTTAACTCTTCGGTGACTTCGGTTTCGACACAAATAACGCTGCGATCCTGCGGCATGGTCTCGAACGTCACATAAAACAGCGGATCACCGCGATTGATTTTCAACGGACGATCCGTGTCATGCCACTCGAAGGCCCACATCAACGGGCGCGGCCAAACGTTAATGGGAAAACGCCCACCGAAAATCGTGCCGGGCAGCGGCGTGCGCGTGTGATGCATAAACGGTGACACTTGGCTCGCATAAACAGGTTCGTCCGCGATAAAGACATATGGCAGCTCAAGCTGGAGCGTCGGCACGCCCGGATAGCGCCATTCATGTTCGGCAGCGATGTGCAGCTTTTCGCGCAGCTTATTGGCGCGAATGCCGCTTTTGTCGCCATTCAGATTGCGCATCGCAGGGCGGCCATCCTTGTCACGGATAAACTCAAGGTTCAAATCGAACGGACAGCGCACCATGAAATAGCGGCTTTCCATGTTGATCACAGCGGGGCAGCGGGATGCGGATTTTGCGTGGGTCTTGTTCATTTCCGCAGACCGGACACGTTCAGGCGGAAAATACACAATCCCGGCCTTCTGCGTGTTCAGAAACCAGCCAACCGTCACTGGTCCGCTCGTCTTCTCGAGGCCTGTCGTATTCTCGAAATGCACTGATAGCTGCATCATAAATCCTTCTTTGGCGTGACCACAGATGAGAGATCATCGGTTCTATCGCGAAACACAACCACGATAGGCGGAAATTGCGACGTCAATTTGGCTTCATTTCGGTGATTGAAACATAATCAAATTTTGCAAGAAATAGCAGAGCTGCACTGGCGACACCAACGCCGAGCTGCATTCTGGCCGCAATCTGTGAAATCGTCAAAGGTCCGCTCAGTGCCACAGCGTCGCTCAAACCCAAGATAACATCGTCAGGCACGATACGCCGGCCATATAGCAGACGGCCGTTCAGCTTGTCCAAGGCGACCAGTTCTTCACGGTTCAAGCCCTTGCGGTGGCTGACAACTGACTGGGCAACGGGATGCTGGGTCGGATAGTTTTGATAAAGGGTGAACGGATCAACTTCGGTCGGACTTTGCGCGACACCAGTGAGACCCGGCGTCGTCGGGATCGCACCCGCACGCATCTGCGCCAGATTTTCGGACAGCTCCAGATACATCGGAATAACCGCAGACCAGTCAAGGTTCGCTTTGACGTGCGCCATGCCCGCCGCCCCCATGTCACGGCGCTTGTCGGGATCATTCACCAGCGCAACAAGTGCGTGTGTATAGGCCGGAATATCAATCATGGTCTGTTGCTGCACGATAGACAGATACCGCAGGTAATCGTCCGTGCCGTCCGCAAAACGTTGCGCAACCAACTGGCCCGTGCCCGCACCCGACATGGCAGTGGGAATGAGATACCCTGTCACGCCATGTACAATCGTGTCACGAAACCCGTTCCAGTCGGGCATGACAACCGGCAATCCAGCGGCCATCGCCTCGACTGGAACAAGCCCAAAGGTCTCCTGAATGTTATCAACCGCCAGTGTAAAGATATCGGCGCCCGACCAGATATCACGGCGCACGTCAGGGTCGCGCCCGTCAATGATCTGGGTCGTCACAGATGGGCAAAGTGCGACGGCACCTTCGCGGTGCAACACCTCTTCGGCATCGCGCGAGGTCCAGCCGACCATCCACAAATGCACAGGTTTGCCCGTTGCCTGCGCCACTTGCTCCAGAGCGATAAACATCGGCGCGGGGTTCGCCTTTTCAACCGAGGTCAGGCGCCCCATCGTCATAATCACGACAGCGTCCTCATGCGCACCAAAGCGGGCTCTCATCGCTGTCCGACCTTTGTCCGTGCGGGCAAAGTCGGCGGCATGAATACCCAGAGGAATGAGCGGCAACTGGGGGATGGGGACGCGGGTCGCACCAAACCGGGCGCGGTAATACTCCGCCTCAAGCTCCATCTGTAGCTTCACAACAGATTGGACAGCCCGCGAGGTGCAAATGATCGCATCCCAAGGCTCGACAGGCTCTGCTATCAGGGTGTGCATGCCCTCAATGACGCGACGTGTCGAAACGGTATGTGTGATCCCCACGAGAGAACAAGCCGTAGGATCAAACCGCTGGCGGCGCCACGCGGCATCCAAATAGCTGGGCCCGGGGAAAAAGATCGTCCCGGCATCCGCGAACCCCCCTTGACCGCGCAAGGTCTGCACCCGAACCTCTCGGGTCTCGCCCATTTCGCGCAGGACGTCTTCAAAGGTCTTTGCCGCAGCCGCCGTTTGAGTAACAGCGGCAATATGGTCAGCAGGCACATGCGCAAGAAACCCCTTGAGAAACGATTGCCCTGCTGATCGGCGGCCAACAATGTCTTTACCCTTCGTTTCCACCGCATCAGGATGAAAAAAGATCGCTGGTGGAGTCAAACGCGTCATTCAGGGGCCCTCATCAAAAACAAGGTGGAGAGTGACGCGCTTTGGTCGGTGGCGCAAGCGTCACACCGCGAGATCGGAACTCCCGCCCGCATCCGAGCG
This sequence comes from Yoonia sp., assembly GCA_965658825.1. Lineage (GTDB taxonomy): Bacteria > Pseudomonadota > Alphaproteobacteria > Rhodobacterales > Rhodobacteraceae > Yoonia. The sequence goes on from CBFHTU010000017.1 coordinate 27,389, forward strand.
CACCGCCGTATCCAACACGTGCTGCAGTGTCGCACCGCGCGCGAAATCAGGGTCAACCCGCCCACCCTCACGGATCGCAGCGATAAACCGTTCATAATTTGTCCGAACGTCAGGAACCGCGATATCCACCCAGCGCCCGCTTAGCATATCGCCGCCCAGACATCCCTTCAATAGACTCTGATCTTGCACAAACTTCACGTCGAGCGCCCCTTTTGTTCCGAATATCTTCAACGACAAATCATTGAGGTGCCCCGTCGCCATACGGCTGGCATGAACCACCCCGACAGCCCCGTTTGCGAGACGGACATGCATGTTCATGCTGTCATTCGCATCCAAGACATAGTCACCGATGCGTCCCTCCTTTGCCTTATCAAAAGTCGTCAGGCGACAAGAGACGGACGCGACATCGGCGCCAGCGACGAAGGTCGCATAGTCCAGAATATGCACGCCAACGTCGCCAAGCACGCCCATCGACCCATGGGACTGTGACAACCGCCAAAGCCATTGGTCTTCGGTCTGCCAGTCACCCCATGCGGGTTGCGTGAGCCAGCTTTGCAGATATGAGGCTTCAAAATGCCGAATGTGGCCGATCCGACCTTCCGCGACCAGCTTTTGCGCAGCGACAAGCGCGGGCCCATTACGATAGGACAAATTGACCATATTCACCACGCCAGCGCGCAAGGCGGCTTGGGTCATTTCAAGTGCATCTCTGGCGTTAGATGCCAACGGCTTTTCGCATAACACATGTTTGCCCGCGGCCAGCAGCGGCAAGGTGGTCCGATGGTGGATGGCGTCAGGCGTTACATTTGATACAGCGTCAAATTCACCCCATGCAGTTGCTTCAAAAACAGAGCCAAACACATGCGGAATGCCGTGTTTTTCTTGAAATGCGGCAAGCCGCGCGGGATCGGTATCGACACCTGCAACAACCGTCACGCCCTTCATATTTGCGTAGGCCTCGGCATGGCTATTGGCCATCCCCCCAGTGCCGACAATCAAGATACGAATATTGCTCACCGCAAACCCTCTTCACCATCTTGGTGCAATCGCGCACCGCGCGCCACAAGCGGCTCTAACGCGGCCTCAACCGGCATATTTGGCGCGTCATTGACACCCACAATCCGTGGCGAGGGATTATGCGCCCAGCGGACAGCGTTACGCAAAACCGTTTGAACATTCGCATCGTGGTAGGTCGGATAGGTCTCGTGGCCGGGCCGGAAATAGAACACGTTTCCAGCGCCGCGCTTATATGTCAGACCAGACCGGAACACCTCTCCGCCCTGAAACCAACTGATAAAGACCGTCTCAAGGGGTTCGGGAACACCAAAAGGCTCACCATACATTTCCTCGTTTTCCAAGGTAAAATGATCAGGCAATCCTGCCGCAATTGGGTGATTGCGGGAGGTCACCCAAAGGCGTTCTCTTTCGCCAGCTTCGCGCCATGTCAAATTGCAGGGCGTCCCCATCAAGCGTTTGAAAATCTTAGAAAAGTGGGCCGAGTGCAAAAGGATCAAACCCATGCCAGCATTCACTTGATCGGCCACACGTTCGACGATCTCATCCGCGACATCCCCATGCGCGGCATGCCCCCACCACAGCAGAACATCGGTGTCTGCCAAGCGCGCCTGTGTTAGCCCGTGCTCTTCATCCTGAAGCGTCGCCGTTGTCGCCGTAATCCCTGCGTCCTTGTTCAGAGCGGCCGCGATCGCGCCATGCATCCCCTCTGGATAAATCTCTGCCACGGTCTTGTTGGTCCGCTCATGGACGTTTTCGCCCCACACGATTGCTTTGATGGTCATCTGGTCCTCCAAACCGCTTTGGATGATCGTTGCGGCCATGCGGACAGAAATTCAAGCAAATAATATCTCGGGCTATCTGCCGGTTCAAAAGGGCTGCAAGTCCAACTATATGACACGAATGACCGATACGATTCTTATTCCTGCATGGGTCGATGGAACGCTGACCCCCGTTGAAAAGCTTGACGCGCATTTGCGTGGCTTGCGGCATAAGGCCGTGAGCATTTTTGTGATGAATCAGGGGCGGATCCTGATCCAGCAACGCGCCTTACACAAATACCATACGCCCGGACTGTGGGCGAATACCTGCTGCACCCATCCTGCTTGGAACGAGGCCGCCGAGACCTGTGCTGCGCGACGTCTTGATGAGGAATTGGGGATCAGAAACCTCGATTGCATCCACCGCGCGCAATTGGAATATCGCGCAGAAGTGGGTGGGAATATGATTGAACATGAGGTTGTCGACGTCTTTGTGGCAGATGCGCCTGATGACATGAACATCACGCCAAACCCGGACGAGGTTCATGATGTCAGATGGGTTACGCCCGCCGCGCTGCAACTGGAGTTGAAGCAAACGCCGCGCCTGTTCACACCGTGGCTGCATATCTACATGACCGAGCATTTTGACAAAATAATAGTGTCTAAATAAGCGCAAGAGACACTATTTTGCCCTGCGCTGCTGCCGCATCTTCGGCATCATGTGTCACTAAGAGCACGGGTAAAGACCGCGCCTTCGCATGAGAAAACACAAGTTCGCGCACTTGCGCTCTTAACGCTGCATCCAGACGGGAAAACGGTTCATCCAACAAAAGTGCGCAGGGTTCCGAGAGCAGCATTCGCATAAGCGCGACGCGGGCTTTTTGCCCCCCCGAGAGCGTTGCGGGATCACGGTCCGCAAACCCCGCAAGACCAACCTCAGCGAGCGCTACGTCGATCTTTGCGAGGCGCTGGGCCTTGGTCCCACCAGGCCGGAGGCCAAATGCAAGATTGGCCCCTACTGACAAATGCGGAAACAAAAGATCATCTTGAAACAGAATGCCCGCGCGCCGCGCATGGGGCGCGGCATTGGTAATATCGCGCCCGTCCAGAATGACACGCCCCGTCGCCTCAAAATCGGCCCCAAGCGTCCCCGTGACATATGCAAGCAGCGTTGACTTCCCAACACCGGACGGTCCCATGATCGTCAGCACATCACCGGGCGCAATGTCTTCTGACAACGCGAGCAACCGCGCGCGCCCTTTGCAGATTTCGACATTCTGCAGCGATAGACCCTTATCCATGCCTCAATCCTCTCCTGTTGCGCCAAATCACGGCGGGAATTGCCAGCGCCAAGGCGAACGGGATCAAAGCCGCCGCCGTTTGCATCAAAGCATAGACACCAATCGCCCGCCGATCTCCGCCAGAGGCCAAGGCGACAGCCTCTGTCGTCAATGTCTCAATCCGACCGCCTCCAATCAATAACGTCGGTAAATATTGCCCGACGGAGACCGCAATACCGACAGCGACGGCCGTCAAAATCGGACGCAGAAGCATTGGCAAACGGACTTGCCACAAAATGCGATCAGGCCCCGCGCCCAAGGCCGCCGCGATCGTCCCAATGCGGCTGTCCCACGCCCGAAACGGGTCGGCCAAGGCCAAAAATACATAAGGCAGGACAAAAACGAGATGCGCAAACATGACTGGTGCGCGTCCGACATCAGCCCCGACGGTCAGCATCAGAGTTTGCAAGCCCGGCAGAAAGGCTGTCTGAGGCACGAGCAACGGAAGATACAAAAGCCACAAACCGCGTGAAGACACCCGCAAATCATAGCGATATTCAGCCTCCAGACAGCCGATGGTCAGCACAAGCGCAATCAACACCACCGTCAGCGCTATAGTGACCGTTTCGCGCAAGGCGCTCATCGTTCCAACTGCGTGGCGGTCCCAGTTCCTCATCGTGAACTGATCAGGTAGAAAGTCTGGAAACCCCCAATAGCCTGCAAAGGACCAAACCGCCAAGACAGCCAGTCCCAGTGCAATGGTGATGACGCCCAAAACACCCGCGCTTAAGGCTGAAACCCCAATAATAGTGTCGCATTTCCCCCGGCTTCCCGCAGCAATCCAGATTGTACCAAGCCGCCCGATGATCCGCTCACCGAACCGCCAGAAAACCAACGCGCCAAACACGAGCGAGAGCTGCAGCAGCGCTGCCGCCGCTCCTTGAAGACGCATCTCAAGATCAGGGTCTGACATCCATTTGACGATCTGCACAGATAGCGTGGGCGGTGTATTGGGCCCCAAAATCACAGCGACATCGACGACAGACATGGCGTAGGCCAACACGACGTAAACGGGCAGACGCATTTGGGCATAGACGAGCGGAAAGACAGTCTTGAGCCATCCCGTGACACGACCATATCCGAGCGCTTGGGATATCGCGGCACTTCGCTTTGTGTCGATTTGCCCCAAGGCTGCTAGCGTTATGAGCATAAGGAACGGGACTTCTTTGACGATCAATCCGGCCATCATCGACATGCCCCACGGATCTTGCACGATCAGAAGATCAGGCGGGCGCTCCCAACCTGTCAATGCCGGAGAAACCGCGCGGGACATCCAGCCCGAAGGCGAAATCAGGAAAGCAAAGCCGAATGCCGCCGCCGCATGTGGCACGGACAAAAGCGGCGAAAGCACGCGTTCCAAAATCCTGTGAACCCGCGTGCCAGACCATCCGGCCGTGATCAAAGCGACCAAAGCCAGCGAAATGAACGTCGTGACCAGCCCAACGGATACCGAAAGCCACGCGGCGCGCGGCAAGCCCTCCCAATCGAACAGCGCTTCAAAGGGAGCGAGGGTCGGTCCGGTCAGCCCCGCAGCCGGCAAATGCCCGAAGGCAGGCAGGACCGCCCCCAAAATCCCTGCGAGGACAGGCCCGATCATGATAATCAGTGTCAAAACAGGCAAAAACGGAAGGGCGCGTCGGGTTTTCATACGACACGCCTTCCACCTTGCCTTGGCACCTTATTGCGCAACGCCGTAACGGCTTGCCCAATCATCCGCCAAGCGGACAGCCCAGCTCGGATGCGGCTCTGCCTGCACGGTGCCTAACTCTGCGGGGCTCAGCGTTGCTATACCAAAATCCAGCCCCTCAAATAACGCAAGCTCGTCTGGCGAGATGGCATCCATATCTAGCACCGTACCGTAGCCAAGAATTGCAGGATCTTGCGCACGGACCTGCGCCTCGGGTGACATCAAGAAGTTTGCAACCACCATTGCCCCCGCTTTAGACCCTGAATTGTAAGGAATGGCGACAAAGGACGCGTTCCCGATTGTGCCCTTATCCAGCACAAAGGTCCGGACCGTGTCAGGCAACTCATAATTCGCAATCGCAGTCGATGCCGCGCCCGGGCTAAAGGAAATCGACAGGTCGATCTCTTCGTCGGCAATCAGCGGAAACATCGCCGTTCCTGTCGCGGGATAGGCTTTGCCTTCGCGCCAAAGAAAGGGCGTCAGCTCATCCAAATAGGCCCAAAGTGGTGCTGCGATTTCGGCATAGTTTTCGTCTGTCGCAGGTGCGGCCAAAACCGACGGATCGGGTAAAATATCAACCAAAACCTGTTTGAGGAACGTGGTTCCCAAGAAATCGGGCGGCTGTGGGTAACTAAAACGCCCCGGATGGGCTTTGGCCCAGTCCAGCAACGCCGCCATCGAGCCAACCCGCTCTGGCATATCGGCGGTATCATGCACGAACACAACTTGCGCCATCGCCCAAGGGCTCTCGTATCCCTCAACAGGCACGGTGAAATCTGACTGCACCGTCTTTCCTGCAACATCGACAAAGGCCCAGTTCGGCAGTTGTTCGGCATAAGGCCCAAACAAGAGGCCTGCCTCTTTCATGGCCGCAAAGTTCGCGCCGTTAATCCAGATCAGGTCAATTGCACCGTCACTGTCCTCGCCCGCTTGCTTTTCAGACAAGACACGGGTCACAGCATCTGCCGTATCCGTCAGCTTGACGTGCTCCAAGGTAACGCCATATTCCTCAGCGACCCGCGACCCCACCCAAGCGAGGAAATCGTTCGTGGTGGTCGATCCCCCCCAAGCATTCCAATACACGGTTTCGCCTTGCGCGTCGACTAGAACGGCATCCCATTCAGTTGGATTAGGGTCTGATAAAGCGGCAACAGGTGCGACGAGGGCCGCAAGAATGGCTAGGTATTTCATTGATAATCCTTCAATCAGTGTAGATCTTTTTGGCAGCAGAAAGCCGCAAGACGGCAGTCACAAAGCAAAGCCCACCAAAGATGTAGGACAGCAGTGCGAAGTGGTTCGGGAAAATGCAAAGAAGCGCGAAAAAGACAATCGTCTCTGTGCCTTCGAGCAACCCATTGGAGTAATACAGCGACTTTTGACCCTGCGCATCCGTCGTATCGCCGCGCTTCTCCGCAAGCAGAGCGTAACCTAAAAAGCTTGCGCCGTTAAAATAGAACGCAGTAAGAAGAAACGCACCTGCGGCGCCGTTGAATACAGGATCTGCAAAGACAAACGCGGCAGGAACAGCCCCGTAGAATAAAAAGTCTGCGGTGATATCAAGATATCCACCAAAGTCGGTCTTGCGCGTTGCCCGTGCAATCGCCCCATCCAACCCATCCGCAACCCGACTGGCCAAAACAAAAACCAGCGCGATCGAAGGCAATTGGACCGCAATCAGAACTGCAGAAAATAGGCCCAAACAAAGGCCAATCAGCGTCACGCCGTTCGCCGTAAAACCCGACTTAGCAAGCACTTTGCCTGCCGCATTCAGAGGTGGGTCAATAAGCGGTCGGGCATATTGGTCGAGCATGGCATATCACACCTGTTGCGTTCGCCCTCTTTTGACCCACCCGCAGGCAATGCACAATCGGTCTAACGGGAATGTGACAAGCCGCTCTATTTTGAAACCTTAGCCGTCCGCGATGCGCGGGCGTCCCTGCGCGGTGACCTTCACTGTGGCCTCGATGAACATTGACTGGCCATCCACGTTCACTTCGCTCACGTCTTGATCCACGGTGATCCGGACCTCTTCGACACCTGCGGCGCGGGCCTCGGCGTCTGCGACTTCGGTAAGCGCCGTAATTAGGGCCAGCAGCGCCTGCTCGGATGATGCAAATCGCACCACCTCATGCGGCAAGTGCGCCGCAAATATTCCAGGGCCCGGGCTGGTGATTGTGCCAGCCACATGCATGGAAACTTGGCCGACAACTGCGCCAATCGCATTCGCAACACCCGCATGTTCGGGCAGAATCATACGCGTATTCAGCCGTTCTCCCACTGCGCCATAATAGGCACCAGCAGAGGCGCCGAGACCAATTACAGGCACGCCAAGTCGCAGATCGACTTCAACGATACCGCGATGTTTTTCCATGCCGGCAATCGTCAAGACATGCTTGGCCAGCGCATCAGGCGCTTGCCCCCAGTCGCGCTCGTCCTCCGCGAATGCGGCCTGCAAAAGGCAATCAACCGTCTGGTGTGTCAATTGGTCAATGATCGCAGTCGCCATCTCTTCGGCACTTTGGGCCAATCGCTGGCCTGCCCCATTGCGGCGGCGCGCAAACAGCGTCAATGCCTTCATCGCTGCATCTGTGTCCCAAGCATCCACACGCCCCAAAACATGCGATGCATCCGACGGGGTGACACCCGAAATCATCACCATACCGCGTGCGACCAACCGACTGAGCGCGGGCGCTTCCATACGGCTGGTGACGGCATGCCCGACGCGCAAAGGCCCCTCTGCCAAGCGGGTTGCAACAGCGGTCTCGCGTGGGTCCAGCCCTTGCGGAAAGGCGCCCCACATTGGAATGGCGAACTGGCAATCGTCCGCCGCAGGCACGTCCGACCCCATTGCACGGTCCAAAACACCGTGAACCAATTCCGGATAATCGCGCGCCGCGAGAGAAATCGGCATCAAACGCCGCGGGCCAAGCCGGAGCCCACCATCCAATCCGTCAACAACATGCACGGCGCTATCTCCGCCAAGGCCCGTGGTGCGCATCGCGACCGCCTCAACCATCGTGCGGTAGGGGCCGACACGGGCGCCTTGCGGATCAATTTTTGGCTTTCCGCCCTGTAATAGACACACATCCGTCGTCGTGCCCCCGATATCGGAGACCAGGGCATTCATCTCGCCCGTCAACCAGCTTGCGCCGGCAATAGATGCGGCAGGTCCGCTCAAAATCGTTTCAATCGGCTTTTCGCGCGCAACATCCGCCGAGACCAGCGCACCATCTCCACGCACAACCATAAGGCGGGCAGAGATCCCTCGCTTTACGAGATGCCCTTCGCATGCACCTATTAACCCATCAATCATGCCGATCAGCCGGGCATTCAAAACCGCCGTCAGCGCCCGCTTTGGCCCCCCCAATGCACTCGACAATTCGTGCGAACAGGTCACCGGCTTACCGGTCAATTCCCGAACAAGATCGCGCGCAGCGATTTCATGAGCCGCATTACGCGTCGCAAAACTCGCAGCCACCGCAAATCCGGTAATACCGGCATCCAAACCTTGGATAGCCTCAGAAAGCACCGCCAGATCAAGCGGAACGACCTCATTGCCGGAATGAGAATGCCCGCCAGCAAGCGTAATAACCGGGTCGCCCCGCAAGGCATCCATCAAGCCCGCTCGCCCAAGTTCGGCAGGATCAAAGCCGATAAAGATCAAAGCAATCCGCCCGCCCTGTCCTTCGACAAGCGCATTGGTGGCAAGAGTGGTCGAAAGCGACACCATCGCGACCGCCGTGGGATCAATGCCCGCATCCGCAATCGCAGCATCAATCGCGCGCCCAACGCCGAGGGCCAAATCAGGACGCGTCGTCAATGATTTAGCGCTCGCCAGAACCCTATCCGTTGCCTCATCAAGTACGACGGCATCCGTATAAGTCCCGCCGGTATCCACACCCAAAAGATAAGCCATTTCACACCCATTTCCGTTTCGACGTAAACAATCATCACACAAGAGCGCTGACCATCCCAAATGCGACACATCGGGCTTTCTACGTCCAATCAAACTCCCGCCGGAGGCTCCCCGATAACAAAAGGCGCGCCACATCGCTGCAGCGCGCCCTCATTCGGTACAATCCGCCGCTTAATTCAGGGCCGCATCCGTGATTGCATGTGTCCAAGCGCCAACAGGTGCCGCCGAAATCACAGGATCAGAACCGCCAGCCAAAAGCGTATCGACAGTGCGCTGATAGTCCGCCTCGTCCAAGGCGCCGTTTGATCCCGCTGTCAGCTTTGCGATCTCGCCCATCATCCGGACCTGATGTGCCTCGGTCTGTGCGCCGGTTTCATCATTGTCCAGGACAATGGCCGCCGCTGCCTCTGGGTTCTCTTCGGCCCACTTCCAACCCTTCATCGAGGCGCGCACAAAGCGGATCATCTTGTCGACGAACACGGGGTCTTCGAGATTGGCTTCAAGCGCGTAGATACCATCCTCCAAGGTGGCAACGCCCTGCTCTTCATATTTGAACGTGACCAGATCGTCCGCAGAAACCCCCGCATCCAGAACCTGACCATATTCGTTATAGGTCATCGTCGAAATGCAATCGGCCTGACGCTGCAACAACGGATCAACGTTAAAGCCTTGTTTGAGAACCGTCACACCGTCCTCACCGCCATCCGTCGAAATACCTGCCTGCGACATCCACGACAGGAACGGATATTCGTTACCAAAGAACCAAACGCCAATGGTTTTGCCTTTGAAGTCTTCGACAGACGTAATGCCCGTATCTTTCCAGCATGTCAGCATCAGACCCGATGTCTTGAACGGCTGGGCGATATTCACCACTGGCAGCCCTTTCTCGCGGGCCGCAAGCGCGGACGGCATCCAGTTGAGCATGACATCAGCCCCGCCACCCGCAAGAACCTGCGGCGGCGCAATATCCGGACCACCGGGAAGAATAGTGACATTCAGCCCTTCTTCCTCGTAGAACCCTTCGTCGAGCGCCACATAATAGCCTGCAAACTGGGCCTGCGTGACCCACTGCAACTGAAGCTTCACATCATTGGGTGACGTTTCTGCTAACGCCGCCCCGCCAAAACCAACGGCAACAGCCGCCGCTAACATCATCGTTTTCATCGTATTGACCTCCAAGTCAGTTGATTTATCGCGCCCGTGCCAACCCGTTTCTTATGTTCGTTGTGAAGGGTGCCAAAACGTCACCCCTTTTTCGATCAGCGCAATCGCACCATAGAAAAAGCTTCCCGCCAGCGCCGCGACAACAATCTCGGCCCAGACCATATCAAGGGCCAACTGCCCCACACTCGTCGAAATCCGGAAGCCCATGCCACGCGTCGGCGAGCCGAAAAACTCCGCCACGATCGCCCCCACAAGAGCAAGCGTCGTCGCTATCTTCAACCCATTGAAAATAAACGGCATCGCGGCAGGCAGGCGCAGCTTGAACAGGGTCTGCCCATAGCTCGCCCCATAGGTTCGCATCAAATCGCGCTGCATGTCCGACGTATCGCGCAGCCCCGCTACCGTATTCACAAGGATCGGGAAAAACACCATCACGACCACGACAGCCGCCTTCGATTGCCAGTCGAACCCGAACCACATCACAAGGATCGGCGCGGTCCCGACAATCGGCAATGCGGCCATGAAGTTGCCAACGGGGAGTAACCCCCGCCGCAGAAAGTCATACCGATCCACGACAATCGCAATAAGGAACGCCGCCAGCCCACCGATGACAAAACCCGACAATGCGCCTTTTACAAAGGTCTGCACAAAATCGGCCCATAGGATCGGCAAACTCTGCGCAAATGTCGCGGCAATCATGCTCGGCGGTGGCAATATGACCAAAGGCACCGAAAGCCCGCGCACGATCAATTCCCAGATCAGCAAGATGGTAACACCAAAGATCACGGGCACCGCAATTTGCACCGCGCGGCGATTTGCATAGAGCCCATTTGCCAGCTGCGCATTGAGCCCCCAGCCCATCGCCCACAAGATCAAAGCGCCAATAACATAAATCACGGACGCTCCCCCATCTTGCGCAGGGTCAGGCGCTCAATCACCCCGACCAAAGTGACCAGCCCAGCGGCAAGAATGGCCGCCGCGAACAAGGCCGACCAGATTTGCACGGTCTGACCGTAATAGGACCCCGCGAGTAGGCGTGCGCCCAAACCACGCACTGCGCCTGTCGGTAACTCTCCAACAATGGCCCCGACCAGAGACGCCGCAACACCAATCTTGAGCGAGGCAAACAGGTAAGGCACCGAGGCAGGCAGCCGCAGCAGCCAGAACCGCTGCGCATTACTCGCCGAATATGTCCGCAATAGATCAAGCTGCATCGCATCAGGGCTGCGCAGCCCTTTCACCATACCCACAACAACCGGAAAGAACGATAAATAGGCACTAATAATGGCTTTTGGCAGCAAACCTTGCACCCCGATAGAGTAGAGCACTACGATAATCATCGGCGCAATCGCAATAATCGGGATCGTTTGACTGACAATCGCCCATGGCATCACGCTCATATCCATCGTCTTGCTATGCACGATTCCAACCGCCAAAAGCACGCCCAAAGTGGTGCCGATCCCAAAGCCCAAAAGCGTCGCACTTAGCGTGATCCACCCATGATAGACCAGCGACTTTTTCGAGGTGATCGCCTTCATCACCGTCGTATCCCAGAGCTCGGCCGCGACCTGATGCGGCGCGGGCAACCGCGGCCTTTCCTGCGACCAAGCATCGGCAATTTTCTCGATCACTGTCATCGTCTCGCCCGACCGCTCAAGTTGCTGGGTCGTCCAGGCTACGTTCATCGGAATGCAGGCTGCATACCAAAGGGCCATGACCAAGCCTAACACCGCTAAAACTGGTAGGACAGAGCGTCTAAACATCGTCTTGATGCCCCGCTCTTAGACCATCCCGCACACGGTGCGCGATCTCGATAAACTCTTTGCTGTCGCGAATATCCAAAGGGCGCTCGCGCGGCAGCGGGCTGTCGATCACATCGGTAATCCGCCCCGGTCTCGGTGACATCACGACAATCTTTGTCGAGAGATAGACCGCCTCGGGGATCGAATGGGTCACAAACCCAATCGTCTTTTCCGTGCGCGCCCAAAGGGCCAGCAACTGCTCGTTCAAATGGTCGCGGACAATCTCGTCCAGCGCGCCGAACGGTTCGTCCATGAGCAGGATGTCGGCATCAAACGCCAGCGCCCGCGCAATGCTCGCCCGCTGCTGCATGCCGCCAGAAAGCTGCCAAGGGAACTTTTTCTCGAACCCTGACAGATCGACCAATTCCATGACGCGAGCCACGCGCTCCGCCTGCTCGGCCTTCGAGAACCCCATGATTTCCAGCGGCAGCTTGATATTGCCACCTATCGTGCGCCAAGGATAAAGCCCCGCCGCCTGAAACACATAGCCATATGCGCGTGCCTTGCGCGCCTCATCAGGTGTCATCCCGTTGACCGAAATCTGCCCGCCAGTCGGCTGCTCCAACCCCGCGATACAGCGCAAAAACGTCGTCTTGCCACAGCCAGACGGCCCGATAAACGAGACAAACTCGCCCTTGCCAATCTCAAGGTTCACGTCCTTGAGCGCATGCACGGGGCCGTCGTTCGTCTGAAACGTCAGGTCAAGGTTTTGGGCTGAAATGATCAAGTTAGACACCACTCGCAGGAATTCCCGACCGCGCAACAGGGCGTGGCGCGGTCAACTCTTTCCAAGACGACAACGCCTTGTTCACGGCCGTGTTCGGGGCGCGTTTCACAAATTTGCCGTGGCCCTCGTGGGTACGAACCTCACCATCATAAATCGCGACCTGCCCGCGTGTCAGCGTGAAGCGTGGCAGACCCTTGACCTGCTTGCCCTCGAACACGTTGTAGTCGATCGCAGACTGCTGGGTCTTGGACGTGATTGTCTTGGATTTCTCAGGATCCCAGACCACCAGATCGGCATCAGCACCCACAAGAACCGCGCCTTTCTTCGGGTAACAATTCAATATCTTTGCGATATTCGTCGAGGTCACGGCAACGAATTCATTCATCGTCAAACGACCCGTAGCCACGCCGTATGTCCAAAGCATCGGCATCCGATCCTCAAGCCCGCCCGTGCCATTCGGGATCTTGGTGAAATCACCGACGCCGTAACGTTTCTGCTCGGTCGTAAAGGCACAGTGATCGGTGGCGACCACGCTCAGAGACCCGCTTTGCAGGCCAGCCCAAAGGCTATCTTGATGCTGCTTGTTGCGGAAGGGCGGGGACATGACGCGGCGCGCGGCATGGTCCCAATCCTGATTGAAATATTCGCTCTCATCCAAGGTCAAATGCTGGATAAGCGGCTCGCCCCAAACCCGTTTCCCCTGCATGCGCGCACGACGAATGGCCTCGTGAGAATCCTCGCAAGAGGTATGCACCACATAAAGCGGAACGCCCGCCATATCGGCAATCATAATCGCGCGGTTCGTGGCCTCACCCTCGACCTGCGGCGGACGCGAGTAGGCGTGCGCCTCTGGGCCAGTATTGCCAGCTGCCAGCAGTTTTGCAGATAACTCCGCAACGACGTCACCGTTTTCGGCGTGAACCATCGCGATCCCGCCAAGCTCGGCCAAGCGATTGAACGAGGCATACATCTCGTCGTCGTTCACCATCAACGCGCCCTTATAGGCCATGAAGTGCTTGAACGTATTGATCCCGCGATCACGGATCACAGTTTCCATCTCGTTGAAAACCTGCTCGCCCCACCATGTGACGGCCATATGGAACGAATAATCGCAGTTCGCGCGGCCTGATTTATTGTCCCACATCTGGAGCGCATCATGCAGACCCTGACCGGGCGCGGGCAGCGCAAAATCGACAACCATTGTCGTCCCGCCAGACAGCGCCGCACGCGTTCCGCTCTCAAAGTCATCGGTCGAGTAGGTGCCCATAAACGGCATCTCAAGGTGGGTATGCGGGTCGATCCCGCCGGGCATCACGTAGCACCCCGTCGCGTCCAATTGCGTGTCACCTGACAGGTCCGGCCCGATCTGTGTGATCACGCCGTCTTCGATCAGCACGTCCGCCTTATAGGTCAGATCAGCCGTTACAATCGTTCCATTTTTGATCACTGTGGACATCTTGGGTCTCCTTTAGAGCGGAATACAAATCGGGGTGCCGTCAGGGGCGCGATTGACCTTGGACCGGTCAATGTCGGTAGAAAGGGCTTCATCAACACAAAGCGGGAGCAAGAGTGGCACAACGGTTGGGCGGGCGCAGACAGATAGCAACAACATAACGCCTGCGATCCTCACCCAACAATCCCTGCCGTTTCAATCACGGCATGGAAAAGAACATCCGTACCGACCGCCGCCCAGTCCTTGGAAATTTCTTCGGCCTCGTTATGGCTCAGACCATCGACGCATGGGCACATCACCATGGCCGTAGGCGCCACGCGATTGATCCAGCAGGCATCATGTCCGGCGCCAGAAATCAGATCCATGTGGGAATAACCCAACCGTTCGGCGGCACTGCGCACTGCCGTCACGCACCCTTCATCAAAGGTCACAGGGTCAAAATGCCCGACAGGTTCGATCGTCATCGTTAGACCCAAAGCATCTGCAATCGCTGGCGCTTCGGCCTCGAACCTAGCGCGCATCACGGTGAGTTTCGCAAGATCTGGCGAGCGGAAATCAATCGTGAAAACACATTTGCCAGGGATCACGTTGCGGCTATTGGGATAGACGTTGCACTGCCCAATTGCCCCAACCGCACCCGGTTGATTATCCATTGCAATCGTATGCACCAATTCGGTCATTCGCGCCATGCCAAGACCCGCATTCACGCGCATATTCATCGGTGTAGACCCTGTATGAGCGTCTTTTCCGATCAACGTAACCTCGAGCCACCAAAGGCCCTGACCATGGGTCACAACGCCAATCTGTTTGCCCTCGGCTTCTAGAATCGGCCCTTGTTCGATGTGTAGCTCAAAGAAGGCGTGCATCTTGCGATCACCCACTTTTTCGTCGCCACGCCAGCCAATCCGCTTGAGTTCGTCGCCAAACGTCTTGCCCTCAGCATCAACGCGCGCGTAGGCCCAATCCTGCTCGTGCATCCCCGCGAAAACACCCGAAGCAAGCATCGCGGGCGCATAGCGCGTGCCCTCTTCATTGGTCCAGTTTGTCACGACAATCGGGTGCTTTGTCTTGATATCAAGGTCATTCATCGTGCGCAAAATCTCAAGCCCGCCAAGGACGCCAAGCACACCGTCATATTTGCCACCCGTTGGCTGGGTATCCAGATGCGAGCCTACATAGACAGGTAGCGCGTCAGGGTCGGTGCCCTCGCGCCGCGCAAACATATTGCCCATCTGGTCCAGACCCATCTCACAGCCCGCGGCCTTGCACCAATCCTGAAATAAGTGCCGCCCTTCGCTGTCAAAATCCGTCAAAGTCTGCCGATTGTTCCCACCTGCAACACCGGGGCCGATTTGGGCCATCTCCATCAGACTATCCCAAAGCCGCTCCGGGTTAATCCGCAAATTCTGTGCTAGGGCAGTCATCGGCAACTCCTTTTCGGGAGACCGTCCGGCAGGCTCGGGGAGGAAACTGCCCGCCAAACGATCATGTTTTGACCAACTGGTCAAAGCAACGCTATCAGGGGGCAATTATCTGTCAAGTTTTCCGCACAGTTTTTGGACAAACGGCGGTGTTTAACGCCAAGTGGTCGATTTTTTTGGGAAATGGTAAAATATTGTGCATAAGCTAAATTGAAATGACAAAGCCAGAAACACGCATCCAGAAAAAGAACCGCACCGCCATCCTTTCGGCTGGGTTAGAGGTGTTTTCGCAATGCGGCTTCCGTGGCGCGACCCTTGATCAAATTGCAGAGGCTGCCGGGCTGTCCAAGCCGAACCTGCTTTATTACTTTCCGTCCAAGGAAGAGATCCACCAGCAGTTGTTGACCAGCCTGCTGTCCACATGGCTCGATCCATTGCGCAAGATGAACGACTCAGGCGATCCGATCGAAGAAATTCTCGGATATGCCAAACGGAAGCTTGCCCTGAGTCGCGATTTCCCGCGCGAAAGCCGTCTTTTTGCGAACGAAATTCTACAAGGCGCGCCGCGATTGGGCGATTCCATGCCTGCGCTCAAGACCCTCGTCGACAAAAAGGCGAAGATCATCAACGGATGGGCAAAAGCGGGCAAAATAGCCGCAATAGACCCACATCACCTATTATTTTTGATCTGGGCGCAGACCCAACACTACGCAGATTTTGACGTGCAGGTGCGCGCGGTCTTGGGGCGCGACGATCCTTTTCCAGAGGCCGCGACCTTCATGGAACATATGTTACGACGCACATTGGCACCCTAGAATAATGCCCCTTGTGAGTGGATCAAAGCAGGCATAAATCAACGCTAGAATTCCTAATTGGCCAACGGTCATGTCTCCTGTTTTCGCCGCTGCACACGGCAAACGCCCCCACCACAGTTCTACAGTCGCACTCTCACTGGGCTCGATTGGTGTCGTCTACGGCGACATCGGGACAAGCCCGCTATACGCGCTCCGAGAGGGGCTGGCCACGGCGACGCGCGGCGGACGCGCAGGCCCCGAGGAAGTGATAGGGATCGTTTCTTTGCTTTTGTGGCTGCTTATTCTCATCGTAACGTTAAAATATGTGACGCTGATTTTGCGTGCAGACAACCGTGGAGAAGGTGGCACGCTGTCGCTTTTGGCGCTTGGTCAACGCGCACTCAAGGGGCGGACACCTTGGCTGCTGGGCCTCGGCATCGTCGGCACCTCGCTGTTTTTTGGCGATGCTGTGATCACGCCCGCGGTATCGATCCTTTCGGCGGTCGAAGGCATTAAGCTGATCGCGCCGCATTTCGAGCCCTATGTGATCCCAACGACGCTCGCAATTATTGTAACACTCTTTTGGGCCCAGCGCCGCGGGACGGCGGGGATTGCCCGATTGTTCGGGCCGATCATGCTGGTTTGGTTTTTGGTCATGGCTGGCATGGGGCTGTTCCACATCGCCGATGATACCACAATCCTGAAGGCATTCAGCCCTTTGCCTGGATTATGGTTCCTCTTCAACCACGGCGCGGCTTCGCTTCCTGTGCTTGGCTCGGTGTTTCTTGCAATCACCGGCGCTGAGGCGCTTTATGCCGATATGGGGCACTTTGGCAGCAAGCCAATTCGCTTAGCATGGCTTTTCATCGTTTTCCTGTCCTTAGCGCTGTCTTATCTTGGGCAAGGCGCCTTGGTGCTGGCGGATCCAAGTGCCGCGAGTAACCCGTTCTTCTTGATGGTGCCCGCGTGGGCGCTCGCACCATTCATCGGGTTCGCGACAATCGCAACAGTCATCGCCAGCCAGGCGGTGATCACGGGCGCATTTTCTGTCGGCTATCAAGCCGTTCAAATGGGACTATTGCCGCGCATGGAGGTGCAACACACCTCGGAGACCCAGCGCGGCCAAATCTACATCCCCCGCATGAATTCGATATTGCTCTTTTTCGTCATCATCCTCGTGCTGTCATTTGGCAGCTCAGCGCGGCTTGCAACAGCCTACGGAATCGCCGTCACAGGCGAAATGATCGTCACGACAGTGCTGGCGTTTGTCGTCTACCGCTTCCTATGGTCATGGCGCACCAGTTTCGCGGCCATGATCTTTGGGCCGCTCCTTGTTATCGAGGCGTTATTGCTGGCCGCGAACCTGACAAAGTTCTTTGATGGCGGGTACTTGCCGATCCTCATCGCGGTTCTTTTGGCGACGGCGATGGGGACTTGGATACGCGGTTCTGCGTTGGTCCAAAAGAAGTCTGCAGATAGCTCCGTGCCACTGAAAGATCTGATTACGTCTTTGGATGGTAGCGAAAACTTGGCCCTAACCTCTGGAACAGCGATCTTTCTAACCCAAGAGCCGATCATGGCGCCCCCGGCGTTGCTTCACAATCTCAAGCACAATGGGGTGCTGCATGCCCGCAATATCGTTGTCACCGTGGCGACCGCAGATCGCCCTCATGTCAGCCCAGAGCACCAAGTGGTCGTCAAAAAGCTATCGGATGAATTCATCCGGTGTCGTGTCACATTTGGCTACATGGATCGTCCGAACGTGCCTGTCGTCCTTAAGACCGCGCTCAAATTTGACATCATGACAACTTCGTTCTTTCTCAACAGGCGGTCATTCAAAATTTCGGACAGGCCGGGACTGTGGCCTTGGCAAAAGCAACTCTTTGTCGCCATGACCAAAACGGCAAGCAATGCGCCCGATTACTATCGGATTCCATCAGAACGCGTCGTGGAGCTTGGGCAGCAGATTAGTCTCTAACTATTCTGCCGCCACCGCACCCGGATTATTGGGGTGGGTCGTCCAGTTGGCGTATGTGTCCGACACGACCTTGCCCGTGCGCGGATCAACTTCGCCTGCTTTCATCGGCTCCATTGTGATGCAATTCTCAACAGGGCAGACATCAACACAAAGGTTGCAGGCCACACATTCGGCATCAATCACTTCGAACACGCGGTCGGCGGACATCGCAATCGCCTGATGCGAAGTATCTTCGCAGGCGGCATAGCAGCGGCCGCATTTGATGCAATCGTCCTGCGATATCTTGGCTTTGGCGACGTAGTTAAGGTTCAAATACTGCCAGTCAGTGACATTCGGGACAGCCATGCCGACGAAATCCGATGTGTTCTCGAAGCCCTTTTTGTCCATCCACTGGGACAACCCTGAAATCATTTCTTGCACGATCTTGAAGCCATAGGTCATTGCAGCTGTGCAGACCTGCACATTGCCGCACCCAAGCGCCATGAACTCCGCCGCGTCGCGCCATGTCGTCACGCCGCCGATACCCGAAATCGGCAGGCCATGTGTCTCGGGGTTGCGCGCGATCTCCGAGACCATCGACATCGCAATCGGCTTCACCGCAGGGCCGCAATAGCCACCGTGAGAGCCTTTGCCGTCGATCGAAGGCTCTGGCGACATCGTGTCTAAATTGAGGGAAGTGATCGAATTGATTGTGTTGATCAGGCTCACTGCATCCGCACCGCCACGCATCGCCGCCGCGGCAGGTTTGCGCACATCGGTAATATTCGGGGTCAGTTTCACGATCACCGGCTTGTCGTAATATTGCTTACACCAGCGTGTCACCATTTCGATATATTCGGGTACCTGGCCCACAGCGGCCCCCATGCCGCGCTCTGACATCCCATGTGGACAGCCAAAGTTAAGCTCGATCCCGTCCGCACCAGTGGCAGTCACTTTCGGCAGGATATCTTTCCAAGCCTGCTCCTCGCACGGCACCATAATCGACACTATTATAGCCCGGTCAGGGTAATCGGCCTTCACGCGGGTGATCTCTTCGAGGTTCACTTCAAGCGGGCGATCGGTAATCAGCTCAATGTTATTGAGCCCCATCAACCGCCGGTCAGCGCCGTAGATCGCACCGTATCGCGGGCCGTTCACATTGACGACAGGCGGACCTTCCATGCCCAAGGTCTTCCAGACGACACCGCCCCAGCCGGCCTCGAACGCCCGGCGCACGTTGTATTCCTTATCGGTCGGCGGCGCAGAGGCGAGCCAGAACGGGTTCGGGGTTTTGATGCCCAGAAAATGCGTTGTTAGATCAGCCATCTCACTTGCCTCCCATCAGGCTTGCATGAATATCCATCGCGGCATCGCGGCCGTCGGCCACCGCCGTCACGGTCAGATCATCGCCACCACTGGCACAATCGCCGCCCGCCCATACGCCTGCACGGCTGGTGCGGCCATGCGCGTCTACAGCGATCTTGCGACCCTCCAGTTTCAATCCGGCATCTGTCGCCAAAGTCTGGCCAATCGCCTTAAACACCTGATCGGCAGGGATGCGCAGCGTCTCACCAGATCTATCCGTGTATGCGAGCTCAATCTCGCCGTGATGGATCGCCACGGGCTGCACGTTGAACATCAGTTGCACACCTTTCGAGGCCGCCAGATCCTGCTCATAGGGGCTGGCGCTCATCCGGTCACGTCCGCGCCGATAGGCAATCGTCACGTTTCGTGCGCCAAGAAGTTTGGCTTGAACGGCAGCGTCGACGGCAGTCATGCCGCCGCCGATCACCACCACATCGCGACCGACGGGGAGAGACGCCAGATCGCTCGCCTGTCGCAGATCTGCGATGAAATCGACAGCGTCACTCACACTGCTTTCGTTTTCTCCATCAACCGACAGGCTATTCACACCGCCCAAACCAACGCCAAGGAAGACCGCATCGTATTGCGCGCTCAAATCATCGAGCGAGAGCTCAGCGCCCAGCGCCTTTCCGGTCTCGACCGTGATCCCGCCAATACCCAAGAGCCAGTCAACTTCTCGCGCTGCAAAATCATTGGTCGATTTATACGATGCGATCCCGAATTCATTGAGACCGCCAGCCTTCGTGCGGGCGTCAAAAATCGTCACATCAGAGCCTAACATCGCCAAACGGTGCGCCGCTGCCAGTCCAGCAGGCCCCGCACCAACAACAGCTATACGTTTGCCTGTCGCCGCCGCGCGCGCATAGGGATGCGCATGTTTGGCCATCAGGGTATCCGTCGCGTGCCGCTGCAATCGGCCAATTTCAACGGGTTTGCCTTCCGCCGTTTCGCGCACGCAGGCCTGTTCGCACAACGTCTCGGTCGGGCAAACGCGGGCGCACATACCGCCCAGAATATTCTGGTCAAAGATCGTCTTGGCCGCAGCTTCCGACGTGCCCGTCGCGATCTGACGAATGAAAAGCGGGATATCAATCGTCGTCGGACAGGCTGTCACACAGGGCGCGTCATAACAAAAGTAACAGCGGTCAGCCGCGACAGCCACCTCATGCTCGCCAAGCGGCGCATGCAAATCCGCAAAATTCGCGTTCAACACTTCGCCGCTCAATCGCGCGGCAACAATTCCAGAAGTCGTCGTGTCAGGCATTCGGCGTCCCTGTCTATCAAATCGGATAGCCCTAGCCTGACACAACTTTATTTTTTATCAAACGGTAAATTTTTAGACGTGTCGAAAAACTGAAAACGCCAGTAAAACCGTCAGAAATATGCCCGTTTAAAAGGCAAAAGGCGCAACAATCTCACGACGACCAAGTGTGAGAGCATCGGCAACGTGAACCATCGGCGCCAAATCAACGTCTTGTTCGCCCGTTTTCACCAACTGCGCCATGCGGTCATAAAGGGCAGGATATTCCTCTAGGGCCGCGCCTTGGGCCTCGACCCCATTGATGAGGCACCGATTCCCGCCTTCGATCAAACGCACGTCATCAGAACCGGCACGGATCGACATTTCCCAAAGTTGCTCACCCTGCTTTAGCCAATCGAATTCCGCCTTCACGCCGCCCGAAAACTCCAGATCGGCAGCAATCGGGGTCTGGCGGTTTTCGGGAAACTTTAGAACGGCAGACTTCAAATGCACGGGCGCGGGCAAGACCTCGGTCAGGATCGACAGTGCGTTGATACCGGGATCAAACACACCCATGCCGCCCGGTTCGAACACCCACTCTTGGTCGGGATGCCATCGGCGCACGTCTTCCTTCCACATGATCTGCGCTTGGGTGACGACCTTATCTGCAAGAAACGCCTTCGCTGCCGCAACCCCTTTTGCCATGCGGCTATGCCATGTCGCAAATAACGTAACGCCCGCATCTTTGGCCATCGCCTCTAGCGCATGGACCTCGGCCAAGGTCGCCCCCGGAGGTTTCTCCAACATAACATGACGGCCAGCCTCAATTGCACGGGACGCATAGTCAAAGCGCGGCACAGGTGGCAGGCAAAGCGAGATCACGCGAATATCCGGGCGCTCGGCCAAAAGCGCGTCGAAATCAGTATAAGATGGCACGCCCACAACATTGCCTGCACGACTCACTGTCGCGGCAAGCGTCCAATCGGACGATCCGGCAATCGCCGGCACGTGCTGATCCACGGCAATCTTGCCAATGCCCACCAGACAAATCGGTTGTTTCATGCACTGCGCTCCCAAAATACCTGAACAGATCGCCCTTTTTAGCAAAAGGATCAAGTGAGCACGACAGGTCGGTTTCAGACTTGACCGAACAACGGCACACCTGCCAGCCTACCCTCAATTGAGGAGAACATGATGCAGAACTTGGAAAACTGGCAGGAGCGGGTCGATCTCGCTGCGGCCTTCCGCTGGACGGCACGGTTGAACATGCACGAAGGGGTCGCAAACCACTTCTCGCTTGCCATTAATGACGACGGGACAAAGTTCCTGATGAACCCCAACCAGATGCATTTCAGCCGGATTAAGGCTAGCGACATGATCGTCGTGGATGCCAATGACCCTGATACGCTCAAGGGACCAAACGCCCCCGACCCCACCGCTTGGGGTCTGCACGGCGGCATCCATCGCGGCGTTACCCATGCGCGCTGCGCCATGCATGTGCACTCCATTCACGCGACGGTTCTTGCTAGTCTAGAGGACAGCCTCTTGCCTCCGCTCGACCAAAACGCCTGCACATTCTACGAGCGGCAAGTCGTTGACGAGAATTATGGTGGACTGGCGTTTGAGGACGAAGGTGCGCGTTGCGCGACGCTGCTAACTGATCCCGACAAAAAGGTCATGATCATGGGCAACCACGGCATCATGATTATCGGTGATACGGTCGCAGAAACCTTTAATAGACTCTATTATTTCGAGCGCGCCTGCGAGACCTATATCCGAGCGCTCCAAACGGGCAAGCCCCTGCGGATGATCCCCCATGATATCGCACGCAAAACCTCGGCAGAGCTTGCAAGTTATCCCGAACAGGACATTCGCCACCTGAATGAGCTTAAGGCTATTCTGGACGAAGAAGGCTCTAACTATGCAAAATAGGACCATCCGCACATGATTTACGGCCTCACAGAAGAGAATATCATGATCGCCGACACCGTGCGGGCCTTTGTGGAAAAAGAGATTTATCCGCATGAGGCTATGGTAGAGCGCACAGGCGTGGTGCCGAAAGAAATCGCGCAAGAGATCAAACGCAAAACGCTCGACCTTGGTTTCTATGCCTGCAATTTTCCGGAAAGTGTCGGCTGCGCGGGCCTGAACCACCGTGAATTTGCGCTTGTTGAACGTGAGTTGGGGCGTGGGTCCATGGCTCTCAATCACTTCTTTGGCCGCCCGCAAAATATCCTGATGGCATGTCAAGGCGACCAAATAGACCGCTACCTGATGCCCGCCGTCAGCGGCAAAAAAATGGATGCGCTCGCCATGACAGAACCGGGTGCGGGCTCTGACGTGCGGGGTATGAAATGCAGCGCCGTGCGCGATGGCGGCGATTGGATCGTGAACGGAACGAAACATTTCATTTCCGGGGCTGAACACGCCGATTTTATCATTGTCTTTATCGCAACAGGCGAAGATCAAACACCGCGCGGTCCCAAAAAGCGGATTACAACTTTCCTCGTGGATCGCGGGACACCGGGCTTCACCATCCGTGACGGATATAAATCGGTATCACACCGCGGCTACAAAAACATGATCCTCGAATTCGACGACTGCCGCCTGCCAGATGCACAAGTGCTGGGTGAAGTCGACGGAGGTTTTGACGTCATGAACGAATGGCTTTATGCCACACGGATTACCGTCGCGACCATGTCGGTGGGGCGGGCGCGGCGGGTCTTTGACTACGCGCTCAACTACGCCGCAGAGCGGGAACAATTCGGTCAGCCTATCGGAAAATTCCAAGGCGTTAGCTTCCAACTCGCGGACATGATCACCGAAATCGACGCCGCTGACCTGCTGACCCTCGCCGCCGCTGACAGGCTCGACCAAGGTCTGCCAGCCAACCGCGAAATCGCCAGCGCAAAACTCTACGCAAGCGAAATGCTCGGACGTGTTACGGATGCAGCAATTCAAATCCACGGCGGCATGGGTCTGATGGATGATTATCCGCTCGAAAGATTCTGGCGCGACGCAAGAGTTGAACGAATCTGGGACGGCACATCCGAAATCCAGAGGCACATCATTAGTCGCGATCTCCTTCGCCCGCTCGGTGCATAGATTTTATGCCTCCGGCGGGGATATTTTCAAACCAAAGAAGCGAAACGGACATGGCGTCGTCGCCGATGCACATGTCCGCCTCTTTGGTTACGGTCATCGGCGTCCCCGCCTGTACCGCCACTCCACCCTCGCCGATTCTAGTTAACAAAGTTTTGCGGCTTTGGTTGTCAAATATCCCCGCCGGAGGCTCCCACATTTGCAGCAACTCGGAAACAAATCTGTGACACGCGACCTCTCCTGCCTCCTTCGGCCCCGGTCTATTGCTATCATCGGTGGCGGCGCATGGTGCCGCGCCGTCTTGCATCAACTGACCAAATCAGGGTTTTGTGGTGACATCTGGCCCGTCCATCCGAAAGGCGGCGAAATCAATGGAACCAGTGTCTACGAGCGCCTATCCGACCTACCAAGCGCGCCAGATGCCAGTTTCATCGGCATCAACCGAACCGCGACAATCGATGCGGTTCAAGCCCTTTCTGACATGGGAGCAGGAGGTGCAGTCTGCTTTGCGTCAGGCTTCGCCGAGGTTGAGGACGGGGCCGATCTTAACTCGGCCCTTCTAGCCGCTGCAGGCAACATGCCCATCCTTGGCCCGAACTGTTACGGCATGATCAACAACTGTGATGGTGCGCTGCTTTGGCCCGATCAGCACGGCTGTACCCCTGTCGAACGCGGGGTCGCGATCCTGACCCAATCGTCGAACATTGCGATTAATCTGACGATGCAATCACGTGCGCTGCCAATCAGCTATGTCATCACCTGCGGCAATCAAGCCCAAACGACCCAAGCCGAAATTGCCCTTGGCCTGCTTGATGATCCACGCGTCACGGCGATCGGCCTGCACATCGAAGGCTTTGGTGACATTGCCGCCTGGCAAGCCCTTGCACGTGCTGCAGCGGACAAGAATATCCCACTTATCGCGCTCAAGGTCGGCAAGTCGTCTCAAGCACAATCCGCGACAATTTCCCATACCGCATCTCTCGCGGGGAGCGCCGCGGGCGCGGCGGCCCTTCTTGAACGCTTCGGTATTGCGCGCGTTGACGATCTTGCCACCTTCCTCGAAACGCTCAAAATCCTGCATGCGGCTGGCCCGCTTCCAAGCGGGAATATTGCCTCGATTAGCTGCTCTGGCGGCGAGGCCTCTTTGACCGCTGACCTCGCGCAGGACCTCAATCTTACCTTCCCGCCACTCACCAGCGCACAGCGTGACGCATTATTTGTCGCACTCGGCCCCCGAGTCGCGCTTGCCAACCCGCTCGACTACCACACCTACATCTGGCGCGATGTGGATGCGATGACAGCCGCCTTTTCTGCCATGATAGACCCTGATTTGGCGCTCACCTTGCTGATCGTCGACTTCCCACGCGCCGACCGTTGCGATCCCACAGATTGGGATTGCACCGTGCAGGCTGCCCTGCGGACACGGGCGGCGACGGGCGGCAATATCGCTATGGTCGCGACATTGCCCGAGCTCATGCCCGAAGACGTAGCGCAAACGCTGCTCGTCGGCGGTGTGATTCCCCTCAATGGATTGCGTGAGGCACTCGCTGCAACGCAAGCGGCACGCAGGCGGCGGCCAACGGATCTCCACATTGATTTGAGCGTCGCACGCGATACGCAGCCAGCATTCGACCTCACGGAAGCAGAAGCAAAGACCCGATTAAGTCACTTCGGCCTGAAAGTACCTCAGCAGATCGTCACCGATGACATCAGGAACGCCCCGCTCGACACCCTCAGATACCCCGTCGCCCTCAAAGGGATCGGGATCGCCCACAAAACCGAAGTCGGTGCCGTCGTTCTGGACCTCAATTCCGCAAGCGAGGTAATGGCCGCAGCCCAAGCGATGCCCGTGACGCAGTTTCTCATCGAGGAAATGGTAACGGGCGCCGTCGCGGAATTGCTAATCGGGATCATCAAAGATCCCGCGCACGGCTTTGTCCTCACTGTTGGTGCTGGTGGCATCCTGACTGAAATCCTGCAAGACACGTTTTCGCTCCTTGTCCCGACCAGCCCAAGAGCCTTGGAACAGTCTCTTAAAAGGCTCAGATGTTATAAAATACTCGCCGGTTATCGTGGGAAACCTGCCGCGGACCTTGCCGCCATCGTCGATGCGATTTTGGCAATGCAAGACTACGTACTTGCCAATCTTGACAGGATTGAAGAAATTGAAATCAACCCGCTGATCTGCACACAGTCCTCCGCGATTGCAGTAGATGCCCTCATCAGGATCGCAAAATGACTAGCCCGATTATCACCAAGCGCGAGGGTGCTATCCTTCACGTC
This sequence comes from Yoonia sp., assembly GCA_965658825.1. Lineage (GTDB taxonomy): Bacteria > Pseudomonadota > Alphaproteobacteria > Rhodobacterales > Rhodobacteraceae > Yoonia. The sequence goes on from CBFHTU010000017.1 coordinate 53,415, forward strand.
ACGCTAAACCGCCCCAAGGCCAACGCCATTGATCTCGCGACATCAAAGGTCATGGGAGAAACCTTTACTGCCTTTCGCGACGACCCAGATATGCGGGTCGCGATTATCACTGGTGAAGGTGATAAATTCTTCTGCCCTGGCTGGGATCTGAAAGCGGCGAATGACGGCGATGCGGTCGATGGGGACTATGGTGTCGGAGGTTTTGGTGGGCTGCAAGAACTTCGGCACCTCAATAAGCCCGTCATCGCGGCCGTAAACGGCATTGCCTGCGGTGGCGGTCTCGAACTTGCGCTCTCGGCCGACATTATTCTGGCTGCAGAACACGCGACCTTTGCGCTTCCCGAAATCCGGTCGGGTACGGTCGCCGATGCTGCGAGTATCAAACTGCCAAAGCGGATCCCCTATCATATAGCGATGGAGCTTCTTCTCACGGGCCGTTGGTTTGACGTGCATGAGGCGCTTGGCTGGGGCCTGATCAACCATGTGCATCCCGCAGACAAACTTCAAGGCGCCGCATGGGACATGGCCCGCCTGATCGCCTCGGGTCCGCCGCTGGTTTACGCCGCCATCAAGGAAATCGTGCGCGACGCCGAAGACAGCAAATTCCAAGACGCCATGAACCGGATCACGGGCCGTCAATTGGCCAGCGTTGACCTGCTTTATTCCTCCGAAGACCAGGCCGAAGGGGCACGCGCCTTCGCTGAAAAACGTGATCCTGTTTGGAAGGGGCGCTAGGGCTTGCAACTGGTCCTCGCAATGCGCACATCTAGCCTATGACAAAAACGCTCCTCTCCTTCGGCCACGGGTTTTCGGCCCGCGCCCTCTCTCGCATCTTACTGCCACAAGACTGGCGGATCATCGGCACGACCCGTGACGAGGACAAAGCCGTGCGTTTAATGCACGAAGGTATAGAGCCGCGCATTTGGCCGGGCGCAGATATGACGCCCGCCCTCAACGCTGCAACGCATATTTTGATCTCAGCCGCACCTGATGACGCAGGAGACCCCGTTTTAGCCCAATTAGGGTCTGAAATTGCGGCACGCGCAGGCCAATTCGAATGGGTTGGCTACCTGTCAACAACAGGCGTCTACGGTGATCACAACGGCGATTGGGTCGACGAGGAAACCCCGCTAACCCCCGCCACAAAGCGCGGAGTAGCGCGTGTGCAGGCAGAGGCCGCGTGGCAGGCTATCCCCGATCTCCCACTACATATTTTCCGCCTCGCGGGCATCTATGGTCCAGGTCGCGGACCATTTGCCAAGGTGCGTAACGGCACGGCGCGGCGGATCATCAAAGAGGGGCAGGTGTTTAGCCGAACCCATGTAGCCGACATCGCGCGTGTGCTTGCTGCGTCTATCAAACGGCCAAATATTGGGTCGATTTACAACGTCTGCGACAATGATCCGGCCCCGCCCGAAGATGTCATCGCATACGCCGCTGAACTTCTCGACATGCCAATTCCCGAAGCGGTGGATTATGAGGCAGCAGAGATGACGCCGATGGCGCGCAGCTTTTACGCGGAGAGCAAAAAGGTGCGGAACGACAAAATTCGGAACGAACTCGCTGTTGACCTGCTCTATCCCGATTATAAATCCGGTCTCAGATCGCTTTTGGCGCAAGAACTCGGCGGCTAACCCTTGCCGAGCGCCAATGGCGCAATCATATCAGGCATGTGTCAAAATCGGATATACTTATGCACTTGCGTCAACGGACTGCTGACTTCCTTGCGCGACCAATTGTGGGACGCGTGATTCTCGCTGTGATTGTCTTCAATGCAATCATTCTCGGGCTCGAGACGTCTGACGCCGTGATGCAAAAGGCTGGTCGTCTGATCCTCACACTCGATAGCCTGTGTCTTGCGATTTTCAGCGCGGAAATCGCGGCAAAGCTATTTGCGCAGGGGCGTCAGTTCTTTCGCAATGGCTGGAATCTATTCGATTTTATCATCGTTTCTGTCGCCTTTATTCCCAGCGGTCAGGGTTTATCCGTACTCCGCGCTCTACGCATCCTGCGTGTATTGCGTGTCATTTCGGTCGCGCCTTCCCTGCGCCGCGTGGTCGAGGGTTTTGTCACCGCTCTGCCGGGGATGGGGTCTGTTTTCGTCTTGATGGGGATAATTTTCTACATTGGCGCGGTCATGACGACAAAACTCTTTGGCGCGGCATTTCCCGAATGGTTCGGCACGATCGGGCGGTCCGGCTATTCGCTTTTCCAAATCATGACACTCGAAAGCTGGTCGATGGGGATCGTGCGGCCCGTGATGGAGATTTTTCCCTATGCTTGGATCTTTTTCCTGCCATTCATTTTAGTCACCACTTTCGCGGTCGTGAACCTTCTTGTTGGTCTGATTGTGAACTCGATGCAGGACGCACACCACCAAGAAGACATTGCAGCAACTGACGCGCATCGCGACGAGGTGATGGCGAAGCTTGAGGCGATCGAGGCCCGACTAAAAGACCTGAAATAGGCTCTATGCGCGCTTTCCGATCACAGCGACGCCCAAAACCTCAAGTACCTTCTTTTCGATATCCACCGCGTTCAGCCCCGCCATGTCGTACATGTCGCGTGGGCTGGATTGGTCGATGAAGGTATCTGGCAAAACCATTGAGCGGAACTTTAGCCCGTGATCAAACACGCCCTCATCTGCGAGAAGTTGCGCGACATGAGAGCCGAATCCGCCGACGGCGCCCTCTTCGATACAAATCAGCGCCTCGTGTTCCGCCGCAAGCTTCAGGATCAAATCGCGGTCCAAGGGCTTTGCAAAACGGGCATCGGCAACGGTCGGTTTAATCCCTTTCGCGGCCAAGGCTTCGGCGGCGGCCTCAACCTCTTGCAAGCGCGTCCCGAATGACAGGATTGCAACTCGCTTGCCCTCGCGGATCATGCGGCCTTTGCCAATTTCCAGCAGCTCGGGATCTGAGGGCATCTCGACGCCGACACCCTCTCCGCGCGGAAAGCGAAAAGCAATCGGACCGTCGTCATAGGCGGCAGCTGTCGCCACCATGCGCACCAATTCCGCCTCATCAGCAGCGGCCATCACAACCATGCCAGGCAGGTTCGCCATAAACGCAATATCGAATGCGCCTGCGTGGGTTGCACCGTCAGCACCGACCAACCCCGCACGATCAATCGCGAAACGCACAGGCAAACGCTGGATCGCTACATCATGCACGATCTGATCGTATCCGCGTTGCAGGAATGTGGAATAAAGCGCGCAAAATGGCTTCATCCCGCCAGCCGCCAACCCTGCCGAGAATGTCACAGCGTGCTGTTCGGCAATACCCACATCAAAGCAGCGACTGGCATAGCGTTCCATAAATTTATTGAGCCCCGTGCCGTCAGGCATCGCGGCAGTGACCGCACAGATTTTAGGGTCTATCGCTGCATATTTCAGCAATGTTTCGGCAAAGACACTTGTGTAGGACGGTGCATTCGATGGCGCAGATTTCTGCTCGCCGGTCACGACGTTAAACTTGCCCGTGGCATGGCCACGATCCCGTGCGGCCTCGGCAGGAGCATAACCCTTGCCCTTTTTGGTGATCGCATGGATCATAATCGGCCCCGTCGCGCGATCCTTGACCGTGCGCAAAACCTGCAACAATTGTTCCATATCGTGCCCGTCAATCGGCCCGACGTAGGAAAAGCCCAACTCCTCAAACAAGGTGCCGCCAACAGTCATATGTTTGACCATATCCTTGGCGCGCTTTGCCCCCTCGCGGAACGGCTCTGGCAAAAGGGACATGGCACCCTTGGCTGCGGCCTTCAATTCCTGAAACGGCTCGCCTGCATAGAGGCGGCTCAAATAAGACGACATCGCCCCGACTGGTGGTGCTATCGACATCTCGTTATCGTTCAAAATTACGATCAACCGCTTGCCCAAATGGCCCGCGTTATTCATCGCCTCATAGGCCATGCCTGCCGACATCGAGCCGTCACCGATTACCGCAATCGCATCGCCAACATCCCCGCCCAAGTCGCGGGCCACGGCAAAGCCCAGCGCCGCCGAAATCGACGTGCTCGAATGGGCCGCACCGAACGGATCATAGGGACTCTCGGAGCGTTTGGTGAAACCAGACAGCCCGTCTTTCATGCGCAGCGTGCGGATCCGGTCCCGCCGACCGGTCAGGATCTTATGCGGATAGCACTGGTGTGAGACGTCCCAAATGATTTTATCCTTTGGTGCATCAAACACCGCATGCAACGCAACAGTCAGCTCCACGACACCAAGCCCAGCGCCCAAGTGCCCTCCCGTGACAGACACAGCTGAAATCGTTTCGGCACGCACCTCGTCAGCAAGCTTGCGCAAGTCGCGGTCGCTCAGCGCTTTCATATCCGCTGGTGTCTGGACGCGGTCCAAAATCGGGGTCACTGGATTGCTCATGTTGGCCTCTTACTTTCGACGCGCGATAACAAAGCGCGCCGCCTCTTTCAACGTCTCCGCCTCATCACCGTAGCACGACAAGCGGTCACATGCCTCTGCGACCAATTCAGCAGCGCGATCCTTGGCACCCTGAAGGCCTAGCAAGGTTACGAATGTTGCTTTGCCAGCATCGGCATCCTTGCCGACAGCCTTACCCACTTCGGCCGCATCGCCTTCGACATCAAGCACATCGTCAGCGATCTGGAACGCAAGGCCCAGCGCGTCGCCATAGGCCTGCAAAGGCGAGGTATCAGCCCCTGCCATACGCGGCCCGGCCATCGCGGACCACGAAATCAGGGCACCGGTTTTACCGGCCTGTAATGCGACAATCTGGTCAAGCCCCAAAGGCGCAGTCGCTGTCTCTGCCGCGATATCAGCCGCCTGTCCGCCGACCATGCCGCGCACGCCGGAGGCGCGGGCGAGTGTCTGCATCATGACGGCGGCATTTGGCACATCCGCCAGCAACTCAAACGCCAAAGCTTGCAAAGCGTCACCCGCCAGAACCGCAGTCGCCTCATCCCATTTCTTGTGCACGGTTAGTTGGCCACGACGTAAATCGTCGTCGTCCATGCAGGGCAAGTCATCATGGATCAGCGAATAGGCATGCACTGCCTCAATCGCGCCAGCAGCACCGGCGGCAGCATCCACGCCATATAGCCGCGCAGACTCTAAAACAAGGAAACTGCGCAAGGCCTTACCGCCTCTGACAGCATAGCGCATTGCGTCGGGCACGACGCCTTCTGTCCCCGCAAGCGCAAGCTCAATCTGGGCAACAGCGGCCTCACCAGCCGTGCTCAATGCATCCGACAGCTTAGGCATCCAGCGGCGCAGTCGCTACAGCATTGCCGTCACCGTCCAACGTCAGCTTGGCGACCTTTTCCTCGGCCTCTTTGAGCTTGTCCTGACAACGCTTGCGCAGGGCCGCACCACGTTCATAAAGCGCGATACTTTCATCGAGCGCCACATCGCCGCGCTCCAACTGGCCAACGACCTTTTCCAACTCTGCAATCGCCTGCTCAAAGCTCATGGCGTTCACTTCATTACTCATTCGGATCTCTCCCTCAAAACATTCACATGCGCGGCCGCACAGGCACCTAAGGCCACTAGATCATAACCACCCTCTAGGCTGGATACCACGCGCCCTTTGCAATGACGATCCGCAAGATCGCACAGCTGCTCCGTGATCCACGCAAAGTCATCCTCGACCAAATTCATCCCTGCCAGTGGATCATCCCGGTGCGCATCAAATCCCGCCGAAATGATCAGAAGTTGCGGAGAAAACGCATCAACGCGCGGCAGCACGACACGTTCCATCACGTCGCGAAACGCCTTCGACCCCGCCCCTTCGGGCAGTGGACAATTAAGCACATTGCCGACGCCTGTTTCATGCACGGCCCCTGTTCCGGGGTAAAGCGGGCTTTGATGGGTTGAGCAGAACAGGATGCGCGGCTCGTCTTCAACCAGATCCTGCGTGCCATTGCCGTGATGTACATCGAAATCAACGATGGCGACGCGCTTCAACCCGTGATGCTCAATGGCATATTTCGCCGCAATCGCCACATTGCCGAAAAAGCAAAACCCCATGGCCGTCTCGCGTTCTGCATGGTGGCCGGGCGGGCGCATCGCGACAAAGGCATTCCGCGCGTCTCCGCTCATGACCAGATCAACCGCACGAACAATGCCACCAACGCAGCGGAATGCGGCCTCCAAGGTGCCGACCGACATATGGGTATCTGCATCAAGCGAGCGCCAACCGCTTTCAGGCGCGGCGTCGCGCATGGCCGTGACATGCGCCTTTGGGTGGGCCAGAAGGATGTCATCCTCCGCCCCCAATGGCGCTTTCACCCGCAAAAGGTCCATTTCGCGCAACGCGCCCAAGACAGCATCCAATCGGGCGACCTGCTCAGGATGCCCCGGAGGGGTCACATGATCAAAACAGGCATCATGCGTAACGAGAGCGGTGACCATTTTTCATTCCTTCGATAATTGACACAAAGTATCTAGCACCGAATTGAAAACCGCCACCACCCTTCGTTGATTTTAGCCGTTCTCGTCTTGGCATGCGAGGGCGGCTTCTAGGCCAACCATTGTGCCGCCAAGGTCGATCGTCATGACCGCGCCGTTGACATTGGACAGCTCCATTGTCTGACGTGCCGCAACATCAAACAGAAAGTCTTCGCTATCGAAGTAGATATCCGCACCCGGAACACCCTCAAGGTAAATCCCTGTTGCGGTGCCCTCATAGACCTTCCCATCAAGCGCGATTGTCACGCCACGCGCCTTTACCATCTATTACCGGCAGTGCATTGGCAAAGCCAATGTCACGAGAGGCATGCT
>CBFHTU010000018.1:0-51450 GCA_965658825.1 Yoonia sp.
CGCATTTTGTCTTTGAGCCGGCCCAGTGTCACGGCCCGTTCTGTCAGATGATCCATATCCACCTCCAAAAATGGTTGTGATAAGTACACGCTAACCAGTGTATCACAGAATCGGCTTTTTGTGACCAACCTGTAAAACTAACGTCCAAAATAATCAGCGCGGACGGCAGACCTGCGAATATCCGCTACGCCGCGGGTCGCCGGTCTGCTTGCCCTGCGATGAACCGTTTTCACAACCTTCCGAGCGCCAACCCTCAAACGTAGTGGCATATGGCGCTCGCCTTTTAGGCCGGTCCACTTAGTCGGACAGGCGCACATTCGCATGTGACGTGCCGGCATCCGCGCTCGAAAACCCGCTGTTCATGAGGATTTGGTTTGCACCGACGGAAATAACAACGAGCGTTAGAATTGCGAGAATAAACGATTTCATTTTAAGCTTTGTCCTTTTCCGCTGCATCAGCCCCGAGCACATCTTGCACCCAAAGGCTGTGATGTTCGCGCGCCCATTGCTCTTCCACTTCGCCCTTGCCCATCGCATCAAAGGCACCTTCCATCCCGACAGAGCCAAGATAGATATGTGCAAAGATGATCGCGGTCAGGATCAAGCTGACAAGCGCATGCCAGAGCTGTGAGTACTGCATCTCTTCGTGCGGAAGCAGCGGAGATGGCAAATCGGCCAAGCCGATCATACCAGGCACGCCCCAGCTGTTAAGCGTCGAGAAGGTGTGGCCAAAGAGGTTGAATTCGAACGGGAACAGCAAAGCGAGCCCCGTCACGGAGATCGAGCCACCCAGCAGAATAACCGCCCAAAAGATCATCTTTTGACCCGCGTTAAACTTCTTTGCTGGCGGGTGATCCCCGCCCAATAGGCCGCCCGCTTTCGCGAGCCATTTCAGATCTGTCCGGTTCGGAATGTTCTCCGCGACCCACGCCACAAAGATAATCACCAGCGCAATCATAAAGGCCCAAGAGACGTTGTTATGCACCCACTTGTTCGCAACCGCGAGCACGAAAAAGCTGTCATGACCGAAGGCTGGGATCAGGATCTTGCGCCCGAACAGCGAGATCAGCCCCGATGCACCGAGGATCAGGAACGACGAGGCCAGAAGCCAGTGACCAAACCGCTCGAAGCCCTGAAAGCGCGTGATGGTGCGGCCGGTCTTCTCGCCATGGATGCGGATACGGCCACGAATAAGATAGAAAAGTGCCAAGGCGGCCAAGGTGCCGCCGAGCAGATACACTGCAATTGTCTGAAGCGAGCTTTCACGGAACTTGAGCCACCACATCCCGCCGTCTTGCATCACGGTCGTTGCCGCAGGTCCACGGTTTTGGGTCGAAATATCGGCAGACCCGAACCGGTAGGCACGCCAAAGTTCAGGGTCGGACACCCCGCCGAGTGTGCCCAGCTGATCGGTGATCGAGGCCGCCGCATCAGGATTTCCCGTCGCCTCACTGCGGAATGTCTCGTCAACTTTCAGTCCCTCTTGCCGCTGAAGAATATCTGCAAGCGTTTGGGCGCCTCCCGTAGAAGCGCGGCTGTCGACGGGTGTATCTTGCGCCGATGCAGGAACCGCAAGCGCCAAGACCAGTGCAAAAAGGCTAAGCAAACGTAGCATCATAACGTCCTTCCGTTCGGATCAAAGAGGGGCAGCCCAATCAAGGCTGCCCCCTCCCAGCATTTCAAATGAGGCGACTACTCACCCTTGAGATCATAAGCTGTGCCCCAGCCCCATGCGCCGGACCCGAAACCACGGGCGACAACGCGCTCGCGGTAGATGCCTGACACAACGTCGCCGTCACCAGCAAGCAGGGCCTTGGTCGCGCACATTTCCGCACAAATTGGCAGTTTGCCCTCTGCGATGCGGTTACGGCCATACTTCTGGAACTCGGCGGTGGAGTTGTTCTCTTCCGGGCCGCCTGCACAGAATGTGCATTTGTCCATTTTGCCGCGCGAGCCAAAGTTGCCAGCCTGCGGATACTGCGGCGCGCCGAATGGGCATGCATAAAAGCAGTAACCACAGCCGATGCACAGATCCTTGGAGTGCAGCACAATGCCTTCTTCTGTTTGATAGAAACAGTCGGTCGGGCAGACCGCCATGCAAGGCGCGTCCGAACAATGCATGCACGCCACCGAGATCGAGCGTTCACCCGGTTTGCCATCATTGATCGTGACCACCTTACGGCGGTTGATGCCCCAAGGCACCTCGTGCTCGTTTTTACACGCGGTGACGCAGGCGTTACATTCGATGCAGCGTTCAGCGTCTACGAGAAATTTTGCTCTAGCCATTCTACTTCTCCCTTATGCTGTCCAGATTTTGCAAAGAGTAGCTTTCGTCTCTTGCATCTGGGTTACGCTGTCATAGCCATATGTTTGTGCGGTGTTGGTAGATTCACCCAAGACGATCGGATCGGCGCCCTCAGGATATTTATCCCGCAGATCAACGCCTTCCATGTGCCCCCCAAAGTGGAACGGCATGAAGGCTACGCCCTCGCCGACCCGCTCTGTGACCATCGCCATCACCTTGACCTTGCCGCCTTCTGGACCTTCGACCCAGACTTGCGCGCCATCACGCACGCCCAAGTTATTGGCGTCGCGTGTGTTGATCTCGACGAACATGTCCTGCTGCAATTCGGCAAGCCATGGGTTGGAGCGGGTCTCGTCGCCGCCACCCTCGTATTCCACCAAGCGGCCAGAGGTCAGAATGATCGGATATTCTTCCGAGAAATCATTCTTCTGGATCGAGGCATACATGGTTGGGACGCGCCAGAACTTCTTATCCTCATAGGTTGGATAATCAGCCACCAAATCGCGACGGTTAGTGTAAAGTGGCTCGCGATGGAGAGGCACCGGATCAGGGAAGGTCCAGACCACGGCACGCGCCTTGGCGTTACCGTAAGGCGCACAGCCACGGGCAATCGACACACGCTGGATACCGCCCGAAAGGTCGGTCTTCCAGTTCACGCCGCCCACCTTATCAGGCGCACCTGCGACTTTTTCGATCGAGGCCCGCTCGTCTGCGGTCAGATCGCCGTCCCAACCAAGATCCATCAGCATCTGCATGGTGAACTCAGGATAGCCGTCTTCGATCTGAGAACCCGGTGTAAACACACCCTCGGCAAGCAGGTTTTCACCATTGCGTTCAACACCGTAGCGGGCACGGAATGGCAAACCGCCATCTTTGACCGCCAGCGACATATCATAAAGGTTCGCCGAACCAGGGTGGTTCATCTCTGGGGTGCCCCAGCACGGCCATGGCAGACCGTAGAAATCGCCATCAGCAGGGCCACCAACCGCGCGCAGTGAAGTGCGGTCGAATGTGTGCTGGTTGGCCATGTGCAACTTGAGGCGCTCAGGGCTTTGACCCGTATAGCCGATGGTCCACATGCCGCGGTTGAATTCGCGTGTGACGTCCTCGACATTTGGCTCTTCTTCGCTATCCATGCCGATGTTGCGGAACATGCGGTCGGCAAAGCCGAACTTTGTCGCAAACTTATAGAGGATCGTGTGATCCGGCAGCGATTCAAACAGTGGCTCGACCACCTTGTCACGCCACTGCAGCGACCGGTTGGAGGCCGTCACAGAGCCGCGTGTTTCGAACTGTGTCGTGGCGGGCAGCAGGTAGACACCGTCGGTGCGATCCTGAAGAACAGCCGACACAGTCGGATATGGATCAACCACGACAAGCATGTCGAGCTTTTCCATCGCGGTCTTCATCTCTTTCTGACGGGTCTGCGAGTTTGGCGCGTGGCCCCAAAGAACCATGGCGCGGGTGTTGTCTGGCTGGTCAAGGTTTTCCTTGTCTTCCAGAACACCGTCGATCCAGCGGCTTACAGGAATACCTGTCAACTCCATCATCGTGGTATCGCCATAAGAGGCGTCCGAGAAACGGCCTTTGAGCCAGTCGAGGTCTTCTTCCCAAACGCGCGCCCAGTGTGCCCACGCGCCTGCAGCCAAGCCGTAGTAGCCAGGCAATGTGTCTGCGAGAACGCCAAGGTCGGTGGCACCTTGCACGTTGTCGTGACCGCGGAAAATGTTCGTGCCGCCGCCAGCAACGCCCATGTTGCCAAGAGCAAGCTGAAGGATGCAGTAAGCGCGTGTGTTGTTGTTACCGTTGGTGTGCTGCGTGCCACCCATACACCAGATCACAGTGCCGGGGCGGTTGTTGGCCAAAGTGCGCGCGACGCGCTCCAACTGCGCACCAGGTGCACCTGTGACCCGCTCGACCTCTTCTGGTGTCCACTTTTTCACTTCGGTGCGGATCTCGTCCATGCCCCATACGCGGGTGCGGATGAACTCCTGATCTTCCCAGCCGTTTTCAAAGATGTGCCACAGAATACCCCAAACGAGGGCCACGTCGGAGCCGGGACGGAAGCGGACATATTCGTCAGCGTGGGCCGCGGTGCGTGTGAAGCGCGGGTCGCAAACGATCAGTGGCGCGTTGTTTTGCTCTTTGGCTTTAAGCATGTGCAGCAAGGACACAGGGTGTGCCTCGGCCGGGTTGCCCCCAATCAGGAAGATCGCCTTGGAGTTATGGATGTCGTTGTAGCTGTTGGTCATGGCGCCGTAGCCCCATGTGTTTGCAACACCAGCAACAGTTGTGGAGTGACAGATGCGCGCTTGGTGGTCGACGTTATTTGTGCCCCAATACGCCGCGAACTTGCGGAACAGATAGGCCTGCTCGTTGTTGTGCTTGGCAGACCCCAGCCAGTAAACGGAATCCGGACCGCTTTCTTCGCGGATCTTCATCATGCCATCGCCGATCTCGTTGATCGCCTGCTCCCAGCTGATGCGCACCCATTCGCCGTTTTCTTTTTTCATCGGGTACTTCAGGCGACGCTCGCCGTGGGCGTGCTCGCGCACAGCGGCACCTTTGGCGCAATGCGCACCAAGGTTGAAGGGGCTGTCCCATGCAGGCTCTTGCCCGACCCAAACACCGTTATCGACCTCTGCAACAACCGTACAGCCGACCGAGCAGTGGGTGCAGACGGACTTGATTGTCTCGATGGCGCGTGTCGCGGCAGTCTGCGCTGTGGCTTGCGTGACCGTCCCGCCTGTTGCCGCAATCGCAGTAAGCCCGCCAATAGCGAGCCCCGATCCCCGCAAGAAGCCACGACGATCAATCGCGTTTGATCCATTGTTCACCATAATCGGCGCGCGGCCTGATCTACGTGTATACCCGTTGGTCTTTTTCCTGAGCATTGTCTTCCTCCCTGATCCAGCAGTGCTGGATAATTCAAAAGCCCGACGGTTTGGTCTCAATGACCCCCCTAGGGCAAGATTATAGCCTAGAAGCGCGTGCTTTCCAGATAGGCCCGTGTGTGATCGGTGTCTTGCATCTTGTCGGATGATAGATCGACTGGCTGTGCCGCAGCCTGCGTGGCGCCGCCCGCAGCAACGGCAATGGCCGCAGGTCCGGCGGTGCCTGCAAGTTTCAAGAAGTTGCGGCGGCTTGTGCCTTGTGTCTTGTCGCTCATGGGATGTCTCCCTTTCCTGTTATGGCGGGCATCCCCGCCAGTTTCTTGGCAAGTCCGTTAGCTTGCCGTCATGCGAAATGCTTCGCGTTCAATGTTCATGAAGGTAGCGCCGACAGCCCCTACGGAGGCATAAAGCACCGATGATTTTGCAGCCTGCAAATCGTTGAAATAGTGGGTCGCCCACGTGCCTATATGCGCATTGAAGAATTCGGTTTGCTCGGCAATCGTTGCCACCCGACCGAAACGACCCACGATCATCCCCGCCATCATTTCCATGAGCGAGGCGATGTTATCTTCTGGCTCGAACACGTCCTCTGCGCGGGTCATGCCAAAATTGGCCATTGTCGCGCGCAGATTTGCCAAGGGCTTCTCATTGAGAAAGCCCGTCAAATAGTAGCTTGCGTATGGCAGCAATTCGCCGCGCCCCAAGCCAATGAACAAGGCGTTAAATTCGGTTTGCACGGCCTTCGGCTTTGACACTTTTGCGACACGCGCCAATCCCTGAATGGCCTGCCCAAGCGGGGTCTCATCGCCGGATAACCCCGCAGTTTGATCCAGCAATAGCTGGTCGGGCGGGCCAACAAGCATCAGTCCCAAATAGTTATAAAGATCTGCCCGCAGGCGATCTTCTTGAGCCACCTCAGGGACGGCTGCGGCAACGTTCATGCGGCGTCTCCCTCAAATTGAAATTGCATACGGCGCGGCGTGCGCAACTGTGCTTCTGCTGCCACTGGCTCAGGCGCGACTTCGGCGGCAAGCGGCAAGGCCTCGGGCGTATCAGCCACCATTTCGGCGACCTCGTCCTCGACAACTTCCGGCGCAGCTGCGGCATCTTTCTGACGCTCGACCTCAAGCAAATGCGCCAGCATCCCCTTGCCGACCTGATAGGTCGTCTTGATCGGGTCCTGTCCAAAACTGCCCGTCAGATAATCGTCGTCATAATCATTAAGCCCATCAACGCATGCCAGAACAGGGTTGCTCCGCCACAGCGTCCGCAGCGCGCGCTTGCGCAAATGCGCAGGTACCGCTTTCGACAAAAACGCCTTGAAATCATCACCCTGCACAAGGCTCTCAGGATCTGGCAAGCCCAATGCCTCCAGAATCTCTGCGTCGGTTTTTTCGGAAAGCTCGGCTTGCTCTTGCTCAATCAAAGACTGCTCTGCCGCCAGAGCTTCGGCTTCTGCCTCGGCAGCGACTGCGGCGCGACGACGGGACCAGGAAGAGAGTACTTTCGTCAATTTATGACCTCTCGACGGCGCGGGGCGCGATAAACATCGCTGACCTGCTTGATACGCGGATCACCGATCCCCGCATCGACACGGTCAACACGGGACTTGTCACGGCGACGTTTTACAAAAGCCTCTTCCTCGTAATAGGCATCAACGAAATCTGCGACCCAAGCGAGCAATCCCTCAGGCATCGCAATCTTTTCCACCAACTCTTCTGCGGAATCGCAATAATCCTGCGCCTCGTAAGGCGACGCCGTTACAAGAGCGACCGTCCAAGGCAAGTCTGTCGATCCCTCATTGGGCCGCAAAATCGCGTAAACCGAAGGCTCCCGCGTCATCAATTCATGCGCGTAAGCCTCTGCATCCGACACATACAGCGTCAAAGGCACGGTCGCCGCATGATATTCGATCACATCACCTTCGGTCCGGAGCACCTTCCAATCGACCTCGCCAGCACCGGGCAAAACAGCCGAGGCGCGCCACGCATATTTCGCCCAACGCGTCACTCCGGGTGTTCGTCTGACGACGACACCGATTGGAATGCTTTGCGCGTTAGGGTATTCCACAGTCAAATTCTATGCCTTCGAATCTTGGAAGTATCTATGGCTATAGTTGCTCAACTATCTGAAATATCAAAGTATTTTTTAGCGAAATAAGGCATTTAGCCATTGCTGCACCGCAGCGACACAACAATCCTGATTTTGCATAGGATATTCCGCAACTTAAGAGCGCCACCAGCGTCAAGATGCTGCGACTGCAAGCCAACTTTTGGATTAAATGCTGCATCTACAAGCCAACTTTTGGATTAAAAGAAGGTAAAAACAAGTTTACTGTCCCCCCAAATACTGACTAGCTGTGCGACGGAACATGACGAAGATTGTGGGAGTAGACATGTCAAAGACATTGCTTGTTTGTGATTGCCTCGGGTCGCAAGCCGTTGATGCCAAAAAGCTGGCGGAAGCGACGGGTTTGGCATGTTCAGGCTGTCACTCGAGTCTTTGCACAACCCAGATCGAGATCGCCGCAAAGGCCATTGAAGCGGGTGATGTGATGATCGCCTGCGCCCAAGAGGCGCGCCGCTTTTCCGAGCTGGCCGAAGAACTGGAAGCAGCGCAACCCCAGTTTGTGGACATCCGTGACCGCGCGGGCTGGACGGCCGACACCGCCGCGAGCACCGCCAAAATGGCAGCGCTTATCGCCGACGCCAACCTCCCTGAGCCCACCTATCAATCAGTCGACGTCGAGTCCGAAGGCACCTGCATGATCATCGGCCCGCAAGACGCGGCACTGGCTGCTGCCGACAAACTTGCCGATACGCTTTCCGTGACGGTTTTGCTCGCGCCGGGCAGCCAGATCGAGCCAACTCCGGCCTATGATGCGGTCGTCGGCAAACTGCACCAAGCCTCTGGTTCCATTGGACAGTTCGAGGTCAAAATCAACGCATTCCAGCAAAGCCTGATTGGCGGGCGCGGCACCCCTGCCCTGACCGAGGCCCGCGACGGCGCCGTTTCTCATTGCGACATAATTCTTGATCTGACAGGCGGCACAGCCCTGTTTCCTGCCCCGCAAAAGCGCGACGGTTACCTGCGTGCCGATCCCAAAAGTGCGCCTGCCGTGGCCGAGGCGATCTTTGCCGCGAGCCAGATGGTCGGCACATTTGAGAAGCCGCTTTTTGTGCGTTTGGAAATATCGCTATGCGCCCATTCGCGCGCCGAAAAGCCAGCTTGTTCGAATTGCCTTAACGTCTGCCCGACGGGCGCGATTCTGTCTGCGGGCGAGCATGTCGCAATTGACCCGATGATCTGCGCAGGTTGCGGGTCATGTGCTGCGGTCTGTCCGTCAGGGGCGATCACCTATGACATGCCCTCGCCAGATCATACATTCCGGCGGATCAACACATTGGCCGCGACCTACCGCGAAGCAGGCGGTACGGATGCGACGCTTTTGGTCCATGATGATCACGGCGCGCAGATGATCGGCCTTGCCGCGCGGCACGGGCGCGGCTTGCCCGCCCATGTGATCCCGATGGAGGTCAGCGCCTTGTCCGGCTTTGGCCACGCGGAAATGCTGGCGGCTCTGGCCTCCGGCTTTGGCCATGTCGCAATTTTGCTCGGCCCGAAGACCGAACGCGACGCGCTTGATCCGCAGCTTGCGCTGGCCGATGCGATCTCGCCCGACAAAATCACCTTGCTTGATATTGCCGATCCGGACGCGCTGTCCGATCAGCTGTTTGAGCAGGCACCAGCCAAGGCGCTGGACACCCCGATCCTGCCGCTTGGCACGCGGCGACAGGTCGCCCGCTTGGCCGCCAAGGCGCTGAACCCAGGCCTCGAAAAAATCACCCTCCCGCAGGGCGCACCCTACGGCGCGGTCGTCGTCGATACCGACGCCTGCACGCTGTGTCTGGCTTGTGTTTCGCTGTGCCCTTCCGGCGCGCTTGGCGATAACCCTGATCTGCCGCAACTGCGGTTCCAAGAAGACGCCTGCCTGCAATGCGGACTTTGCACCAATGTTTGCCCCGAAAAGGCGATCACACTTGCACCGCAGCTTGACCTGACCGACGCGGCCTTCGCCCAGACGGTCCTCAACGAAGAGGAACCCTTCGCCTGCGTCGAATGCGGCACCTTGTTTGGCGTCAAATCCACCGTTGAAAAGATCATGGAAAAGCTTGCAGGCAATCATGCGATGTTTGCCAATCCGGCAGCGGCGCGGATGATCCAGATGTGCGATGGTTGCCGGATCAACGCGCAATATCATTCCGACAACAACCCTTTTGCAGGCGGCGAACGCCCTCGCCCGCGCTCGACTGATGACTATCTGTCAAAGCGCAGGGATCATTGAGGCCGTTTGGGCCAACAACAAGACATCATGGAGACACGACAATGAGCGAAGACTTTAACATGTCGATGCGCAAATTCCTCAAGCAGGTTGGCGTCACATCCCAGCAAGCTATCGAGGAGGCCTTGCGCAACGCAGGCGACACATCAGGCCGCAAGTTCGAGGCCAAGATGGTCTTAACAATCGACGGGCTGGATATGGAACACGTCGTGACCGGCGCAATCGAAGGGCAATCATAACGTGACCCTGACCAGAGAATCCGTGCTTGGCATCCTTGCCGGCGTCAAAGACCCGATCAGCGGGTCGTCCATCGTCGAGGCTGGCATCGTCAAGGCGCTGACGGTCAATGACGGCGCTGTGCGTTTTGTTATGGAGGTCAGTGGCAGCCATGCCGCCGCCTATAGTGCGCTCAAAGATAACGCCGAGGCGCAGATCAAGGCGCTGGACGGCGTCACAACCGTCGCCATCGTCCTGACCGCCCATACAACGCCAAAGGCCCCGCCTGATCTCAAGCCATCGCGCAAATCCGAACCCTCCGGCCCGCAGAAAATTCCGGGCGTTGACCGGATCATCGCCGTCGCCTCTGGCAAGGGCGGCGTGGGCAAATCCACCGTTGCCTCGAACCTCGCTTGCGCGCTTGCCGCCGAAGGGCGGCGCGTTGGCCTGCTTGACGCGGATGTCTACGGCCCCTCGCAACCGCGTATGCTCGGCGTCTCGGGGCGGCCTGCCTCACCTGATGGCAAGATCATCCTGCCGATGCGCAACTTTGGCGTGACCATGATGTCGCTCGGCCTGATGACCAACGAAGACCAAGCCGTCGTCTGGCGTGGTCCGATGCTCATGGGCGCCTTGCAGCAAATGCTTAGCCAGGTGCAGTGGGGCGCGCTTGACGTCCTGATCGTCGATCTGCCTCCGGGCACAGGCGACGTCCAAATGACACTGGCGCAAAAGACCGACCTGAACGGCGCGATCATCGTCTCGACACCGCAAGACATCGCACTTCTCGACGCCCGCAAAGGCATTGATATGTTTAATCAGCTTGGCACACCGATCATCGGGATGATCGAAAACATGTCGACGCATATTTGTTCCAAGTGTGGCCATGAAGAGCACATGTTCGGGCATGGTGGCGTCGCGACAGAGGCCAAGAAGCTGGGCGTGCCATTGCTCGCGGAAATCCCGCTGCATATGGATATCCGGTTGGCGGCAGACGGTGGCGCACCCATCGTCGTGTCCAAACCCGAGAGCCCGCAGGCACGGGTCTTTCGCGCCGTAGCCAAAGATCTTATCGCGCAGGGGCATGCATGACATCCGTCACGCTTCCCCCCCTGTTCTCGGCGCAAGAGGCGCAAGGCGGGGATCCCTTCGCCTTGGCCGTCGCCGCCGCGACTGAAGGCTGCGATGCAGGGCTGGTGATCCATGATCTGGCCGCCGACACATTACGTGCGGCCATCGTCTTTGCCCCCGATGTGCTACTGGCGCAAGCCACAGCGATGCTGCCCGTCTGCGGCGTCGGGTTTCAAAATGCGCTTGGCGCTTTGGCCCCGCCCGAGGTGGGCGTGCATCTGGGCTGGGACGGCACGATCTATGTCAACGGCGGCATCTGCGGCGCGTTGCGCATGGCGGCCTCCGACACGACCGACGGCATGGCCGACTGGTTGGTGATCGACCTGACACTCTTCCTTTGGCCCGCCAGCGACGAGACAGGCCTGACCCCCGATATGACCGCGCTTTACGCCGAAGGCTGCGCGGATGTTGACGCCGCGACCCTGCTCGAAGCATGGGTACGCCATACCCTTGTCGGGATCAACGCATGGACCGACGGCGGCACAAAGCAAGTGCACCGCGAGTGGGTTGGACTGGCACATGGGTTGTCAGGCGACATCACCGCCGCAGGGCAAACCGGCACTTATATCGGCGTGGACGAATCCATGGGGCTTTTGTTAAGAGTCGCAGGAAACACGACGCTGATCCCCCTGACCGCAATCCTCACGAGGCCCATATGAAACTTGCCCGCGCAATCCATTTTGACGAAAGTGACCAAAGGGTGTTTCACAACCCCGCCCGCACTGGCGAATGGTGCATTTCCGGCGGCTTCGAGTTTTCCAACTGGGGCGAGGCCGACCTTGTCGGCAAAGCACGGCAAGCCTTCACAAATGGCTGGATGGGCGTCGAGACATTCGGGCGCGTCAGCTGTGTTGCCGTGACCCAGCTAGAGCCGCAAGAGCGCGAGACCATCGCACGGCTTCTGGCGCAGCACTTTGTCGATATCTACGGCGCGCCTTCCGTCGAGACGGCCTTGGGCACAGCCTTTGAGGAGGTCGACCAAATGGCCGAGCTTTGCATCGATCACGCGCCCAATACGCTACTGACGGTCACCCGCGAATTGACCCCAGCGGGTGTCCGCGAGAGCTTTCGGATGATTGAATCACAAGACGCTGACATCATGCAATTTGCGGTGCACGGCCATCTGGATGACGAGCCGCACCACCACTGATTACTGTGCTACTGCGTTGAAAACAAACAACGGCTCGCCATTAATCTCATAGCCATTGATGAGATCCGAGGCTCGCGGGCTGGTCAACCAGTCTTCGAGCTTCATTGCCAAATCATTGCGGATATTGGCATTTTTTGCAGGATTTACAGGCAAGAACGCATATTGGTTAAACAACGCAGGATCACCTGAATAGAGCAATGCAAGGTTACCTTTGTTGCCGAAATTCAACCAGCTTGCGCGATCAGCAAAGATATAGGCGTCTAGGCCAGCCGCCGTATTCAGCGCAGCACCCATGCCAGCACCAACGGATTGATACCATGGACCAAAACCATCGGCAGCTAGGCCAGCCGAGGTCCAAATCGCAAGTTCCGCTTTATGTGTGCCGCTATCGTCGCCGCGGCTGACGAATGGCGCCTGAACGGCAGCAATCCGCGCCAAAGCATCTGCCGCACTGCTGCCATCGCGAATACCCGCAACATCAGTCGCGGGGCCAATCACCACAAAATCATTATACATGATTTCGCGACGATGGGTGCCGTGACCCGCCGCAACAAAGGCCTCTTCTGCCGCCTTGGAGTGCACCAAAACTGCATCAACATCGCCCGCTTCACCTAGCTTCAACGCCTGCCCTGTGCCCACGACCAAAAGCCGCAGATCAATATCAAGATCGGCCTTGATTGCGGGTAACAAAACCTCTGCAAGCCCCGAGCTGTCAAAGGAGGTCGTCACCGCGAGGCGCATATCCTCAGCCGCAGCACCCTGTGCAAAAAGCAACGCAACTGTCGCTACCAAAAACCGTTTCATACGACAATATCTCCCTTGAGGAAGGCTGCGAGTTCTTTTGTATTTGGAGCGACAAAGATCGGCTCTGCCTTGCCTGATTCATGTATCCGGCCATTGAGCATAAATACCAAGTCCTGCGCAAGCCTGCGCGCTTGGCCCATGTCATGGGTCGCCATGACCAGCCGTGTTCCTGCGGTTGCGCTTTCTTTAAGTATCGCCTCAATTTCGCGGGTCGCATGGCCGTCGAGATTGGCACATGGCTCGTCGAGGAACAGCACATCGGGCTTGCGAATAAGCGCGCGTGCGATTGCCAGCTTTTGCCGCTCACCGCCCGACAGGCGCGTGGCTGCGGTCTGCGCTTTACCGCTTAAGCCAATGCGCGCAAGCCACTGCGCAACAGCCGCTTTCACCTCCGCGTCAGGCACTTTCAAAAGGCGGAGAGGATAGGCCAGATTTTCCGCAACCGAGCGCCGCAAAACAACCGGAGACTGGAAGACAAACGCATGTTTGGACGGGTCATCCTGCGCCCAAGAAACGGTTCCGCCGTTGATCCGCTCAATCCCGTGCATCACACGCAAAAACGTGGTTTTGCCCGATCCATTGGGGCCAACGATAATTGTGACCCCATCCGCCTCCAGTTTCAGATTAAGCGGCCCGATCACGGTTTTGCCCTGCCTGCGCACAAGCACTTGGTGCAGCGTCAATGGAAATTTCGCGCTCACCAGCGTCCCTCCCGTTCGGTCCGGGACAGCGTGTGGATCGCAAGGTTCACGACAATCGCGATCCCAATCAGGACAAACCCGAGGCCAAGCGCCAGTGCAAAATCCCCCTTGCCCGTCTCCAGCGCAATCGCGGTCGTCAGGACGCGGGTCACATGGTCGATATTGCCGCCCACGATCATAATTGCGCCGACTTCGCCAATGGCGCGCCCGAACCCCGCAAGCGCCGCAGTCAACAAATTGCGCCGCCCGTCTCGGATCAGGGTCACAATCCGCTGCCATTTCGTCGTGTTCAGCGAGATCAACAGATCATGATATTCCGCCCACAACTCGCGCATGGCCTGATGCGCAATCGACGCGATCACTGGTGTGATGATGATCACCTGCGCGATGATCATCGCGGTGGGCGTAAACAAGAGGTTCAGCACACCAAACGGACCTGACCGCGACAACAAAATATAGACCAGAAGCCCGATCACGACGGGCGGAAGCCCCATCAATGCATTGATCAGCGAGATCACGAAACGACGATAGCGAAACCGCTGAACCGCGAGGTAAGTGCCCAAGGGGATAGCGATCACGCTCGCCACCACGAGGGCCGTCAACGTCACGCGCAACGACCGCAAACTGATGTCCCAAAGCTCAGGGTCAAGGCTGACAACAAGCCAGAGCGCCGCTTTCAATCCCTCATAAATATCGATCATCCAGCGCCCAAATTCAGAGGTTCGTTCAGTTGGGTCAGAGTTCCGTTTTTGGATGCTGATTGCAACCGAATTCCACGAATTGCCCCCCATAAACCGAGCCGACGGGTGCCAAGAGCACCTGTACGGCGGCTATGGTGGCAGACGCAGATCACATCGACGCCAAGGTGTGTCGCAACAACTCTGGGGCAAAACAGCGCGACTTACGGCAGGGAGTCTGAACAAATGTTGCGGTCGCGGATCGGCGCTATCGCAAGATCAGTGCGATTTTTGCAGCCTTTTAAACAAGGCAGAGGTATCCCAACGACCGCCGCCCATCTTTTGCACATCCTTGTAGAATTGGTCCACCAGCGCAGTGACGGGCAGAGAAGCGCCGTTTTCATTGGCAGCCGCGAGGCAAATTCCGAGGTCTTTACGCATCCAGTCAACAGCAAACCCGTGCTCGAAGTGGTCATCCAGCATGGTCTTGTAACGGTTGGACATTTGCCAGCTGCCCGCGGCACCTTGGCTGATCACCTCAATGACCGCCGCGCCGTCGAGCCCTGCTTTGGAGGCAAAATGCATCGCCTCCGACAGGCCCTGCACCAGACCTGCGATGGCAATCTGATTGCACATTTTGGTCATTTGGCCTGCCCCGCTCTCGCCGATAAGGCGGCACAATTTAGCGTAGACGGTCATGACGGGTTCGGCGCGGTCATAGCTGGCTTGGTCCCCGCCACACATGATCGACAATTGCCCGTTTTCCGCGCCCGCCTGCCCGCCCGAAACAGCGGCATCGACAAAGTCGATCCCCTTGGCTTTTGCGGCAGCATAAAGTTCGCGCGTCACAGAGGCAGAGACGGTCGTGTGATCGACAAACGTCGCCCCCTCTGCCATGGTCGCAAAAGCGCCTTGCGGTCCGAGACAAACGGCGCGTAGGTCGTCGTCGTTCCCGACACAAGCCATCACCATATCGGCGCCCTCTGCTGCTTTCGCAGGGGTGTCGGCCGCATTGCCACCATGGGCCTTCACCCAAGCCTCGGCCTTCGCTACCGTGCGATTGAAAACGGTAACGTCATGCCCCGCCGCAGCCAAATGCCCCGCCATGGGAGACCCCATAACGCCAAGCCCCAAAAACGCCAGTTTTGCCATTGATCAGTTCCGCTTTGTTAAAGAATGTCGCGCGGGGTTTTCCCCGCGAAGAATGCATCGAGATTGTCAAGCGCGCGAAACCCCATCGCGTCGCGTGTTTGGCGGGTCGCGCTGCCGATATGGGGCAACATAAAGATGTTGTCATGCTCCGCGAAGGCAGGGTTTCCGCCCGGTTCGACTTTAAAGCAGTCAAGGCCTGCGGCCGCGATTTGCCCGGACTGCAAGGCCGCCAACAGTGCGTCTTCATCGACCAGCGCGCCGCGCGCCGTATTCACAACCACCGCCCCTTGCGGCAGAAGCGCGAACCGCGCAGCGTTCATAAGGTTCGTCGTCTCGGGCGTTGCGGGGCAGTGGAGCGACAAGAAATCCGCGACCCCAAGAAGGCTTTCGACGCTCGCGTGGTAGGTCGCGCCATGGGCCTGCTCGGGCGAAAGCTTGCTGCGGTTATAGTAATGGATATCCATATCAAAGCCACGGGCCTTTGCCGCAAAGGCGCGCCCAACGCGGCCCATGCCGATGATACCAAGACGCGCGCCCGTGACCTGCTTGCCAACCATAAAGGCAGGCGACCAGCTGTCCCATGCGCCCGTGCGCACAATGCGATCCCCTGCGACGGCATGGCGCGCCGCGCCCAGCATCAACAGCATCGCGATTTCAGCGGTCGCATCGGACAAAACATCCGGTGTATTCGTGACCGTGATCCCCGCCGCGCGCAAAGCGGGCAGATCGCAATGATCGACACCGACGGAATGATTGGCGACGATCTTCAGGCGCGGATCAAGCTGGGCCACGACCTCGGCGTTGAAATGCTCGGAATGGCAGGGCAAGATCGCGTCAAATTCGGCGCTGGCCGCAATAATCTGGGCGGCAGTTCCGGGTGTATCGTCGTGATTGATGACAACGTCATAGTCGCGCTGGGCGCGGGCAAGCGTAGCATCCGAAAGACGGCGGGTGATCCAGAGACGTGGCTTACTCATTTTTTGCGGACACATTCGTCCCAAAAATCATAGACGGCCATGAGCCCGACAATGATGACAATGATCATAAACGGCAGGCCGCCCGTGAAGCCTGCAAAGCCAGACGAGATGCTTTCGGACAAGCCAATCACAAATGTCAAAAACAAACCCGTTCCGATCAATCCCAAAACCAACTTGACGATATAAGACATTTTAAACCCCTTCGGTTTTCGCCGTTTCGGCGAGAGAATTCTGAAACCAATGCGCCGTGCGTAACAGGCGGTCATCGCGCTCAATTGGACCGATCAGCTGCACGCCAATCGGCAACCCTGTGTCGCCGACCAACACGGGGACCGTGATGCAAGGCAATCCTGCAAGCGTCCACAGCGTGCAAAAGATCGGATCGCCTGTGCCTTGACCAAACAAGGGCGCTTCGCCTGCTGCAGCGGGCGCCAGAATGGCATCAAATTCCGTGAAGAAATCGGCAAAAAAGGCCTGCGCGGAAAGCTTAACGGCCAGGGCATCTTCATATTCGTCACGGGTGATCTTGCGACCGCGGGTGAGGACCGGCTTGAGTGTTTCGCTCAGCTGATCCCAATGTGCCTCAATGACCTCTGCTTGGTGCTGGCAGATTTCATATTCGTGAATCCGCGCTTGCACGGCCACAAGATTGGCCAGCGTATCAGCGGCGGTCATCCGCGTGACATGCGAGCCGAGCGCCTCCAGAACAGAATCCAGGCCTGCGCGCGCATCGTCCGCAAGGCGCCCGTAGAACGGCAGATCGAACCAAGCGAAATTGGGTGTGACTGGCGCCTGTGCGCGTGCCCCCGCCAGCATGTGGGGGGTTGGCCGGGCAAGGCTTTCCGGATCACGTTGATCGTAACCTGCGATCACATCCGTTAAAAGCGCGACGTCGGCCAGACTGCGCCCGAAACATCCGACTTGATCAAGCGAGACAGAGGTCTGCAAAAGCCCGTCACGGCTCACGACGCCCCGCGATGGCTTGAATCCGAAAACGCCGCAGAATGACGCGGGCCTGATCACGGACCCGTTCGTTTGGGTCCCGATCGCCAAAGGCACATGAGAGGCCGCGACAGCCGCCGCAGATCCGCTCGATGATCCGCCGGGGCTGTGATTGGTGTTATGCGGATTGCGGGTTTCATTGGCATGAACAAAAGCCAGTTCCGTCGTCACGGTCTTGCCCATGATGACCGCACCCGCTTCCTTCAGTTTCTCGACAATCCGTGCATCCGCTTCAGGGTGGCGCCCCGCAAAGATGGGCGTGCCGCGTGCCGTTGGCATGTCGCGGGTGTCGATAATGTCCTTCAGCCCGACTGGCACACCGTGCAACGGCCCCGTCGCCATGCCGCGCTTGCGCATGCGATCACATTCCGCCGCTTGCGCAAGGGCCGCCTCGGCATCCAGATGCGCCCAAGCCTTAATCGCGCCATCTGTTGCCGCAATCTGCGCAAGGCAGGACTTCACCAACTCCACCGAAGTGAGGCGGCCAGAGGCGATTGCGTCAACCGCCTCTGTTGCCGTCAAAGTGCACGGGGCAGTCTTCATGGCACATAAACACCGAACAGATAGTCAGGCAGCCAAAGCGCAATGCCAGGGAAGGTATACATCAGGAACATCGTGAAGATAACGATCCCGAGGTAGGGCATAATCCCCCTGAAAATCTCCATCAGTTCGATCTGATTTTTGAGCACCCCTTTGAGATAGTAAGCCGACATGGCCATGGGCGGGGTCAGGAACGAGGTTTGCAGGTTAAGCGCCACCAGCATCGCAAAGAAGTATGGGTTCACGCCGAAGTGGTCGAGCAATGGCAGGAAGATCGGCACGAAGATGATCAGGATTTCGGACCATTCCAGTGGCCAGCCCAGCAAGAAGATGATGAGCTGCGCCAAGATCAAGAACTGGATCGTCGTCAGGTCCATGCCCGTCACCCAGTTACTGATCAACTCGTGACCTCCCAAGTAGGAAAACACCGAGGCAAAGGTCCACGAGCCGACAAACAGCCAGCAGACCATCGCTGTGGCTTTTGCGGTCAGGAAGACGCTTTCTTTCAGCTTGCCCCAAGTCATCGAGCGATAGAGCACCGCGAGCACCATACCGCCCAAAGCGCCCATCGCCGCTGCTTCTGCGGGTGTGGCAAGGCCGCCCAGAATCGAGCCAAGAACCAAGAAAATCAAGACTGTTAGCGGCACGAAGGAGATCAACAGGTCTTTGTAGATTTCGCGCGTCGGCGGCACGTCTTTCAGGTCCGGCTTGGGGGCGAGTGCAGGGTTCAGCCAAACGCGCACGATCACATAAACGATATAGAGACCCGCAAGCAAAAGACCGGGGAAAACAGCCGCTGCATAAAGACGCAATGGCGACAGGTTCCCGATTGCGGCATAGACGATCAGCATGATGGACGGCGGGATCAGAATCCCCAATGTTCCACCCGCGCAGATCACGCCTGCGGCAAAGGATTTGTTATAGCCTGCGTTCGCCATTGCGGGATAAGCGAGCAGACCCATCAGCGTCACAACGGCACCCACGATACCGGAGGCGGTCGAGAAAACCGCGCAGGTCAGAAGCGCCGCAATCGCGAGAGAACCCGGCAAGTTGCGCGCGGCCATGTAGAGCGAGAAAAACAGGCGGTCCACGATATTTGCGCGTTCCACCACATATCCCATGAACAAGAATAACGGAATCGCCACAAGCGTGGGGTTTTCCATCACCGAGTAGGTATTCTGGTTCAGAAGGTAGAAGATATTGTTGTTCAGGAAATCGGCAATCGTATCGTGCGATCCGCTATAGTAGCCGTAATAGCCAAAACCAACGCCCATCGCGAGCAAGGTGAAAGCAATCGGAAAACCAAGCAAGACCAGCACAATAAACAAGCCAAGCATCATCAGTGCGACTTCGGGGTTCGACATTTTCTATATCTTTCTTTACCGGCGAAGCCGTTTATTTGCGGGACGTGTCAATGCCGGGGATAGACTCGATATCCATGTGCATCAGCATATCTTCGGTTTCACGAACGTCGGCGAGCCTCTCCATCCAGACGCCGGTCCGCATTGCCATCCAGCAGCGGATCAACTCCGCGACGCCTTGGATCAGCAACAAGCCGCCAGCGAGCGGGATCAATGTTTTGAAGAAGTAAATCTGGATACCAGCGGGGCTGTTAAAGCTCACTTCTTTGTAGCGCCAGCTATCGGCAGCGATTTCCCAGCCGAACCAAAAGAGCGCCAGAATGCCGGGAAAGAAGAACAGGATATACAGCAGGAAATCGACACGGGCCTGCCAACGTACCGAGAACAAACGGTAGAGCACATCGCCGCGCACATGGGTATCTTGCGCCAGCGCGTAAGGCCCTGCCATCAGGAACAGCGCGCCATACATTTGCACCATCACGTCAAATGACCAGACGGTCGGTGAGTTGAGCACGTATCGTACGAAGACTTCGTAAGAGACCGCCAAGGTCAAAATCAAGATACACCACGCAAACGCGCGGCCCACCCAGAGACTTAAGCCCTCAATCGCATGAACTAGTTTTTCCACGTCGGCCCCTTCACTCATTTACTTGCCAGAAAAGGGGCCCGAATGCTGGGCCCCTTAGACGTTCATCGTCAGATCAAAGATCAGCCGAAATAGTGGTTATAGGCCAAACGGTAGTCCGGCTGGTTCAGGTTCAGGTAGCCCATGACATTTTTCGCATAGGCTTTCTGGCTTTCCATAACCTTTGCGAAGAACGGATCTTCGGCAGCGATACGGTCTGTGACCACATCCCAAGCCTTGAGCTGTGCTTCCATCACGTCGTCTGGCGTGCGCCATACGTTCACGCCCTGCTCGTCGCGCAGCGTGTTAAGATCGTCTGCATAACGCTTGGTGTTGTTCCAGTAGAAGTTGGAGTTTTCAGCCTCGGATGCATACCGCAAGATCGCCTGCTGCTCGGCGGAGAGCGAGTCGAACTTGTCCTTGTTAAAGGTCACTTCAAAGAACTCTTGGCTCTGGTGGAACGACGCAAGCATGTAGTCCTTGGAGACGTCCTGCATACCAAAGTCGCGGTCGGAGGTCGGGTTGTTGAACTCGGCTGCGTCAATCAGGCCGGACTTCATCGCAGGCTGGATTTCACCACCTGGAAGCTGCACGACAGACATGCCCATTTCAAGCATAACGTCAGCAGCAAGACCAACTGTACGGTATTTCAGACCTGGAATGTCGGCCATGCTCTCGATGCGCTTGTTAAACCAGCCAAGTGGCTGCGCAGGCATCGGAGAATTGAAGAACGACACAACGTTCAGCTGGAGCGATGCCATCAGCTCGTCAAAGAGCTCTTGGCCGCCGCCATACATGACCCAACCCAGAACTTCCTGGCTCGACCAGCCATAGCAAGGGCCCGTGCCGAACAGGGACGCGGTCTTGGATTTGCCGTACCAGTAGGATGGCACGTAGTGCGCTGCATCCAGAACGCCACGGTGAACCGCATCTTGCATCTGGCTTGTCTTCACAACCGAATCCACCGGCAGCAAATCAATGCGAAGCGAGTCGCCTGCCATCGCATGCACGCGGTTTACGTAGGATTGCGCGTTTTCGAGGAAGATACCGCCGCCCCAAGCAGCCTGCATCTTCAGCGTTGTTACGTGGTTTTCAGCAATGGCAGGAGTTGCCAAGGCAGCAGCACCCGCAATCGCGGAGCCGCCCAAAAACTTTCTGCGGTTATACGTATTTGTCATATTTCCTCCCAAGGAATTGGCACATGTGCCTTTTGAGGCTAGGGGTATCTGCCCTTCGCCTGCCAGTTTTTGTCCTGTGATCGTCAAGACCTGTATATTTCTAAACGGTACTCGGCCTCCCCTCCCAGGACAGCCGCTCGTATTGTTAAAGAATTAATTAAATCTAGCAACTAGATAAAGCCGATTTGTGCCATCTAATTATTCGATACCACTTTCGACGTCCATCGCGACCGTCACGATCAAGTCGCGTAACCAGATATGCATTTTGGATTTGTGGGTCCGTGAGGTCCAATACATCGAGATGTGGAACGGCGCGGGGAACGGGCATTCGCGCAACGCCATGTTGTTCTCTGCCAAAAGCGCGACACGCCGCGGAACCGCAGCAATCATATCGGTGCCCTCAAGCAAGCCTGCGAGATTTTCGGGGCTGGCAATACTCAACGCACGGTTCACCTCTAGGCCCCGTCTCCGAATATCGACGCCGTAACTAGAGCGCCAAATCTCCGCCAAAGAGACATAGGCATGTCTCGCAGTTCGAAACATTTCTTCCGTAAAATCGCCTTTTGCCAAGGGATTAGAGCGATCCATCAAGCAATTATACCGGTCTTTCATCAAGAGCTTTGCATAAACGCCATTCAGGCTAAAACTGGCAGGAGATAGCAAGACATCCGTCTCCCCCTTCATAAGCTGGTCTGCGCCAGCCATTTGTGCAGGGATCATCAGCAAATGGATGTTTGGCGCCTGTTTGCGGATTTCACGGATCAGCTTCGGCAACAGAATGACACGCTCGTAATAGTTACTTGAAATGCGCAATGTTGCCTTGGCAGTGGCAGGGTCAAACTCCTTTGCACTGATCATGCTATTGTATTGCTCAAGAATTAACCTGGCCTCTACAACCAGGCCTTCGCAGCGCGGCGTTGCGACAATTTGCCCCCCTTGGCGCACAAATAGCGGGTCACCAAAAGCCCTGCGCAGCCTCTCGACGGTATAACTCACCGTTGACTGGCTTGTGCCCAAGTCCTCTGCTGCCGCCGAAAAGGAATTCTTATCAAACACCGCGCAAAGCGTTGAAAGGGTCGCAAAATCGAGAGAGAGAGGATCAGAGGATTTCATGTCGGGAGCATACGACGAAAAATGCAGGTTGTTCAATTTATACTGTAATCGGCGGAGCAATACTCGGCCACAGTAGCGGCGACATTGTGTTGTCGCGGGCGGCTTAAAAGTCGGCCACTTCAGCCCTTTCGTTTGTTGGGAGGGCTTGGGGATTTTCACTGTGGAATTGTATTTGACGGTGCGGCAGGCCCATTTTCAGGATGGGTTGAGTGGGCGACAAATTGCTCGGAACTTTGGAATTAGTCGAGACAGAGGTGGTCCTAGATTTTAAACCAGTTTGCAGCCTTTTTAAACCAGTTTGCAGCCTTGTTCAGATGGATCAGGGTTTCCTTTAGGCTGCCAATCTCATTGGTTCCGTTTTGCTGACATAGGTCTCATCGGGGGGCAAATGCTGTGGGCCGAATGTGGGCGCTCAGAGTTGGAGTAGCTCAGCCATTTGCCGATCCCAGCCCGCGTTTCAGAACCTGTCTCAAAAGCATTCAAGTAAACACATTCATACTTCAGCGACTGCCATAGGCGTTTGGTCATGCGATTGTCACGCCACGCGCCTTTACCATCTATTACCGGCAGTGCATTGGCAAAGCCAATGTCACGAGACGCATGCTGATCTTGAGCTCTGCATCCGTGAGCACGTCGATCCAAGCGCCACTGGTAAATTGGCTGCCTTGGTCCGTATAAAATATCTCTGGCTTGCCGTGCTTGGCGAGCGCCTCTTTCAAAGTCTCGACGCAGAAGTCCGCGTCCATGCTGTTAGAGCGAGACCTTGTCCGCCATTGGTCCGAGGACAATGGTCGAGCGCCAGATCTTATGCCGGGGATGTTTCTTGCTCGTGTTGGGGGCCTGAGAGATCGGAACCAAACGCATGAGCCGCATGAGGCAGCGCACGCGGTGCCGACCGCATTTGTGGTTGTTGCGCTTCACGTAGCGCGCCATCTGGCGAGACCCGTACCGTCGCCATCATCGCTCGGACCGATGGCGCATCCTCGGCGACCGTTTCGAGCAATTGCTTATCAATGATTTCCATGAACCGCAGGTTTTCAGCGCTTTCGCCCTTCGGTTCATAATACAAGTGGGATCGGGTCAGAAGCAGCAGTTTGCATTGACGGCGGATACTCAGCTGGTGGTCCTTGCCCACCATTTTTTGCCTCGCGTCCCGAGCAGTTGCTGTGCGGCATCGGCCAAAAAATCCCGCTCCACCACCAGTTGGCCGATCCGAGAATGCAGCTTATCGACGTCCGCGATGCTCACTTGCTCAGGGACGGAACCTCGGCGCGTAAATGCCGTCGCCATGTTCTCTATCGCCGCCCGTTTCCAAGTGCCGATCCAGGGCGGGTGAACGCCATGGGCATTGTCGCCGAGACCGATCTGGCCGCCTGCGACGACTTTTATCCCGGTTGGGAAGAGATGTTCAAAAAGATCGGGCGCGAGCGTGGCTTTAGCCAGCCCAACCGCGCCCAGTTTGATGCCATGCGCAGCCCGCACGGGGCCTTTTTGATCGGCAGCCCGGAGACGGTCGTTGACCGCATTCTTGCGGCCGACAAGGCCTTGGGCGGCATATCACGACTGACATTTCAGATGAGCACGGCGAGCTTGTCCACCGAGGCGGTGCAGCGGTCGATTACGCTTTTGGGGCAAAAGGTGGCGCCTGCCGTGCGGGCCGCCTTGGCGTGACATGAGGCGACCGCATCGGATCGCCTCACCTCGGATGTCCAGTGCTTAGAGCTGCTCTGCGACCAGCGCGATCAGCTTCTTGTGATCCGCGTCAAAGTTGCGAATCCCTTCGGCGAGCTTCTCTGTCGCCATCGGATCGCTGTTCATGTCCCAACGGAACCGCGCTTCGTTCATGACGACTGCGGCCATACCACTCGCGCCTTTTGGCGACAGGATACGCGGCAATACGGCCACTTCGTTTTCCAACTCGTCTAGAAGCTTTGGCGCGATTGTCAGGTTGTCACACCCTGCCAGCGCTTTGATCTGGTCGACGTTGCGGAAGGACGCGCCCATAACAACCGTGTTGATCCCGTTTGACTTGTAATAGTCATAGATGCGACGGACCGACTTCACGCCCGGGTCGTCGTTTGGCGCATAGCTGTCCACGCCTTCGGCCTTTTTGTACCAATCGGTAATGCGGCCGACAAAGGGCGAAATCAGGAAGGCCTTTGCATCCGCACAAGCCACCGCCTGCGCCATCGAGAACAGCAACGTCAGGTTACAATCGATGCCTTCGCTTTGCAGAATTTCAGCGGCGCGGATGCCTTCCCATGTCGCGGCCAGCTTGATCAAAATGCGGTCTTTATTGATCCCGCGCGCGGCGTAATCTGCAATGATCGCGCGGGCGCGGGTCACTGATGCGTCCGTATCAAACGACAGGCAGGCGTCGACTTCGGTCGACACGCGGCCAGGCACGAGTTTGGTCAACTCTGCCCCGATCGCAACCGTCAGGGTCTCTGTCAGGGCCTCGGCAGATAGGCCTGCTGCGCGACCTTTGGCCACTTCGCTCGCGATCAAGTCTGCAGACGCGGGATCTTTGAAAGCCGCCAGAACCAGTGAAGGGTTCGTCGTGCAATCAACAGGCGCATAGCGCTTCACTGCGGCAACCTCACCTGTATCGGCGACCACAACGGTCATGTCTCGCAGTTGGTCAAGTACGCTCGTCATGTCTTATCTCCTTGTTTTCAGGCGGGCATGGCACGCGCGTGCCTGCATTCGCCGCTGTATTAGCTGGCTGCATCGAGAGCTGCAACAATTTGCACGAAGTCGTCCGCCTTCAGCGAAGCGCCACCGACAAGCGCACCGTCAACATTGGCGAGCGCAAATATCTCGCTGGCATTGGACGGCTTGACCGAACCACCATACAAAAGCCGCATCGCAGCCCCCTCAGAACCAAATCGCTCTGTCAGTTCACTGCGCATAAAGGCGTGCACCTCTTCGATTTGCGCAAGCGTCGGCGTCCGTCCCGTTCCAATCGCCCAGACAGGCTCGTAGGCGACCACAACCGTCTGCGCAGTGCAGCCCTCAGGCATAGAGCCACGCATCTGCGCGCCCACGACCGCAAGCGTTTGGTCAGCGTCGCGCTGTGCTTCGGTCTCGCCCACGCAAACAATCGCGACAAGTCTTTGACCAAGGACGGCATCTGTCTTGGCCCGCACCAGCGCGTCGGTCTCACCGTGATCAGCGCGGCGCTCGGAATGCCCGACAATCACATGCGTCGCCCCCGCATCAGCCAGCATCGCCACAGAGGTATCGCCCGTATGCGCGCCGCTGGCCTGCGCATGGCAGTCCTGAGCGCCAACCTGCAACGCCGTTTCATCCGCAAGAATCCGCATCCGGTCAATCAGTGTCGCGGGGGGGCAAATCAACACCGCACACGACGGCGTCCCCATTGCAGAAATCAGCGCCCTGACTTCGCTCAGATCACGCCCCAGCCCGTTCATTTTCCAATTGCCCGCTGCAAGCTTTGCTTTCATCGTACGTCCTTACCCGCAGCTTGCGCTGCTTTGCTAAAATGAATTGCGCACAATACAATCGGATGCGGCAAGGCTTGCAAGGGAAATCGCGGGTTTGCGGTCGCCCAAAACCATCACGACTATGCAAACCGCGCGCAGGCATGGCATCAAAGACCATGAGCAGAATCAATATCGAACAGTTGAAAACCTTTCTCGCCGTCGTGCGCCTTGGCGGGGTGCGCAAGGCAGCGGGGGGGCTCAACCTGACGCAACCCGCCGTCACAGCGCGGATCAAGACCCTTGAGGAGGCTTTGGGTTGCGACCTGTTTGATCGCACGTCGGGCGGCATGCGACTCACCAAGCGCGGCGAGCTTTTGGTCGCCCATGCCGAAAAGTTCGAATACCTGTCCGAGCTTGTCGAAAAAGAGGTCGTTGATCCCGCAGGCATTGATGGCCGTTTGCGGCTGGGTGTTTCCGAAACGATTGCACAGTGTTGGCTGCCAGATCTCGTCACACGTTTGCACCAGATCTACCCAAAGCTGGAGATTGAATTCAACGTCGATATTTCCGTCAACTTGCGGGCAGGCATTATGAACCGTGAAGTTGATCTGGCTATCCTGCTGGGGCCGATCTCGGATTATTCCGTCAACAATATCGCCCTGCCGGGATTTGATCTGGCGTGGTATGCCGCGGCATCTGCGCCCAGCGCAGTGTCGGGCGCGGACCACCTGTCGCGCCCTGTCTTGACCTACGCACGGCACACGCGCCCCTACCGTGAGCTGAAAGAAATGCTCTTTGAGCGGGTCGGCCCGAACGTGTCGCTCTTCCCCTCATCGTCGCTCTCGGCCTGCTTTCGTTTGGTCGAGGCCAATCTCGGGGTCGCGGTTTTGCCGCGGGCCTTAGGCAATGATTACGTCGCTGCGGGCAAGATCAAAGAGTTCGATCCGGGATGGGTACCAAGCCCGCTGCAATTCACCGCCTCCTACCTTGGCGAGCCGAAAAGCCACCTTGTCGAACATGCGGCAAATGTCGCCCTTGAGGTCGCCCTGGGCTACCTGGACGATAAAAATAGTTGATCACTTTTGACAAATTAATTGAATTTGACCTGATCATTTAAGCCTGCGACGCTCCCTGCAGCGGAGGGGTCACATTGAACTTTACATATGAAGAGCTGAAGAAGAGCACGTTGGCTGTCGTGCGCGACGCCATTCGTGCAGGGCGCTACCAGTCACATACTGCAGGGCTGGGGCGCGGGTACTTGCAGGCCAACCTTGCCATCATGCCCGCAGAACATGCGCTTGATTTCATGCGCTATTGCCAGCGCAACCCGAAACCTTGCCCGCTTACGGGGGTCTCTGATACGGGCAACCCGTTGATGTTCACGATGGGGCGCGACATCGACATCCGCACCGACGTGCCCGCCTATAATATTTTCCGTGACGGACGTCTTGACGCAACCGTGACCGACATCAAGGATATCTGGCGCGACGATCTGGTGGTCTTTGCGCTTGGCTGCTCGTTCACCTTTGAAAACGCACTGCAAAGCGCAGGCGTTACGGTCTGGCATATTGATCACAACACAACCGTGCCGATGTTCCAATCCAACATCGACACCGTGCCGTCAGGTCCGTTTTCGGGCAAAATGGTCGTATCGATGCGCGCGATCCCCGAAGACCGTCTGGACGAAGTGATCGCAATTTCGCGCCGTTTCCCGTTGGCCCACGGCGCGCCAGTCTATTGGGGCGACCCACGCGGGATCGGGATCACCGATATCACCCGCCCCGACTGGGGCGACGCGGCCCCCGTAGAGAAAGGTCATGTGCCCGTATTCTGGGCCTGTGGCGTAACCCCGCAGGTCGCCATTGCGAATGCAAAATTACCGATCTGCATCACCCATAAGCCGGGACATATGCTGATCACCGACGTCGCTGAGGACGCAGAAAATCCTGTCCTGACCTTCGATCCCTCATAACAAAACCGAAACCACCAACAAGGAACCCAATCTATGAAAACGACACTTAGTATTCTTGCAGCATCCGCGGCCCTCGCAATGCCTGCCGCCGCCGAAGATCTCGCCGTTGTCGGGAGCTGGTCGAGCCTGCCGCTGCACAAGCAATTCGAAGCGCCCTTTTGGACCGAAACCTTGCCTGCGGCCTCTGGCGGCAACCTCAACATCAGCCTGACGACACATGACCAGATGAACCTTGGTGTGGGCGACGTTTACCGCCTGCTGGGTGATGGCGTCTATGACGTGGCAATGACGGTGGCCGACTATGCGGTTGCCGACGCGCCAGAACTGGAAGGTCTGGATGTGCCGCTTCTGGCGCTGACCGGCGATGAGGCTCTGGCCATGGTCAACGCCGCCCGCCCGATGGTCGCGGACATCTACAAAGACCGCTTCAACAGCCATGTGCTGGCAATTGCGCCCTACCCTCCGCAGGTTGTGTTTTGTAACGCTGAAATTGCGAGCCTTGATGACCTCAAAGGCAAAAAGGTGCGGGCGTCGGGCCGGATGACTGCAAAGTTCCTTGAAGCTCTGGGCGCGGAAGGCGTGAACGTCAGCTTTGCCGAGGTGCCCGGTGCGCTGCAAAAAGGCGTGGTCGATTGCGCTGTGACGGGGGCTGGCTCCGGCTATTCTGCTGGCTGGTGGGAAGTCTCGACGCATCTGTTGCCGATCCCGCTGGGTGGCTGGGATAGCGTCGTGACGGCCATGAACATGGACAAATGGAATAGCCTTGATGCAGACACACAAGCGCTGATCCAATCCGAGATCTCTGCCAATTTCGAAGCCCCCGCTTGGGCGAGCGCACAAGGCGCACTGGTCGACGACATCGCTTGTCTGACGGGCAATGGCGCATGTGCGGCAGGTGATGCCCATGACATGATCCTTGTCGAGGTCTCTGACGCCGACTTCGCCCATGCCCGCGATGTGCTTGTGACCGAAGTGCTGCCAGAATGGGCAGAGCGTGCGGGTGCCGAGTGGGCCACACGTTGGAACGATACTGTTGGTGCCGCTGTCGGCGTAACAATCGCGGTCAACTAAGCGGCTACACCCAAGGAGGGTTCAGATGGCACATTCACTTTTAGACCGGTTGCGCAGGGTCAATCACATGATTGCGATCCTGATCGGGGTCATGCTTTTGACCTGCGCGGCCGTTATCTTGCTCGATATTGTGATGCGCCAGCTGGGCACCTCCTTGGGTGGCACTGACGAAATCAGCGGCTATGTCATGGCAATCGCCACATCTTGGGGGATGGCCTATACGCTGCTGGAGCTTGGCCACGTCCGCATTGATTTGCTGCGCGGGCAAGTTGGACCGCGCGGACGCGCCGTTTTCGACCTGACCTCGCTGATCGTCCTGGCAAGCACTGTTACCTTGACGGCCGTGATGGCGTGGCCTGTTCTGGCCCGCTCTTTGGCGAACGGGTCAACCGCAAATACACCGCTAGAGACGCCTTTGGCATGGGTGCAAGGGCCTTGGTTCTTGGGCTGGGTCTGGTTTGCTGTTGTCTCGTGGCTCACGTTTATCGCCGCCTTGCGCCTTGTACTCAAAGGCGAGTTCAATCAATCCGAGGCCGCCATCGGCACCTTCGGTGAAGAGGAGACAGCACTATGATCGGGTCTGTCGCAATCGGGCTTTTGGCCCTGCTCACCCTGTCTATCCCCGTCGGCATCGTGCTTTTCCTTTTGGGGTTTGGGATTGATGCGTTCTTTAGCCCGTTTCCGCTTGTCAAAGGATTGGGCAATCTGGTGTGGTCGACCTCCAACAATGCCACCCTGATCGCGATACCGTTCTTCGTGATGCTGGGCGAGATTTTGGTCCGCTCGGGCATCGCCACCCGCACCTACGCGGCACTTGACCGCTGGGTCAGTTGGCTGCCGGGCGGGTTGGTGCACGCCAATATTGCGACCGCGACAATGTTTTCGGCGACCTCCGGCTCTTCTGTCGCCACAGCCGCCACTGTCGCCACCGTGGCCATGCCACAAGCCGAAAAGCTGGGCTATGATCCCAAACTCTTTTCTGGCGCCATCGCGGCTGGCGGTACGCTAGGGATTATGATCCCGCCGTCAATCAACCTGATCGTTTACGGCTTTCTGACGCAGACCTCTATTCCGCGCCTTTTTCTGGCAGGGCTTGTCCCGGGACTTGCGCTTGCGGTCGGATTTATGGTGATCACAGTGATCATCTGCATGATCCGCCCCTCGCTTGGCGGGCCGCGCCGCGTCTTTCCCTTCGCAGAAATGCTGCGCGCGTTGATCCAGTTGATCCCGATCATCCTGTTGTTCTCGATCATTATCGGCACGATTTACAACGGCTGGGCCACCCCGACAGAGGCCGCCGCAGTTGGCGTCGCAGGTGCTATTCTGATTGCGGCCTTCTTTGGCGGCGTCAGCTTTGAAATGTTCGCGCAAAGCATCCTCGGCACGGTCAAGATCACCTCCATGATCATGCTCGTGGTCATCGGGGCGTCGTTCCTAAACTTCACGCTGGCCTCGGCAGGGCTTGGCCGCGAATTGCAGATGTTCCTCGACGGCCTAGGCCTGTCACCGCTCGGGACAATTCTGGTTGTCGTCATGATCTATATCGTGCTTGGCTTCTTTATCGAGACACTCTCGTTGATGGTCGTCACAATCCCGATCATCGTGCCTTTGGTTGTGGCCCAAGGCTATGATCCGATCTGGTTCGGGATCTTGATGATCGTGCTGATTGAAATGGCGCTGATCACACCACCCGTCGGGCTTAATCTCTATGTGGTACAAGGAGCCCGCAAGAGTGGCACGATGTCCGAAGTCATGCTGGGCGCCGTGCCCTATGTGATTGCGATGCTCTTGATGGTCGTGGCGTTGATCGCATTTCCGCAGATTGCGCTCATGCTCCCAGACGCCTTACAGTAAGATCATGTTGGACACGTCACAGGCAAAATGGCCGGTCATCAAAACTGCTGGCTTCGACGGGTTTCTCGTCAGCTTTGGCGCGCAGCTCAGCGAACCGGCAAATCGCGCGGCCCTGGCCTTTCGGGACGCCATTGCGCGCGCCAATTGGGACAGCGTGCAAGAGACCTCGACGTCTCTGGTCTCGACCTATCTGCGGTTTGACCCGCTCGCGCAGGACCATGCGGACATGCGCGCCGCGTTGGAGGGTCTGCTTGCCGACCACGACTGGTTTGCGGCCCCCTTACCTGACGGGCGCAAGCTGTGGCGTGTGCCGACGGTCTTTGGCACCCAGATGGCCCCGCAACTGGCCGAGGCCGCACAGGCCGCAGGCCTTTCGGTGGCGCAGGCCATCCATTCGATCGCGACCACACGCGTGCGCGTGCAGACCATCGGATTTGCGCCCGGAATGCCCTATTTGGGCGAATTGCCAGAGGCATGGAATATCCCGCGCCAGACCGCATTGACCGACCAAACCCCCGCAGGCGGGCTTTGCGTGGCGATCCGCCAGCTTGTGCTTTTTCCTGTCGCGACACCAACGGGCTGGCGGCATATCGGGCAAACCGCGTTCCGCCTGTTCCGCCCTGAAACAGAGGCCCCCTTTGTGCTGCGCGCAGGCGATGAGGTCTTCTTCGAACCGACAACGCCCGAGGCCCTGGCAAGAATGCAGGCCGACCTTGATGGCGGCGCAACATGCGAGGCCATAGCGTGAGTAACCAGCTCAAAGTCATGCGTGCAGGCCCAAGCATGACCCTGCAGGATCAGGGGCGTGCGGGCTATCTGGCCTTCGGGCTGTCGCGCAGCGGAGCGGTTGACCTGCTCGCCTTGCACGAAGGAGCGGCGCTGCTGGGACAAAGCCCGACGCTTGCGGCCATCGAAATGGGCGGCATAGGCGGCACATTTACGGCGACACAGGACTCACGGATCGCGCTCACGGGTGCCCCGATGAAGGCCAGCATCGACGGCAGTGCAATCCCTTGGAACGCAAGCCACCTTTTGCCGCGTGGCGCGAAACTGGTGATTGGCGCAGCCCTTGCGGGCACTTATGGCTATCTGCATGTGGGGGGCGGCATTGCGACGCCGCCTGTCCTTGGCGCGCGCAGCACCCATCTGGCGGCAGGCATCGGCGCGACACTCACAGAAGGTGACGCGCTTGATATCGGGGCCGATCCGCTTGGGCTTGCCGGGCAAGTGATCGACCCCGAGCCACGCTTCGAGGGCGGCGCAGTGCGCATCCTGCCAAGCTTGCAAACCGACTCCTTCGCCCCCTCCGAGATCACCCGCTTTGAGAATACTGCGTTCCAACGGGACATGCGGGGCAACCGTATGGGGGTCCGCATTGTGCCCGATGGCGCAGGGTTTGAAACCCAAGCGGGGCTCTCGGTCCTGTCAGAAGTGATCGTTCCGGGCGATGTGCAGGTCACAGGCGACGGCACACCCTTTGTCCTTTTGGCGGAATGCCAAACGACGGGCGGCTATCCGCGAATCGGGTCCGTCCTGCCCATGGACCTGCCCCGCGTTGCCCAAGCGCGCGCAGGCGCGACGCTACGCTTTCAGTTTATCACACTGCCAGACGCGGTCGCCTTGGAGCGCAAAGAAGCCGCGCGCCGCAAAGCCTTGCGCGGCACCCTGCGTGCGCTGATCCGCGATCCGCATGACATTGCAGATTTGTTATCATATCAATTGATCAGCGGAATGACCGCTGGCGATGATCTCGAAAGGGCCGAACCATGATCAAGACTGTCGATCTGAACGCGGATATGGGCGAAAGCTTTGGGCCTTGGGTCATGGGCAATGATCTGGCGCTGCTTGATGTTGTGACCTCCGCCAATATTGCTTGCGGGTTTCATGCGGGCGACCCTGATGTGATGGCGACAACGATCCGCGCGGCCCATGCCCGTGGCGTCGGGATCGGCGCACATCCGGGCTTTGCCGATCTGCAAGGGTTTGGCCGCCAGCGCATGGCGCTCAACCACGAAAGCCTTGGCAATCTGGTGCAATACCAGCTCGGGGCGGCTCTCGCGATCACACAAGCAAACGGGGGCATCGTCCGGCACCTGAAATTGCATGGCGCAATGGCGAATATGGCGGCCGAAGACACCGCGATGGCGCTCGCCTGTTACCGCGCGGCTTTGGCCGTGGCCCCCGATATCACCATTATGGTTTTAGCTGGCACCGCGCAGCAAACCGCCGTCGCAGAGCTGGGCTGCAAAGCGGCTTGCGAAATCTTCGCAGACCGCGCCTATAACGACGATGCGACCCTTGTCGACCGCAGCCTCGAAGGCGCGGTGATCCATGATGCCGCCTACGCTGCCCGCCGCATGGTCGAGATGGTGCAAGCGGGTGCGATCATCGCAAAAAGCGGTAAAATCATTCCGACCCGCATTGATACAATCTGCCTGCACGGCGACACGCCAGAGGCCGTCAGTATCGCAACCCAGACCCGTGCAGCCTTGGAAAAGGCGGGCGTCAAGGTTGCGCAGTTTGAGGGTAAGCGCTTCTGAGGCGGCTTGCCCGTCACACCCGACAGGGATCAGGCCACGATTTCTTCGAGACGCTTTCCCGCAGCTTTCAGTACACCCACCCATTGGGTCAGCTCTTTCAAATCATGCCGCTGAATGGGGGCATGGATCGACAGGGTGGTCAAAAGCCGCATCTGATCGTCGCAGATCGGGATCGCAATCGCCGCCATCCCTTCCATAAATTCTTGGTTGTCGGTCGCATAGCCGCGCACGCGCGTCGCGGCGATTTCGGCCATGAGAGCTTGAGGCTCTGTCAGCGTATCGGGTGTTTGGGCATCAAGCGGCATGGAATGCAAAAGCCGTTGAAGCTTTTCCGGTCGCAAGGACGACAGATACATCTTGCCACTGGCCGTGCAGTGAAACGGCACTTGGGTCCCGACAGGAAGCTGGATACGCAGCGGCCAATGGGTCTCGACGCGGTCAAGGTAGATCATGCCATACCGGCCAGGTGCGGCAAGATTGCAGGTTTCACCGACCTCTTGCGCAAGCGACTTCATCACCATCAGGCGCTCTGTGCGCACCCGCTGCGACGACAGGGTATTGGCCGCAAGTTTGCGCAACCGCGCACCGGGGCCGAACGCGCGACCATCAAGGTCGCGCTGCAAGAACCCTTCTTCTTCGGCGGTGGCCAAAAGGCGGTGAACGGTCGGCTTAGGCAGATTGAGGGCCGCGCTTAATGCGCTTGGTGAAACGGGCGCGCCGTCTTGCGCGATCCGTTCCAGCAAGACCAACAGACGGAGGTTGGTTGGTATCTGTCCCTGTTTTTCGTGTGACAGATCGACTGACATAACATTCCTTTATCTGGCCGGCAGCAGCCATAGTGCGAGCTCTGGAGTGAGGGCCACAAGGATCCAAACCGCAAGCAGCGAAATGAGATACATTGACGAGTAACGCAAGAGCCTAAAGTAAGGCACGCCCGTCACGCCCGAAGCCACATAGAGGTTCAGGCCATAGGGCGGGGTAATAAACCCGATGGACGCGCCCACCAGAAAGATCACCGAAAAGTGGATCGGATCAACACCAACCGAGGCCGCAATCGGGGCAAGGATGGGGGCCAGAATGATCGTCACAGGCAGCGACTCGAGGATCATGCCCGCGACAAACACCATCGCCATCGACGTAAACAACACAGGATAGTAGCCGCCCATGCTGGTCACAAAAGCGCCAATCGTTTCTTGGGCGCCCATGGCCGAAAGCACCTGTTGCATGACCACCGAAACGGCAATGAGTGGCGCAAGAATGCCGGTAATCTGGGCCGAGCGCACCACGATGGAGGGAATATCAAAGCCCGTGAAACCTTCGACCACAAACATGGAGCTTATGGATTTCTCCTCGATCGGTGCGTCAAGCGCTGCGCCCATAACCTTATTCAGCGGATACGAAATCAGCCCGACAATGATGCAGAAACCAACGGTCACACCCGCCGCTTCAGTGGGCGAGAATTTACCCGTGTAAATACCCCAAAGCACCAGACCGATGGCAAAAAAGCCGAGCCAAGCGCCAATCGCCGTCTTCAAAACCCGCATGAACGACAGCTTGATCAAAAAGCCCCAGCCATTGATCGTGCAAATGATGAAACAGGTCACCATCATCCCAAGCACCATCAGGATACCCGGAATAATGCCCGCGACGAAGAGCTCGGAGATCGGCAAATTCATCAAGAAGCCGTAGACAATAAAGATAATCGACGGGGGAATGATGATCCCGACGGTGCCGCCTGCGGCGGCCGTTGCAGCTGCAAAGCGCTCGTCATAGCCGCCTTTGACCATTTCAGGGTGCAGCATTGACCCGATTGTCGCCGTGGTTGCGGAGTTCGATCCCGAGATCGCCGCAAACAACCCGCAAGCGCCAATCGCGGCCATCGCCAGACCACCGCGCAGCCAGCCCAGACAGGAATAGGCGAAATCAGAAAGCCTGCGCGCAATCCCTGATTTGTTGATCAGGTCGCCCGTCAGAATGAAAAGCGGCATCGCCAAGAGGGCAAAGCCCTTGTTAAAGACGTTCAGCATTTCGGCGCCTGTATTGTCGAGCGGCAAACCAATCACAAAGCTGCAGCCCACGACCCAGTAAAAGATCACCAGCAAAACCGGTGTGCCGAGCATGAACAAAAACGTGACCCCAAGCGAGATCAACGTGATGATTGTACTATCTTCCATCAGACATCTCCGCCAATGATCGCTTGCTTTACCACGGGGTCGCCATTGCGATAATTGCCCCAGTCTTCAAACAGGTTTTCCAAAACACGCCCCGCCATCATCATAAAGGCGACCGGCACCGTCAGAAGGAACCACCACTGCATGATATTGTCGGTGCCCAAAACGATCTGGAAATTGGAATAGGCCCGCACCACTTCGCGCGACACGGTCGTCACCACAATAATGCAGAACCCCAGCCAGAGCGCGGCATCCAGCGTCAGCACTGCAATCTGGCCTGTTGGTGAAAAATTGGTACGGAATTCGTTAAAGCTCAAATGGGTGCGCAGCCGGACATTAAACGAACACCCGTACCACGCCATAATCATGAAAATCAGCGGCGGGATCGTGGTCGACCACGCGGGTTGCCCTGACAGCAAAAACCGCTGGATCACGCCGAAAAAGATGATCGCGGCCATCACGATATATGACCAAACGACAATCGTGCGCTCAAGGTTCTGCTCAAGCCAGGGCACAGCCCGATAAAGACGGTAGACCAAGTAGCCGCCAAGCAACGTCAGCGGGCCAAAGACAAGCCACGCCGCCCCGGACCGGTATGCGTTAACAACCTGAAAATCGATATCGCCCCGTAGTGTCGCAGTGACAATCGTGGCCGCGTCAGCCCAAATGGACATTCGGCTCCCCTCCCCGTTTAAGAATTTTCGCCCAAGTTATGGGTCTTTTCTGGTTGGTGAGGCCGCCCCAACCTCAATGCCTGGGGCGGCCCGCGTTCAAAACCGCTCTGGCGGTTTAGCCCTTCCACCAGCGGCGCGGCTCGACGTTCTCGGGCAATGTATTCGCATCTATCGTGCGGACCTCGTCGTAGATCTCCTGATAGGTGTCACGACCACCGGCCCAGCCGTTGATCCGCTCGCGCCACTCTTCCCACAACTGCGGTTGGAACTCTGGCGAGCACATCTCTTCGGCCTTGCGGATTTCCGCGTCAGACAAGAACGCGTTACGCACGCCATGCTGTGCAAAGATCGTGCCGGGAAGCTGCGGATCAGACATACCAACTGTCTTGACCAAGGCGGCCTCGTTGGCGGCCTGAACGTGTGTTTGCGCCCAATAAGAGGACTCCATCACCGCATCTTGCAACTCGCCGCCAAGGCTGTCGAACACCGACGCGCTCATGGCTGTGTGCTCTGTGCCGCAGAAGAAGTTGAGGTGCACAGACTGCGACACGACAGGGGACATGTTGGCATATGCCACAGCCGAGGCCCATGTTTCCGCGCCGTCAATCAGACCTTGCTTGAGACCGTCAAGGGTTTCTTCCCACGCAATCGGCACGGGGTTGAGGTTGAGCGCATTCATTGCGATCCGGCCAAGCTGTGTGCCGGTCACGCGGTTTTTCGTGCCAAACAGCTGCTCGACGGATGTGACCGTCGGCTTGTCGGCCCACGACATGCCCAACTGAATGCCGCGCAGCTCCGCATGACTAAAGAGGAACTTCAGGCCGTGGTTTTTCTCGTAAGGGTCGCGCAGCAATTCCTGTGACTTTGGTGAATAGAGGAAGTGATATTGGTCGGCACGGTTACGGAACATATAGGCGTAGTCGAGCACGTTCAGATAGGGCGCGCCGCCTGCCGAGTTTTGCGTGGAGGCCGCATAGATATCGACGATGCCTTGCTGTGTTTTCTCGACGCAAGACGTCTGGCCGCAGATCTGGTTGTTGCCGATGAATTCGACGCGGATTTCGCCGTCGGTGCGCGATTCCAGATCCCGTGCGAATTCAAGCGCCCCTGCGCGCTCGATCAAGAGGTTTTGCGGGTTAAAACCGGCGGCGCCGAACTTCAGAGTGAACTTTGCTTCCTTTGCAAAACGACGCTCATAGGTCGATTCTGCGGCCGACGCGAGATTCGCGGCTGTCATTGCGCCACCAAAGGCACCAGCCGCCAGCAACGTCGAACTCATCCCGTAAGTGCTTGCGACCTTGAAGAAATCCCGACGTGAGACGCCGCCAATCCGGTTATTAATTGTC
Source organism: Yoonia sp. (assembly GCA_965658825.1). Taxonomy (GTDB): domain Bacteria; phylum Pseudomonadota; class Alphaproteobacteria; order Rhodobacterales; family Rhodobacteraceae; genus Yoonia. Next base: position 37,243 of record CBFHTU010000018.1, read on the forward strand.
ATCTTACCCTCCCATTTGGTAAATTATTGAGACGTTTCATATCAAAAAAGGCTAGATTAGCTTTTGTGTTTTGCATAGTGTTTTTTCAATAACGGGGAGATTTGACGTGAAAGCTGACTATGTGATCGTTGGTGCAGGCTCCGCAGGATGCGTGATTGCCAACCGCTTGAGCGCTGACCCGAAGGTCCGCGTCGTGCTGTTAGAAGCGGGGCCTGCGGACCTGAACCCGTGGATCCACATCCCTGTCGGATACTTCAAAACAATTCATAACCCGAAGGTGGACTGGTGTTATAAAACCGAGCCCGATGCGGGCCTGAACGGACGCTCTATCGACTGGCCCCGTGGCCGTGTCCTCGGAGGGTCGTCCTCGCTCAACGGCCTGCTTTATGTACGCGGGCAACCGCAAGATTATGACCGCTGGGCGCAGATGGGCAATAAGGGCTGGGGCTGGGACGACGTCCTGCCACTGTTCAAGCGTTCCGAAAGAAACGAGCGCGGTGCGGATGAATTCCACGGTGATCAGGGGACACTCTCGGTCTCCAACATGCGCATCCAGCGCCCGATTACCGACGCATGGGTCGCAGCGGCCCAATCGGCTGGCTACCCCTTCAACCCCGACTATAACGGCGCGACCCAAGAGGGCGTCGGCTTCTTTCAACTCACCTCAAAGAACGGTCGCCGCTGTTCGTCGGCTGTTGCCTTTTTGAACCCTGTGAAATCCCGCGAGAACCTGACAATTATCACCCATGCTCAGGTTGCAAAAATCGACATCAAAGACAAGCGCGCGGTGGCCGTCCGTTACAAAGACCGCAGCGGCGCAGAGCATATCGTCGAAGCGGGACGCGAAATTATTCTGTCAGGCGGGTCGATCAACTCGCCGCAGTTGCTCATGTTATCGGGCGTGGGCGAGGCTGCACAACTGGCCGAACACGGGATCGACGTGATCGCCGATTTGCCCGGCGTGGGAAAGAATTTGCAAGATCACCTGCAGGCGCGGCTGGTTTATAAATGCAATGAACCAACGCTGAACGACGAGGTCGGCAGCTGGCTCGGACAAGCCCGCATCGGGCTCAAATACCTTATGTTCCGCTCTGGCCCTATGACAATGGCCGCGAGCCTTGCGACGGGGTTTATCAAGACCCGCGCCGATCTTGAGACCCCTGACATACAATTCCACGTACAACCACTATCAGCGGAAAATCCGGGGCGGGGTGCCGACAAATTTTCGGCGTTCACAACTTCGGTCTGCCAATTGCGTCCTGAATCACGGGGCGAAATCCGCCTTGCAAGCGCCGATGGCCGCACCTACCCCAAGATCATCCCGAATTATCTGTCCACGGACACCGATTGCAGAACGATTGTTGCGGGGATCAACATCGCGCGCAAAATTGCACGCCATGCGCCGCTCACCTCCAAGATTTCGTCCGAATACCGCCCCAACGCTGACTTGCCGATGGAGGATTACGACGCAACGCTGGCATGGGCCCGTAGCAACACAGCCTCGATTTATCACCCGACAGGGACCTGCAAGATGGGGCAGGACAAAATGGCGGTTGTCGATGACCGGCTGCGCGTGCATGGCATTGCGGGGCTTCGGGTTGCGGATTGCTCCGTCATGCCAGAAATCGTGTCGGGAAATACCAATGCGCCCGCCATCATGATCGGCGAGAAAGCATCCGACCTGATCCTGCAGGACCGGATCTAGGCGCCTTTTCAAGCGCGGGCCTTTTGGCTATCCAAGTGCCATAACATCGACAGTCAGGATCACCCATGCCGCGCCCATCCTCAAAGATCATTGCCGCGATCTGTACAACCGCGCTCCTTTTCATGGCGTCGGGCTGTGCGCGTTTCAGCCGCCAAAGCGAGCTGGAATGTATGGAGCGCGTTGTCTATTTCGAATCCAACCGGTCCAGCCGGGATGGCTTGATCGCCGTCGGCAGCGTCGTGATGAACCGCGTCGCCTCGCCGCAGTTCCCCAATACGGTCTGTGCTGTTGTTGGCCAGAAAAACCAATTCGCGCGCGGCGTTCTCACCCGTGATATGAATGCGAGTGGCCTGCCCAAAGCGCGCGAAGCCGCGCGCGCGGTGCTGCGCGGCGAGCGCCATCCGCTGATCGGAAACGCTATGTTTTTCCATCAGGCGGGTCTGAGCTTCCGCTACGACAATATGCACTATGTGCTCGTGGCGGGCGGGAATGCATTTTATGAAAAGCGCAAACCCCAACTCGTGACCCAACCAGTTCAGCCACAGCCAATCGAAGGCCTGACGGGGCTTTAGGGCTATGGCCTCCGCTGGGTGGGAGACCATAGCCGTAATTAGTCTAATGCGCCAGAAACACCGCCTGATTTATCTGCGAAATCATGGTGCGCGTTGTGCCGCCAAAAAGGGCCTGCCGTGCTCTGGAATGTCCATAAGACCCCATCACGATTAGATCCGCGCCCGCTTCTTCCGAACGGGCAAGAATACACTCGCCAACGCTCAGCCCACCGCTTGGATACTGCTGAACCACGACCTTGCAGCGATGCTGGGTCAGCCACTTCGCGATATCAACACCCGGATCCTCCCCGTCGCCATGCGCGGTAAACAACGGGTCGATTGACGCGATGATAACCTCGTCGGCGCACTTCAGAATGGGCAATGCCTGATGCACGGCACGCGCGGAATGTATCTGCGTATTCCAGGCGACAAACACCCGTTTTGCGCCGGTAAAGGCTTTGGCATGTTTATCGTTCAACACGACACCGATGGGCGAAGCGAACAAGACCCCGTGCACGGCTTGGTTAAACAATGACTCTGTGGCGCGCAAATCATTCCCGACCATAGCCACGTCGCAATACATCGCCTTCTGCGAGATCGTATTGATCACCGTGGCGAGGTCACCTGCGACCGAAGTCACTTCACCAGAAACACCGTGCTGGTCCAAAAGCTTCTCGATTTCCTGTGCTTTTTCAAGCAATATAGATCGGCTTTCGGTCAAATCCGCCTGCCAATCCGCTGGGACCTCGGAGATTCCATAGGGCGGGACGCCAATCGCATAATAAGGAAATGCGGGCACTTCACCCACAACTAGGATCGCGACGCGTGCGGAAACCGCGCGGATAGTTTCCATTGTTGCAGCAAGGTCATCAAGTGCAGCGTCCTTGCCCACGACGGTCAGAATAGTAGCATTTTTCATGTCGAAATTCCTTTAAAAATTTGGGGGTTAAACAAGCACGATACAGCCCTTGAGCGCATCACCACGTCAATCAAACGCTACTGGGTCAACCCCAGACTGCGCCGCGATCGTACGGCCCTTTTCCATGAGTTTGGCGGTTTCAGTGGCGTAGTCATCCATCGCCTTTTGAAAGAACTGGGCCTGAATATGCCGGGCCTCTGCGACGTCTTTAGCGTGCATCAGCGCACTTTGCGTTTGGATATCTTCGCCAATGCGTGTTGTCATGAACCGCAACATTTCGCCGCCAATTTCAGACATATTCTCGATCCAGTCCGCCATCGGCATTGGCGTAAACTTCGCCGCTTGCATGGCCTCCAACATCTCGGCCATCGGGGATGTGCTTTCTGGCTTTGCATTCTCTTTGGTCATCTGCAGTCCTTTCGGGATCATAAGCTTCGCCCCTACATTAAACCAATCAAGCAGGACCGGTTTGATACACATCAAACATATCTAAGATGAACCAACGCCCGCTGAAGAGAAATCATTGCTCCATGTTGCGCGCTCCCTGCCCGCGCGTTGATATGGGATGGACGGCGCGCAGGCCCCCGACGTGCCACATCTAGGCACCGCCACACGTCAGCCTTATGGTCGCATTTGGTGTGGTTTAGCCGCTCGGCAGAAGCGCTGCGTTCGCATTTTCCGCGATGGCGTCTTCAATCGCATTGATCGAAGGTGACGGGCGGCCGAACAAATAGCATTGGCCGCGCTTTGCGCCCATCGAAAGGAGAATGGTGGCCTGTTGCCGCGTTTCAATGCCTTCGACGGTCACTTCGATGTTGAGATTACGGGCAATGTCAAAAACCGACGTGAGCAAAAGGCGCGCTTTTGCAGATTTTTCAAGTTCCATGACCAAAGAACGGTCAATTTTCAACTCGTCAGGTGACGTGGAATATAGATAAGCGAGAGAGGAATAGCCTGATCCAAAATCATCAATAGCGATCCGACACCCGAGCCGCCTGATCTTCGCAATAACATCACTAGCGTGTTTCCAATCCAGCATTTCGACGGTTTCGGTGATTTCAAGCGTCAATAGCGAAGGGTCAAGCTGTGAGAGCGCAAGCGCTTCTTCGATCCATGAGACGATCCGATCTGAAACAAAGTGCAAAGCCGATAGGTTCACGCTCACAGAAAAATTACTGCCCGACGCCTTGTTCATTTCTGAAATCTGGCTGGTTGCACGATTTAGAACAAAGCGGTCAATGACCAGCACAATGTCACTTTCCTCAGCAAGTTTTATGAAGTCATCGGGACCAACCAAGACGGCACCGCGCCGCCAACGAACCAAGGCCTCGAAGCCGTAAGTCAGACCGCTCGTCATATCCACTTTCGGCTGAAAGTGAACTTCAAGCTCGTTGTTCGCGGCGGCGTCTGGCAGCTCGTCCAGCATAGCCCGACGCAACCGGAATCGCTTTTCAAGGACTTCGTCATAGATCGTATATCGATTGCGACCTACCTCCTTGGAGACATAAAGCGCGAAGTCGGTTGCGCGCGCCAAAGCCTCCCCACGGGCCGATGAGCAGCCTTCGATCATTTTCGACGTAGCAAGGCCGATGCTAAAGCTCACCTTCAGTTGATCATTCTCAACTTCAAACGGCATGGCGCCCTCGGTCAGGAGGCCCGAGCATAGGTTTTCAAGCAAGCCCATATCGACGGACGGGACGATTATCGCGAACTCGTCACCACCGAGACGGGCGGCGAACCCGAAGTATCTTTCAGCGGTTTCCACCAAGATACGCCCGACATGCTGGAGCGTGGCATCACCGACCCCGTGCCCCTTGGTATCATTGATGAGTTTGAACTCGTCCAGATCGATAAAGAGGAGCGCGAAGTCTTCACTGGAACGAATATATGCAGCCAGTTCATCTTGAAATTGGATCCGGTTCGGAATTTCGGTGAGAGAGTCAAAATAAGCAAGGAAGGCGCTGCGGCGTTCTGCTTTTTCGCGTCCACGTCGTTCGAGAACCTCCCTGCGCAACAACAGTAACGCGCCGCTGCCGACCAAGGTCAATCCGGCGAGATTGATGAGCACGACCAATTGCTGTTGCCGCATGACGCCAGCCTGCTTATCCGCAATTATGTCGAACTGACGACGCATATCATCAAGAAACTGCACCAGATTTTGCCGTGCATCTGCGGACAGGGTGATGAGCTGCCGGAAGGTTTCCGCAAAATTCTGAAAGTCATCTTGAACCGTTTCGTCAGCGAAAGTGACAATCGCGTCCAGCGCGGCAAGTGACGCCACTTTCATCGAAGACATCTCTTTGTCTTCGGCCAAATGTCGAAAATGATTTGACCGCACGTAAAGAATGTCCGCCGCCGAGCGAAAATCGGCCGCCAACTCTGTGGAGATTTCATTGGCAGCCGCCATCTCAAGGCCGACAAGCAACAGTCGCTGGACATCGCTCAATGCAACGTAGCCGTTACGGCTTTGCTGATCTTCGAGTTCGACGAGAGACCTGTCCAATTCATCAACAACGAATTGCAGATAAGTGCCCATACCAAAGCAAATGAGTACGAGCACCCCAACGGTTGAGAAAATACCCACCCGCGTTGCAAGCGCGTCTAGGACTCGATGAAACCTAAAGCCGGAGGCAGTTGGAAGCATCATGCCAATCAGTCCGCGCCTTCGATGCGGGCGGCCATCCAGACCAAATTCGCCTCGGACGTGAAAGACGAGCTGCGGAATGCGTCCGCATCAATGATAAACTGGATCGGGCCGCGACTGCGTCGGGAATGGGGCCGGCCGTCAACGCGTGTAGCGACCAATATCTGCACGCTGTCGAGAAGCTCTTTTGAAAAAATGCTTTGGTAATCGTTTTCCGCCGTCACGATGATATTGTGAGCGCCATCAAGATGGCTTTTGGCAAGAATATCTGACAAAAGAACCCCTTCAAACAGCGTCGGCTCCTCGTTCCAGGGTGTTGTCGTCGTCAAAGCATAAGTCGGAAACCTTTCCAGTTCCTCTGCGGAATATTGCACTTCGCCACCCTCAGGATCAACGACCGTCAGAGACGCTTGCTCAAGATCAAGTGGTGCCAAATGGGTTTCTGCAATGGTGCCTGCGTGAAGCTCGGCCGCAAGTAACCCCATCAGAAAAAATGCCGCTGTCATTTTCAGTTTCATGTCGAAAACTCCTCCTTAAACGTGAGCATAAGAGTCTGGATAACAGCAGTAGGTTTATAATTGCTGAAGCAGCATCCGGTTTTGATAACTGCCGAAGTCATCCTTCCGGCCGATGTTTCGAGGGTCCTTCTGGTGTCGTGCACTTTTTTACCCTAAGGTCAACTTTAAGGCGCATGGCAATCGCACGGGGAATACATGATTGAAACGCACGGCCAGCGGGCAAACGCATTGGATGCTTTGAACAATTGCAGCCTGTTCTCTGGGATATCCTCGCAAGACATCCAGACTATTGCTGGCAAGATGGAACAGGTTACGGCGCCGCGCGGACGGCTTGTTATGCAGCATGGCGACCGCACGACAGAGACCTATTTCCTACTGTCTGGCGCTGTGATCGGCCAATTAGTAGCGCAAAACGGACGCGAAATTCTTTTCACGGAAATCGCGAAAGGTGGGTATTTTGGCGAACTGGCACCGCTTGATGGTGCGCCACGCTCCATTACGATTTCGGCCAGCGCGAACAGTTTATTTGCAAAGCTCAACGAAGCCAATTTCATGCAAATGCTGACGGATTACCCGCAAGTGTCCATCAATCTCGCAACCGATCTGGCCGCCCAATTGCGCCGCATGAACGAACGCGTGTTTGGGCTGGTCGTCCATGACGTTGAAACTCGCGTCAGAATCCGGTTGTCACAGCTTGCCCAAGACCAAGAACAGCTGTTCAACGGTGGCATCATTTCCCAAATGCCGACCCATGAGGTCCTGGCGAGCTTCATCGGATCAAACAGAGAGGCGGTGAGCCGAGCAATCGCGCGCCTGAGCAAATCAGGCGTCATCGTGGCCAATCGCAAACAGATCGAGATCAAGAATTTGGATAACCTGCTTTTCCGCAACGATGCTGTTTCGGACTAGCCGCGAAATCGCAAAGGGGAACAGTCTCGCAGATTTTGCACGCCTGACTGTGTCCTAACGCACAGTCTTCCGCACACCGCGGCGGCATAAGGCAAGTGTTAATAATTAGTTAAAGACAGGTCATCGCGCTGCTGCATGTCCACACTGTTGTTCCCATAATTTCGTCAATCAACGGAGCGCCCAATGACACCACCCGACAAGCACAAGAAAATCGTTTCGTCGCTAGCAGAGTTTCATGCCAGAGAAAAATCGGCGGGACGGATGGATTTGGCAAAAAGCAAAGGCTCTTCTTCACTGGCTGGTTGGTTTTTGGGCCCGCTTGCTGAAAACGAGGATGTCTTGGGTCGTTCGGTTGCGCGCTCGGTTGCCGCGCATTGTGACGCGCGCCGCGAGTATGGCGCGCAGTTTGGCGATCCGGCCTTTGTCACGCCGCAGATCAAGGCGTCAGCCAGCTATCAAGAGACCATCGCCACGCTCGACGCCAAGCTGGAGGACCTGCTCGGCGCGTTACACGGGTCGATCCCGCTTTCGAGCTATCGCAACCAATCGCATATGTATTGGGACATCACCTTGCCTGGGGCGGTCGGCTATTTCGCGGCGATGCTTTACAATCAGAACAATGTCGCGGCCGAAGCGTCACCCGTCACGACACTTCTCGAGATCGAAGTTGGTAAGGATCTGGCCCGCATGCTGGGATATCATGTCCCTGATGCCGCAGGACAAGCGCGCGGCGTTTTGACCCCTTGGGCGCATATTACCTGCGATGGCTCGATCGCCAACGGCGAATCCATGTGGGCCGCCCGGAACTTGAAATACATGCCGATCACCTTCGCAGAGGCGATCCGCAAAGAGCCCGGGATGGCGGCAGCATCCTCGGTGCAGGTTCAGCTTGCAGACGGCAGCACGGCGAGGCTTCTTGATCTTGATTGCTGGCAGCTTTTGAATGTCGCGATCGACGAGGTTATTGCCCTCGCCCCACGCCTGCAATCCGAATTCGGGGTCAGCTCCGATGCGGTCAAGGCGGCTCTGGACAAGTACTCTGTGCAAAATCTGGGGCTTGCAGAATATCAACAGCGGTTCATCGCAAAGGATGTGCAGAACCTTCCGATTGTTCTGGCACCTGCAACCGCGCATTATTCATGGCCCAAAAGTGCTGCTTTGATCGGGCTTGGCGCCAATCAGCTGCGGCGCGTGAACGTCGATCTTGATGGGCGCATGTGTATGCAGCATCTGCGCGATATCCTGCAAGAGTGCCTTGATCAAAAGCGCCCGGTTCTTGAGGTTGTCGCGGTTATCGGATCGACGGAGGAAAGCGCTGTTGACCCGCTGGCCGATATCGTGGCCCTGCGCGACGCGTTTCGGCTCAAAGGTCTGGAGTTCACCTTGCATGTGGACGGGGCATGGGGCGGATATTTTGCATCCATGTTGCGTGACAGCAAAAGGCCAATCGACCCCGAGCAAGACGGTGCTTTGGAACAGACCCCCGCAATGGTCATGAGCGACTATGTGACCCGTCAATATCGGGCATTCAAATACGCCGACACCCAAACCGTTGATCCACATAAGGCCGGCTTTATTCCCTATCCGGCAGGCGCGCTGTGTTACCGCAATGGCGCGATGCGCGACATGATCACATTCACCGCTCCGGTTGTTTATCATGGCGGCATTGATCCGACCGTCGGGGTTTACGGCATTGAGGGCTCAAAGCCTGGCGCAGCGGCGGCCGGGGTCTATCTGTCTCACGCCATGATCCGCCCAGACAAATCCGGCTATGGCAAACTTCTTGGCAAATGTATCTTTAATTCCAAACGGCTATATGCGGAATTGGTGTCGCTCGACGGGACTGACGACTTTATCAAAGTCGTTCCTTTCCAACGATTGCCCGCGCAAAAAGAAGGCGCGGACCCCGCGCAGATCGCCCGCCAAATTGCCTATATCCGCGACAATTTTGTGCCGCCGCAAAACAATGAATTGGTTGCGTTGCTGCAAAGCGACCCTCAAGCACTCGCGCTTTTCAAAGAGCTCGGGTCGGATCAGAACATCGTCACCTATGCCGTCAACTTTAAGACCAAGGACGGGTGGAACGACGACGTCAACCTGATGAACGACGTCAACACCGCGATCTATCACGCATTGTCGATCAGCACGTTTGACGGCGGGACCGTGCCGAAACAACCCATGTTTGTCACCTCGTCGTCTTTTGATGTGCCCACCTACGGGCAGTCGTTTGTGGATGCATATGCGCAGCGCGCCGGACTAAAGCCGACGCAGGGAACCTCCATGTCGTTCCTGATTTCGACAACGCAAGACCCGTGGGTTTCCGCGACTTCCGAGGGCAACTTTCTGCCTAAAGTTGTTGCTACTTTCCAGTCCATTGCTAGAGTAGCGTCACGTCAGGTTATGGAACAGCATGGTCTTGTCCCAGCATAAGTGGTTGTGCAGGTTTTGCAAATTTTGAAACTTGAAGTTTGGCTTTTGACATTCTTCTCAATGGTATAGGTGGCGAATGCTGAAGGTAGCAATTGGCTGGTCAGACGAGCCGGAGACCGCCCAAACCGCGCATGCCGCTTTGGATATGGCGGCAAAATCGCTTGACGAGTTCACGCCGCAAGCGGCACTGGTTTACGCGTCGATTGATCTCGACTTGGACGTTATCTCGCAATGCTTGCGGGCTCGCTACCCTGACATCGTGATTGCAGGCTGTACCACCGACGGTGAAATCGCCGGTGGTACAGGGTTCTTGGAAGACAGCCTTGTGATCACGCTGCTTGCATCAGATAGCCTCAATTTTACGGTTGGTATGGGGACCGACGCGATTGCAGACCCGCAGGGTGCGGCGGCCGCTGCGGTCAAGGCTGCATGCGACGGGATCAGCGACGCGCCCGCTTTGTGTATTTCGCTACTTGAGGGGCTAGGGACAAATATCCACCATCTGGTTGGCGGGCTGCAGGACGCATTGGGCGCAGAGGTCCCAATCATTGGCGGCGCGGCAGGCGATCAGCTACGGTTTCAAGGCACCCGACAGATTTGCAATGACGTGGTGACAAGAGATGCTGTCGTTGTGTTGCTGCTGCACGGCCCGCTCCGTGTCTCGACGGGGGTTTCAACCGGCTATAGTCCGCTTGGAAAGCACCACGTTGTAACGAAAGCCGAAGGCGCCGTCGTGTACGAGATCGATCACCGTCCGGCCGCCGATCTCTATGCCGACTATTTGCAGCAGCCTTCGATTTTCTATCCTTTGGCAGTGCAGGACCAGAGCCGGAAGTCACTTGTCTTGAGTTCGCCGCTCAACTTTGATGTCCAAACCGGCGCGCTTCATCTGGTCAATCCTGTCGCTGAAAACAGCCATGTTCAGCTGGCAACCGCTTCGCGCGACGAGATTGTCGATGCGGCACGCAATGCCGTCGGGCAGGCCTTCGCAGGTTTCAAAGGCGGCAAGGTCGACGCGGCACTGCTTTTCTCCTGCGCAGGCCGGCGTGCCACCTTGGGCACCCGCACTGGCGAAGAATACGCCGCAATTCGCAACGTGATTGGGGAGGATGTCCCGACATCCGGTTTTTACTGCTATGGTGAAATCGGACCTGACACCAGCAACGGGCCTTCACTGACCCATACAAACGCGTTTATTGCCGTCTTGTTAGGAACACCTTAATTATCGAAAATGAGAGGGCCGCGTGACGTCACCCGCCAGCGACAATGGACAAGATCGCGACCTGCAACGGATGAAACGGCTTTTGGCGAAGTCGGAGCTGCACCGTGCGGAACTTGAGCATTTGATCGACACAGGGCAGTCGTTCCAGCGGCGGGTTTTGACCGAGGTTGAGGCGGCAAAGGCGGAACTCCAAACGCTCAATGCGCAATTGCATACCGAGCAGGCCCGCACGGATCACCTTTTGAAGTCGATCATGCCAGCCTCGATCGCCGAAGAGCTGAAACAAACGGGCGGGGTGATCCCGCGACGTTTTGAAAATGCGACGGTCATGTTCGCCGACTTTGTGGGGTTTACCTCGCTGGCAGAAACGCTGGACCCGTTGCTCCTCGTGAGGATTTTGGATCAATACTATTCCGAGTTTGACCGCATCTCTGCGCGTCACAATATCGAGAAAGTGAAAACAATTGGCGACGCTTATATGTGCGTTGCAGGCCTGGATGACGACAGCAATTCCGCAGGCCGACTACTTTTGGCCGCCAAGGCATTTCTGGCCTTCGTCAGTGGGGTACGTCCTGCCGGATTGCCCCGCGACATGCCGCTTTGGCAAATACGCATCGGCATAAATTCCGGCCCCGTTTCTGCGGGTGTGATCGGTCAGGACAGGCTGAGTTTTGATATCTGGGGGGACACGGTGAATACTGCGTCGCGGGTCGTGGCGGCCTCCGGAATCAATGGCATTCTGCTCACAAGGAGCACATTTGATCTGCTTCACGATCAACAGTTCTTTGAACACTATGGCACGGTGGCGGCAAAAGGCCGTGGGCCGGTCGATGTATTCCGACCCACGGTTGTACCGGTTAATCCATGTAGATTGGGGCAATTGGACGAACCGGAACCCCTGCTGCCCAACCCTGATTGATGGAAGGCGCCGCATAAGGGAATTTCTCCGGATTCAGATCTTGATCGGAGCGGCGCGGCAAAAAGCTATCAGGGTCCGCGTAAAAGAACGGATTGACGTCCGCGATTGTCCAGTAGATCGCATCTTCGGCAAAGCTGCGCCCGTTGGGATAGCCTGCGGGTCGCGACGGGTCCCAACGTAGCATGTCAGGCGCATAGAAGTTGACTGTACCGGAGAGCTTGTCGGCCTCGACTTCCAATCGCTCAAAGCTGAACCTGAACTGATCCCCAAAGGTTGAAAGCCCGACGTCCGGACCCGTCGCATTATAGGCATCATTAAAAGCGCCAACGGTTTTATAGCTTGGATCGACCGGCAGGTAATGCGTCGGGTTGTAGCCCACAGGCGGATCAACAAAAAATATCCCCTGCACACCGGCCCGCCCCATACGATCGACCGAGTGCCCTTTATTGTCGGCCACAACGGCCCAGTAATTGATCGCTGTGTCGCCAAGCGCAGGCACTTCCAACGTGATCAACGTCATATCAGACACGCCAAACGCGCCAAGCGAGGTCGGCGCGGCAGGCAGATGGTCACCTCCCGCAAGCGCCTGTTTGATCGCCAATGCGGCAGGGGCCTGCACCGATGTGAAATCAAAGAAGAACGGGTCGCGGCGCGGGCCGACGAACAACAGCTCGCCATTGTCTGAGGTTGTGACCTCAAGCGCGTGGTTAAGTGCGGTCGTGAATCCTTCGCCAATCTTGTCGCCGTTCCAGTCATTGGAGCGGGCGTCATGTCCCGTGGCGCGCCGGATCTCAAGCCTCTGCTTTTGCGCTTCACCCTCCAGATCATGCGCTTTGATCTTATAGACAATATCAGCAATCGCGTCGTCGTCCGTATCAATCTTGAACATGTAAATCAAAGCAGGGTCGAGCTTGATCACGTCAGACCCCAGCGTCCCGGGCGCGCCGCTGCCAGAAAGCGGGTTCAAGGTGTAGGCCATGACAAGCCCGCCGGTCTGAGCGCCCTGAAACAGAAAACTATCCCCGATATCTGACATAGGGTTCTGTTGCGTATAAGGTGCATCGCGATGATCGGACGCCTGGACGCCCGCCGCCACAAAGTTAATACAGGTGAGAGCCAAAGGTAGGATTATCTTAGAGCAGGTCATTCTGGCGCCTTTCGGAGAAAAAAGTTGATTGGGCGAACCTACGGAAGAGAACAGATTCGCCCAACCTAAACCCCACTGATCGTGAGATTATTCGTGTTTGCGATTAGCTGCGCGACGGGAAAATGCCTTCCAACGCAATGATGTAGTTAATCACAAGACTGGGCTGCATGTTGTTATGTGGCAAACCGCCACCGTTCTGGCCGATAGTGCCATCAGCAAGCGTCGCCAATGCAGGGATTGGGGCGCCCGCAACATAAGCCGGTGTTCGGGCGAGGAAATCACCAGACGGGCGGTCGTTGTCAGCGGCGACATTTGCGACATTCATTGAGTGGCCATGTGCCGGCATTTGCGCCACGTTCAACGCAACATCTTCTTGGCCAAAGCGTTGGCCAATCTGTCGCGGCGTCAACCCGGGGCCACTGCCTGCGTGAATGGGCGCACGCCCCCGAAGATCTGGCAATGCAAAGGTGGTCCGGCCATCTCCGCCATAGGTTGTCCCCAAAATGCTGAACAACGCGGAATATGAGGAAATTGGTAACAACTGGCCGTCACAAAAAGCCCAACCCCGGGGCGCAAAGTTTCCACCAAACAACATGATTTGAGCAATAAGCGGGTCCATTGAGTGTCTCCTGTTGGCGCTGCCCGTAACGGGAAAACGCGGAATGAACGAGCACACGGCGATCCCGTCTGCTCTCCCCCCATCGAACGCGGACACCGCATGAAATTCTGTGCGCTGCGACACAGAATTCAAAATTAGTTAATCCTAGGATCGGCCCAACCTGCAATTTATGTGCCCCGCGCACTTCGCCGTGATTGGATTGTCCCGTGACCCATTTTAGCCTCCGCGCCCTTGTCCTCCTCCTGCTCACCCTCCTCGCCCCCAGCCACGCAATGGCCCTAGGCACGAACTCCATTGACATTGTGGAGAAAATTAAAGGCTTTCCTGACACGCAAGACGGTCAATGTGCCGTAAACCACTTCAATGAACCAAGTGCCCAAGAGGCCGAGTTCACCCTTTTCGCACAGGGGTCTGCAGGCGGAAACTACTGGTCCGGCGGTGCCCCTGTGACTGCGGCGAACGGGGATATCACCCCGGCCGAGATCGAAGCTTCTTGCGGCTTTACCAATGTGCAGAACTTGGTCACCGACGGCGCGAACGGGAGTTACGCAAGCGATGATTTTATGGGGATCACCTTTCGGGCTACAACTGGTGGCTTGACATATGACTATGTGGTCGGGATCTC
>CBFHTU010000019.1:0-51158 GCA_965658825.1 Yoonia sp.
CGAGCACACGTTCAGACGCACGCGTAAAGCACAGATAGAACACAAGCAGAAAAGCGAAGTAGTAGATCCGCCAATCTCCATGCGGATAATCGGTGAAATTTGGCGTCTTGGTGCCGCCAAGTTCGCGCGACCAATAGACAATGTCTTCAACACCCAAGAGGAACAGCAGCGGTGTGGCCTTGATCAGCACCATCCAGAGGTTCGACAATCCCGGCAGCGCAAAGACCCACATTTGCGGAACAAGAACGCGCCAGAACGTCTGCCTGCGGGTCATGCCGTAAGCCTCTGCGGTTTCCAACTGGCCGTTTGGCACTGCGCGCATCGCCCCATAAAGCACGTTGGCGGCAAAGGCACCAAACACGATCGCAAAGGTCAGAACCGCCAGCGCAAAGCCGTAAGCCTCGTGGTAGAATTGCGGGGAATTGCCCAGCGGCATTTTGGCCGCCGCACAGACGACAAAGTCGTTACCTTGGCGCACCGGCATATCCCAATCGGGACATTTGACCTTGTGGCGCAGGTATTCGATGCCTTGATCGAGCGCGATGACAAAGAATAAGAAAAACGCGATATCCGGCACACCGCGCACCAGCGCGATATAGGTCTTGCCGAACCAGCGCAGCGGGGCGAAATGGCTGCGGGCCGCCGATGCGCCGCCAAAGCCGAAGGCCAAGGCGACAGGGGCCGTGATTGCAAGCAGCAAAAGGACAGTGCCGAATGACCAATAAAGGCCCATGTGCTTACCTGTCGTCAGGTAACAAGAAAGCCATTTGGCGCCTGTCAAAGAGGCTGGATCAGCACAGAATTCAAAAATGGGGGCACCCGTTTGGTGGCTTGGATGTGAGTGTTCGGAAAAAACGACGGGAGTGCGCCCCGATCATCAGACCGGGGCGCAAGAGGTTTTTTAGAACTGGCCGGCGTCTGGCAGCCACTTTGCGATCAGCGCGTTCAGGGAGCCATCTTCTTTCATGGAGATGATCGCTGCGTCGAACTTTGCTTTCAGCTCTTCGTCGGACTGGCGCATGCCAATGCCGATGCCGCCACCGATCATCACGTCTTGCGCAACCAAGGACAGTTCCGGATCAGCCTCGGCCATTGGTGCGAGGAAGGATTTGTCCGCCAGAACAGCATCCGCTTCGCCGTTTTTCACAGCAGCTACAGATTCGTCAGGTGTTGCGAACTCAAGCAAAGTCGCACCCGTGGAAGCCACATAAGCCGCCTGAATGGTGCCAGCCTGTGCCGCGATCACGCCTGTTGTCAGGTCTGTTGCGTCGTTCATCACGAGGTAGGACGATGGATCTGGCAGCGTGTACTGCTCGGAGAATGCGATCACTTCCTTGCGCTCGTCGGTCACGGACATGCCCGCGATGATCGCGTCATAGTTGCTCGATACGAGGTTTGGAATGATGCTGTCCCATTCGTTGGTGACCCACTCACATGTCAACTCTGCACGTACACACAGCTCGTCGCCCAATTCGCGCTCAAAGCCGTCAACTTCGCCAGCATCGTTCAGAAAGTTATACGGAGGGTAGGCGCCTTCGGTGCCAAGACGCACGACGGAACCGTGGCTTTCAGCCAATGCAGCGCCAGCCGTCAGGGCCAGAACGGCCGTCGTAAGGATCAGTTTGTTCATCAGAATTCTCCCGAGTTGATGAGGTATTAGGCAGGAACGGTTGCGGACAAAAATCCTTGCAAGCGCTCGGTTTTGGGGGCACCAAAAAGTGTTTCGGGCGGCCCTTCTTCTTCGATTTTCCCCTGATGGAGGAAAACGACATGGTCGCTCACGTCCGCAGCCAATCGCATATCGTGGGTCACGATAATCATGGTGCGGCCTTCGGCGGCCAAATCTTTGATAACTTTGACAACTTCCTGTTCAAGCTCAGGGTCCAGCGCGCTGGTCGGCTCGTCAAACAAAAGTGCTTTTGGCTCCATACACAACGCCCGCGCAATCGCCGCCCGCTGTTGTTGGCCACCCGATAGCATCGCGGGATAGGCGTCGCATTTGTCGCCAATCCCCACCTTGTCGAGGTAGTTGCGCGCAGAGGCCTCAACCTCTGTCTTGTCGCGGCCCAGCACGGTCACAGGGGCCTCCATGACATTTTGCAGAATCGTCATATGAGCCCAGAGGTTGAACTGCTGGAACACCATCGACAAATTGGTGCGAATGCGGGTGATCTGCGCACGGTCTGCAGGGCGACGGTTCAGGCCCGTGCCCTTCCAGATCACAGGCTCGCCGCAAAACAGAACATCCCCTTGCTGGCTATCCTCAAGCAGGTTGGCACAGCGCAAAAGCGTTGACTTGCCCGACCCTGACGAGCCGATGAGCGACACGACATGGCCAGCAGGCGCCGAGATATCGACGCCCTTGAGAACCTCCAGTGATCCATAGGATTTATGCAGGTCGCGAATTTCGATGACGGGAATATCAGGGGTCAAGTCGGGCCGCTTTTTATTGTTTCTCGTGCAGTAGGGCGCATTTCGCGGGATTCTGCAACGCTTTGATGTCGGTTTACCTAGCGTCAAACGCCATTCATGGCTTGCGGCGGTGGTATTGGCCTGCTTGGTTCAATCTCAGGTAGATCAAAGCTGCCGCCGCGTGCCGCTCACTTCAAGCGGGCTTCGATTGCGATTCTTGCGGCGTGACTGTCTTGGTCTTGCACGCCGATCATGGGGGCGATCAGGCGCATGAGGGTGTTTTCGTCGTGATCACGCACACCGTCGGCGAGCACAATTTCCCACATCGCGGCGATCACGCCCAGCCGGTCCTCATAAGCGACCGCTTCCTTGATCGCGCGGGTAAAACGGACGGTATCAGGGGCCTCGCTCTCCAGAGCCTCGCATTGGACACGCAGGGCGGCTGGGTCAGCAAGGCCATAGCGGTTTGCCAAAATCGCATCGATCCGCGCGATTTCGACAGCGGCATAATCGCCGTCCGCGCGGGCAAGCCGCACCAAAAGCGCGCCAAGTGCCAAGCGGGCATCGTTTTCCGTCAAAGGGTCTGGGGCGGGGGCGGTCAGGCGCCGAAGGAGATCTGCAAACATGGGGGAGATATAGGGGCGTAATCGGGTGGCGCAAACCCCAAACTCACGCTTTGAGGGTTTTGAACTTTGCCGCTAGCCCGCCAGCCGCGATGTCAAACCCATAGGGCGCGTTCACCACAAACAGGCCAGAGCCAACCATCCCGTGACCCTGGCGGGCGGGCGGAAAGCGGACCTCGTGCAAGGTCGCGTCAGGGATCGCCTCCATGAGTGCGCGCGTCATCGGCCTATGCCGTTCATCGACCAAGATCGGATACCACAGCACAAGAACGCCCACGGGCCATTTGCGATGAATCTTGCGAAAGAAGTCGGGGATATCGTCGTAATCGGACTTAATCTCGAACGACGGATCAACCAACAAAATGCCACGGCGCGGCTCGGGCGGGCAGCGCGACATGGCCATTTGCCAGCCGTCCAGATGGTGACAGCCGACGGGGTGATTGATCATCGCGTCGCGCAGTTCCACAATCTCGCCGGGGTGTAGTTCGGCCACGTCAATCTGGTCGATATCGCGGAGCAAATGGGCAGCGACCATCGGCGATCCGGGGTAGGCATTGGGGCCAGCCTCGGCCCGTACGGCGGCCAGAACCCGTGCGTAGGGGTGATCCTTAGCAAACCAGTTTTCGGCAATCGCAATGCCGCGTGCTGCTTCACCCGTCTTGAGCGCCGCCGCGTCGGTCAAATCGTAAACCGCACGCCCTGCGTGGGTCTCCAGATAGGACAGCGGCTTGTCCTTGCGGGTCAGATAGTCAAGCATCCATGCCAGCAGGCCATGTTTGTGCACGTCAGCCAGGTTTCCAGCGTGATAACCATGTTGATATGACAGCATTTCGGGCTCTCTTTCGGTGACGGATATGTCATTGCGATCCGCTTGTGAATACGCGGCGATACGCTAGAATGATCTAAAGCCACATTGATCCAGAGGCCACCCATAATGCGAATCCTGATCCTGCCGATCCTCTTTGCTGCCACATCCGCGACGGCGCAAGACGCGCAAACTGGTAATGGTGTCGCCTTTACGCTGGGGCTTGGGGCATCGTGGACGCCTGATTACTTCGGATCTGAAAATTCAACTATCGGTCTAACTGGCAGTTTCGAGCCCGGATCGTTTCAGCTCGGCCCCCTCGGCTATGGCGGCAGCGGCGGTGATGCGGGCGGGTTCGGGGTCAAAGGTAGCTTTCGCTATATTGGTGCGCGCACTGTGGCCGACAATCCTGAACTGGCGGGCGAGGCCGATCTGGATGCGGCTTTTGAGATCGGCGGCGGTCTTAACTATACCACTGATAACGCGGAAATTTACGCGGTTGGCCGCTATGGCGTGATCGGGCACGAGGCCTTTGTAGGCGAGATCGGCGGCGATTGGATCATGCAGCCGAGCAGCCAAACCGAAGTCCGCGTCGGGCCGCGCCTGTTCTTTGGTGATGATACCTATGCGAACACTTATTTCGGGTCTACCGTGAGCAGCACTTCGGCCAGCGGCGGGCTTTTGTCTCGCGGGATCGAGGCCAGCATTGCCTATGACGTTACCGAAAACTGGGGGGTCGTGGGCACGATCAACTATGACGAGTTGCTGAACGACGCGGCTCAAAGCCCCATCGTTCAGACCACTGACCAGCTTGGCGTCAGCCTCGTTGTGACACGCAAAGTGTCGTGGAGTTTTTAAACCAAACGCGAGTTTTCAACGGCTGCACGTACGAATCCGGCAAACAGCGGGTGCGGGGCAAACGGCTTTGACTTCAGCTCTGGGTGATATTGCACGCCGATAAACCAAGGGTGATCTTTCCACTCGACGATCTCGGGCAGTTTGCCGTCCGGGGACATGCCAGAGAAGCAAAGCCCAACGTTTTCAAGCTGATCGCGATACTTCGTGTCAACCTCATAGCGGTGGCGGTGGCGCTCTTCGATCTGGGTCGTGCCGTAAACCTCAGCCACCTTGGAGCCTTCTTTCAGTGTCGCGTTATAAGCGCCCAACCGCATCGTGCCGCCCTTATTGTCGCCGGCAGAGCGCGCAACCGTGTGATTTCCCTGCACCCATTCTTTGAGGTGATAGACAACAGGTTCAAACCGTTTGCTGCCGGTCTCATGGTCAAACTCTTCAGAGCCAGCGGTGGTTATTCCCGCGACGTTACGCGCGGCCTCGATCACGGCCATCTGCATGCCAAGGCAAATGCCAAGGTAAGGAATGTTCTTTTCGCGGGCAAATTGCGCAGCCTTGATCTTGCCCTCGGTGCCGCGCTCGCCAAACCCGCCAGGCACGAGGATCGCATGATAGCCTTCAAGGAATGGCGCCGCATCTTCGCGATCGAACAATTCGGCATCGACCCATTCGATTTTGACCTTCACACGATTGGCCATCCCGCCATGGGTCAGGGCCTCGGCGATTGACTTATACGCGTCCTCAAGTTGGGTGTATTTGCCGACGATGGCGACTTTCACCTCACCGTCGTAGTTGTGGATGCGGTCGTAAACATCGTTCCACATCGCCAGCTTTGGCGCAGGGGCGGGGGAAATGCCAAAGGCATCCAGCACAGCCTGATCCAAGCCTTGTTTGTGATAGGCCAGCGGGGCCTCATAGATCGACTTGAGGTCATAGGCCGCGACAACCGCGTCTTTGCGGACGTTGCAGAACAGCGCAATCTTTTCGCGTTCTTTCTCGGGGATCGGGTGCTCGGAGCGGCAAACCAGAATATCTGGGGCGATCCCGATGGATTGCAGTTCTTTCACAGAGTGCTGGGTCGGCTTGGTCTTCAACTCGCCAGAGGCAGCAAGATAGGGCAGCAAGGTCAGGTGCATGAAAATGCACTCGCCGCGCGGCTTGTCGTGGGAAAACTGGCGGATGGCCTCAAAAAACGGCAGGCCTTCGATGTCGCCCACCGTGCCGCCGATTTCGCACAACATGAAATCGACTTCATCGTCACCAATCTTAAGGAATTCCTTAATCTCATTGGTCACATGCGGGATCACCTGAATGGTTTTACCCAGATAATCACCGCGACGCTCTTTTTCGAGGACGGTGGAATAGACGCGGCCCGAGGAGATGGAATCGGTCTTGCGCGCAGCAACGCCGGTGAACCGCTCGTAGTGCCCAAGATCGAGGTCGGTTTCGGCGCCATCGTCGGTCACAAAAACCTCGCCGTGCTCGAACGGGGACATCGTGCCCGGATCAACGTTGAGATAGGGATCAAGCTTGCGCAAACGGACAGAGTAACCGCGGGCCTGCAGCAAGGCGCCTAAAGCGGCCGACGCAAGACCTTTACCAAGTGAGGAGACAACGCCGCCAGTAATAAAAATATAACGTGCCATAGCGTATTCGCCCCCGTGAGTGGATCAAAAAAGTTAAAATTTGTGGAAACCCGAACCGCAAAATTCGCATCACTACGGGATTTAAGTATTACGGGATTCGGGGCATCAGCGCAACCGCTGACGCAACATGATGTGGTTAAAAACTGCTAAACAGGCAGGATTAGTGGATTATTCGCCTGCTGGAACAAGTGGAACATCGCCGGATGATGGTGGCAACAGATTGTCGCCAAGGTCCGGCGTGGCCACACCTTCGACAACTGCCGGGGCATCAACGAGCCGGTCAACCACAGAGGCACCAGCCGATTTTTCAGCGGCGATAATCGTCAGCGCAATAGAGGTGCAAATAAATCCAATCGCCAAGATCCAAGTGGCTTTGCCCAAGGCTGTGCCCGCAGCACGGCTGCCATTTGCACCGCCGCCGCCGCCGCCCAAGCCCAGTCCGCCGCCTTCAGAGCGCTGCATCAGAACCATCCCAATCAGGGAGAGAGCAAGGATCAAGTGAATGACGAGGACTACGTTTTCCATGGAGCGGGCGGCCTATCGGTTACATCTGTTTCGGTGGGTATCTATGTTTTTGGGGCGGGGCTCGCAAGTGTAAAGCGTCACTCGTCCACGTCGTCCACATCGGCTTGGCCCGAAATCTTGCGGCGCACAATCGACCACGACAGCCCGATCGCCAAAACCAGCGACAGAATCACGATCGCGAGCCATGTGTTTATGGTCGGATCCGACAGATCAATGAAGCCTTGGTCAAACAAGACCCAAATCAGCGTGCCCGCAACCGAAAGGACCAAAATCATGCCGAACAGTCCAATCGAGCGCAGCGTTGCGCGCAAATAGATGATGTAACCCACCAAAAGCACAAGCCCGGCCAGCACTGTGACCGAGAGCATGTCGGTATATTGCGCCATTGCCCAATGGACAAAATTCCACTGGGTGGGGTTATAGGTCGCAGTGAGCAGGACAAAGGCAAGCAGCCAACGTATCAGAAAACCCATAAATCACCTTTGTTTTGAGCGTTTCAGCACAATTGCAATTCCAAGGTGGCCCTGTCCAGTCCAAAGCAGATCATTTTACGGTTCCACCAAGGCGCGTGCGGGGATATAGCGGTCACGGGATTCTGAAAGGACCATAAGATATGGCAAATGTCGTCGTTGTAGGCGCCCAGTGGGGTGACGAAGGTAAAGGCAAGATCGTGGATTGGCTCTCTGAGCGTGCAGATGTGATTGCGCGTTTCCAAGGCGGGCACAACGCAGGCCACACCCTCGTGATCGACGGCAAGGTCTATAAACTCAACGCGCTGCCCTCGGGTGTTGTGCGCGGAGGCAAGCTTTCGGTGATTGGCAACGGGGTTGTGCTCGACCCGTGGCACCTCGTCAAAGAGATCGCAGCCATTCGCGGCCAAGGCGTCGAGATTTCGCCCGCCTCGCTGATGATTGCGGAAAACACACCGCTGATCCTGCCGATCCACGGCGAGCTTGACCGTGCGCGCGAAGAGGCCTCTTCCAAGGGTACCAAGATCGGCACCACGGGGCGCGGCATTGGACCGGCTTACGAAGATAAGGTCGGGCGCCGCTCTGTGCGCGTGGCCGATCTGGCAGACCGCGCAACGCTTGAAGCGCGTGTCGATCGTGCCTTGCAGCACCACAACCCGCTGCGCATGGGTCTTGGGATCGCGGCGATTGATCGCGACGCGCTTGTCGCGCAGCTTCTTGAAATTGCACCTGAAATTCTGCAATATGCCGCCCCTGTCTGGAAGGTGCTCAACGAGCGCAAAAAAAAGGGCGAGCGGATTTTGTTCGAGGGTGCGCAGGGCGCGCTGCTTGATATCGACTTTGGCACTTACCCTTTCGTGACCTCCTCCAACGTTATCGCAGGTCAGGCGGCCACGGGCGTCGGCATGGGCCCAACGGCCATCGACTATGTTCTCGGGATCGTGAAAGCCTATACCACTCGCGTCGGCGAAGGCCCGTTCCCGACCGAACTTGACGATGCCGATGGTCAACGTCTTGGCGAACGTGGCCATGAATTTGGCACCGTCACAGGGCGCAAGCGGCGCTGCGGCTGGTTTGACGCGGCGCTTGTGCGCCAAACCTGTGCCACATCCGGCGTGACGGGTATCTCGCTGACCAAGCTCGACGTGCTTGATGGTTTTGAGACCCTGAAGATCTGCGTCGGCTATGAGCTGGACGGTGAAAAGCTGGATTATCTGCCCACAGCCGCCGACGCGCAGGCCCGCTGCACCCCGATTTACGAAGAGATGGACGGCTGGGCCGAAAGCTCTGAAGGGGCGCGCTCTTGGGCGGACCTGCCTGCGCAGGCGATCAAGTATGTGCGGCGGATTGAAGAGTTGATCGAATGTCCGGTCGCGCTACTTTCCACCTCACCAGAGCGGGACGATACGATCCTCGTCACCGATCCTTTCGAAGATTGAGTGTGATGACATACAAACAAAAACGGCGCTGGGCCTTGGTCCTATTGGTTGTTTTCCTGCCGATTTACATCATTTTCGCGGTGGCGGTGATGAGTGTGGCAGGACGCGCGCCGCTGTTTGTTGAATTCGGTATTTATGTCTTCCTCGGGATCGCTTGGGTGCTTCCGTTCAAAAAGGTGTTTTTGGGGATCGGCCAGCCCGACCCTGACGCAAAAGATGACGCTTGATCCAAAGGGCTGCGCCCGCTGGGCGCAGATATGATGCTGGCCCATGTCGCCAGCGCCTGTGGTGAAAACAAAAAAGGCGGGGAAATTTCCCCGCCCTTTTTCGTGTTAGTCTGTGCGTTTAGCCGACTTTGCTTTCTGGGCGAAAGCGCGTTTCTTCCGACACTTGGAAGCGGCCGCTGCGGACTTTGCTAATCCGCCCTTGCCGCAAAAGCGTGCCAAAGGAGCGCAGCCCGTCCTCGCGGCTGATCTCGGTCGGGGAGGTCAGTTGCACCTTTTTCATGATCTGCGGGCGAGAGAAATCCTCGACCCCCTCCACAAATGCGGTGTAGGCTGCTGCGGCTTCCAGAAGGTCTGCCAGCGTTGTCGCGCCCATGTCTTCTGCAAATTCCGCGAAGCTGCTTGCAGTGGAGGAAGAAATCTCCTCTGCGGCCGTCGCGACGCGGCGCGGTTGGACAGGCGCATTTCCCGCAGGTGTCGGCGCGTCGACGCGTTGGGAGGCGACCAGCTTGAGCGGCGCAGGGCGCGGACGCTCTGTTCGGGCTACGGGCACGTCCGGACGGGTTGGACGGGCAGGGTTGACCACACGGTTCGGCCGCACGACCTGATCGAGATCTCCACGGAACGCATCCTCGGACTGTCGCTTGTCATCGCCTTTTTCGCCAAGCTGGCGGGCTGCTTCTGTTGCCGCGACAGCCGCCTTGAGTTGGGCGATTGCACTGCGGCGACGGCTACCTTCCGGTTCGCTCAGCGCTTGGTCTGTCTGGTTCAGGATATGCGACATTGTCGCGTCATCCGTGGCAGGCAGGGAATTGCGTGGTTTAGGCGCGGCAGGCACAGGCACGCTTGCCGTTTCACGCTCAAGTGCGGCAAGCTCTTCCATCAGCTCCGCTTCATCTTCGTCCGAGAGTGACGTGTCGACAGGTGCTGAAAACTCTTCAAGATCATAGGCACCGTCAAGAGCGGCCACATCTGCAACCTCGTCTTGCAGGTCCTCGTAATCGTCGTCGAAATCCTCATCGTCCATAACGTCATCATTGAAGAGGAGCGCATCTTCTGTTGGCGGGGCGTCTTGCGGAATTTCGGTCTTGCGCAGACGCAAAACCTGCGCGCGGATAACCGGCTTTTCTTCGGCAACAGGGTCTTGGGGCGCGAGGTCTGCCTCAGGTTCACTTCTGGATTGCGCGACCTTCGCCTGAAGATTGCTCAGCATTGCATCCTCATCATCGAATCCGTCGTCATCGAATCCGTCGTCGTCGAATGCCTCGTCGTCGAAGGCTTCTTCCTCGAAGGCGGCCTCAGCCTGCGCAATGTCCTCTGCCAGTTGGTCAGCGCCCAACGACATTTCTGCGAGATCCTCTGTGTCGTCATCGTCTTGGGCAACCAAATCGGCAACCAAGGACTGTGACATCTCTTCAGGTGCCGCGTCCGCAACATCGGCAATCTCTTCTTCCGTCAACTCTGCTGTCGCGACACCGGTCTCTTCCTCTGTCAGGGCAGCGGGCTCCATCACGTCTTCCGGCGCATCGGCGACCAATTCCGCGGGAAGCTCTGCAAGCATCGGGGCTTCGGGCTCTGCCAGATCTTCGGCGTAGTCGGCATCCTCGACTTGCGGCGCGGCTTTGCCCACAACCGCACGAATGCGCTGCAATTTGGCCGCAACACTTTCGGAGTCAGGATGCGCGGGGATTTCTTCCCGTGCAGGCGCCATATCGTCAAAGGTCAGCGTCGAGGGGGCTGCCTGACCGGAGGCCACGAGCGGTGAGGACACATAATCCTCGGCCTCCGGCCCTGCAACAGGCTCCATATCATCCGCCGTCGCGTCTGATAGGGCTGTCTGGAAATCGTCTAATGTGTGGTCCTTGGGCGTCGGGGCGACCTGAGGTGCCACAGCCGCGGCTGTGACCTTCACCGGATCGGGGCGTTCGACCTGTGGCGGCATCGCAGGGGCAACAGCCTCTGAGGCGCGCAGCACAATGCCGCCGTCTTCCGTGCGGGCCTCAACGCGGCGCGTGATTTCACGCTCGGCGATCTTGGCTAACATATGTACATCAGGGGTCGGGGGTTCTGCCCCGAAATACCGGTCATCAGCAGCCAAATCGCGGAAGTACTCCGCAATTGCCTTCATCGTGCCAAAGGAATCGTCGAATCCCTCGAGTGTGCACGAAAAGGTGCCGTATGAAACGGTAAGAATCTTACTCGACTCAACCATCTTTTTGCTCGCTTTCTCCCAATCCCAGTAGGAGTGTGTTTACCATCAATTGGTTCGCAATCCGGCACGATGCCGGGTTAAACTGGGTATTATTTCAAGGCGCTTTTGAGGAATGTTGCTCATTTGGCGGGTAATAGAGGATAACAGTGGTGATTGTGCATAGTTCTGATCCGGTTGTCTTGGTTGGTGGTGCCGACCTTGGACCACAAGACCTTAACATTCCGCAAAAAGAACTGACAAGTTTTGTCGGTGTCGATCGCGGGGCTGATCATCTTGTCGCTCATGGGATCACGCCTGTGGCGGTGATTGGCGATCTGGATAGCATTTCTGACGACGCGCGCACCAAATTTGCCGATTTGCTGCACCACATTCAAGAGCAAGACACCGTGGATTTTGAAAAGGCTCTCGTGCGGGTTGCTGCACCTTTGATCTATGCCGTGGGCTTTGCGGGCGGGCGGCTCGATCATACGCTTGCAGTGCTGCATGTCATGGGGCGCCACCCCGACAGGCGGGTGATCTTGCTGAGCGCGGATGACGCGAGCATGATTGTCCCCGAGGCGGGGCTTTCGCTGGCGTTGCCCGTCGGGACGCGGATTTCGCTGATGCCGCTTGCGCCCTCAAAGGTCACGGCGTCGGGGCTGCGGTGGCCTGTCAATGGTCAAGAGTTCGCGCCTCTCGGGTTCACGAGCCCGTCGAATGAAGCGGCAGCCGGAACGCTCGTTATCGCGGCGACCGGCTGCGTGATTGTTACTGTCCCGCGTCTGGCGCTGGCTGCACTCGCGCAAGCCGCCCTTCGCGCAGAATAATGTAAAGCCCCGCCCCAACAGTGACGCAAATGCCCACAGCGGCCAGCCCGTTGGGTAGATCGCGAAAGATAAGCCAGCCAATTGCCGTGCCAAAGGGGATCTCAAGGTATTGCATCGGGGCGAGGGTCGCAGAGGGGGCAAAGCGCAGGCTCCATGTCATCGCGAGATGTGCGACCGTGCCGAGCACTCCAAGCAGCGCCAAAAGCCAAAGCGTCGGAGCGTCAGGCATTTTTACCTCAAACCCCGCATGGCCTTGGAAAAGAAACAAGAGGGGCACGAGAGCCGCACTCGCCTGCACTCCGCTGATCGCTTGCAGCTTGATCGGGTCGATGTGCTTTGCGATTTTGCGGGTCACGAGCATAAAGCCAGAAAAGACCAGCGCAACACCCAATGGCAATAATGCGGGCAGGCCCACTGCGGCAAAATTCGGCTGGATTACCAGAAGCGTGCCAATAAAGCCGATGGCGCAGGCTACCATTCTATGTGCCCCGACGGTTTCACCAAGGATAGAGTGACCGAGCAAAAGCATGATGAAGGGCATCACAAAGGCAATCGCCAGAGCGTCCGCCAAAGGCAGGAAGCGCAATGCGCTGAACATCATCCCGATCCCTGCGATATGCAGGGCAGTGCGCAGAAGTGTGAGCCGCAACAGGCCGCTGGGCAGGCGCACTCTCTGGCCTGACCAGAGCGCAACGGGCAGTAAAAGCGCCGCCTGAACTACAAAACGCACAAAGATCAACATCCCGAGCGAGACATGACCGCCCAAGAGTTTTGCAACGCTATCGCCCAAAGGAGCGAGAACGCAAAATCCGAGCATCAAAAGAATGCCGAGAAAGGGGCGGTCTGCAGTCATGGCCGAAAGCTTAGTGAACGCTGGGGCGCGGTGCAATCGGGGGCGTTGCAGTGACGCGCTCGCGCCAGATGATAAAGAGACCCGATGCGACAATGACCGTAGTCCCCAGCCATGTCAGCGCATTGGGGAAGTCGGAGAATACGAGATACCCAAAAGCCACCGCACTGACGATTTCAAGGTAATGTAGTGGTGCGAGTGTGGATGTGGGCGCCATGCGCAAGGCGTAAGTCATCATCAAATGGGCGATTGCAGAGGCGACGCCGACCCCGCTGATCCAAAACCAGGCAACCCCGACCGGATAGACGGGGTCGAGTGTGGGGAAACCGGTGCCGTTTGCCATGATCATCACGGGCAGACAGATCGCCGCCGCAACAGTCGCTGTATGTAATTGCATCGGAATCGGATGCATGCGCCGGCTTAGCGAGCGGGTGACAAGCATATAGGCGGCAAAAGAGAATGCCGTGCCCAGAGGGTAGAGGGCCACAAGCCCGAAGGCAGCGAGGCTTGGCTGGATGACCAAGAGCGATCCGGCGAAACCCACGACACAGGCGATGATCCGGCGCCGGCCGACCTCGTCTTGAAACAGAAGGCGTCCAAGGATGAGCAGGATAAATGGTTCGACAAAAGCGATGGCGAGCGCGTCCGCAATTGGCATAACTTGGACTGCGGCCACAAAGCAGTAAGTCGAGGCGATTAAAAAGAAGGCCCGTTGGACCAATTGCCATAGGAAAGCGCGGGGAAATGTCAGCGGGTAGCGCAAGATCAAACAGAGTGGCAACATGATTGCCGCCTGCACAATAAAGCGCGCAGTTGTGATCTGCCCGACCGGCAGGGTCTGTGCGGCAAGCTTTGAGGCCACATCGATCAGAGGGGCGGTGATGCAGAAGCCAAGCATGAGCACAATGCCGGGAAGGACGCGGTCGATATGCAAGGTCATTTTTTGCCTTTCAGGGCAGATGGGTTAAAACCCATCCTACATTGTTACATCTCCAAACACCGCAAAGCGCTGTGATCCAGCGGTCCTGCGTAGGATGGGTTTAACCCATCTCTGCCCCTAGCAGTTCGGCACATTGACCGCCAAGCCACCCAGCGCCGTCTCCTTATACTTCTCCGACATATCTTCTCCCGTTTGGCGCATTGTCTCAATCGCCGCATCCAGTGGCACCAGATGCACCCCGTCGCCGCGCATCGCCAGCGATGCCGCCGAAACCGCCTTGATCGCGCCCAGACCGTTGCGCTCAATACAAGGGACTTGCACCAACCCGCGCACGGGATCGCAGGTCATGCCCAAATGGTGCTCCAGCGCAATCTCCGCCGCGTTTTCAACCTGCTCTGGAGTGCCCCCCAAAACCGCGCACAAACCTGCCGCAGCCATCGCAGCAGCCGATCCGACCTCTGCCTGACAGCCGCATTCCGCCCCTGAAATCGAGGCGTTGAACTTGATCAAACCGCCAATGGCGGAAGCCGTCAGCAGAAAATCGGGCACTTTTGCCACGCTCGCCCCCGGCACATGGTCGAGGTAATAGCGGATCGTCGCAGGCACCACACCCGCCGCCCCGTTCGTGGGGGCCGTCACGACCTGACCGCCCGCGGCGTTCTCTTCGTTCACGGCCATCGCGTAGGTCGACATATAATCGTTAATGGTGTGGGGGGCGGTCAGGTTCATGCCACGCTCGGCCATCAGCGCGTCATAAATTCCCTTGGCCCTGCGGCGCACAAAGAGCCCGCCGGGCAAAATGCCCTCCGTGACCAGCCCGCGATCGATACACGCGTTCATGACCTCCCAAATGCGGGTCAGGCCCTTGTCTAGGTCCGTGCCGGGCTGACAGGCGCGCTCGTTCACGCGCTTCATTTCGGCGATCGACTTGCCCGATTGCGAGGCCATCGCCAGCATTTCGGCGGCGGATGTGAACGGAAACGGGGCAGGCGGGCCGTCATGGGTATCTTTGCCCGACGCGAGCTCGTCGGCCGTCAAAACAAAGCCGCCACCAATCGAATAATAGGTCTCTTGAATGATCACGTCGCCCTGCGCATCGGTGGCTTTCAGGATCAAACCGTTGGCATGCCCCGCCAATGCTGGCCCGTAATCGAAGAGTAAATCTTCCTTGGGGTGAAAGCGCAACTCGCCCAAACCCTCGGGGTTCACCGTGTTTTCGGCAATAATACGCGCCATTTCGGCGTCGGCCTTTGCGGCATCATAATCATCAGCGCGAAATCCGGCAAATCCGAGGATCACGGCGCGGTCCGTTGCATGACCCACGCCGGTAAATGCCAAGGAGCCGTGCAGCGAGGCCTTGAGACCCGCGACCTGAAAGGGTTGCATGCGCAAATGATCCAGAAACCTTGCCGCAGCGACCATAGGACCAATCGTATGAGAGGAAGACGGGCCAATCCCCACCTTGAACATATCGAACACAGATAGAAACATTACAGAGCACTCCCTTCAGGAGGATTTGGAGAAGCGGGTTGAGAGAAAATCGTTTGGCCAAGCCCTTCTGCGCGGCTTGCCTCAAGTGCAGAGGGGCGTGCTTCGGCCCAAACTGCAAAGTCGCGTACGCGCGGATAGTGAGACAAATCGAACCAAGACTGTTCGGGACCATAAAGCGCGGCCCAACGGATCATCGGTGCGAAGTAGCACGCCAAGGCGCTGGGCGCGCGCGCATCAAGCCACGGGGCATGTGTGTCGATATGGGCAAACAGCTCGGCCAGTCGGGTTTGGGTGCGCTGCTGCAATGCAGGCAAACCTTCCGGCGAGATATACTTGTCGGGATAAAACCACATGCGCAAAGCAGGGTGCAGCGTATTGGACAGCCAGACCATCCATGTCAGCGCCTGCGCGCGCGGTCCGGTCATAAAGCCGTCCCCCGCCAACCACAGCAAGATCGCGGCCGTCTCGTATATGGCGCCGTCTCGGGTAACCAAGGTCGGGATGAGCCCGTTCGGATTGACAGCCAGATAGGCGGGTGATGTTTGCCCTTGAATGGAGCGGTCCACCAGAACTGTCTCGAATGGTAAATCCAGTTCCAGCAAGGCCAATCGGACGCAAAGCGAGGCGTTATCGGGAGCGTAATAAAGGGTCATGGGCTGGCTCATGATCTTTTCATACCAAGATGTTACGACAACTGCCGCGCAAAAGCGACGTTTCCGAAAGGAAACAGGCGTGATTTCTGGCGTTTCCCCCTCGCGCGAAAACCCGATCCCGCCTATAACCGTCTAAAGCCTCGCCAAATTGGAGTTCTTGCTGTGCCGAGTGATCTGTCCCCCATCGACAAAGCCAAATTTGTCGCCGCGAAAAAGGCAACGGAATATGTGAAGTCGGGCATGAAAGTGGGGCTTGGGACAGGCTCAACGGCGGCATGGCTGGTGCAATGTTTGGGCGAATTGGTCCGCGACGAGGGGCTGCGGATCAAGGGCGTGCCGACCTCGTCGCGGACCGCCATGCTGGCGCGCGACGTCGGGATCGAAGTTATCTCTCTGGACGAGGCCAAATGGCTTGATCTGACCATTGACGGGACTGACGAATACGACGGAAACCTTAACCTGATCAAAGGCGGCGGTGGCGCGCATCTGCAAGAAAAGATAGTGGCCACGGCCTCTGACCAGATGATCGTGATCGCGGACCCGACAAAGAAAGTCGAAACGCTCGGGGCATTTCCATTGCCGCTTGAGGTGATCCCCTTTGGCTGGCAAACCACCAAGACGCTCATTGAGGAAACCCTGATTGGCATGGATGTGCTGGGGCAGACCACAAGCCTGCGGATGAATGGCGACGCCCCCTATATCAGCGATGAGGGCAACCATATCCTTGATCTGCACCTCAACCGGATCGGCAACCCGCGGCAATTGAGCCTCGTGCTCAACCAGATTCCCGGGGTCGTCGAGAACGGTCTCTTTATTGATATCTGTGACATTGTGATCGTCGGCTACGGGGACGGGCGGGTCGAAGTGAACGACATCAACAAAGGCGAGGTCGAGAAAAGCAGATTTGACTTCCTCGATGACGGGAATTTGTTTTCGGACGATATCTGACCCGTCGCACGTTGCGGATCATGGTGCGGGCGCTTAGGTTGCGCAAAGTATAACCAAAGCCGAGATCGGAACCCGCGCTATGACATTTGACTATGACCTCTTTGTAATCGGTGGCGGCTCTGGCGGCGTGCGTGCCGCGCGTGTGGCGGCTGCGACAGGTGTGAAGGTCGGGCTGGCCGAGGAATTCCGCATGGGCGGCACCTGTGTGATCCGTGGCTGTGTGCCTAAAAAGCTGATGGTTTTTGCCTCGACCTATGCCGAGGCGATGGACGACGCGCAGGCTTACGGTTGGGACGTGAAGGTCGGGCCTTTTGACTGGACGAAATTCCGCACCAAGCTAAACGCCGAACTCGACCGCCTCGAAGGGGTTTACCGCAGGCTCCTTGCCAACTCAGAGGTCACGATCCATGACGCCCGCGCGACGCTCAGGGATGCGCATACTGTTGCGCTGTCCACGGGCGAGACTGTGACGGCTAAACATATTCTGGTCGCGACAGGCGGCCATCCGACCAAGCCGGAGATCGCGAACGCCGATCTTGCGATAACTTCCAATGAAATCTTCAACCTAGAGGTCATGCCGCAGTCGATCCTGATCGTCGGCGGCGGCTATATCGCCTCCGAATTCGCGGGCATTCTCAATGGTTTGGGCGTCGAAGTGACGCAATTCTATCGGGGGGCGCAGATTTTGCGCGGCTTTGATGACGAAGCGCGCGGTCTGATTGCCGATGGCATGATCGAGAAGGGCGTGAACCTGCACCTTGGCACCAACATCCTCGAGATGCGCCGCGAGGGGACGGGCATCTACGTCAAGGCCACCAACGGCAACGAGCATGCCTTCGATCAAGTCATGTTTGCGACGGGGCGCCATGCCAACACAGAAGGTCTTGGCCTTGAGGAGATCGGTGTCAAACTGGGCCGCGCTGGCGAAATCCGCGTTGACGACTACAGCCAGACAGCCGTTCCCTCGATCTATGCCGTGGGCGACGTGACCGACCGTGTGAACCTGACGCCTGTGGCGATCCGCGAAGGCATGGCCTTTGTCGAGACCGTCTTCAAAGGCAACCCGACCAAGCCTGATCACGAGCTGATCCCGTCGGGGGTCTTTACCCAGCCCGAATTCGGGACAATCGGGCTGACCGAAGAAGAAGCCCGCGACCAAGAGCCGATTGAGGTTTATTGTACCTCTTTCAAGCCGATGAACCATAGTTTCGCAGGCCGTGCCGACCGTGTGATGATGAAACTCATCGTCTCACAGGAAACCCGCAAGGTCTTGGGTTGTCATATCGTCGCAGATCATGCGGGCGAATTGATCCAAATGGTCGGGATCGCAGTCAAAATGGGCGCGACAAAGGAAGATTTCGATCGCACAGTCGCCGTTCACCCGACAATCTCGGAAGAACTGGTGACAATGAAGGAACCCGTGCGCCGCGCTTGAATATCAGGCATAAAGGCACACATAAGAAAACGACGGCCCCACATTGGGGTGCAACAGGATAGGTTATAACACAATGGCAGGAAATAACGGTGGCCCTTGGGGCGGCGGTGGAAACAACGGGTCCAATGGCGGCAACGAGCCACCAAGGCCCCCCCGCAGGCCAAATGACGGTCAGGGCATTCCTGAAATTGACGAGTTGGTAAACAAGGGCCGCGAGCAAGTGCGCGTCTTGATGGGTGGCGGCAATGGCGGCGGGACAGGTGGTCGCGGTGCAGGTGGCGGCGCTGGTCCGCAACTGACACGCGGCACAATCGGCTTGGGCGTCTTGGGCGCGATTGTGCTTTGGGGCATGGCCTCGTTTTATACCGTGAAGCCGGAAGAGCAGTCCGTAGAGTTGTTCTTGGGCAAGTATAGCTCCACGGGTGGTCCGGGTCTGAACTTTGCACCTTGGCCCGTTATGACGCGCGAAGTGCTTGCGGTGACTTCCGAACGGAACATCGACATCGGCGTCGGGCGCTCGCCTACAGATGCGGGCCTGATGCTGACGGGTGATCAAAACATCGTCGATATCGACTTTCAGGTGGTTTGGAACATTTCCGACCCGCGCAAATATCTCTTTAATCTCTCTGATCCCGCGCAGACGATTGAGGCGGTGTCTGACTCCGTGATGCGCGAAATTATCGCACAATCCGAGCTTGCCCCGATCCTGAACCGTGACCGAGGCGCGATTGCCGACCGTCTGCGCGATTTGATCCAATCGACGCTCGACAGCTACGAGAGCGGCGTGAACATCATCCGCGTCAACTTTGACAAGGCCGACCCACCCGAAGAGGTCATCGCCTCGTTCCGTAAGGTGCAGGACGCTGCCCAAGAACGCGACCGTCTGCAAAACGTGGCTGATGCCTATGCCAACCAAGTGCTCGCAGGGGCACGCGGTGAATCCGCGCAGCTCTTGGAGCAGGCAGAAGGCTACCGTGCACAGGTCGTCAACGAGGCTGCCGGTGAAGCATCACGTTTCTCGGCCGTCCTGAGCGAATATGAGAAAGCACCAGATGTGACGCGCAAGCGCCTGTATCTTGAGACCATGGAAAAAGTTCTGGGTGGCACCGATATCATCCTTCTGGACGAAAATGCAGGCGGCGGCCAAGGCGTCGTGCCGTACCTGCCGCTGAATGAATTGCGCAGAAATACGACTGATGGAGGGTCAAACTAATGAATAAATCCGCATTCCTCCTGCCCGCCGTTGTGGTGGTAGTTGTCGCCGCCGTATCGTCCGTCTTCATCGTCGACGAGCGTGAAAAAGCGCTGGTCCTGCAATTCGGTCAAATTGTGAAAGTCAAAGAAGATCCGGGTTTGGGGTTCAAAATCCCATTGATCCAAGATGTTGTGCGCTATGATGACCGTATCCTGAGCCGTGATCTTGACCCTCTGGAAGTGACGCCATCTGACGATCGTCGTCTGGTGGTTGACGCCTTTGCGCGCTACCGGATTGCGGATGTGGAGCGGTTCCGTCAAGCGGTTGGTGACGGTGGCGAAGAAGCGGCTGCGCGTCGTCTCGACAGCATTTTGCGGGCGAAAACCCGTGAGGTTCTGGGCTCGGTCTCCTCTAACGATATCCTCTCGACCGACCGTGCAGGGCTGATGCTGCGCATTCGTAATGGTGCTATCGCCGAGGCTAACGCGCTTGGTTTGCAGGTCATTGACGTGCGTCTCAAGCGCACGGATTTGCCACCCGAAAACCTCAACGCGACCTATGAGCGAATGAAGGCAGAACGCGAACGCGAAGCCGCCGACGAAATCGCACGTGGTAACGAGGCCGCTTTGCGGGTGCGCGCGACTGCGGACCGTACCGTGGTGGAGTTGGTATCTGAAAGCCAGCGCCAAGCCGAAATCACACGCGGTGAAGCCGACGCAGAGCGCAACAAGATCTTTGCCGAAGCCTTTGGCGCGGACCCAGAGTTTTTTGAATTCTACCGTTCCATGACGGCCTATAGCCGCGCGCTTCAGGGCAATGCCTCGATGGTGCTGTCACCGGACAACGAGTTCTTCAACTATCTGAAGTCCGATCAAGGCGCCGTTGCCAAGTAGTCAGGCGTAGGTTTGATCGAAAGGGCCGCTCTTTTGGGCGGCCCTTTTGATTTTCGCGACGTGCTTGGCGTTTGGGGCCAATTTTCGCCGAAAATTGATCACGCGCAATTGAGAATGCGCGATTGCCCTTTGCGTTGCGCTTGTGCGTCCCTACATTCAAACTCAGGAAGTATGGCGAGCCTCACTCTCGCCGCGTTATGTCTCTTTGAAGGAGTTTTGCACGTGACATCTCAGGCTCTTGTAGCGACGTCGGCCCAAGCGAACGGGCGCGGCATGTTCATGACACTGATGACGGGCGCTGCTGTGTCCGCCGCCCTTTTGCTCGGTCAGGCCTTGCCATCCGAGGCCCAAAGCCGCCCCGTGTCTTTTTCGGAATTGGCCGAGCAGGTAAGCCCGTCAGTGGTGAACATCACTACTTCAACGACCATCTCAGGCAGGGCGGGCCCGCAGGGTATCGTCCCGGAAGGCTCTCCTTTCGAGGACTTCTTCAAAGACCTTCAAGACCCCGAAGGCGGCGGTCCACGCACCTCCGAGGCGCTCGGGTCCGGTTTTGTGATCTCTGAAGACGGCTATATCGTCACCAACAACCACGTGATCGAGGGCGCCGACGAAATCCTGATTGAGTTCTTTCCAGGTGGCGGCAAAGGCGTGCCTGCGGAGTTGATCGGCACGGATAAAAATACCGATATAGCGGTGCTGAAAGTAGACATGGCTGACCTGCCATACGTCAGCTTTGGCGACAGCAATGCCGAAGGTGCCCGCGTTGGCGATTGGGTCATGGCGATGGGCAACCCGCTGGGGCAGGGATTTTCGGTTTCGGCAGGAATTGTTTCGGCCAGAAACCGCGCTTTGTCAGGGACTTATGACGATTACATCCAGACGGACGCCGCGATTAACCGTGGTAACTCTGGCGGGCCGTTGTTCAACATGGACGGCGAAGTTATCGGCGTGAACACGGCGATTTTGTCACCCAATGGCGGCTCGATCGGGATCGGTTTTGCGATGTCTGCGGCTGTTGTTGAAAATGTGGTCAGTCAACTGAAGGAGTTCGGCGAGACCCGTCGCGGTTGGCTTGGCGTGCGCATTCAGGATGTGACCCCCGACATGATCGATGCCATCGAAGGTCTCGAGATGGCCAAAGGTGCGTTGGTCACGGACGTGCCGGCTGGACCTGCGGAAGAAGCGGGCATGTTGGCCGGTGACCTGATCACAACCTTTGACGGGATCGAGGTCGAAGACACCCGCGAACTTGTCCGGATTGTGGGCAATTCGCCTGTGGGTAAAGAGGTGCCGTTGAGTGTGCTGCGCAATGGCGATACGCTGGATCTGACGGTCGTTCTGGGCCGTCGCGAAACATCCGAAGCAGAAGCCTTTCCTGCGGCCGTCGAGCAAGAGGTCACACCAGAGCCAAGCAATATCCTCGGAATGACGCTCTCTGAGATCACCCCTGATTTGGTCGAGCAGTTCGGCCTTGGCGATGCCACTGGTCTGGTGATCACGCAGATCGATCCGTCAAGCGACGCCGCCTCTAAGGGGTTGATTGCAGGGGATTTGATCGTCGAAGCGGGGCGCCAACCTGTGCTGACCGTCGCAGACCTTGAGACCCAAATCGCCGCGGCCAAAGAGGCGGGGCGCAAATCCTTGCTCTTGTTGCTGCGTCGTGGTGGCGATCCGCGTTTTGAGGCTTTGTTGCTCGACTAGGCTGCGCGACTTGTCAAAAACAAAAGGGCGTGCCCATATGGCGTGCCCTATTTGTTTCTAGCCGTTTGTGAGTTGATCACGGTCAAAGGCAACAACACCGAGTTTGCGCGCCGTTTCAATGGCAAGCAAAACAGTGTCAGGCCCGTCTTGCCGCTGGAACCGCTGGATCGCAAAACCTGTCGCACGGTCGAGCGTCCCCGTAATCGGGCCGTCATAAAAACCGCGCGCTTTAAGGGCGCGTTGCAGGGTGCTGACCCGTTCAACGGTATAGTTTTGCGGGCAAACTGTTTCGAACCGGATATCGGCGCGTTCGCGCAGGATTTGCTGGCGCGTGACGGTGCGAAACAGGGCCGGACGGATGATCGCACCCGTTGCGTCGCGCACCGCCTCTGTCTCGACCTCCTGAAGGGTGACCGTTTCAATCACCGCGGGGCTGATGTCTTTTGCAAAACACCGCCCGTCATTGCGCGTCTCGATTTGCCCCATATCAATCAGCACATTGCCGGGCTGCGAGGTTGGCGCATTGGCGCAGGCTGCCAGTGCCACCAAGGGGAGGTAGAAAAGAGATTTCATCTGCTCAGTCTGCCTTATGAGTGGCGGTTTGGAGCAGCATACATCGCAAAACCCTGCGCCGACAAATGCCGATATCAAAATTGTTACACAAGTTGTCGCACATGGTACAGTTTTCTGGGCGTTTTGGGCTGGTGGCAGCGGGCGAGGCCCTCTAGAAATACCTTAATTTAAGAGCTTCTCGCAAAAGGACAGCACGACATGGCCAAGATTACTTACGTCGAACATGGTGGCAAAGAACACGTTGTGGAGGTTGCCAACGGTCTGACCGTTATGGAAGGCGCCCGTGATAACGGAATTCCAGGTATTGAGGCTGACTGTGGTGGTGCTTGTGCCTGCTCGACGTGCCACGTCTATATTGATCCGGCGTGGGTCGATAAAGTCCCGGCCAAGGACGCGATGGAAGAGGATATGCTCGACTTCGCCTATAAGCCTGATCCGGTCACATCCCGTTTGACCTGCCAGTTGAAGGTGACCGATGCTCTGGACGGCCTGCGCGTGCAGATGCCAGAAAAGCAGATTTGATGCGGATTGCGGCGGCTTTCGCACTTTGTGCATTTGCTGGAACGGCAAGTGCTGAGGTGATCGTCGCCGCAGACTATGTCTCGCCAACCGAGCGCTACGCGCACGGCGTCTTGGGCGATAAGATCGAACATGCGGGGTTGCGTGTCACTTTAAGCAGTGGCGCGGAACGCACGGCGATTTGGTCCGAGCTGGTTGTCTTTGAGGACACAATGCCACGGCTTGTGGATTTGGACGGCGACGGGGGCCTTGAAGTGATCACGGTCGAGAGCCACGAGCTTGCGGGGGCGCGGCTCGCGATCTGGGGTCTTGATGCTGACGATCGGCTGGTCAAACTGGCGCAGAACGATTTTTACGGCACGCCTTTCCGCTGGCTCGCGATTGCGGGGGCGGCGGATTTTGATGGCGACGGAGATGTCGAAATCGCCTACGTCGACCGCCCGCATCTGGCCAAACGGCTGATGATCTGGCGCTATACCCCACAGCCGGACGGCAACAGGCTTGCGTTGGTCGCGATCCAAGAGGGCCTGACCAACCACCGCATCGGAGAAAACGATATCGGCGGCGGCTTGCGCAATTGTGACGGTGTGATCGAGGTCGTGACAGCAAATGCCGATTGGTCGCGGGTGATGGCCTCACGTCTTGTCGACGGGGCGGTGCATACCCGCGATATCGGGCCGCACACGGGCCGGGCCTCGCTTGATGCGGCGTTAAGCTGCCTGTAGCGCAAGCGCCGTCAGCAACACGCCGATTTCGGTGATTTGTTGTGTCGCACCAAGCACATCACCGGTTTGGCCCCTGATTTTGGTTTTTGCAATCGCGGCGCAGACCATCGCGAGGCCTATCACAATTACCCCATAGATTGCGAAGGATGCGCCAAGCAGCATAAGGCTCACAAGCAGCGCCAGCCCGCCGCCAAGGCTCGCAGTCGTCAGACTTGGCTGACCTACGGAACGGCTCAATCCCGTCGCACGCGCGTTGCCCATTGCCGCCATGACACCGATCATCGCAGCGCGGCTCAAAAGCCCGGCGACAATAAGTGTCGCGCCAAAGCCACTGGTGGCCAAAAGCGCGCTCAGGGCCATCCAGCGCAGCGATAGAGCCAAGACCAAGGCCAGCACGCCATAGGTCCCGATCTGGCTGTCCTTCATGATTTCGAGCCTGCGCGCAGGTGTCCAGCCGCCCCAAAATCCGTCGGCACAATCGGCCAGCCCGTCTTCGTGCATGGCGCCCGTCAGGATGATTTGCGTGGCAAT
Source organism: Yoonia sp. (assembly GCA_965658825.1). GTDB lineage: Bacteria > Pseudomonadota > Alphaproteobacteria > Rhodobacterales > Rhodobacteraceae > Yoonia. The sequence continues at coordinate 24,469 of CBFHTU010000019.1, forward strand.
GATCAGGAGCGCCGCGATGGTGGCAGGCAGTCCAAGCGCCAAGGCGCCAAACCCGACAAGCACGGCCACGCCGCTTGTCACCGCGCCGACCAATGGATAGGCCCAAGCCGCAGCACCGCCGCGTTTCGCCGCAGCCGCCCCGTCGACAGGGATCGGCAGGCGGGTGAGCAGGCCAAAGGCCGCCGCAATATCGCTCAAACGCATGAGGCCGCCTATGTCGGTTTTGGTCATGATCTGGCCCTTTGCGCTCTTTTCATCTCTGCGGGTATCGTTAGACAGGTGGCAAGTTAACCGCAACGAGGACATGATGTCAGCGCCATTTTCTACACTCGCCGAATTCCGTGACGTACTGGCCGCAGGGCCAAAGATTGACGCTACCGCCCTTGCTGGCGCGCAAGACCGGAACGGTCAATTGACCAAACCTCCCGGCGCTTTGGGACGCCTAGAGGACTTGGCGATCTGGTATGCGGGCTGGCGTGGGGATGCGCGCCCGCAAATCACTGCGCCTCAGGTCATCATCTTTGCTGGCAACCACGGCGTTTGTGCGCAGGGGGTCTCGGCTTTTCCGGCCGAAGTGACCGCCCAAATGGTCGCCAATTTCGAGCACGGCGGGGCAGCGATCAACCAGTTGTCCAAGACATTTGGCGCGGCATTGACGGTGCATGCGCTTGACCTTGATACGCCGACAGCAGATTTCACCACCGCCCCTGCGATGACCGAAGCAGAGGTCGTCCGCGCCTTGCAAACGGGATGGGCAGCGGTTGATCCGCAAGCCGACCTGTTGGTCACAGGCGAGATGGGGATTGGCAACACGACCAGTGCGGCGGCCATTTCGGCGGCGCTCTTTGGCGGGGCTGCTGCGGAGTGGACGGGGCGGGGAACAGGCGTCGATGATGCAGGTCTTGCCCGCAAGACCGATGTGGTCACGCGCGCGCTCGCCCTTCACGATGTGAGCGATCCGCTCGAAGCGCTGCGCTGCCTTGGCGGGCGTGAGCTTGCGGCGATGGCGGGGGCGATTGCTGCGGCGCGCCACATGCGCATCCCTGTAATCCTTGACGGGTTTATCTGCACTGCGGCGGCGGCGACCTTGTTCAAGGCTGTCAGCGGCGCATTGGACCACACCGTCGCGGGCCACCTGAGCGCGGAGGGCGCACACCGCCGTCTGCTGGATGCGATGGGCAAGGAGGCGCTTTTGTCGCTGGGTCTGCGCTTGGGCGAAGGGTCGGGCGGCGCGCTTGCCATTGGCGTGCTGAAGGCGGCCGTGGCCTGTCATTCGGATATGGCCACATTCGCAGAGGCAGGGGTCAGCGGCGCTTAAGAGCCGCTTTCCTCTTTTTGCTGGCGTGCGGCGAGGGCCGTTTCGAGATCGTTGTTCAACTCTTTCGCACGCGCCACATACTCGGGGTTATCTGCCAAAGAGGTGCCGGGCTTCCAGAGCTTGGCCAGCTCTCTGACATTGGCGCGGTCATGCTCGAAAAACATGGTTTCCGCCTCCGAGGCTTCAAAGTCGGACAGCCCAAGATGCTCCAGCGCATAGCGTCCCGCCCGCAAGGAGCTGTCGAACAGCTCGCGCACGATGTCGTCAGCCCCCGCAGCGTAGAGTTCATAGACATGCACGCGGTCGCGCGCACGGGCGATGATGTGCAGATCAGGGCGCGCTTTGCGGGCATAGGCCACAAGCTTGACGGCAGCGGCCTTATTGTCGATCGCCACGACCAAGACCCGCGCGTCCTCAAGACCCGCCGCATCGAGCAGATCAGGCCGCGTCGGATCGCCGAAAAAGCCGCGAAACCCGAAGGTCCGCATCATCTGGACCGTGGCCAGATCATTGTCGATCACCACCGTTGAGAAGCCAGCCGATTGCACCAGCCTGTTTACGGTTTGTCCAAAACGCCCGATCCCTGCGATGATGACGGTGCCTTGCGTGTCAACTTCGTCATGGTCCGCGTCAAGGCCGTGATGCATCCGCTTGCTCAGTTGGTCGTAGAGGATGAACAAGAGCGGCGTGACCAGCATCGACATGGCAATAATCAGCAGCACAGTCGAGGAAAGAACCTCTCCCAAGACACCCAGTTGCAGACAGAAGGACACCAGTACAAAGCCGAATTCACCCGCCTGCGCGAGACCCAGCGTGAACAGCCAGCGGTCCTTGCCCTTCATTTTGAACAGGAATGACAAGGCGAACAAAACGGTCCCTTTGATCGCAATCACACCAGCCGTGGCCGAAAGGATAAATGCAGGCCGCTGCGCCAGAAGGTCAAAGTCGATTCCCGCGCCAACTGTGATAAAAAACAGGCCGAGCAATAGCCCTTTGAAGGGTTCAAGGTCGCTTTCAAGCTCGTGCCGGAATTCAGAGTTTGCCAGAACCACGCCGGCTAGGAAGGTGCCAAGCGCGGGCGACAGGCCCACCAATGACATCAAGACCGCAATCGACACGACCATCAGCAGGGCGAGTGCTGTATACATCTCGCGCAAGCGCGCTTGGTGGATGTAGCGGAACACAGGGCGGGTAAAAAATACGCCTACGAGGATAATCGCCCCGACCGCGCCAAGGGTAATAAGTGTGACACCCCACCCCGGAAGCCCGTCAACAAGGCTGATCGCGTGGCTTGTGTCGTGGGCATCAACAGTGGGCTGCAAAGATCCGTCTTGCGCAATCACCATGGGCGGGGCGGTCGCCAAAAGGGGCAGCAACGCCAGTATCGGGATCACGGCGATATCTTGGGTGAGCAGCACCGAAAAGACCGACCGGCCACCCGCAGTCTGCACCAGTCCTTTTTCCGCAAGGGTTTGCAGCACGATGGCCGTCGAAGACAGCGCAAAAATAAGCCCGATTGCCAGCGCGGAGGCCGCGTCAAACGCGAGCAACATCGCAGCACCCATGATCCCCCCCGTGGTCAGGATCAATTGCAGGCCGCCAAGTCCGATCAGCCTGCGCCGCATGTCCCAAAGCACGCGTGGCTCCAGTTCCAAGCCAATCAGAAACAGCATCATGACAACGCCAAATTCTGCGAAATGCTGGATCTCTTTCGCTTCGGTCCCGACAAGCCCGAAGACTGGCCCGATCACGATCCCCGCGGCCAGATAGCCCAGCACAGAGCCGAGCCCCAAACGCGCTGCAAGTGGCACCGCAATGACTGCGGCACCGAGATAAATGGTCGCTTGTAAGAGGAAACTTTCCATAGGGCTTTATGCTGTCGTTAGGGGTGCTTATCAACAGCTAGACTTAGCCGGAGGGCAGTTGCAATGCGTAAGTTTTGCCGCGTTTGACATAATTGAGAGCATTGTCGCCGATCGCGGTGACACTCCCCCCGTCAAGGCTACTGCCAATCTCGACCTTGACGTAGCGCCCGTTCCCCAAGCGAACCAAGGCGCGGCGATTGTTGGGTTGGCCGTAAACCCCGATGAGGTTGATATCGCGCAGCTTAATCGCGCCTTCAAGCGTTGCCGCTTGCGCCACACTGGTCGCAGTGCGGCCAGTGGGCTGGGCTGCGTTATTTGTCACGGGCGTCGCGGGCGCTGCCTGTTGAGGGGCAGCGGTAGCGGCCTGTGCCGACTGTCGCGTGGCAAGGTCGGTGGCGCGCGCGACAACGCGCGAAAAATTATTTGGCCGTGGATCGGGCCTGCGCGACGCCTGCACGGCGCGGGCGGTCGGGTTCACAAACGGGCTTGCGGGGGCGGCTTGCGCAATGGCTGCGACCACGGCGGTAATGTCCGGCGTCGGCGGCGATTCGGGTGTTGGCTCTGGCGCAGGTTCCGGCGCGAGCCCTGCAGGGCGTATCTTCGGGCGTGCACTCGCCAAAGCCGGATCGGCTGCCAGCGCGACCTCCGCGTCGTCTGCCAGTTCTTCTGGCGTGAGGTCATCAGGGCGCACCGCAGGTCTGAGGCCTGCCGAAACAACGCCACCCAAAACGACGTCGTCGGTGGGTGCGGGGGCGGTCAGGACCGCATTTTGCGGGCGCAGTGGCGGCACTTTCGACGGGCGCCCGACAATCAGGTTCACGCCGTCAGGCGCGCCGAGGGTGTCGCTCTGTTCCTGCGCCTGCGCTGAAGGCGCAGGGCGCAGCGGCGGTTGTTTCGGTGGCGTGCCTGCATAGATGATGGCGCCTTGCGGGCTCATGGTCCCTTCAGGGGTGGCAAGCACAAAGCCCTGCGCGTCGCGGACAAAGTCCGTTCCGGGGGCGGGCGGGTTGACGGGGGCAAGCAGCGACAAATCAGGCGTCATGGCTGCGATCTCGGGCAAGGCGGCAGCGGCGGGGCTGGCTGGCAGATCGTCTGCGGGCGTCAGCGCCAGATCAAGCGCGTCGGTGCGCGGCTCGAATGGAAAGCGTGGCGCGCGTTGCCACACACCAGTCGCAGCATAGATGCGATCTGCTTGGGCGGGGCTCAACACATTCGGGGAATTGGTGGCGCGCACTTGGGGCAGAGGGGCGGGTGCGGCGGTGTCGTTCTCGGGCTCAGCCGCCAACGCCGTGGCGACATTCGCCTCTGGCGCGACGGCAACAACATTTGTGACGGGTGGGTCCGTTTGCGCCACCTCAACGATGCCGCTTGGCGCAATGCCGAACCATGCCGCAAGGTCTTCCTCACTCAAGGTCGAGGCCCAAACTGCGACCAGCGCCAAGGCAATCAGCAAGATCGCCGTCAGAATAAGCCCCAGAAAGCGCGGCTTGCTGCGCCGTGTTTGCGCTTGCTTAGAGCTGATCGCGGCGGCCTTCGTTTCTGCTTTTGCAGGCTCTTGCGGGCGCGGCGCAACGGCAGGGGCGGCACGGCGCGTGCTGAACCCGCCGATTGCGGCCATCTCATCGGCTTTTGGAGCGCTTGTTGCGCCGTCGGAGCGCGGCACCGGCACTGTCGCGACGGGTTCTGGTGTGGGCTGAATGGCGGGTGCTGTCGCGGGTGCTGGCACATCCGACGTAACCGAGGCGATAGCAGGCCCCGCCGGATTGCCTGTCTGAACCGCAAGCGGCGCAGGCGCGACCGGCTCGGGCGCATCGGGATCAGGCCGCAGGGCGTCAGTCGCGGAGGGGGGCACCACGCTTTCCGGTGTCGCCATGCGCGCGCGCGGGGTCAACACCACTTCAGCCTCTGCGTCTTGAGCTGCGGGATCTGACAGGTCAACAGTCCCAGTCACGGTGACGGGCGTATCCTCGCGCTGAATGGCAGTGTCGCCGACCTTGATTGCAGTTTGGGTCGGACCAAAGAAGACCTCGGTCTGGAATGTCAGCGGGTCGGCAATGGCCGCAAACGAAATCGGGTTGAAAGCGTGGTCAACGGCAAAGGACTCTGCCTCTTCCAAGGTTTCGCGGGCCACAGCCGCGATATATGTCCGCCCGCCTGAACGGTCGAAGTCGACGACAAGTTCTTCAATCCCGTAGGGCGTCGCCCCGGAAAGCGCGGTCATCACATCGTTCAGATCGGTTTGGGCTGTCTCAAGCGTCAAATACTTGATTTGCTCGTTTGGTATCAGAAGCTTTGTGCGCAACCCTGACGGATCAAGGGCAAGGGCGGTCTCGCGCAGCTTGGCCAATGCGGCGGGCAGGTCGGGGACATCCAGCGCGGTTTCGCCAACAAAATGCCAGCCGTCATCTACGCGCTGCAAGAGGCGAATACCGTCGAACGAAAGCGAGAGCGCGAAATTGGTGGTCATGAGGCCGTCTATCATGTTGTTGTCTTGGGGCAAAAGCCGAATGCCAACCTACCACAGAACTACAGCAGTTTTTCGCCATATCCAAGTATTTGCGTATGCAGTTCCAAGGAATGCGCGGCATTCTGCGTCTAAGTCAATATTGGTGACAACAAAGGAAAACGTGATGACAGTTTTATACCGCAATTTCATGGCCGCCATCGGCGCGGCGATGCTGACGTTCACCCCTGTTTTGGTGGGTGCAGAGGGCGTGCAGCCACAGATCACCGTGACAGGAGAAGGGGCGGTCAGCGTCACACCCGATATGGCGCGGATCACCCTTGGAGTGATGCAAAAGGGAGAGACCGCGGCCGAAGCGATGGATGCGATGAATGCCGCGATGATCGCCGTTTTGGCAAAGTTGACTGAGGCGGGCGTTGATCCCAAGCACATCCAAACGGGCAACCTAAGGCTTGATCAAAACTATGAGGGGTCACCTGATGGGACTGTGATATCTGCGGGTTATACCGCGCGGACCGACGTGCTTTTGCAGGTATTTGATCTTGATAAACTTGGCGTAATTCTGGATGCGGCGGTGCGTGACGGGGCCAATCAAATGAATGGTTTGCAATTCGACGTGGCCGACCGCGCGCCTGTGATGACCGCAGCAAGGCAGGCGGCTGTGGCCGATGCACGGGCAAAGGCGGAAATTTATTCGCAAGCGGCAGGCGTGACCCTTGGGCCGATTTTGGTGATTTCCGAGGCTGGCGCGAATTTTGCTCCAGAGCCAATGATGGCAGGATTGGCGTTTGATTCTGGCGAGCGCTCGGTGCCAATTTCGGCTGGCGAAATGACGATTGCGGCCAATATCACGATGGTCTGGGGTTTGGGCGAATAACCGGCCCGCAGGATGCGCGGACCGGTTGAGATAACTTAAGCTGTCGCTTTGGCGAGGGCCTGATCCAGATCGGCGATCAGGTCTTCTGCAGTTTCAATCCCGATGGACAAACGCACAATGTTCGGGCCTGCCCCTGCGGCGACTTGCTGTGCTTCTGCCAATTGACGGTGCGTTGTGCTCGCAGGGTGAATGATCAAGCTGCGTGTGTCGCCAAGGTTCGCCACGTGGCTGAAAATCTCAAGGTTATCAACAAGTTTGACGCAGGCGTCATAGCCGCCTTTGACGGCAACCGTGAACAAGGCACCCGCACCCTTCGGGCAGATCTTGGGTACAAGTTTGCTGTATGGAGAGGACTCCAGACCTGCATAGGTCACATAGTCCACGCGCGGATCATTCTCCAACCAGGTCGCGATCTTCATTGCGTTCTGGACGTGGCGTTCCATGCGCAAGGACAATGTCTCGATACCCATCAGCGTATAGTGCGCCGCTTGCGGGTTCATTGTCATGCCAAGGTCGCGCAGACCGATTGCGATACCGTGGAAGGTAAAGGCCATCGGGCCCAAAGCGTCAGCAAAGACCAAGCCGTGATAGGCTGGCTCCGGTTGCGACAGGGACGGGAATTTGTCGTTCTTCGTCCAGTCGAATTTTCCGGAATCGACGACACAGCCGCCGGTGACAGTGCCGTTGCCTGTCAGGTATTTCGTGGTCGAGTGAACCACCAAAGTCGCGCCATGCTCGATGGGGCGGCACAGGAACGGGGTTGCTGTTGTGTTATCGACAATCAACGGAATGCCTGCCTTATCGGCAATCGCAGCAAGTCCGTCGAGGTCAGCGATATGGCCGCCAGGGTTGGCGATGGTTTCGCAGAAAATCGCGCGGGTGTCGTCGTTGATCGCTGCTTCAACGGCCTTGGGATCGTCGATATCCACAAATGTCGCGGACCAGCCGAAACGCTTAATTGTCTGGCTGAACTGCGTGATTGTGCCGCCGTAAAGCCGTGAGGAGGCAACGATGTTCTTGCCCGGACCCATCAGCGGGAAAAGCGCCATGATCTGGGCTGCGTGACCAGACGAGCAGCAGACGCCGCCCGCGCCGCCCTCAAGTGTCGCAATGCGCTCTTGCAGGGCTGCGACAGTCGGGTTGGTCAGGCGCGAATAGATGTAGCCGACCTCTTGCAGGTTAAACAGAGCCGCCGCGTGATCCGCATCGCGGAAAACATAAGCGGTTGTCTGATAGATTGGCACTTGGCGCGCACCTGTTGCTGGGTCTGGGCGGGCACCTGCGTGCACTTGCAGCGTGTCAAAGCCCAGTTTTGGCTGGTCAGTCATCGGATTCTCCCTATAAAATTCAGTTGTCACATGTGTAGGTGCAAATGTGGGCCCACTCAACGGCCATGCTCAAAAAGGACCAAATAATGCCCGTACCCTTTCACTTTGCGTTTCATGTTCTGGATTTGGATGAGGCGCGAGAATTTTATTCGGGGGCTTTGGGGGCAACCGAAGGACGCTCAACGGAAACTTGGGTCGATTTCGATTTTTTCGGCCATCAGTTGAGCCTGCATCTGGGGAAACTTTTCGCCAATGAGCCGACAGGCAAAGTCGGGGATCACATGGTGCCGATGCCGCATTTCGGGGTGGTGTTGCCGCTCGATCAGTGGACCGCACTGGCAGGGCGGCTCGAAGAGCGGCAAACAGATTTCATCCTTGCCCCCTCTGTGCGGTTCAAGGGCGAGCCGGGTGAGCAATGGACGATGTTTTTCCGCGATCCGTCGGGCAATCCGATCGAGATCAAGGGCTTTGCAGAAACGTCCGGCATTTTCGCAAGCTAGTCAGCGCACCCAGAAGCCAGCAGATTTGATTTGATTGCGAATCTGCTGTTCTTTGCGCGGCAAGTCATTGCGATCAAAAAGCGCACGGACTTTCTGCCCGCGCCCTTGGTAGATCATCCGCTTGTAAGCATCGTATTGCTTGAGATGTTTCTTGATCTTATTGGGGGCGGCGACGGCTTCCATGACGGCGACAGCGGCATCGCTTTCGCGGGCATAAAAGAGCGGCAAGAGGCGGTAGTGACATGTCACATCGCCGTCCAATCCATTGAGAGACGGGGCAGGGCGCCCCCCTCCGAAACTATGGATCACCAGCGGCAGAACGACCTGATCAAGCCATGGGTCAAGCGACTGAATGGCGAGCTCTTCAGGGCGATCATTGCGCACGGCCAGTGCGTATTCCAAAAACCGTGCGCCAAAGGCGGCAGGGTCGGCGCCAAAGAACCAGCCCGCGTTGAAATACATGTAGCGCTGCCAGTATTCGTCGGGTTGTGACAGATCGAGTGTGCTTTCGAATTCAAGCCCGAATTTGTCGTAAAGCGATTTCCAGACCGCGGTGTAGCCCGGCCAGTAAAGCTCCTCTTCGGGCCAAGTTCCCTCGCGCTTCATTGATGCGGCAGGCTTGTCAAAGTCAAACGGTACGGCCTCAATATCGCCCAAAACCAGCGTATCGGTGTCAAAAAACACAAACGGCTCGCCCGCAGGCATCGCGGCTAACCCTTCGATTTTATTGCCGTAAGGGTAGGCGTCGCCAAAGTGAACGCTGTCGAAGGGCGCGATTTCTGCACCCATCTCCAAGAGTGCAGTCCTGATTTCGGGGGTCATTGTCGGATCTTTGGCCCATTTGGGACCAGCCTGCGGTTCAACCACGATCATACGGCCCCGAAAATCCGGAGAATGCGCGCGCAGGCTCGCCACAAAAAGCAAAGCCTCGTATTGAAGTCTGCCGTTTTGGCCGACAATCATGATGTTGAAAGGGTGGCTGCTGGCCTGTTGACGCGCCATTTTCTACTGGTCCCGAGTTAATTTCGATCACTATATGTGCTATTTGAATAATAAAAAAGCCAAGCAAGACAATTGTTGTACTAGGGTTGCGGATTTGCGTGCAAGACATTGGCGTCGCACTGCAAAGCGTTCAAGTTATGTATTATTTTCGGGGGCTGAAGTGGTGGGCGACCCTGGAATCGAACCAGGCGTGCGTCTCCGCGAGGGAGTTACAGTCCCCTGCCACACCTTGCGGCCTGTCGCCCACTGAGGGGCTGATTAAACGGGGGGCGTGGGGGCGTCAACCGTAAAATGATGATATTTGCGTGGTCCTTCACAGGAGGCGCAAACTAGGCTATCGCGGAGCAAATTTCGCAGGTGGTCTGCGCGCAAAAAAGGTGATGTGAGATGGAAAAACCGAAGTGGGTGATCGAAAAAGAGCAAGCCAAGCGCGCTGCGGCCAATGAAACGGTCTGGTTGTTTGGCCTGCACGCTGTGCGAGATGCGTTGTTGAACCCAAATCGCAAGCGCTTGCGTCTTGTGGTCACGCGAAATGCCTTGGAAAAACTGGGGGATGCGGTGGCGCAAAGTGGGATGGAGCCGGAGATTTCCGATCCGCGCAAATTTGCAGCCCCGCTGGACCCGCAATCGGTGCATCAAGGGGCTGCGTTGGAGGTCAAACCGCTCGATTGGGGTAGCCTTGAAGACGTGGCCTTGCGGGCGGGCACCACGGCCCCCCGCGTTGTTTTGCTCGACCGCGTGACCGATCCGCATAACGTCGGGGCGATTCTACGCTCGGCGGAAGTATTCGGCGCGCAGGCAGTCATTGCGGTGCAGCGCCATTCGGCGCCGGAAACGGGCTCTTTGGCCAAAACCGCCAGCGGTGCGCTTGAGCGGCAACCCTATTTGCGCGTGCGCAATCTGGCCGATGCGATGATTGCGCTCAAGGGTATGGGCTATCTGGTTCTGGGTCTTGATGGCGAGGCCGAGATGACGATTGATCAAGCTGTCGAGGGTAAACGAGACCGCGCGATTGCGTTGGTGATGGGTGCCGAGGGGCCAGGATTGCGCGAAAAGACGCTGGAGACATGTGATGCCTTGGTGCGTATTGACGCAGCAGGCGGGTTTGGATCGCTCAATGTCTCGAACGCGGCGGCTGTCGCGCTATATGCGGTGCGGGGCGTATAAAGGAAACGGGTCATGCCAGCGATCAAAGTCGGGACTTGCTGTTATTGCGGCACAAGGGCGGCTTTGGTCTTGGCCGGGGACAAATACCATGAACTGAGTTGTGCAAGCTGCGGCGCGCCTTTGCACAAGCTTAAAATGTTACCAAAAACGGCTGGGACGGTGACTGCGCCTGCGGCGACACCCACCCGCCCAGCCCCTTTGAAACCCGTCAAAAAGCGCGTCGCCAAGCAGCGCAACAAGCCCAAAAATACCCCTAAAATTAGGTATTTGGGCCATAAAATCTTTGATGAAATCTGGGATGTCGTCGAGGATATCTTTGACTGATTTGGCGTCTGTCGGTGGTGCCCAGTATTTTCACCAGCAGGGCCGCGTGCGATCACATTCGCCTGATCGGGCTTGGAACCGCGCCGGGGAGACCTATGTCAGTCGTAGGGCGCGTTCTGGAGCGGACGCGTGTCACGATTAGTCCCCCCGTTCCAATACTGCGCCCGGACCTGCGTCTGGGCGCTTCTTTTTCGTCTATTGCTGCGCTAGGGTCTGCCCATGACAGATATGGATTCCCTCATTGCCGGCATTCTTGAACGGACACGAACCGTGGCCGTGGTCGGATTCTCTGCAAATAGTGCACGCCCAAGCTATGGCGTCGCCCAGTTCTGGGTTGATCGCGGTGTAAAGGTGATCGGTGTAAATCCGGGTCTTGCGGGGCAGGTGTTCTTTGGTCAGGCAGTCTGCGCGGACATCAGAAGCCTGCCTGATGGCGTTGATATGATTGATATTTTCAGACAGTCGGACGCGGTTGCGGGGATCATTGATGATGTCCTCGCCCGTTTCGAGAGCGTGCCTGTGATTTGGCTTCAACTTGGTGTGCATGACGATGACGCTGTCGCAAAGGCAGCCGCGCACGGTGCCGATGTGATTCAGGATCGCTGCCCCAAAATCGAGGCGCGCAGGCTTGGGATCTAGCGAGACGCTTTTTCTGCGATTCCTGACTGGTTTTGGCGTTTGTTCAGAACGTCCATGACATCGGCCAGCGGCACGTCTGCTGCCGCGAGCATGACCATAAGGTGGTAGAGTACATCGGCGGCCTCTGACGTCAGCGCCGCTTTGTCTCCCTTTACGGCTTCGATGATGGCCTCAACGGCCTCCTCGCCAAATTTCTCGGCGCATTTATCGACGCCTTTCGAGAGCAGTTTTGCGGTCCAGCTGCTGTCTGGATCGGCTGATTTGCGTGAGGCGATGATGGCTGCAAGATCGTCTAGGGTCATGTCATTCTCACGGGCACGCCAGCGGCGTTCATATGGGCCTTGGCCTCGGCAATGGTGAAGGTGCCGAAGTGAAAGATCGAGGCGGCTAGCACGGCAGACGCGTGGCCGATTGTGACGCCTTCCACTAAGTGATCCAGCGTGCCAACGCCGCCAGAGGCGATGACAGGCACATCAACGGCGTCAGAGATCGCGCGGGTCAGCGGCAAGTTAAATCCTGCCTTGGTTCCGTCGCGATCCATCGAGGTCAGCAGGATTTCACCTGCACCTTTTTCCACGACGGTGCGGGCAAATTCCACAGCATCAATGCCTGTTGATTTGCGCCCGCCATGAGTGAAGATTTCCCATTTGCCGGGGGCGACGGTCTTGGCGTCAATCGCCACAACAATGCATTGGCTGCCAAAGCGCAAGGCGGCCTCGGACACCACATTCGGGTCCGCCACGGCGGCAGAGTTGAAGCTGACCTTATCGGCCCCAGCCAAGAGCAAATCGCGCACATCGTGATGCGTTCGCACACCGCCACCGATGGTGAGCGGCATAAAACATTGCTCGGCTGTGCGCGTGGCCAGATCGAACATGGTGCCGCGGTTCTCAACGGTGGCCTTGATATCAAGGAAAACCAGCTCGTCAGCGCCCGCCGCATTATAGGCAATCGCCTGTTCAACAGGGTCGCCCGCGTCGATCAAATCAACGAAGTTCACGCCTTTGACCGTGCGGCCTTCGGCGACGTCAAGGCAGGGGATGATGCGTGTTTTGAGCATGTTATTTCAGTAGCGCGAGAGCGGCGGCAAGGTCAATCGCCCCGTCATAAAGTGCCCGACCCGAAATCGCGCCAGAGATCACGCCTGTTGCTTTGAGTGCTGTCAGATCGTCCATCGACGACACCCCACCAGAGGCGATCACGGGAATATTCACGGCGCGCGCGAGGGCTGCGGTCGCGTCGATGTTGGGGCCCTTCATGGCACCGTCGCGCAGGATGTCGGTGTAGATGATGGCGCTAATCCCTGCGTCCTCGAATTGGCGGGCGAGATCGACGACTTGGATGTCGGTCTCCTCGGCCCAGCCGCGTGTCGCGACAAAACCGTTGCGGGCATCCAAGCCCACAGCGACTTTCCCTGGAAACGCGCGGGCGGCTTCGCGCACCAGATCGGGGTTCTCGACGGCGACGGTGCCAAGGATCACGCGGGCAAGGCCCTTATCAATCCAGCGCTCAATCGTTTTCATATCGCGGATGCCACCGCCAAGCTGGGCCGGAACGGGGCAGGCCGCAAGGATCGCCTCAACGGGGGCTGCGTTGACAGGTTCGCCTGCGAAGGCACCGTTCAGGTCGACAAGGTGCAACCATTCGCAGCCTGCCTCAACGAAAAGACGCGCTTGGGCGGCGGGATCGTCGTTGAACACTGTGGTTTGGTCCATGTCCCCATGCACAAGGCGCACTGCGTTGCCGTCTTTGAGGTCGATTGCGGGGTAGAGGATCATGGTGTTTCCTGTCGTTGCAGTTGTTAGCCGCTTTATGCATGGCAGGCGCAAGATTGCAACGGACCCAACGTCAGACTTGATTGGAATCGCAAGCCACGCACAAAGTGGTTCACTACTCAGGGAGAGAGAGATACAAATGAAAAATGTTTTGAAGACCGCAGCCGCATTGATCGCACTTGCAGCGCCTGCTTTTGCGGATCCCTCAGAGGGCATCTGGCAAACAGAGCCTGACGACGGAGCCTTTGCCCATGTGACTGTTGCGCCATGTGGCGAAACCTATTGCGGTGTGATTTCGCGCACGTTCAAAGACGGCGGGACAGAGTATCAGTCCGAAAACATTGGCCGCCAGATTGTGATCAATATGGCAGCAAACGGTGACGGCACTTATGCGGGGCAAGTCTGGCGCCCGTCCAACGACAAGATCTATGTCGGTAAGATGAACGTCAACGGCAATGCTTTGACATTAAAAGGCTGTGTGGCAGGCGGATTGATTTGCGCTGCGCAAAACTGGGTCCGTATCGAGTAAACAATGTTTGCCCCCGCGTGTTGCACGGCGGGGGCTGCTCTTTATCCTGCGCGCAGGCCTGTTTCGACCAGTTTGCCTTGGCGTTTGGCCTCGTAATAATAGCCTCGCGCATACCAGCCAACTGCCGTTGCTTCGTCACCATTCGAGAGCAACCACGCGCCGCGCAGATATTTCCCCGCAAACATCAAGTTTGTCTCGGCGTTGAGCAATTCGCTGGCATCGCCCTTGAACCCCATGCCGCGCGCGGTTGCGGGCAGGATCTGCATCAGGCCGTAGTAGGGACCATTGCGTGCACCTGCGCGGTAGTCGCTCTCGCGCTGAATGACGCGGTGCAAAAGGCTTTCTGGAATGCCGTGAATTTTTGCGTATTTGCGGATCAAAGCCCGCATCTCGGGCGTCTCTCCGGGGTAGAGCGCGGTTTGATTGCCCGGCGCGGAGGTGTTCGTTTCGAGAAAGCTCATGGCCGCATTGGCCAAACCTGCATCAGGTTGTAACGGGGTTGTGGAGCAGGCGCCAAGCGCCACACAAAGACCAACGACAAGCGTGGCAGGTATTTTGAACGACATGAGAAAACCAAAAGTAGTTAATTTGCGCGGACATTGTCTCAGGTTTGGAAACCTGTCTAGCCTGCAAATTTAACCGAAGACCGACCAGCCTGTGGCATGGGCCAGTCGCTCCATCGCCAAAGTGCCCAGTTGCGAATTGCCGCGTGCGTTCAGTCCCGGAGACCACACCGCGACCGAGGCCTTGTTTGGCACGACGACCATAATGCCGCCGCCCACGCCGCTTTTGCCAGGAAGGCCCACGCGGAAGGCGAACTCGCCCGAGCCGTCATAATGGCCGCAGGTCATCATTAACGCATTGATTCGTCTTATTTTTTGGCGAGACAAAAGCCGTGGCGCAGATTTTGCGCCAGTCAGAAAACGCGCAGCATTGGCCAATTGCACGCAGTTCATCTCAATCGCGCATTGGTGAAAATACGTCCCGCAGGTCAATTCCGGCGCGTTCAAAAGGCTGCCGTGCGAGGTCATGAAATGCGCCAGCGCGCGGTTTAAATGGCCGGTTTCTTCTTCGGATTTCGCGACGTTTTGGTTGATGTGGATGTCGTCATCATTGGCGGACATCCGCACAAAGCGCAAAAGTTCGCCTAGGGTCTCGCGCGGCGCGTGACCCGCAAGAATGGAATCCGTGACCACCAAAGCACCCGCGTTGATGAACGGATTGCGCGGAATGCCTGATTCCGTCTCCAGTTGCAGGATCGAATTAAAGGCATATCCCGAGGGCTCAACACCGACGCGCTTCCATAAGGACTCGCCCAGTCTCCCCAAAGCGATGGCGAGGGTGAACACTTTGGACACGCTTTGGATCGAGAATGGTGTGAGGGCGTCGCCCGTTTGATGGGTCTCGCCTTCGGCGGTGACGACTGCCATGCCAAATTGGGCGGGGTCGACGCGCCCCAGCTCGGGGATATAGTCGGCAACCTTGCCGCGATCCTTGGCCGCCGCCATTTCAGCGCCAATCCCGGCCACGATCGCGCCGAGATCCATGTTACGGCGTCCAGCGCAGGAAATTGCCAATCATGCGCAGCCCTGCGTGCTGGCTTTTTTCAGGGTGGAACTGCACGCCAATGATATTGTCACGCCCGACGATAGCCGTAATGTCACCACCATATTCCACATGGGCCAGCCGCTCGGCCGGATTGGCGACCTCCATCGCATAGGAATGCACGAAATAGGCATGCTCGCCCGTTGCGATGCCGTCCAGCACAGGGTGCGGCACGTCGATGATCAGGTCGTTCCAGCCCATATGCGGCACTTTGAGGGCGGGGTCCGAGGGTGTAATCTTGCGGATATCGCCTGCAATCCAGCCAAAGCCTGCCGTTTCCTCGTATTCGTGGCCCGTAGTCGCCAGCATTTGCATGCCGACGCAAATGCCCATGAACGGCACGGCGCGAAGTGTCACTGCGTCAATGATCGCTTCTGCCAGTGCGGTGCGGCCGAACAGCTCGCTCTTGCAATGCGGGAAGGCGCCGTCGCCCGGCAAGACAATGCGGTCGGCTTTTGCCACCACGTCAGGGTCGGAGGTCACGACGACGGGGCCGGCGTTTTCCTCTTTCGCCATCAGCTCGAAGGCCTTTTGCGCGGAGTGCAGGTTGCCGCTATCGTAATCGACAAGAACCGTTGTCATAGCATGCCTTTGGTCGATGGGATGGCGTCAGCCTTTCGTGGGTCGGTCTCAAGCGCGTCACGCAGCGCGCGCGCCACAGCTTTAAACGCGGCCTCGACGATGTGGTGTGCGTTGAAGCCGTGCAACTTGTCGATATGCAAGGTGATGCCGCCATGGGTGCTGAGCGCTTGGAAAAATTCTCGCACGAGTTCGGTGTCGAATGTGCCGATTTTGCCAAAGGGCAGTTCAAGGTTGCAGATCAGATAGGGGCGGGCGGAGAGATCAAGCGCGCAGCGGACCTGCGCGTCATCCATTGCAAGGTGGCAAGAGCCGTAGCGCACGATCCCCTTCTTGTCGCCCATAGCTTGGGTCAGGGCTTGCCCGATGGCAATGCCCACATCCTCGACGGTGTGGTGGTCGTCGATGTGCAGATCGCCCGACGCGCGTACCCTCATGTCAATGAGCGCGTGGCGTGAAAGCTGGTCCAGCATGTGGTCAAAGAACCCAACGCCCGTCTGATTGTCATAAACGCCAGTGCCATCCAGATCGAGCGTGACGGTGATATCGGTCTCGGCGGTTTTACGGGTGATTGTTGCGCTGCGCATGGCTATCTCCGAAAGCTATTTGCTGCGCTTATAGGGGGCAGGGGCAGGTGCGCCAAGTGTCTGAGCAGGGTTTGTTTCCGACTGTGTGAAAAGTTAGCGCTCTTAGGGGGGCGGTCAGCCTGACGCGCAAGCATGAGGTGCGGACATCGAGCGCCGCATGGAGGGCTAAAAACAAACAAGGCCGCTCATTTCTGAGCGGCCTTTTGTTTCGAAACTGGAGCGGGCGAAGAGATTCGAACTCTCGACCCTAACCTTGGCAAGGTTATGCTCTACCCCTGAGCTACGCCCGCATCCGTTTCGTAGGGGGTATTTAGAAAGAGTTGCGGTGAGCCGCAAGAGCAAAAAAGCGGGTTCGTGCATTTTTTCGAAATTAATGTGTGGCGGAGCCGGAATCCCTTTGAATTTCATGGGTAAATCCGACGTCTTGGCTATGCGCGACCACGCCGTCGGGGGCGAGAAGAAGCAGACCATATGCCCCGGGCTCGTCGATGGAGAGCGATGAGTCGGGGTCCTGCAAATCAAGGACGCCTTGGTGGCAGGGGCTTTTGAACATTGTCCAGGCAACACCGCGCGTGCTGCCTGAAATCGTGCGATGAATATGCCCGCAGAATAGATGTGCACGCGGGTGTTGTGCCAGCAGGTCAAGGACCGCGTCGCCATTCTCAAGGTTGATATTGTCCATCCCGATAATGCCGGTTTTGAAGGGCGGGTGGTGCATGAAAACAAGGGGAATACGACCATCTGCACTTGCCAGAGCCGCCCTGAGCCAGTCCATACGGGCAACACAAAGGCGACCGGCATGATGCCCAAAGGGGCCGTCTTTGGTATCAAGGGTGATCAGACGGTGATTGGGTAAGTCGATGATTTTCTGGACGAATTCTGCACCGTCGGCGGGTGCATCCGTGAACACCTCACGAAAGTTCTCGCGGATATCATGATTGCCAAGCATCGGCAGGACAGGGATCGGGCAGTCATGCAGTAAATCCCTAAGGCGCTGGTATTGAATGGTTTTTCCGTGGTGTGTAAGGTCGCCCATCAGGATGACGAGCGCCGCGTCAGGGTGATCTCGAAGTGCCGCGCCATAGACCTTCTGGAACCGCAAAAACGGGTCTAGACCTATGATTTTATGGCGTCTTTTTGTGATGTGAATGTCGGTCATGACGATGATTTTGGTCATTCCTGCCCCCGGTTGTTTCGCTGATCTTGCGCGAAGACCGTGGCGCTGGCAACGCAGTGTTAATACGCCATCGGGTAAGTGGTCGCAGGGCAGGGGCGATGGGGTGATTCTGTCGCGTGTTCGTCGCGGATTGCCCCAAAGACATCCCTGACACGGGACATATTCGCATATTTCTTGACAGTGTTCTCTTTTTGTTCTAAGTTGTAACTATCAATGTTGCGAGGTTCTAAAATGGAGCAGACCCGTCTCCCACCAACACAAAAGCAGCTGTCATTTGCGCGGACGTTATCGTTGCGTAATCATGTGCCTTTGCCGCAGGAACTGCGGGTGGATCGGCGCAAGTTGAGTGTTTGGATTCAAACCCAAGCACAGGCGCGCCCTGCGCAAAGCGACGGGCGCCCGTCCTCGAAGCAGGTGGCCTACGCCGAGCGGATCGCAATGATCAAGCGGCGTCAGGTGCCTGACGAGTATTTCAAGGACAAGGATTTGCTGTCGCGCTGGATTGATAGCAATCGGTAAGAGCTTAGCGGGCCGAAAGGTAATCTGCAGAGACATAGCCCGTAATCCGCGGCGCATCGGCAAGCGAGACCTCGCACCAAAGCTGCCCGACTTCCGTCACGCATGAGCGGCGGTTAAGGGCGGTCCCGTCGGGGAGCCCCAAAATCACGTTATAGCCAAGCCCTGGACCCGCACGGAGCTTCAACAGGTCATCCGGCCCTGTCCCCTGCACAGTCGTGCGGTCGATGGGCAAGCCGCCACAGCCCGCAAGGAAAAGCAGGGCGATGAGGGTTGAACGGGGAAAATGGCGCATGGTTTGACCTCTTTTGTTTTCTTGTGGGTAACGGAAAACGGGGGGAGAGGGTAGATTGGTTTTGGTCCGCTGCGACCCAAAAGCGCCAAAGCCCGTTCTGCGGCGGTGGTTTCACATGGTCAGCGCAACCCGACCCATTATAAGCTAAGTTATTTTGTTCAACCCGCTCACGTTACCCGCAGGATCATCGCGGCTGATGCCAAGAATACCCTCCAGCTCATCGAACGTGGTGCGTTCATATCAACGCATCTCAAACGACCTCGACGCCGTAAAGCAGGCCAAAGCTTACCCTTACTAACCGTCAGGCCAGAGATGACTGGCCCCTTGGGGTTTTGAGCCATTCCCCCTCCTCAGGCGGCGTTATCAAGTCCATATACGTCGTGTCCCAGACTTGCCAAGGCGCCCTATTCCGACGACACCACACTCTCGCGCAGGCGTCACAAAATATATTGTCTCAGTCAGCAAATCCGTGCCGTCCATGCGCTCGCGTATGACGGAACCGTTGCGAGCGTTATGATTTGCGGCCCACCAATGCAAACACTTCAAGCAATGCCCGATCTTTCAATTGCTCCGGGCCTTGCCGTTGGAGAGGGCGAAAAAAGTCGTCAAGGCTTCATGTTGGGCAGCACATTAAAACAGGTCGCACGGCACGCCTATCATTAAATCCACCCGAAATGTTTCTGCAAGGCAAAGCCCCAAACTCAAAGTTGACCACAATCCGTCACGCAGTTTTGCTAAATTTGTGCTTCAAACGGGCCTTCACGCGGTCGGCGCGAAGGCCCGTTTTCCTTATTCCAGCTCGATCAGCAGGTCTTTGGCGTCGATCTGGCTACCTGCTTGCACGTGCACCGCTTTGATCACGGCGTCGCGTTCGGCGTGGATGCCTGTTTCCATTTTCATCGCCTCGATGGTCAGCAGGAGGTCGCCCTCTTTGACGGCCTTGCCGACCGTGGCCGCGACGGTGGCGACCACGCCGGGCATGGGCGCGCCGATGTGGTTGGCGTTGCCGGCTTCAGCCTTGGGGCGACTGATCTTGGTGGCGGTAGCCGCGCGGTTCATCACGCGGATGGTGCGCGGCTGGCCGTTAAGCTCAAAGAACACTTTGACCTCGCCGTCCTCGTTGAACTCGGAAACCGCTTGCAAGCGGATTTCAAGCGTCTTGCCCGGATCGATTTCGACGCTGATCTCATCGGCGGGCTGCATGCCGTAAAAGAACGTCTTGGTCGGCAGGGTGCGCACGGGGCCGTAGGTCCGGTGGCGGCCCATATAATCAAGGAAAACCTTGGGATACATCAGGTAGCCGTTGAGGTCCTCGTCGTCGATCTTGCGCCCTTCGAGTTGCTTGGACAAATCGGCACGGGTCGCTCCCAGATCGACGGCGGGCAGATGCGCGCCCGGGCGGTCGGTCGAGGCTTTCTCGCCTTTGAGGATTTTCTTCTGGATTGCGGCAGGCCAGCCGCCGGGGGGTTGGCCGAGCGAACCTTTCATCATGTCGATCACGCTGTCAGGGAAGACCACGTCGATCTTTGGGTCTTCGACTTGGGCGCGCGTCAGGTTTTGGGATACCATCATCAGGGCCATGTCGCCAACGACCTTGGAGGAGGGCGTGACTTTCACGATATCTCCAAACATCTGGTTCACGTCGGCATAGGTCTGTGCCACCTCGTGCCAGCGGTCTTCCAAGCCGAGCGAGCGGGCTTGCGCCTTGAGGTTGGTGAACTGCCCGCCGGGCATTTCGTGCAGGTAGACCTCGGAAGCGGGGGCTTGTAACCCGCTCTCGAAAGCTGCGTAGTGCTCGCGGACTTGCTCGAAGTAGTTGGAGATTTCGCGGATCGCACGCACGTCGAGGCCTGTGTCGCGGTCGGACCCTTTGAGGCTCTCCACGATAGAACCAAGCGTTGGCTGGCTCGTGTTGCCCGAGAATGCGTCCATCGCCGCATCGACCACATTGACGCCAGCAGCAGAGGCAGCAAGCACGGTCGCGATGGCCGCGCCAGACGTGTCGTGCGTGTGGAAGTGGATCGGCAGATCAACCTCATTCTTCAGCGCGGTGATCAGCGCCGTGGCCGCAGCGGGCTTCAACAGGCCTGCCATGTCTTTGAGGCCCAGAACGTGGGCGCCCGCGGCTTCCAGCTCTTTGGCCATACCGACATAGTATTTCAGGTCGTATTTGGACCGCGCAGGGTCGAGCATATCACCTGTGTAGCAGATCGTACCTTCGCAGATTTTGCCCGATTCGACGACAGCATCCATCGCGACGCGCATGTTTTCGACCCAGTTGAGTGAATCGAAGACGCGGAAGACGTCGACGCCCGAAGTTGCGGCTTGCGCCACAAAGGCCCGTACGACGTTGTCGGGGTAGTTGGTATAGCCCACCCCGTTAGAGGCGCGCAGCAGCATTTGCGTCATAATATTGGGCATATGCGCACGGATGTCGCGCAGGCGCTGCCACGGGCATTCTTGCAAAAAGCGGTAGGCCACATCAAAGGTCGCGCCGCCCCAGCATTCAACCGAGAATAGCGGGCTCATATTCGCGGCATAGGCGGGGGCCGCGCCGATCATGTCGATAGAGCGCATGCGGGTCGCGAGCAGGGATTGGTGCCCGTCGCGCATCGTCGTGTCGGTGATCAGCAGTTGTTTTTGCTTTTTCATCCAAGCGACGACGGCATCCGGGCCTTTGGCGTCAAGCAGGGTGCGGGTGCCGGCGGGCACCTCAAGGGTCGGCTTCACCGGTGGGCGTGGCAATTTGACGTCGGCGTGCGGGCCTGCGCGCCCTGCGGTTTCGGGATGCCCGTTCACGGTGATATCGGCGATATAGGTCAGGATTTTGGTCGCACGGTCACGGCGCTTTTTGAAGTCAAAGAGCGAAGGTGTCTCGTCGATGAATTTCGTGTGGTATTCATTGTTCAGGAAGGTCGAGTGCTTGAGCAGGTTTTCCACGAAGGCGATGTTGGTCGACACGCCGCGAATACGGAACTCGCGCAGGGCGCGGTCCATGCGGGCGATGGCCATTTCGGGGGTTGGCGCGCGGGCGGTGACCTTGGTCAGCAGCGAGTCGTAGAAGCGGGTGATCACGGCGCCAGAATAGGCGGTGCCGCCGTCAAGACGGATGCCTGGTCCCGTGGCCGAGCGATACATCTGGATGCGGCCATAGTCGGGGATGAAGTTGTTTTGCGGGTCTTCCGTGGTGACGCGGCATTGCAGGGCGTGGCCGTCAAGTTTGACATCGTATTGCGAGGCACAGCCAGTGGCCTCTACGATGGATTTGCCCTCGGCGATCAGGATTTGGGCGCGCACGATGTCGATGCCTGTGACCTCTTCGGTGACAGTATGTTCCACCTGAACGCGCGGGTTGACCTCGATGAAGAAGAATTCGCCGCTGTCCATATCCATCAGGAATTCGACCGTGCCTGCGCATTCGTAGTTCACATGCTGACAGATTTTTTTGCCAAGATTACAGATTTGCTCGCGCTGGGTTTCCGACAAATAGGGGGCAGGGGCACGCTCGACGACCTTTTGGTTGCGGCGCTGTACCGAGCAGTCGCGTTCCCACAGGTGATAAATCTGGCCGTGGCTGTCGCCCAAGATCTGGACCTCGACGTGACGGGCCTTCATGATCATTTTCTCAAGGTAGCCTTCGCCGTTGCCGAATGCGGCTTCGGCCTCGCGACGGCCCTCGCGGACTTTTTCCTCAAGTTCCGATTCTTTCATGATCGGGCGCATGCCGCGACCGCCGCCGCCCCAAGATGCCTTGAGCATCAACGGGTAGCCAACGGCGGCCGCCTCTTTCTTGATGGCCTCCATGTCATCGCCCAAAACCTCGGTCGCGGGGATCACAGGCACGCCCGCTTCGATCGCCACGCGGCGTGCGGAGGCCTTGTCGCCCAACTCGCGCATGGTTTTCGCCTTTGGGCCGATAAAGGTGATGCCAGCCGCAGTGCAGGCGTCCACAAAGTCGGGGTTCTCGGAGAGCAGCCCGTAACCGGGATGGATTGCGTCCGCGCCTGACATTTTGGCGACGCGGATAATTTCCTCGATCGACAGATAGGCGGCGACGGGGCCAAGGCCCTCGCCGATCCGGTAGGCCTCATCAGCCTTGAAACGGTGCAGGCCGAGTTTGTCCTCTTCGGCATAGACCGCCACCGTCTTTTTGCCCATTTCATTGGCCGCCCGCATGATACGGATGGCGATTTCGCCGCGATTGGCAATCAGGATTTTCTTGAAGTCGGCCATGGTGCATCTCCCGAGCATTGTGCAGATGCAGCATTGTTAGGGATAAAGTTTCGAGACGTAAACAGGTAGTATTGGGTGTATGTTAGCGTTAACGGGGAACATGTGCCGAATTGTCAGGCGCTAACGGGAAATTGTTTTCCCAATTTCAGCTAAGTTGACCGATTAACCTGCGCTCAGACTTCTTGATCGACGAGTCGCGTTTTCAAGTCCGCGAGTGATTTGGCACCGATTTGTCCCATATTGGCGATCATATCCTGCCGCAAGATGTCGAGCACATGGGCGGGGCCCGCGGCCCCCAAGGCGCCAAGCCCGTAATGGAATGCGCGGCCCAGCATGACGAAATCAGCGCCCAAAGCGAGTGCACGGATCACGTCGAGGCCGCCCTCAATGCCGCTGTCCATGATGAGAGGCAAAGTGGTGGCGGCGCGGACTTCTGGTAGGGTTTCGATCGTGGCCAAACCGCCATCGAATTGCCGGCCTGCGTGGTTGGAGACCCAAAGCGCATCGACGCCAGCCTTTTGCAGGGCGGTTGCGTCCTCGGGGCGGCTCACGCCTTTGATGATCAGCGGTCCGTCCCAAGCGTCGCGCAATTTTTGCACATAGTCCCAATCGGGTGATGTCCTGAGCAGGTAGCCTACATGCTGGGTCGAGGGCAGGGCAGAGGTTTGGGTCGCGTAGCTGTCCATCAGCTTCATACGTGGCATACCGGTTTTGCGGATCCCCATGAGCCAAGCGGGGCAGCGGGCCGCTTGCAAGGCAAGGCGCGGCGTGAGCCTTGGCGGTTGTTGCAAGCCGCCACGCGTTTGCCGTTCGCGCCGAGAAGCCACAGGCACATCGACGGTCATCACAAGCGTCTGGAATCCGGCATCGCGTGCGCGCGCGAGCATGTTGGCGCGGATCTCCGCGTCGCGCGGCGGGTAGATCTGGAACCAACCCTGATTACCGATGTAGGGGGCGAGGTCTTCGGGTGTTTGGGTGGCGACGGTGGAGAGACCGTAGGGGATGGCTTCGGCGGCGGCTGTGCGGGCCAGAAGCTTTTCCGCCTCGGGCCAGATCAACCCCGACATACCAACGGGCGCAATGCCAATGGGCAGTGGATAGGATTTGCCGAGGAAGGTTGTCGTCAGATCTGGGGTGAATTCGCCGTGCAAGATCGAGGGATGGAACCGAATTTTGTCGAGGGCCGTTCTGTTGCGTGCCTGTGTGGCCTCAACGCCCGTGGCGCTGTCGAGATACTCCCATACGAAATGGGGAATCCGCAGTTTTGCGCGGGCCTTGAGATCACTGATGGCGGGGTAGCGATTATGATGTGTCATAGCGCCACTTTAGCCAAGCTTGCGCGTTTGGAAAGGGCAGATTGCGCCTACGGCGCCGCGTGCCGCGGGCGGGGCGCTGAACGCCGGCGGGTGGGGCTTGGGCAGGGTTGGAGCCTCCGGCGGGAGTTTGATAAGGACATGGAAAGCAGGCGGGCTTGGGTCTGAATGGGAGCCGCTGGTAGGTTGAGGGCCCGGTGATGCCGGTGTCTGTCCGGTCGATGTCAAAGCCGCGATAAAGGTAGCTGGCGACACTCCATGTGACGGCGGCAAAGACGAAGGTGATCAGGAAAAGCGCTGTGCTATGCGCGCGGCTGGGTGCGGAGGATTTGGTTTTTACGTGCCAATTGTGCCGCGGGGAATCTTTCTGGTGATGATGCCGGAACAATAGTGGAACAAGGGCTTTTCCTGTGGCCCGTTTCAGTTTAGCTTTCGCGCTATGACTGGATATTCTGAAGATAAGGCCTTTGCGGCCGCTGTTCCCTTGAGCCAACGCGCGATGGTTGGCCGTGCTGCGCCGTATCTGGAGGGGTTGAACCCTGCGCAGCGCGAGGCGGTGGAGGCCATGCATGGCCCTGTCTTGATGCTGGCGGGGGCGGGCACCGGCAAGACCAAGGCGCTCACCACGCGGATCGGGCATTTGTTGGCCACGGGCACGGCGCGCCCGCACGAGATATTGGCGGTGACGTTTACCAATAAGGCCGCCCGCGAGATGAAGACCCGCATTGGCCGCATGATGGGCGAGGCGGTGGAGGGGATGCCATGGCTCGGCACGTTCCATTCGGTTTGTGCGAAACTCTTGCGCCGTCATGCGGAATTGGTCGGGTTGAAGTCGAATTTCACGATTCTGGATACCGACGACCAGATACGCTTGATGAAGCAATTGATCATTGCGGCGGACATTGATGAGAAACGCTGGCCGCCGCGGATGTTGTCGGGGATCATCGACGGCTGGAAGAATCGCGCACTCGTGCCGACGGCAGTGCCTGTGGCCGATAGCGGTGCGTTTGATCATAAGGGGATCGAGCTTTATGCGGCCTATCAGAGCCGCTTGCGCGATCTGAATGCCGTCGATTTTGGCGATATCCTGCTGCATATGCTGACGATTTTTCAGACCCATCAGGATGTGCTCGACCAATACCAGCGCCGCTTTAAATTCATCCTCGTCGACGAGTATCAAGATACCAACGTGGCGCAGTATTTGTGGCTGCGTCTGCTGGCCGCCCAGCACAAGAATATCTGTTGCGTGGGTGATGATGATCAGTCGATCTACGGCTGGCGCGGGGCGGAAGTGGGTAACATCTTGCGCTTCGAGAAGGATTTTCCGGGCGCGGTTGTGGTGCGTCTGGAGCAGAATTACCGCTCGACGCCGCATATTCTGGCCGCAGCTTCGGGGGTGATTGCAGCCAATAAGGGGCGGCTTGGCAAGACCTTGTTCACCGACCGCGAGGAGGGTGAGAAGGTCCGTTTGATTGGCCATTGGGACGGCGAGGAAGAGGCGCGCTGGATCGGTGAAGAGATCGAGGCCTTGCAGCGCGGCACGCGGCAGATGGACAAGATGGGCCTTGATGACATTGCGATTTTGGTGCGCGCCTCACATCAGATGCGCGCCTTTGAGGACAGGTTTCTGACGATTGGCTTGCCGTACCGCGTGATTGGCGGGCCGCGATTCTATGAGCGGTTGGAAATCCGCGATGCGATGGCCTATTTCCGGCTGGCTGTGTCACAAGACGATGATCTGGCGTTCGAGCGGATTGTGAATACGCCTAAACGCGGGCTTGGTGACAAGGCGGTGCAAACCATCCAGCGCATGGCGCGCGAGAATGGCGTGAACCTGATTGAGGGCGCGCGCATGGTTTGCGAGGGCAAGCTGTTGGGCGGCAAGGGCCTGAAAGAGTTGACCCTTTTGGTGCAGGGCCTGGACCGCTGGCATATGCAGGTTATGGCCGAGGCGGATACCCATGTTGAGCTGGCCGAGATGATACTTGATGAGAGCGGCTACACCGGATTTTGGCAAAACGATAAGACGCCAGAGGCGCCGGGGCGGCTGGAGAACCTGAAGGAATTGGTGAAGGCGCTGGAGAATTTCGAGAACCTGCAAGGGTTCTTGGAACACGTCAGCCTGATCATGGATAACGAGACCGAGGAGCAGGGCGAGAAAGTGTCGATTATGACGCTGCACGCGGCCAAGGGTTTGGAGTTTCCTGCGGTATTTTTGCCCGGCTGGGAAGACGGGCTGTTTCCAAGTCAGCGCTCAATGGATGAAAGCGGGTTGAAGGGGCTCGAAGAGGAGCGCCGCTTGGCCTATGTGGGGATCACGCGGGCCGAGGCGCTTTGTACGATATCCTTTGCGGCGAACCGCAGGGTGTATGGCCAGTGGCAATCGGCGATGCCATCGCGGTTTATTGACGAATTGCCAGAAGAGCATGTGGAGGTTTTGACGCCTCCCGGCCTTTACGGGGGGGGCTTTGGTGCTGCGGGGATGGCGGCGAGTGCCTCGCCTGCTGTGCAAGACGGGTATGGATCGGGGCTGCATCAAAAAGCGTCCGAGGCCGATGTTTACAACTCGCCCGGATGGCGCAGATTGCAGAGCCGAA